>NZ_MUJY01000050.1 GCF_002286785.1 Pseudomonas sp. PIC25 | reverse complement strand
GACGGTGCCGAAGTAGATCAGCAGCACCCAGAGCAGCTCGGGCACGCCGCGCACGATGGTCGAATAGCTTCCGCCCAGCCATTGCAGCGGCTTGTAGGGCGAGGTCTTGGCCAGGGCGCCGAGCAGGCCGAGCACCAGACCCAGCGACAGCGCCGAGAGCGCCAGCTTGATGGTCATGAAGGTGCCCGCCGCGAGGGCCGGGCCGAATCCGTAGAGATCGAGGGTCATCGGGGATTACTGCTGAAGGCGGCCCCGCCGGGTAGGCGGGGCCGGGTGGATCAGTAGATGCTGAACGGGAAGTACTTGTCGTTGATCTTCTTGTAGGTCCCGTCGGCGACGATTTCCTTCAGCGCGGTGTTCAGGCGCTCACGCAGTGGGTCGCCCTTGCGCACGGCGATACCGATCTTGTCGTTGTCGAACACCGGATCGCCCTTGAACTCGAATTCCTTGCCAGCGTCGCTCTTCAGCCACTCCCAGTTGACGAAGGTGTCGGCCAGCACGCCGTCGAGGCGGCCGGAGGACAGGTCGAGGTAGGCGTTTTCCTGGGTGTCGTAGAGCTTGATGTTGACCACGTCGCCGAGGTTGTCTTCCAGCCAGGTGCCGGCGATGGTGGCGCGTTGGGCACCGATCACCTTGCCTTTCAGGCTGGCCTTGTCGGTCTTGAAGTCAGCGCTCTTCGGGGCGATGAACTGCAGCTTGTTGGTGTAGTACGGCTCGGTGAAGTCCACCGCCTGCTGGCGCTCTTCGGTAATGGACATGGAGGCGACCAGGAAGTCGAACTTCTTCGAGTTGAGAGCGGGGATGATGCCGTCCCAATCGGAGGTGACCACTTCGCACTCGGCCTTCATCTTGGCGCACAGGGCCTGGGCGATCTCGATGTCGAAGCCGACCACTTGGCCGCTGGCATCGATGAGGTTGAAGGGGGGGTAGGCGCCTTCGGTGCCGATCTTCAGCTTTTCGGCGGCCATGGCGCTGCCGAAAGCCAGGGTGGCGGCTGCCGCCAGCAGGATCTTTTTATAGTTCTGCATGGGTTGTTGCTCCGTTATCGATTGCTGGACATGAATTGTTTACAGCGCGCCGATTGCGGGTTCTCGAACACCTGCTGCGGCGGTCCCTGCTCTTCGACCAAGCCTTGGTGGAGGAAGACCACCTCG
>NZ_MUJY01000049.1 GCF_002286785.1 Pseudomonas sp. PIC25 | reverse complement strand
CATGATAGAGCGCATCATCGAATTGTGTTCCGAGTACCTTCCATTGCAGCGCCATGGCTTATTTCTCCTCCGAAGATTGGTAGTGAAGCGAGCAAAAATCATGTGGTCCGGAACCTTCATCCCGACCTAACGTAACGACGGTTGGTCCCGCCCCAGCTCGAAAAACTATTTTTCCATCCAGCAACAACGGCTCACTCCCAACCAAAGTATCCGCTGTATAACCCAAGCGGGAATCGAGCCCACCCAAATCGTCGGTGACGAAAAAGAGATAACTGGGAGCATAAGGTGCCCGCGATAGTTCAGGGCACACTTTACGATTGGCCGTCTCTCTTATTTCATCGGGATAACGCAACTGAACGATGGTCTGCGGTCCCGGAGCAGCATAGATTTCATTGGTGATACCAAAATCTTCCACCAAACGGGTACGCCAAACCCTCAGGCGCCCGCCGCGCTCGATAAAGCGGTGAGTTTTTTCAAGTTGCATCCGATTGAAATTTTCCTGCTGTTCCTTGGTCATTTCTGTCCATAAATCGAGCGCTCCCAGCCGAGCGCGACCAAAATAAGCCACAGTATCCAGATTTAAAAAGCGGAACAGCTCATAGATCAGCGTCTCATGTTGCTTGGCATCCAACTCCTCCCAAGGCGGAATTTCAAACTCCGGATAACTCCGCACCGCAGTCGTTGCGCAGGAATTGGTAGGCGCTTCTTTCAAATCCCTAACCGTCAACTTATTCAAGTGTTCCCGCATGGCGATGCACAGTTCATCCTCTTCACCCGTATGGAACTCCCAACTTCCCGCAACGGCTTGAGTAGTGCATGCCAGACAGAACAAGGCGCCCAACTTCCATCCCGATAACTTCACAAGCATCTTCCCTTTTAGCGCCATGCTTACTTCTCCCCCAAGAAATTGAATACAGCCGGATCGACTTGGACCAGGAGCCCGTTCAGCCGATCGTTTTGCCGAGGCGCCTCCAACTTCAAAATCGCATGATAGAGTGCATCATCGAATTGTGTTCCGAGTACCTTCCATTGCAGCGCCATGCTTATTTCTCCTCTGATGATAAATAGTGAAGCTCACAAAAATCCGACGGCCCGGAACCTTCGTCCCGACCTAACGTAACAACGGTAGGCCCCGCCCCTGCCCGGAAAATTACCTTGCCATCCAGTAATAGCGGCTCACTACCGCGCAAAGTGTCCGCTGTATAACCCAATCGAGAATCGAGCCCACTCAAATCGTCGGTGACAAAAAAGAGATGACTGGGCGCATCCACTATCTTTGAAAGCTCCGGGCAGACCTTACGATTGGCCACCTCCCTTCTTTCATCGGGATAACGCAACTGAACAATGGTCTGCGGCCCCGGCGCAGCATAGATTCGGTAGGAAAACATGCGAAAATCCTCCACCAAACGGGTACGCCAGACACGCAAGCGCCCGCCGCGCTCGATAAAACGGTGCGCCTCCTCCCGCCGCCTTTGGTTAAAACTTTCCTGCTGTTCCTTGGTCATCTCCGTCCACTTATCGAGCGCGCCTGGCCGGGCGCGACCAAAATAAGCCACGGTACCCAGGTCCAAGAAACGGAACAGCTCATAAATCAACTTCTCATGTTGCTTGGCATCCAACTCCTGCCAGGGCGGCATTTCAAATTCCGGATAAGTTACCACCGCGAGAGGAGCGCAGGAGTTGGCGGGTGCCTCTTTCAAGTCTCTAATCGTCAACTTGTTCAAACGGTCCCGCATGGCGATGCACAGCTCATCCTCCTCACCCGTATGGAACTCCCAACTTCCCGCAACGGCTTGAGTGCTACATGCCAGGCAAAACAAGGCGCCCAACTTCCACTCCGACAATCGCCCAAACTCCCTCCCTTTTAGCGCCATGGCTTATTTCTCCTCTACAGAAATCAAATAAACGACTCTTTCCGTATAATCTTTTTTTGACAAGCCACGAAATTTAATTTCTTCTCACCTATAGCTCATCACAAACAAGACCAGCACCATCCAAGCCAAGAATATACAGCTTCCGCCTCCCAAACTTCTTATACTCAGGATCAACACTTTCACCCAAAATCAGATAATACTCATCACCTTTCCTAAACAAAAAGAATGTTTCGTCCGTAAATTCATACCCTCCCCCACTTGACTTATCCACAAACAAACTACACAGACCAAAACCACTCCCACTACAACTCTGCATCACCAAATCAGACTTCCCATCCTTATCTATATCCACTCCAAGATAATTTTTATCTCGTCCACTTCCAGGCTCCCAATCGACATTGCAAAACACGTCTTCTTCCGTGCAGTACAGTTGAGCGGTCCGGCCCTCGAGCAACCTTTTCACATCGGCGCAAACGTCATGCTCGCCGGAATTTCCGTTCGCTCGCTCATTGACATAGGGCACTTCGGAATCGGCCCAGCCGGTCGCAATTGATAGCAAAAGACCAGCACACAGAAATACGGAAATCGAATTTCGCATCAACGCTTTTACCCAAACATTAGGCCCTATCTACGCGCGGCGATGCTTCAGAAAAAACATGGGAAAAAATACGGGGCGCTTCACATAAAACGCTGGAATATCGAATCACTTACAGGCATGAGGAAATTCTTACTTTCTCGGGAAATGCCTATTAATTCACAGGTACTTATTCGACCCTGCTACAGATCGGAATCGAAAGGTCTATTGCTTGGCATAGTGGGGCGTCTGCCAGGAACCAGGCGTGGCTGTAGCCGACATCTATTGAATGGGCACTTGAGAGTTTCGAGAGGGATAGGAACGGGCGAAGGGCCAAAAAGGCTTCGCCAGCAGAGCTGGCTCCTACGAAAGCGATGCGGGTGGTACGGACGGTGGGAGCGGATTCATCCGCGAATCCGTCTTCCAGCCCATCGCGAATGAATTCGTTCCCACGCGAGGTCCGGTGCGCCCCGACCCAACCTAAGTTGGCGGCGCCGGGCTGTCCGGCCGCCCAATAATGACATCAACCAATGACACAGTTATCAGTGTCTTGGCGAGCCAAGAACAACATGGCCCCCGCCAGGGAGCGGCCGCACAAGAGGATTCGCCCAATGACAGCCAGCAGCACTGCCGCCCAGCCGCGCGCCAACTTTCCCGTCCGCCGCATGGATTTCAGCTTTACCAGCACGCCCAAGTACTGGTGGAGTGGCGACCCCTTCATGAGCCATTTCATGAACAACCTGTCGTCGCTGTTCCCCTACGGCGAGAAATTCTTCGTCGATAGTGTGCGCGCCGTCCGCCAGCAGGTGCAGGATCCGCAACTGCAGAAGGACATCAGCGCCTTCATCGGCCAGGAGGCGATGCACTCCAAGGAACACGCCACCTACAACGAATACGCTGCCGCCCACGGCATCGATCTGGAGCGCCTGGAGCTACGGATCAAGGTCCTGCTGGAATGGGTCACTCGCCTGAGCACCAAGAAGCATCGTCTGGCCGCCACCTGCGCCCTCGAGCACTTCACCGCGACCATGGCCGAGCAGTTGCTGCGGCGCGAGGACATCACCACGCAGATGGACGACCCGAAGATGTACAAGCTGTGGATGTGGCACGCCATCGAAGAGAACGAGCACAAGGCCGTGTGCTATGACGTCTACCAGGCGGTCGGCGGCGGCTATTTCACCCGGGTCATCGTGATGCTGCTGACTACGGTGATGTTCCTCGGCGTGATCGGCTGGTTCCAGCTCCACCTGTTGCGCAAGGATGGCCAGTTGTTCAACTGGCGCTCGTGGAAATATGGGCTGAAGACCTTGCTGAGCCCCCGCGACGGCTTCTTCACCCGCCTGATCGGCCCCTACCTGGACTATTACCGCCCGGGTTTCCATCCCAAGGACCACGACACCCAGACCCTGGAACGGCGCTGGAAGGATCGCCTCGCTTTCGAAGGTTGATTGCCCTGCGGCCGAAGGTCGCATCCGTTGCCCGATTCGGGCCCGGTCTGCCCTCCGCGGTCCGGGCCCGCTTTTTACAAGAAGGGTTGGGAGCCGCGTAAATCAAGGCGTCCAGCGGCGCAGCCGCGAACAGGCCAGCGCTGGACCTAGCAGAGAACCCTTTCGACCTGAGCTCTTCTGCGACAACCCGCCACAGCACATCACCGCTGCGTTTGTTGCTTCATATCAAGGACGGCGCTGCCGCTTTCAGGCAGCCCGGCCGTTGTCGTGGAGTGACTGCATGACCGACAAGCCCGCTTCGCCCTGGCGCATCCCCCTGGTTCGCGAACTCGCCGTGATCCTGGCGATCAAGCTGGCCCTGCTGCTGGCGATCAAAGCCCTCTGGTTCGATGCCCCCAGCGTCCCTGTCGATGGCAGCCAGCGCGTCGGCACGCACCTGTTCGGCGCTCCGCAAGCCCCATCCCCGCCCCGTACCGAGGAGATGCCGAGATGATCTCGGAAGAAGTCGTCGACCTTTCCCGCCTGCAGTTCGCCATGACGGCGATGTACCACTTCCTGTTCGTTCCGCTCACCTTGGGCCTGTCCTTCATCCTGGCGATCATGGAGTCGGTCTACGTGATGACCGGCAAGCAGGTCTACCAGGACATGGTGAAGTTCTGGGGCAAGCTGTTCGGCATCAACTTCGCCCTGGGCGTCACCACCGGGCTGACCATGGAATTCCAGTTCGGCACCAACTGGGCCTACTACAGCCACTACGTCGGCGACATCTTCGGCGCACCGCTGGCCATCGAAGGGCTGATGGCGTTCTTCCTCGAATCCACCTTCATCGGCCTGTTCTTCTTCGGCTGGGATCGCCTGAGCAGGGTGCAGCACCTGGCGGTGACCTGGCTGGTGGCGATCGGCTCGAATATGTCGGCGCTGTGGATTCTCATCGCCAACGGCTGGATGCAGAACCCGGTGGGTGCAGAGTTCAACTTCGAGACCATGCGCATGGAGCTGGTGGACTTCGGCGCCCTGCTGTTCAACCCGGTTGCCCAGGTGAAGTTCGTCCACACCGTGGCGGCCGGCTACGTCACCGGTGCCATCTTCGTCCTGGCCATCTCCAGCTGGTACCTGCTGAAGAAACGCGACCTCGGCTTCGCCCGACGCTCCTTCGCCATCGCCTCGGCCTTCGGCCTGGCTTCGATCCTCTCGGTGATCGTCCTCGGCGACGAATCCGGCTACGAGATAGGCGACGTGCAGAAAACCAAGCTGGCAGCCATCGAGGCCGAGTGGGAAACCCACCCGGCACCGGCCGGCTTCACCCTGTTCGGCCTGCCCAACCAGGAGGAGCAGCGCACCGATTACGCGGTGAAGGTTCCTTATGTCCTGGGCCTGATCGCCACCCGTTCGCTGGACAAGCAGGTCAAGGGCATCAAGGACCTAGTGATCGAGCACGAGGCGCGCATCCGCAACGGCATGCTCGCCTACGAACGCCTGGAAAAACTCCGTGCCGGCGACAAGAGCCCCGAAGCCATCGCCGCGTTCAAGGCCGTGCAGAACGACCTGGGCTACGGCCTGCTGCTGAAGAAATACACCGCCAACGTCACCGACGCCACGGAAGCGCAGATCAAGCAGGCCGCCCTGGACACCATTCCCAGCGTGTTCAGCCTGTTCTGGAGCTTCCGCGCCATGGTCGCTTCCGGCTTCCTGATGCTCGCCCTCTTCGCCTGCGCCTTCTGGGCCTCGGCGAAGAAGAACGAAGAGCGCAAGC
Source organism: Pseudomonas sp. PIC25 (assembly GCF_002286785.1). Lineage (GTDB taxonomy): Bacteria > Pseudomonadota > Gammaproteobacteria > Pseudomonadales > Pseudomonadaceae > Pseudomonas_M. The sequence continues at coordinate 40,835 of NZ_MUJY01000049.1, read as the reverse complement.
CCTGGCTGCTGCGGTGGGCGCTGTGGAGCCTGCCACTGCCCTGGATCGCCGCCCAGACCGGCTGGTTCGTCGCCGAACACGGCCGCCAGCCCTGGTCCATCGGCGAGGTCCTGCCGACCCACCTCTCCGCTTCCAGTGTGTCCAGCGGCGATGTCTGGGGCTCGCTGGTGGCGTTGATCGCCTTCTACAGCCTGCTGCTGGTGATCGAGATGTACCTGATGATCCGGTTCGCCCGCCTGGGGCCGTCGAGCCTGCATACCGGCCGTTATCACTTCGAACGGACGGAGACGGGCAACGGAAACCACCAGCCCGCAGGTGCGGTATAGGGGCGAATTAATTCGCCCCTACGCCAAGGCTTCGCCAGCAGAGCTGGCTCCTACAACAGCCGGTCGGCCCTATTGGCCCCGACAGAGGAACGCAACATGTTCGATTACGAAACGCTGAAACTGGTCTGGTGGGTGCTGATCGGCGTCCTGCTGATCGGCTTCGCCCTCACCGATGGCTTCGACCTCGGCGCCGCGGCGCTGATGCCCTTCGTCGGGCGGAGCGACAATGAGCGGCGCGTGGTGATCAACACCATCGCGCCGCACTGGGACGGCAATCAGGTCTGGCTGATCACCGCCGGCGGTGCGCTCTTCGCCGCCTGGCCGATGGTCTACGCGGCGGCCTTCTCCGGCTTCTACTGGGCCATGCTGGTGGTGCTGTTCGCCTTGTTCGTGCGCCCGGTCGGCTTCGACTACCGCAGCAAGCTGAGCGACCCACGCTGGCGCCAGACCTGGGACTGGGGCCTGTTCGTCGGCGGCCTGGTGCCGGCGCTGGTGTTCGGCGTGGCTTTCGGCAACCTGCTGCTGGGCGTGCCCTTCCAGCTCGACGACACCCTGCGCAGCAGCTACCACGGCAGCTTCTGGCAACTGCTCAACCCCTTCGGCCTGCTCGCCGGGGTGGTCAGCCTGAGCATGCTGCTGATGCACGGCGGCACCTGGCTGATGATGCGCACCGAGGGCCCTGTGGCGCATCGGGCGCAACGCGCGGCGCAGGTGTTGTCGCTGGTCTACCTCGCCACCTTCATCGTTGCCGGACTCTGGCTGTGGTCGGGTATCCAGGGCTTCGCCATCACCTCGGCGTTCGAGCCGGGCGCCACGCTCAACCCGCTGGCGAAGAGCGTGACCCAGAGCAATGCCGGCTGGATGGCCAACTACGCGCAGTATCCGCTGACCAAGCTGGCACCGCTTGCCGGCATCCTCGGTGCCGTACTGACGTTCGCCGCGGCCAGCGCGGGACGAGGCGGCTTCGCCTTCCTCGGTTCCAGCCTGACGATCGCCGGCACCCTGTGCACCGCCGGCTTCGCGATGTTCCCCTTCGTCATGCCGTCCAGCCTCGATCCGGCTTCCAGCCTGACGCTATGGGATGCGGCTTCCAGCCGGAAGACCCTCGGCATCATGCTGGTGGCGGCCTGCATCTTCGTGCCGCTGATCCTCTGCTACACGCTGTGGGGCTACGTGAAGATGTGGGGCAAGGTCACCACCGGCCATATCGAAAGCAACAGCCATGGCCTGTACTGAGCCCTGAAGAATATAGGGGCGAATTCATTCGCCCGACTTAGCCTGGCCCAGCACATGAATACATCCGGACAGGCACTACGAATCGCGAGGTTTAACGCATGTGGTACTTCACCTGGATTCTCGGCGTCCTGCTCGCCTGCAGCTTCGGCATCATCAATGCCCTGTGGCTGGAAACCACCCAGAACCTCGACGAGGACCCGACGGGTGAGTGACGCCCTGCCCCGGCAGCGGAGCGGCGCCTGGCGAGTTCTGTCACTGCTGATGGCCACACCGCTGGCCTTGCTGCTGTTGATCCACCCCGCCGCCATGCTCGACGCCGAGGGTCGCTACAGCCACAGCCTGCTGATGCTGGTGATGTGGGGCGTGGCCGGTGGGTTCGTGCATGGCGTGGGTTTCACCCCTTACAGCCGGGTCTGGCGTGTCGCCTTCGGGCCGCTGCTGGCCTGGCCGCTGCTCGTCCTCGGCTACCTGATCCTGTACCGCGCCCGCATGGGCTGATCGCTGGCGATCACTCGCCCTCGTCGTCGAAATATTCCTGGAAGAACAGGTCCAGCTCGCCCTCGTACTGGTCCAGCGCATACAGCGTGTCGGCGGCCAGCAGATCGAGCAGGATCAAACCGTTCAGACTGGAATCCTCCTCCGCTGCGGCGCGCAGGCGCCGGCTCATACCCAGGTTGACCTGGCGCAGGTTGCGGTAGATCGCCCGCAACCCCTCCAGCGACCAGTCGCCGGACTGGCCGCGCTTCATCCGCAGGAACTGCCCCAACAGATAGGTACCCAGGGCCCGGTAGAGGGTCTCGTCGGAGGTGCTGAACGGCAGATGGAACCACGCCATGGCTTTCATCATGCGGGTATGCGGGCAACCCGAAGTGGCGCCCAGGGCGCCGAGCAAGGAGCCCAGCCCCCGCTGCAGGGTGGTGTGCTGGCGAATCTCCCGGCCGCGCCAGCGCACGATGACCTCCACCTCCTCGAAAGAGGTGTGCTTCGCCAGCATCTCCACCGGCCGCACCAGCGCCACCGCGAAGGGGCAGCGCGGCGCTTCCTCGGCCTTGAGCGGGCAATGACCGCACTGATGGAAGGACAAGCCGGTCCAATCCGGTAATGCGGTTGTCCGTTCGCCCTCGGCAGCGGCCGTCAGACTGACTTCATGCTGCCAGTTCCGGCCGTCTGCGAAGCGGAATTCGTAGCGGATGAGCGTGTCGCTCTTCGAGTCTGCAACCATGGTCTACCCTGACGAGCACCGGGTTATGAAATACAAAGATACTGGCAATAGGCTACTATTTGTCATAGAACCAGCGTCAGCGTTTTGTCGGACCGCCAACCGAGCGCGCAGCGGGCCCCGGCGTCATGGGAGGAGTCACTAATGGACAACCGCCAGCAGCTCTTGGCCTCCGCGCTCGTCGAACACATCAGCGTCGGCACCATCATCCTCGATACGCAGTTGCGTATCCAATATTGGAACGCCTTTCTCGAACGGTGCAGCGGCAAGCGCCTGGAGGACGTCCGCGACCGGCCCTTCACCCAAGTGTTCCCGGAAGCCGATACGCCGTACCTCCACCAGATCATCGAACAGGCCCGCAACGAAGGCCGGCACGTCTACACCCAATGGCGCGACACCCCCTCGCTGATCCGCCTGACGTTCGAGCGCGCCCAGCAGAACCCCTTGATGCTGCAGAGCACCCTGCTCTTTCCGTTCCGCGCCGCTCCGGACAACGCCTTGCATTTCGGCCTGGTGCTCTACGACACCACCGACCTGGCCAAGTCCAGCAACAAGCTGGAAGCGGCCCTGCAGGCCCTGAGCGTCAAGCAGACCGAACAGGAACAATTGATCAAGAAGCTGGAAAAAGCCAACGACCAATTGCTGCAATCGGAAAAACTCGCGGCCATCGGGCAACTGGCCGCCGGCGTCGCGCACGAGATCAACAACCCGATCGGCTACGTCTTCTCCAACCTGCAGACCCTCGCCGGCTATGTGCGCGACCTGCTGCGGATCATCGACGCGGTGGAATCCGCCGGCGGCCTGGAGGACCTCCGCCAGCTCAAGCGCAGCCTGGAGTACGACTACATCCGCAGCGACATCGAAGCGCTGATCGGTGAATCCGAAGACGGTATCGACCGGGTCAAGAAGATCATTACCTCCCTCAAGGATTTCTCCCACATCGAGGAAGAGGAGTTCCACCCGGCCGACCTGCATCGTGGCCTGAATACCACCCTCAACGTGGTCAACAACGAACTCAAGTACAAGGCCGAGGTGATCAAGGAATACGGCGACCTGCCCGAGGTGGAATGCATTCCCTCGCAAATCAACCAGGTGATCATGAACCTGCTGGTCAACGCCGCCCACGCCATCGAGCAATTCGGCCGCATCACCCTGCGTACCGCCCATGAGGGTGACTGGGTCTGGCTGGAGGTGGAGGACACCGGCAAGGGCATCGAGCCGCGCCTGCTCAACCGCATCTACGAGCCCTTCTTCACCACCAAGCCGGTCGGCAAGGGGACGGGCCTCGGGCTGTCGCTGTCCTACAACATCGTGCAGAAACACCATGGGCGTATCGAGGTCGACAGCGAGCTGGGCCGCGGTACGCGTTTCCGCGTCTGGCTGCCGGTAAGGCAACCGACACCCACGGAGGAGAATCCAACGTCTCATGAATGAGCCGAGCCCAGCCCCCCTCGCCACGCTGTTGCTGGTAGACGATGAGGAAAACATCCTTAGCAGCCTGCGCCGCCTGCTACGCAACCAAGGCTACGAGATCCTCACCGCCACCGGCGGCGAACAGGCGCTCGCCGTGCTCGAGGAACGCCCGGTCGACCTGGTGATTTCCGACGCGCGCATGCCGGGCATGGACGGCGCCACCCTGCTGGCCGAAGTGCAGCGGCGCTGGCCGGACTGCATGCGCATCCTGCTCACCGGCTATGCCGACATCAGCACCACCATCAAGGCGATCAACCAGGGGCAGATCTACCGCTACATCAGCAAGCCCTGGGACGACGACGAGCTGCGCATGGTGATCCGCCAGGCCCTGGCGTTCCATACCTCCGAACGCGAACGGCTGCGTCTGGAAAAGCTCACCCAGGACCAGAACCAGCATCTGCAAGAGCTCAATGCCACCCTGGAGCAACGGGTCAAGGCACGCACTGCCGAGCTGCAGCAGACCGCCGACATGCTCGACCTGGCCTACGAAGAGCTGCGGCGCAGCTACGTGACCGCCACCGAAGTGTTCGCCAGCCTGCTCAACCAGCGCCTGCCGCGGGAGAAACAGACCAACACCCAGGTCATCGCCCTGGTCCGTGCCTACGCCGAACACCACAAGCTCGGCGAAGGCCTGGCCCGTGACCTGACCATGGCCGCCGCGCTCTACAACATCGGCAAGCTGACCTGGGACGACCAGTTGCTGAGCAAACCGTCGGACACCCTCTACAAGCAGGATCGCGAGCGCTACCGGCAATACCCGGCGCAAGGCGAGAACCTGCTGATGACCCTGGAGCCCTTGCAGGATGCGGCGCGCATCATCCGCCATCACCAGGAGCGCTGGGACGGAGGCGGTTTTCCCGACCGCCTGAAGGAAGACGCCATCCCCTTCGGTTCGCGGCTGCTCAAGCTGGCGGTGGACTTCATCGAACTGCAACGCGGCATCATCCTCGAGCGCCGGCCGACCCGTCACGAAGCCCTGCAACTGATCAGGAAATACGCCGGCCGCCTCTACGACCCGGAACTCTGCGAGCAATTCGTCACGCTCTGTATCGAACTGGCGCCGGACATCACCCTCGACGACCCCAGCATCATCAGCCTGGACACCCGCCGCCTCGAACCGGGCATGGTGCTCGCGCGCAACCTGCACGCCGAGAACGGCATGCTGCTGCTCAACGAGGGCAAGCAACTGACGCGCATCCTGATCGACAAGTTGATCGCCTTCGAAAGCACCGAAGGCGCGCGCTACACCCTGTTCGTCCGCAAGCCGGAAAACTTCGACGCCACCGCCCCGCAGGAGACCGCCCCATGATCAAGATCCAACTGGTGGACGACGAGCCCCACGTGCTCAGCGCCCTGCAACGGGTGCTGCGGCCGCACCGCTGGGAGGTCCATGCCTTCGACGATGTGCAGGAAGCCCTGGAAGCCCTGACCCTCCACGACTACGCGGTGATCATCTCCGACTACAAGATGCCGCACCTGGACGGCGTCACCTACCTGCAATTCGCCAAGCAGCGCCAGCCCCATGCCATGCGCATGGTGCTCAGCGCCCATGGCGACCGCCAGTCGATGATGCAGGCCATCAACCAGGCGGAAATCTACCGTTTCCTGTCCAAACCCTGGGAAGACTACGAAATCGAAACGGCGATAAAGGCCGCCATCGATCTTTACCAGCTGCGCCACGAGAACCAGCGGCTGCTGGAACAGGTACGCCGGCAGAAGGACACCTTGCAGCGTCAGGAGGACGAACTGTTGCGCCTGGAACGCGAGAACCCCGGGTTGACCCGGGTCCTGCGCGATACCGACGGCGCCGTGCTGATCGACGAACTGGACGACCCGAGCGACCATGGCTGAATACCTCGACAGCGAGCGCAAGCTGAACCTCAAGGTGGTCTATTACGGGCCGGCGCTGAGCGGCAAGACCACTAACCTGATGCAGCTGCACACGCTGCTCAATCCCCAGCGCAAGGGCGAGCTGATGGTGCTCGAGACCCGCGACGACCGCACCCTGTTCTTCGACATGCTGCCAATCGGCCTGCGCAGCCAGGAAGGCCTCGACCTGCGCCTGAAGCTCTACACCGTGCCCGGCCAGGTGCAGCACGACAGCACGCGCAAGGCCGTGCTGTCACGGGCCGACGGGGTGATCTTCGTCGCCGACTCGCAGCTCTCGCAGCAAGACAACAACGCCACCGCCTTCGACAACCTCGCCGACAACCTGCAGAAGCTCGGCATGGACATCGAGAGCCTGCCGCTGGTGGTGCAGTTCAACAAACGCGACCTGCCGGACGCCATCGACGAGGCCACCCTCCAGGCACGCTGGGCGCAGACCCCCTGGAGCCCGCTGTCGCTGGCCAGCGCCCTCAATGGCGAGGGCGTGGTGGAGAGCTTCCGCCAGTTGCTGCGGCGGCTTTACCCGGTGCTCGACCGCGAGTACCAACTGGCCGGCCGGCATGGCATCGACGCCGATGCGTTCGTTCGCCAACTGAGCGCGGCCCACGAGGCGCCCCATGCGTAGTTTCGACGATGATCCACGCCTGACCGATCTCCTCTCGACCGACCAGGAGGCCCGGCTGTGCCAGCTGATCGGCGCACTGACCGGCGGCGATGTGAGCCTCGTCGAACAATCCCGCGGCGATGGCGAACCGCTGGAATTCAACCTGGAAACCATCGGCTGGCTGCGGGGCGATCTACCAGCCGAACGCCTGCATGCCGCCGCCCGGCTGGTCGAATTCGTCCTGATGTTCGTCGCCAAATACCGGCTGGCGGCCAACCTGCACAACGACACCACCGAGGCCAGCTTCGCCGAGCTGCAACGCCAGCATGCCGCCCTGCAAGCCTCGGAAGCGCGCTACAAGGCGCTGTCCGAACAGTTGCAGGAGCGTGTCGAGGACCAAGTCAAGGTCATCGAACAGGCCCAACAGCAGCTCTACGAAACCGCCCGCCTGCGCGCCGTCGGCCAGCTCGCCGCCGGGGTCGCCCACGAGATCAACAACCCCATCGGCTTCATCACCAGCAACCTGCGGGTGGCCGGGGACTACCTCGACGAGCTGGCGGAAAAAATCCCCGGCGGGCACTCGGCCAGCCTGCTGCTCGACGACTTCCGCGCCCTGCTGCGCGAATCGCTCAGCGGTACCCAGCGCATCGCGCGGATCGTCGCCGACCTGAAGACCTTCTCCAACATCGACCAGGCGGACTTTATCCCCTGCGATCTCAACGCCCTGCTCACCACCAGTTGCCACCTGCTGCAAGCGGAAAGCCAGCAGGCGATCGACGTCCAGCTCGACCTCGCCCCGCTGCCCAAGCTGGCCGGCTATCCGGCGAAGCTGTCCCAGGCCTTCTTCAACGTGCTGGACAACGCGGCCAAGGCGATCGACGCCGAGGGCGTCATCCGGGTCAGCAGCCGGCAGGTCGACGGTGTGATCGAAGTGACCATCGAAGACAACGGCCCGGGCATTCCCCCGGACGTTCAGGAACGCATCTTCGATCCCTTTTTCACCACCCGCGCGGTCGGTTCCGGCACCGGCCTGGGCCTGAGCGTGGCGCGGGACATCATGCGCGCCCACCGGGGCGAGATCCTGCTCGACAGCCAAGTTGGAGCCGGCACCCGGGTCACCCTGCGCTTCAACTGCCCGAACACGCCCTGAGGAACGTAAATGGCCAAGCGTTACGCTTCCCTGTTCGTCAGCGACACGCCCGATGAGAAGCCGGCCGAAACGCCGGCAGTGCCCTACAAACTGCTGCTCGTGGACGACGAGCCCGGCATCCTCGCCGCCTTGCGCCGGGTATTCCAGCGCGAGAACTACGAGCTGCATTTCGCCCGCAATGCCAACGAGGCCCTGAAAATCCTCGAAGCCAAGCCGGTGGAATTGATCATCAGCGACTTCATGATGCCGGGCATGAACGGCTCCGAGCTGCTCAGCCAGGTGCGCGAACGCTGGCCGGATACCATCCGCATCATGCTCACCGGCCACGCCAACACCGATGCGGTGCTGGGCTCGATCAAGGATGGCGCGGTCTACCGCTTCATCCTCAAGCCTTGGAACGACGACGACCTGCGCCTGACCATCGCCCTGGCCCTGGAACAGTACGAGCTGATGCGGCGCAACCGCGCCCTGGAGCAGGAGAACCGCAAGCAGCACCGCGACCTGGAGACCCTGGCCAAGCTCAGCGTCACCAACCGCAGCCAGTTGGCCATCCTGCTGCACAAGAAGGGCCTGCTCAATGCCCAGCAGATTCAGCAACTGCACAAGGAAATGCAGACCCACAAGACCTCGGTGCTGCGCCAGTTGATGACGCACGACTGGGTGTCGCCGCAGAAGATTTACCAACTGCTGCGCGAAGACATGATGTTCGAGGAGATCGACCTGCGCGAATTCCAGGTCGATCCGCCGTTGCTGGCGCTGATTCCCCAGGCCGTGTGCACGCGCCAACTGGTGCTGCCGCTGCGGGTGGTGGGCAAGCGCCTGCGCCTGGCCATGGCCGACCCGATGGACATGGGCCTGATCGAGGAACTGGGCTTCATGTCCGGCTACAGCATCCATCCCCTGCTCTGCGAAGTCGGGCAGATGCAGGACAAGCTCAAGGAAATCTTCGGCGAGACCGGCCCCCAACTGGACGAAATCGCCACCGTGGTGGGCAGCAGCGACCCCTATGAAGGCATCGAGATCGTCCTCGACGACGACGAAGCGCCGGAAAGCCTGGAGCAACTGCTCGGCAGCTCCGAAGAGCCGCCGGCGATCCGCCTGGTCAACGCGATTATCCTCGAAGCTCTGCGCCTGGGCGCCAGTGACATCCACATCCACCCACGGACCAAGAATGTCAGTGTGCGCTACCGCATCGACGGCGTGCTGCAGGACAAGATCCAGATTCCCAGCAACCTGTTGATGTCGGTGGTCTCGCGGATCAAGGTCATGGCCGAACTGGACATCACCGAACGGCGCCGCCCCCAAGACGGGCGCATCACCGTGAAGACGCCGATGCGCATCGTCGACCTGCGTATTTCCACCCTGCCCACCATCAACGGCGAAAAGATCGTCATGCGCGTGCTGGAGCGCCAGTCGGCGGCGCAATCGCTGGAAGACCTGGGGCTGTCGCCGCACAACCTGAACCGGCTGCTCTATGTGGTCAGCAAGCCGCAAGGCATCATCCTCGCCACCGGCCCCACCGGCAGCGGCAAGACCACCACCCTCTATGCCCTGCTGCAGCACGAGGCGTCCTCGGAAAAGAACTACGTCACCATCGAGGACCCAGTGGAATTCCACGTCGACCTCGCCGGCCAGGTGCCGGTGCGCGAGCGCATCGGCCTGAGCTTCGCCAGCATCCTGCGCGCCATCCTGCGGCAGGACCCGGACGTGATCCTGCTCGGCGAAATCCGCGACGAGGAGACCGCCGACGTCGCCTTCCACGCCGCGCTCACCGGCCACCTGGTGTTCTCTACCCTGCACACCAACTCGGCAGCGGCCACCGTCGCCCGCCTGCTCGACCTGGGCCTGAAGCCCTACGTGCTGGCCTCGGCCCTGGAAGCGATCATCGCCCAGCGCCTGGTGCGGCGCATCTGCCGTCACTGCCGGGAAGAAATCCCGCCGCCGGTGGCCCTGCTGGAACGCCTGGGGCCGAGCTTCCTCGCGCCGGACCTGCGTTTCTATCGCGGACGCGGCTGCAATCAATGCCATCAGGGTTACAAGGGGCGCATCGGCATCCACGAAGTACTGACCATGAACGACACGCTGCGCGACGCCATCACCCGCGGCGCCAGCGCCACCCAGTTGCAGGCCATCGCCCGCGAGCAAGGCATGACCACCCTCCTCGACGATGCCCACGACAAGCTTCAGCAGGGCCTGATCACCGCCGAGGAAGTCCTCCGCCTGCTCGGCCCCCAGGACCTCCAGGGCTGACCGATGAAAGCACGTCATCTGATCATCCAGGCCTACCTGCACTGCCTCGCCTTCGCCCTGATCGCCATGGGCGTGGTCAGCCTGCTCGGCTACCTGCAGATCGAGCACCCGACCCGCCACACCACCGTTCTGTTGCCGGACAGCGCCCTGGTGTCGCTGCTGCTCGGGCTGGTCCTGCTCACCAGCGCACGCGCCCTGCGCCCCTTGAGCCTGATCCTGGCCACGCCGCTGCTGGCGCTGGCGCTCTATTCCTTGGTGCACAACTACGTCGCCGGCGGCGCTGACAACGGGACCTCGCTGGTCACCGGCTTCCTGCGCGTGCGCAGCTCGCTGGCGGTGTCCACGCTGGCCATCACCCTGGCCATGCTGTGCAGCAGCAGCGGCGCGCCCGGCAAGCTGTTCTGCCGCAGTATCGGGTTGGTCATCGTCCTCGTTGGCCTGCTCTCGCAGCTGGCCATCTGGCTACCGGGGCTGGACATGGCCCGCCTCGGCTTCAAGCCCGGCACTGCCAGCGTGGCCAACCTGTTCTCGATCCTGCTCGGCATCGCCGCGCTGCTGCTGCCCGAACTGCCCGCCCAGCGGGAGCGTCTGCTGGACCGGCCGAGCTTGGTGGTCGGCATCGTCGGCGCCCTGCTGACCTGCCTGAGCTGGTACATGTTGAGCCTGCAGAGCATCGACTCGCTGACCCGCCAGAGCGACCTGCTGCTGTCGAAGGCCCGGCTGGGGATCGAACGCAGCCTGGACGCCCGCCTGTCGCTGATCCAGCGGCTGGTGGAGCGTTGGCAGGTGATTGGCGCGGTCCCCGCCGATCGCCTCTGGGAGCAGGAAGCCGACAGCTACCTGCGCGACTTCTCCAGCCTCCGCCTGATCGGCGTGCTCGACGACCGGCTGGAACCCCGCCTCATGCGCATGCGCGATGCCTCGGCACGAAGCTGGCTCGAACATTTCCTGGAGGACCCGGAGCACCGCGACTGGCTGATCGAATCCCAGCGCGGCTCGACTCCGGACATGAGCCATGTCGAGCAGATCGAAGGCAGCACCTCGGCCATGATCATCATGCCCCTGCACCTGCCCGACGGCGACGGCGTGGTGGTCGCCGGGCTGGATATCCCCGACCTGCTGGCCAACATCCTCGGCGGTGACCAGAGCGGCTTCGTCATCCGTGTCTATGAGGAAGACAGGCTGGTCATCGACACCCGTGCCGGCCGCCCGCAGCGCTTTTCCGTGGAAGTGGGCGAGCTGGACAGCCAGCTCGAACACGGCACGACCTGGCGCCTGGTCAGCTTCCTCGGCGATCCGCAGCAACAGGCCTCCATGACCTTCCTGCCGACCCTAGTGATGCTCTTCGGGCTCGGTTTCACCTTCTTCCTGGTGGTCAGCCAGCGCCTGGTCCGCCTCACCGTCGAACGCAACGAGCATCTGAGCCATATCAACCAAGAGCTGGAAGACAGCCTGCAGCGCCAGGCCAGCCTGCAAGCGCTGAACCAGCGCATCATGGCGTTCTCCATGGACGTGCTCTGTTCGATGGATGAACAGGGCCGTTTCACCCAGCTCAGCCCTTCCAGCGCGACGGTATTCGGCTACCTGCCGGAAGAGCTGATCGGCCACGCCTACCTGGACTACATCGTGCCCGAGGAACGCGAGCGGACCCAGGCCGAAGTCCGCGCCATCATTCACGGCAGCAGCAACCAACCGATTCGCAACCGCTTCTGCCGCAAGGACGGCAGCATCGTCCATGTGCTCTGGTCGGCCGACTGGTCGGCGAGCGACCGCACCCTGTTCGCCGTCGCCCACGACATCACCCGCCTGGTGCAGAACGAAGCCTACGCCGAGGACCAGCGCGACATCCTCAGCATGATCTCCACCAACCAGGGCCTGGCCGACATCCTCCAGGCCGTCTGCCAGATGGCCGAATCCCAGGACTCCGGCGCACTCTGCGTGCTGCAACTGATGGACAGGGAACAGCGCACCCTGCACCTGGGCGCAGCGCCCAGCCTGCCCGAAGCGTTCCGGCGCAGCCACGAGAGCCTGCCCAACGATCCCGACGACAACCCCTTCAGCAGCGCCGTCCAGAGCCGCCAACTGACCATCGTCGAGGACTTCGCCCACGAGTCGCGCTGGCGGGAACAGCGCAACCGGCTCCAGGAACACGGCCTGCACGCCTGCTGGGTGATCCCGCTGCTGTCCTACCACGGCGAGGTGCTCGGCACCTTCTCCCTCTACCACCACCCGCCCCGTGCGCCCGACTCGGAGCAGCTCCAACTGATGGCCACCGCGGCCCAGCTCGCCGCCATCGCCATCGAGCGCGAACGCGACCAGATACGCCTGCAGGAGAGCGAGGAGCGCTACCGCTCGCTGTTCACCTTCAACCCGGACCCGGTGTTCTCCTTCGACCTCAACGGCAATTTCGAGAGCATGAACCAGGCCGGCTGCCAGCTCACCGGCTACCGGGAGGAAAACCTCATCGGCCGGAACTTCTCCATGCTGGTCCTGGCCGAGGAAATGCCCCGGGTCAGCAACCATTTCCAGGCCGCGCGCAGCGGCGAGGCGCAACGCTACGAAGTGAAATGCCGCACCGAGAGCGGCGAACTGTTGGAGCTGTACGTCACCAACCTGCCGATGGTGGTCAAGGACCGCATCGTCGGCGTCTACGGCATCGCCAAGGATATCGGCGAGCGCAACCGGATGAACCGTGCCCTGCGCGAGGCGCTGATGCACTCCGAGCGCCAAGCCGAGCTGTTGCGCGGCCTGAGCCAGACCGCGGTGAACATGAGCGGCATCCTCGACATCCAGTCCCTGCTCGATTACCTGGCCGAACAGATGCGCCAACTGATCGGAACCCACCTGGCGATCATTCATCTGGAAGAAAATGCAGGCGTGCGAACTCAGCAGGCCAGCGCCATCTCGTTCTCCGACAAATACGCCGACTGGACGGGCGCCCGGCCGCTCTTCGACGGCGGCGGCATCTACGCCCTGATCAGCGAAGGCCAGCATCCGCAGATCATGACCCAGGCGGAACTCGACGCTTACCAGCAGTGGTACGGCGGTGACGATAAGTCCCTGCCCCTGCGCGGCAGCCTGAGCGTGCCGTTGAGAGACCCCGGCGGGAAGAAACTGGGGCGGCTGCTGCTGTCGGACAAATACGCCGGCGATTTCGACCAGGACGACCTGGCCATCGCCCAACAATTCGCCCAAATGACCGTCACCATGCTGGAAAACAACCGGCTGATGCGCGAGGTGCTGTCCGGGGAACAGCGCCTGCAGGCCCAGTTGGAATTCACTTCGGCAATCACCGACAGCATCGCCGAAGGCTTGATCGCCATCGATGCCCAGGGCCGGCTGACCTTCGTCAACCCGGCCGCGGCCTACCTGATCGGCCGGCCTGCCGAAACGCTGCTGGGCGAGCCCCTGGCCCAGCAACTGCCCCTGCCCGTCGCCGAGTGGAGCCATCCGGGCGAAGGACAGGGCAGCCTGCATGGCGAGTTCTGCCTGCGCGACGACCGGGGCGAGGAACTCTGCCTGGCCTACGACAGCGCACCGCTGCAGGGCAGCCGGGGGCCGAACGGCTGGGTGGTGGCCTTCCGCGACATCAGCGCCCAGCGCCGCGCCAGCCAGGCCATGCGCGAGCGCGACCAGTTCTTCACCCTGTCACTGGAAATGTTCTGCCTGATCAGCCTCCAGGGCCATTTCATCCAGGTCAACCCGGCCTTCGTCATGGTGCTCGGCTATCCGGTCGAACGCCTGATCGACCAGCCCTATCTCGACCTGATCCATGCCGAAGACCGGCCCGTGATCGAGACCGCCATCCGCCGCCTGCAGGAAGGCCACCTGGTACAGGACCTGGAGGCCCGCGTCACCGACAGCCAGGGCCGGCTGCGCTGGCTGCAACTCAGCGCGGCGCTGGGCGACGACCGGGTGATCTATTGCGCGGCCCGCGACGTCACCCAACGCAAGGCCGACGAGCAGGCCCTGCAGGACACTCTGCGCGAGCTGGAGCGCAGCAACCGCGAATTGCAGGAATTCGCCTTTGTCGCCTCCCACGACCTGCAGGAACCGCTGCGCAAGATCCAGGCCTTCTCCGAACGCCTGGAAAGCCAGGCGCAATCCCTCAGCGAGGAAGGCCGCGACTACCTGCAACGCATGAGCCAGGCAGCCAGCCGCATGCAATCGCTGATTCGCGACCTGCTCGCCTATTCGCGGGTCACCACCCGCGGCCAGCCGTTCGTGTCCGTGGAGCTGGACCAGATTCTCGACGGCGTGCTGCAGGACATGGAAACCAGCTTGGAGAGCAGCGGCGCCGAGATCCAGCGCTCGCCGCTGCCAACCCTGCAGGGCGACCCGACGCAACTGCGCCAGTTGTTGCAGAACTTGCTGAGCAACGCGGTCAAATTCCATCAGGAGGGGCAGCCGCCGCGCGTGCGTATCTATGCTGAAAGGCAGTCGCCCAAGGAATGGACCCTCTGCGTGGCGGACAACGGCATCGGTTTCGAGGAGAAATACCTGGACCGTATCTTCAACCCGTTCCAACGCCTGCATGGCCGCCAGGCCTACCCCGGCACCGGCATCGGCCTGGCCATCGTCAAGAAAATCGTCGAGCGCCACGGCGCCAGCATCACCGCCAACAGCCAGCCCGGCCAAGGCACCACTTTCAGAATCCGCTTCAGAACCTGAGAGACGCCCGCTGCATGGACAAGAATTCGATCCATATCCTCATTGCCGACGACGATCCCGACGATTGTCTGCTGACCCGCGAGGCGTTCCGGGAAAGCCGGATGACCAACGAGGTCCATTTCGTGCACAACGGCGAGGAACTCATGGACTACCTGCGCCACCGTCCGCCCTACCAGGACCGCCAGCGCTATCCCCGGCCGGGCCTGATCCTGCTGGACCTGAACATGCCATTGAAGGACGGCCGCGAGGCACTGAGCGAAATCAAGGCGGACGACAGTCTGCGCAGCATCCCGGTGGTGGTCCTGACCACCTCCTCCGCCGAGGAAGACATCATCCGCAGCTACGACTGCGGGGTGAACTCCTTCATCACCAAGCCGGTGAGCTTCCGCGGCCTGCTCGACGTCGTGCAGACCCTCGGCCGCTATTGGCTGCAGATCGTCGAACTACCAGAAGAACACATGAAGCCATGAGCCAGTCCGAATCCGCCCTGCGTCTCCTGCTGGTCGAGGACGACGAAGACGATTACCTGATCACCCGCGACCTGCTGCGCCAGGCCCGGCAACTGCGCTGTGAGCTGGACTGGCTGGACAACTACGACGAGGCGCTGGCCGCCATCCTGCGCCAGGAACACGACCTGATCCTGATCGACTACTACCTGGGCGCCGAGTCCGGCCTGGCGCTGATCGACCACGCCCTGAAAGCCGGCATCCGCACGCCGATCATCCTGCTCACCGGCCAGGGTGACGACGAACTGGACGCCAACGCGGTGAAACTGGGTGCCGCCGATTACCTGGTCAAAGGCCAGATCGACAGCCGCACCCTCGCCCGCAGCATCCGCTATGCGGTCGGCCGCGGGCAGATCACCGCCGAGCTGGCCGACAGCGAAGCCCGTTACCGCCTGCTGTTCGAAGCCAATCCGGAACCCATGTACGTGTTCCACCGCGAGACCCTGCGCTTCCTCGCCGTCAACCAGGCCGCCCTTGACCTCTACGGCTACAGCCGCGAGGAACTCCTCGGCATGCGGGTGCTCGACATCCGCTCGATCGAAGAGCAGGAGCGGTTCCTCGCCTACCACGAGCGCCACGGCGGCGGCACGCAGTATCCCAATGCCGGTCTCTGGACCCACAAAGACCGGGACGGCCAGGAAATCCAGGTGGAGATCATGGCCCACGACATCGACTTCAACGGCCAGCCGGCGCGGCTGACGCTGGCCATCGATGTCACCGAGAAGCTCAAGACCGACGCGGAGATCAAGCGCAAGGAAGAAGCCTTCCGCCAGTTGCTCACCGATAACCGCGACGCCCTGCTGGTGATCGACGCGGAAGGCCAGGTGCGCTACGCCAACCCGGCAGCGGAAGCTCTGCTGCGTACGCCCTCGGAATCGCTGCTGAACCGGCACTTCGAACTGCCGTTGCAGGAAGGCAATCTCTACGAACACAACCTGCCCATGGCCGACGGCGGCAGGCTGCCGGTGGAAATCCAGTCCGCCCATACCGAATGGGATGGCCAGGACATGCGCCTGCTGTCGCTGCGCGACATCAGCCAGCGCAAGGAGTCCGAGCGCCAGTTGCGCCTGCTCCAGCGCAGCCTGGAGGCCAGCTACAACGGAATGTTGATCTGCGATGCGCGTGGCGCGGACCTGCCGATCATCTACGTCAACCCGGCCTTCGAACGCATCACCGGCTATTCCGCCAAAGAAGCCTTGGGGCGCAACTGCCGCTTCCTCCAGGGCGATGAGCGCGACCAGCCCGGCGTCGAGGAAATCCGCCGCTGCCTGCGCGAAAAAAGCGACGTCAACGTGGTGCTGCGCAACTTCCGCAAGGACGGTTCGCCGTTCTGGAACAACCTCTACATCGCCCCGGTGCCGGACGAGCACGGCGAGATCACCCACTTCATCGGCGTGCAGAACGACATCTCCGAGCAGAAGCGCTACGAGACCGAACTGGCCTACAACGCCAGCCACGACGTGCTCACCGGCCTGCCCAACCGCGCGCTGCTGGAGGACCGCCTGATCCAGGGCTGCCGGATTTCCCAGCGCTACAACCGCAGCCTGGCGGTGATGTTCATCGACCTGGACGGTTTCAAGCCGATCAACGACACCATGGGCCACAGCGTCGGCGACCAGATTCTCATCGAAGTGGCGCGGCGCATGAGCCAGCAGGTGCGCCCCGGCGACACCGTGGCGCGCCTGGGCGGCGACGAGTTCATCGTGCTGTTGCCCGACCTGGCCCGCGACGAGGACGTGCTGCTGGTGGCCGAACGGCTGATCGACAGCCTCGCCCGCCCTTACCGGGCCCAGGGCATCGACCTGCACATCACCGCCAGCATCGGCATCACCCTCAGCGACGGCGAGGTCGAGCAGCCGATGCAGCTCATCCAGCAGGCCGACCTGGCGATGTACAAGGCCAAGCAGCAGGGACGCAATAACTACCAGTGGTACACCACCGACCTCAACCAGAAGGTCAGCGAGCGCGTCGCCCTACGCAACGAGTTGCAGAAGGCCATCGAAGGCAAGGATTTCGAGCTTTACTACCAGCCGCAGATCGACGGCCGCAGCGGCCGCATCACCGGCGTCGAAGCGCTGCTGCGCTGGCATCACGCCGAACAGGGCCTGATCCCGCCGGCCCAGTTCGTACCGGTGGCCGAGGACACCGGACAGATCATCCCGCTGAGCCTGTGGGTCCTTTCCACTGCCTGCCAGCAGATACGCCAGCTCAACGAACAGGGCCTCAACCTGGTGGTGGCGGTCAACGTCTCGCCATTGCAGTTCCAGCGCACCAACTTCGTTGATAGCGTCCAGGCCGCCCTGCAAGAGAGCCAGCTACCTCCCACGCAATTGGAATTGGAGATCACCGAAACCGTATTGCTGGACAACGCCGAGCGCGCCATCCACATCCTCCATGCCTTGAAGGGACTGGGCGTGCGGGTGTCCATCGACGATTTCGGCACCGGCTTCTCCAGCCTGAACTACCTCAAGCGCCTGCCCATCGACAAGGTGAAGATCGACCGTTCCTTCGTCCACGAGGTGATCAGCGACCGCCATGATGCCGCCATCACCCAGGGCATCATCTCCATGGCCCACCACCTCAACCTCAAGGTCACCGCCGAAGGGGTGGAAACCGAGCCGCAGTACGCCTTCCTGAAAAAGAGCCACTGCGATGAGTTCCAGGGGTATTTCTTCGCCAGACCGATGCCGTTCGCGCAGTTGCAGCAGTTCCTCCGCGAACGCCAGGCACCGGCACCGGAGCTGCCGAAAACCGACGACAACGTACAGACGCTGCTGCTGCTCGACGACGAAGAGAACATCCTCCGCGCCCTGACCCGCGTACTGCGTCGCGACGGCTACCGGATACTCACCGCCAACCAGGCCCAGGACGCCTTCGAGCTGCTGGCCAAGCACGATGTCCAGGTGGTCATCTCCGACCAGCGCATGCCGGAAATGAACGGCACCGAGTTCCTCAGCCGGGTCAAGGACCTCTATCCGGACACCATCCGCATCGTGCTCTCGGGCTACACCGACCTGAAGTCGGTGACCGATGCCATCAACCAGGGGGCGATCTACAAGTTCCTCACCAAACCCTGGGACGACGAGCAACTGCGCCAGAACATCAGCCAGGCCTTCCAGCACCACAGCCAGGCCAAGCAGAAAGAGGGAACGGGGATCGGCAATAGCTCCGGGTGACGCGCTCTGGTTTGGCTGAGGACTTCCTAGCAACGCTTACCGAGCCTCCGGCCCCTCCTGCGGCTGGCGCACCGGCAGCCAGACGGTGAAGGCCGTGCCCTTGCCCGGCTCGCTCTCCACCTCGATCCGCCCGTGATGCTTGCTGACGATGTTGTAGGACACCGACAACCCCAGGCCGGTCCCGGAGCCTACCGGCTTGGTGGTGAAGAACGGCTCGAACAGACGCTTCAGGTTCTCCGGCGGAATGCCGCAGCCGTCGTCGCGCACCCGGACGAACACCCAGTCGTCGCGCGTACCGGTTTCCAGCCAGATGGTGCCGCGGTTCGGAATGGCATGCGCGGCATTGACGATCAGGTTCATGAACACCTGGTTGAGCTGCGAGCCGATGCACTCCACGTCCGGCAGCTCGCCGTACTGCTTGACCACCTCGGCCTTGAACTTCACCTCGTTCCAGACCACGTTCAGCGTGCTGTCCAGGCCCTTGTGCAGGTCCACCACCTGCCAGTCCGCCGAGTCCACGTGGGAAAAGTCGCGCAGGTCCTGGACGATTCGCTTGACCCGCTCCAACCCCTCGCGGGACTCGCGGACCAGGTCGAAGATGTCGCTGCGCAGGAACTCGTAGTCCAGCTCGCGGTTGGCCTGTTCGATCCGTGCACGGAAGACGGCGTCCTGCAACGACGGCAGGTCGCGGTTGTAGGCTTCGATCAGGCTGAACAGGTCCTTCACGTAGGATTCCAGGCTGGCGAAGTTGGAATTCACGTAGCCGACCGGGTTGTTGATCTCATGGGCCACCCCGGCGGCGAGTTGGCCGATGGCGGCCATCTTCTCCGATTGCAGCAGTTGCGCCTGGGCCTCTTCCAACTTGCGGATCAGCCGGGCCTGCTCTTCCTTCTCGGCCTGCAGCAGCTCGTTCAGCCGTGCCAACTCCAAATGCTGCGCAGCCGTTTCGGTGGCATCGGCCACGGTCAGGCAGACGTACTTGATCGCCCCGGAAGTCTCCACCACCGGAAAGAAGGTGCAGTTCTGGTACATCGCCGCCACCTGCCCGGTAATGGGCCGGCTGTCGGAGAAGTTGAACAGGTGCGGGCGCTGCTGCCAGGAGGTGAACGCCAGGTTCTGCAGGGTGAAGACGCTGTCGATCTTCTTCTTGACCCACAGCCGCGGCAGTTCCGGGAACAGCTCGAACAGTGACTGGCCGACCACCTCGGTCGCGCTGCGCCCGCTGTTGATGCTCATGAAATCGTTCCAGTACATCACCCGGCAGTCGCGGTCGAGCAGCACGACGCCGAGATTGATCTGCTGCAGGACGGATTCCAGCTCCGTGTGCAACGGGGACTGCTGTGCCGGAAGGTCCATGGGCCGCCTCAGATGTCGTTCAGCAATTGGTCGATCGCCTCGATCACCGTAGCCACCGTGTCCTCGGCGATGCACACCAGCAGGTCGCAGATGAAGCTGTGGGTGGCCACTTCGAAATGGATTTCCAGCACCAGTGCCTGGTGGCCTTGCAGCACCTGGCTGTCCAGCACCTCCTTCAGCGAGCGGCCGCGCGACAGGATCGACGGCGCACCGTAGCTCACCTTGAGGTCGATCTGCTGGGCCAGGCCGTTGATGCAGGCGCCGGTGAGGATGTTGGTGACGTCCAGCATCAGTTCGTCCTGGCTGTTGGCTTCGCCTTCGTAGCCCATCAGCCCGGCCAACTGGTCGGCGCCGTTCTCGCCGAAGCAGACCACCACCTCGCCGCGCAACCGGCCGAGGAACGACTGGCGCGTGACGATGGCCGGCTGACCGGCGATGTCCAGGTTGTCGAGCAGGTTGGCGTGGGCGTCCTCCACCGGGTGGATGCGCGGCACGGACAAGGTGACGAAGGTTTCGGTCAGGCGCGCCAACCGATCGGCACCCTGCCCCATGGCGACGTTCATCAGCTCCTGCAGGGCATCGCGCCGGTCCTCGCTGAGGTTCGCCAGGCGGTTCATCAGATCAGCCCCACGTCATGGAGCGCCGCGTGCATGGCCTCCGGCGTGATCGGCTTCTTGACGAACCCCGCGGCCCCCAGTTCGCGCACCCGTTGCTGCGCCTGCGGCTGGATATCGGCGCTGATCACGATGACCACCGCGTTGGCGTCCTCACGCTTGAGCAGCTCCAGGGTGCGGAAGCCATCCATTACCGGCATGGTCAAATCGAGAAAGATCACCTCGGCCTGCCCCGCATGGTAGGCGGCCAGCGCCTCTTCGCCATTGGAGGCCTGGGTGATCTCCGCCTCGAACTCGGGCGGCAGTGCTTTCATCACCATCTTTCGGGACATGGCGGAATCGTCGACGATCAGTACTTTCAAGCAGAGTCTCCTTTCGGCCGGGCACGCGACGTTGTGAGTATAGACAGCCACCCGGCATCGCCAGGATGGCCGGCTCACCGCTTGAAATTTTGGACCCCATTCACCTCGGCCGATTCCCTGGGGCGGACGGGAAACAACCCGGTATCGCCTCTCGGCCACCGTAGCCTGGATAAGCCCGGCGCAATCCGGGCGACGATCAAGATCGCTGCAGGCCCCTGTAGGAGCGAGCTCTGCTCGCGAATGGGACTGTGCAGAAGCTTCTGCCAGCAGAGCTGGCTCCTACAAAGTACAAGCCCTTAGCCGATCCCGGACGCCTTCAAGCCCGGGGCATCTGTTCCAGGCTCTGGAGCACGCTGGCACCGGCGAACAGGGTGACGATCATCTCCTCCGCCTCGGCGCAGATGCGGGAACGTTGGTCCACCTGCTCCAGGTAATCCAGCGACATCTGGAACAGGTGCCGGCTGATCAGCGACGACAGACGCTTGATCCCCTCGCCGTCCAGCGCCACCAGTTGCAGGTTCTGGATGTCTTCGGCCATGTCCTGGGCGAAGCCGTCCATCACCTCGCGCAACTCGGCCCGCAACAGCGGCGAGGCGCCATGCAATTCGCGCATGCCGACGATGAAGGCTTCGGGGTTCTCTTCGACGAAGCGGAAGAACAACGCGACCGTCTCGTGACACACCAGGCGCCCCCGGCCGAGCTCCACGCCCAGCAGGCGGGGACCACCCCCACCACCCTCCGCCGCGCGCTGGGCCGCTTCCTGGCGCAGGTCGCGCAGCGGCTGGCGCAATTGGTCGGCGATGTGCCGGATCAGCGCCATGCCCAGCTCATCCACGCTCTGGAAATGCCGGTAGAAGGTATTGGGATTGAGCCCCGCCTCCCGCGCCAGCTCGCGCAGGCCCAGGCTGCTCAGGCTGCGGCTGTGGGCCATCAGGCGCAGGGCGGCGTCCATCAACAGGCGCTTGCCTTGCGCCACACCGGATCGAACCAGGGTCATGGGATTTCCTTTCGTCGCAACGGCGATCAAAACCGAGGGCGCTCAGCCACGCAACCCATCGGAGGATAGGGTGCCCCGACGGGTATACAAATGTCTACTTGGTACAGCGTCGTAACGCCAGCCAATGACAACAAGAGGACCCCTGGCCATGAATGCCCCTGCGGCTACCCTGCCTGTACAGCACTGCAAGATCGCCATCGTCGGCACCGGTTTTTCCGGTCTCGGCATGGCCATTCGCCTCAAGCAACGGGGCGAGGACGACTTCCTCCTGTTCGAGAAGGAAGGCGGCGTCGGCGGCACCTGGCGGGTCAATCACTACCCGGGCTGCGCCTGCGACGTGCAATCGCACCTGTATTCGTTCTCCTTCGAGCCGAACCCGGAGTGGACGCGCATGTTCGCCCGCCAGCCGGAGATCAAGAGCTACCTGGAAGGTTGCTGGGAGAAGTACCGGCTGCAGGAAAAAACCCTGCTGAACACCGAGATTCGCCGGATGCACTGGGACGAGGAGCAAGAGCTGTGGCACCTCGAGGATGCCGCCGGCAACCGCTACAGCGCCCGCTTCGTGGTGTCCGGGATGGGCGCCCTGTCCACTCCGTCGATTCCCAGGCTGAACGGCCTGGAGACCTTCACCGGCAAGATGTTCCACTCCCAACAGTGGGACCACAACTACGACCTCACCGGCAAGCGCGTGGCGGTGATCGGCACCGGCGCCTCGGCGATCCAGTTCGTCCCGCAGATCCAGCGCCAGGTCGCCCAGCTCGACCTCTACCAGCGCACGCCACCGTGGATCATGCCCAAGCCGGACCGTGCTATCGGCGAACGCGAACGCGAGCGCTTCAAGCGCTTCCCGCTGGTGCAGAAGCTCTGGCGCGGGCTGATCTACGGGCTGCTGGAAAGCCGGGTGATCGGTTTCGCCCTGCTACCGAGGGTGATGACGCTGGCGCAGAGGGTCAGCAAGGCCTACATCCGCCGGCAGATCAAGGACCCGGTCCTGCGCGCCAAGGTCACCCCGGACTACCTGATGGGCTGCAAGCGGGTGCTGATCTCCAACGATTACTACCCGGCGCTGACCCAGCCCAACGTCGACGTGATCACCGACGGCATCCGCGAAATCCGCGCCAACAGCATCGTCACCAACGACGGCACGGAACGCGAGATCGACGCCATCATCTTCGGCACCGGCTTCACCCCCAGCGACCCACTGCCGCGTGGGGCCATCTTCGGCCGGGGCGGCATCGACCTGCTCGACACCTGGCCGGAAGGCCCGGAAGCCTACAAGGGCACCCTGACCGCCGGCTTCCCCAACCTGTTCTTCCTGATGGGCCCGAACACCGGCCTGGGTCACAACTCGATGGTCTACATGATCGAGTCGCAAATCCACTACGTGCTCGGCGCCCTCGACCTGCTCGAACAGCGCAACCTGCGCAGCCTGGAGGTCAAGCGCGAAGAGCAGGACCGCTTCAACGGCAAGCTCCAGGGCAACCTCGGCGATACCGTGTGGAACGCCGGCGGCTGCATGAGCTGGTACTTGCATCCGGTCAGCGGCCGCAATTGCACGGTCTGGCCCGGCTTTACCTGGCGTTTCCGCCTGCTGACGCGCAACTTCGACGCCAGCGCCTACCACTTCAGCCGCGCGAACCCCGCGCACCCGGCACAGACGTTCGCCGCCACACCGGCACAGGAGGCCACCGCATGAAATCCTTCGAAAACAAGGTCGCCGCCATCACCGGCGCCGGCTCCGGCATCGGTCGCGCCCTCGCCTATGCCCTCGCCCGCCAGGGTTGCCACCTGGCGCTGAGCGACGTAAACGCCGAAGGCCTGGCGGAAACCGCCAGCCGCGCCCGCCAGCTCGGCGTACAGGTCACCGAAACGCGGGTCGACGTGGCCGACCGCGCGGCCATGCAAACCTGGGCCGATCAGGTGGCACTGGACCACGGCCGGGTCAATTTGATCTTCAACAACGCCGGCGTGGCCCATGCAGGCACCGTGGAAGGCAGCGAATTCGCCGAATACGAGTGGATCATGAACATCAATTTCTGGGGCGTGCTGAACGGCACCAAGGCCTTCCTGCCGCACCTGAAAGCGTCCGGCCAGGGGCACGTGGTCAACGTCTCCAGCGTCTTCGGCCTGTTCGCCCAGCCGGGCATGAGCGCCTACAACGCCACCAAGTTCGCCGTGCGCGGCTTCACCGAGTCGCTGCGCCAGGAGCTGGACATGGAAGGCTGCGGCGTGTCGGCCAGTTGCGTGCACCCGGGCGGGATCAAGACCAACATCGCCAAGACCGCGCGGATGAACGACAGTCTCGCCCGGGTCACCGGCCAGGCCGCCGACCAGTCGCGCCAGCAGTTCCACGATCAGTTGCTACGCACCACGCCGGAGAAAGCTGCCGAGGTGATCCTGCGCGGCGTGCTGCGCGACAAGCGGCGCATTCTGATCGGCTCCGACGCCGTTGCCCTCGACCTGATGCAGCGCCTGCTGCCGGGCTTCTACCAGCGGCTGGTCACCGCCAGCATGCGCCTCGCGGCCCGGTTCGCGCCCAAACCCAAGGGGCGGGCGTTATCCGCGGAGTGAGACCAAGCCCCGGCGCTCACCGCGCGGCTGCGTGCCGGGGCAAACCGATGGAAATCAGTGCAGCCAGCAGCACGAACGCCGAGGACACCCAGAGACACACCGACAGGCCATGAGCCTGGAACAACCAGCCGGACAGCAACGTACCGACCAGCCGTCCGAGGGCGTTGGACATGTAGTAGAAACCCACGTCCAGCGACACGCCGTCCTCCTGGGCGTAGGACACGATCAGGTAGCTGTGCAGCGACGAATTCACCGCGAACAGCGCCCCAAACACCAACAATCCTCCCAACAGTACCGGCTGCGCCGGCAGCGCGCTGCCCAGGCCGAGGGCAATCGCCCCCGGCAGGACAGCCAGCGGCAAGGCCCAGCCGAGGGCCGCACGCCCATCCGGCACGTGGCCGCTGCGCTTGCCGGTCAACACCGGGGCGAACGACTGGACGATGCCGTAGCCGATGATCCAGGCGGCAAGAAAGCCGCCCACCCGCCAGAAATCCCAACCGAACACCGTGCTCAAGTAGACCGGCAAGGCCACCACGAACCAGACGTCGCGGGCGCCGAACAGGAACAGCCGCGCCGCCGACAGGATATTGATCGCCCGGCTCTTCGACAGCAGGTCGCGGAATTTCGGCTTGGCCTTCGCCTTGCCCAGGTCCTTCTTCAACAGGAACAAGCTGGCCAGCCAGATCGCCGCCAGCACCGCCGCCATCGCCAGCACCGCACCGGCGAAGCCGAGCAGCACCAGCAACGCCCCGCCAAGGAAAAAGCCGACACCCTTGAGCGCATTCTTCGAGCCGGTCAGCAGCGCCACCCAGCGGTACAACGTGCCCTGTCGGTCGCCCGGCACCAGGAGCTTGATGGCGCTCTTCGCGCTCATCTTGTTCAGGTCCTTGGCGATGCCGGACAACGCCTGGGCCAGCATCACCCAAGGCACCGTCAGCCAGGCCGCCGGCACCGTGAGCATGAGCAGCGCCACCACCTGCATCGCCAGGCCAAGGTTCATGGTGCGGTTCAGCCCCAGGCGGGCGCCGAGATAGCCGCCCAGCAGGTTGGTCACCACGCCGAAGAGCTCATAGAACAAGAACAGCGCGGCGATCTGCAGCGGCGAATAGCCCAACGTATGAAAGTGCAGCACCACCAACATGCGCAGGGCGCCGTCGGTGAGGGTGAAAGCCCAGTAGTTGCCAGTCACCAGCAGGTATTGGCGGATTTCCGGGGCGAGTCGGGAAAGAAAAGGCATCGGATCGTCCGAAAGCATCAGTCATCTGCGACGGGAATCTGTGGGCGAATTCATTCGCGACAAAGCGTTCCGCTCATGAATGAGGCTCGCCCCCAGGCAACGGCTCAGCCGGCACGCCCCACCAGTCGCGCCAACTCCACGGTGCGGTTGGCGTAGCCCCACTCGTTGTCATACCAGGCGTAGACCTTCACCTGCGTACTGTTCACCACCAGGGTCGACAGCGCGTCGACGATGGAGGAACGCGGATCGGTGCGGTAGTCGATGGACACCAGCGGCCGCTCCTCGTAGCCGAGGATGCCGGCCAGCGGACCTTCGGCGGCGGCCTTGAGCAGGCGGTTGACCTCTTCCGCCGTGGTCGCTCGTTCCACCTCGAACACGCAGTCGGTGAGCGAGGCGTTGGCCAGCGGCACGCGTACCGCATGGCCGTTCAGGCGGCCGCGCAGCTCGGGGAAGATTTCGGCGATGGCGGTAGCCGAGCCGGTGGTGGTGGGAATCAGACTCATGCCCGAGGCGCGGGCGCGACGCAGGTCCTTGTGCGGCTGATCGAGAATGCTCTGGGTATTGGTCAGGTCATGGATAGTGGTGATCGAGCCGTGGCGGATGCCCAGGTTTTCATGAATCACCTTGACCACCGGCGCCAGGCAGTTGGTGGTGCAGGAGGCGGCGGTGACGATGCGGTGCCGGGCCGGATCGAACAGGTGCTGGTTCACCCCCATGACCACATTGAGCGCGCCCTCCTCCTTCACCGGCGCGCTCACCACCACGCGCTTCACGCCCTGGTCCAGATAGGCCTGGAGCACCGCGACAGTCTTCATCTTGCCGCTGGCCTCGATCACCAGATCGCAGCCGGACCAGTCGGTATCGGCAATCGCCTTGTTGGCGCTGACTGCGATGTGCTTGCCATCGATCACCACGGCGTCGCCCTCGGCACCCGCCTCGTGCTGCCAGCGTCCATGCACCGAATCGAAGTTCAACAGGTGCGCGTGGGTCGCCGCATCGCCGGCCGGGTCGTTGATCCGCACGAACTCCAGCTCGGGCCAACCCCAGGCCGCGCGCAGGGCCAGACGGCCAATACGGCCGAAGCCGTTGATACCTACCTTGATGGTCATGCTCACCTCTTCCAGATTCAGATAGCGCGCTGGCTGACGCGCGCGGACAGTTTCTCGGCGGACTCCTTGCGCTCGGAGTAGCGATCCACCAGGTAATCGGAGCGTTCGCGCAGCAACAGGGTGAATTTCACCAACTCCTCCATGACATCCACCACCCGGTCGTAGAACGGGGACGGCTTCATACGCCCGGCCTCGTCGAACTCCAGCCAAGCCTTCGGCACCGACGACTGATTGGGGATGGTGAACATGCGCATCCAGCGGCCGAGCACGCGCAATTGGTTAACCACATTGAACGATTGCGAACCGCCACAGACCTGCATCACCGCCAGGGTCTTGCCCTGGGTGGGGCGGATCGCGCCCATGGCCAGCGGCACCCAGTCGATCTGCGCCTTGAATACAGCGGTCATCGAGCCGTGACGCTCCGGCGAACACCAGACCTGGCCCTCCGACCACTGCATCAGTTCGCGCAGCTCACGGACCTTGGGGTGGCTATCCGGCACGTCGTCCGGCAGCGGCAGGCCACGGGGATCGAAGATGCGCGTTTCGGCACCGAAACGCTGCAACAGACGCGCGGCTTCCTCGGTCAGCAAGCGGCTGTAGGAGCGCTCCCGGGTCGAGCCATAAAGCAGGAGAATCCGCGGTTTGTGTGTAGCGGTCAGTTCGATGCCGAGCTTGTCCGGCGTCGGCAGATCGAACAATTCCGCGTCGAGGTTGGGGACCTGATCGTCGTACATGCTTCACTCCTGAGGGACAATGCCTTCGGGCCGGTCGAACCAGCGGCGCTTGAGCCACCAGGCCACGCTGACCAGCGAAATGAGTACCGGAACCTCGACCAACGGGCCGATCACCGTGGCGAAGGCCACCGGCGAGGCCAGACCGAAGGTGGCGATGGCCACGGCAATGGCCAGTTCGAAATTGTTGCTGGCGGCAGTGAAGGCCAGCGCAGTGGTACGCGGGTAATCAGCCTCCAGCAGCCTCCCCATGGCGAAGCTGACGAAGAACATCACCACGAAATACAGGCCCAGCGGGAGCGCGATGCGCAGCACGTCCAGCGGCAGTTGCAACACCGTGTCGCCTTTCAGGCTGAACATCGCGACGATGGTCAGTAGCAGCGCCACCAGGGTCAGCGGCCCGATGCGCGGCAGAAAACGTTCGGCGTACCAAGTGTCGCCCTTGCGTTCGATGAGCAGTTTGCGGGTCAGGAAACCGGCGAGGAACGGGATACCCAGGTAGATCAGCACCGACTCGGCGATGTCCAGGAATCCGGTTCGGATGACGCTGCCCTCCAGGCCGAACAGCGGCGGCAGCACACCGAGGAAGAACCAGGCGTAGACACTGAAGAAGACGATCTGGAACAGGCTATTGAACGCCACCAACCCGGCCACGTACTGATTGCTGCCGCCGGCGATCTGGTTCCAGACCAGCACCATGGCGATGCAACGGGCCAGGCCGATGAGAATCAGGCCGGTCATGTATTCCGGCCGGTCGTGGAGGAAGATCACCGCCAGGGCGAACATCAGCAATGGGCCGACGATCCAGTTCTGGATCAGCGACAGCGCGAGGATGCGCTTGTCCTTGAACACCTGCGGCAGCTCTTCGTATTTCACCCTGGCCAGGGGCGGATACATCATCACCATCAGACCGACGGCGATGGGCACATTGGTGGTACCGACGGACAGCCCGTCCAACCAGGCGGGCAGGCCCTCGATCAGGCTGCCGAGGGCGACGCCGAGCGCCATCGCCAGGAAGATCCAAAGCGTCAGGTAGCGGTCGAGAAAAGACAGGCGGCTTGATCGCACGTCGAAACTCCAAAGGGTTCAGAGGTTGCCGATTCGGG
Source organism: Pseudomonas sp. PIC25 (assembly GCF_002286785.1). GTDB lineage: Bacteria > Pseudomonadota > Gammaproteobacteria > Pseudomonadales > Pseudomonadaceae > Pseudomonas_M. The sequence continues at coordinate 12,254 of NZ_MUJY01000049.1, read as the reverse complement.
CCAGTTCGGTCTGCAGGCCGGCACGATCCAGCTGCGCGAAAGGCAAGACCAGAAATGCCTCGATTCGGCGGCGGATATGCGCCAGCGTGGCATCGAACGCGATGGCCATCGTCGACTCATCGGCTTCTCCTTCGGAAGGATCGGCCAGCCCCCAGTGAGCCCTGAGAGCGGTCCCGAAGTACACCGGGCAGGTCTCGCCGGCTGCCTTGTCGCAAACAGTGATGACCAAGTCCGGGTTCAGACTCTCGTGGACATCGCTGGACTTGCTGTACAGACCCTCCGTAGCGATGCCGGCCTTCCTCAAGGTTTCCAGGCTGAGCGGATGCACTTCGCCCCTGGGCTGGCTGCCAGCGCTCCAGGCCCGCATGCCGTTCGGCGCCAAATGATTGAACAGCGCTTCGCTCAAAATGCTGCGGCAACTATTGGCGGTACAAAGAAACAGAACCTTCATCGCAACCCCTCCCGGGCTTCAGCAGCAGGTGGCGGCCCGGGCCGGGCGATCACCCATCTGTGCAAGACGCGTCGAGTCGGAGGTCAGCCACTGGGCGTTGGCCTCCAGCACCGTCCTGAGGGTGGCACGTACCCAATCCGGCAGGTTCGGATGCAACCGGTAGTACACCCACTGCCCTTGCCGGCGGTCTGCCAACAATCCGCAACTGCGCAACTGGGCGAGGTGACGGGAAATCTTCGGCTGGCTCTCATCGAGGGCACAGGTGAGTTCGCAGACACACAGCTCCTCTTCGCGGGCGACCAGCAGCGTCAGGCGCAGCCGCGTCTCGTCCGCCAGGCATTTGAACAACTGAGTGGGGGTCAGGTGGTCGGCCATATCGATCCTCAACGCTTGGTCTTCACCAACACCAGCATCTTGATGCGCTCGTGGATTTCATGGAGGGCGTGACGGAAGGCATCCGGCTTGTCATTGGTCACCGGATCCTCGAAGTTCCAGGCCAACAGTTCTCCCAGGACCGGAAGCGTCTGGCACTCCTGCGCCGATTTGTCACAGAGGCTGATGACATAGTCGAACGACTGCCCGGCGTACTCGTCGATGGATTTGCTGCGCAAGCCGGAGGCATCGATAGCCAGATGCCGGAGCGCTTCCAGGGTACGCGGATCGACCTCGCCAGGCTCCATACCCGCACTGAACGCCTCAAACCTTTCGGAATCGATGTGGCGCAACAAGGCTTCGGCGAGTTGGGAGCGAGCGGCGTTATGCGTACAGACGAAGAGAACACGGATCTTGTAGGCCATTCGGGAGCGCCCCTGAATATATGGATTTCCGAATATACGGATATCCAGATAAAAAGAAAAGCCGAACCCGCTCCGCCGTAGAATGCTGAAAGGCCTAAAGGCCCATCTGCTTGGAGATGATCTCGTTCATGATTTCCCGCGAACCGCCACCGATGGAGAGGATGCGGTTGTCGCGGTACAGCCGCTCCACCAGGCTCTCACGCATGTAGCCCATGCCGCCGAGCATTTGCACCGCGTCGTAGGTCAGGCGATCGGCGATGTCGGTGGCGAAGTTTTTGGCCATAGAGATTTCCTTGACCACGCTCCTGCCCGCCGCCATTTTCGCCGCCTGCCGGTAGGTGAACTCGCGGGAGACTTCTAACTGGGTGGCCATCTCCGCCAAGCGATGCTTGAGCACCTGGAACTTGCCGATCGACCGGCCAAAGGCTTCGCGTTCGCGGGCCCACTTCAGAGACTCTTCCAGGGCGAGCTGCGCAGTCATGTTGGCCATGATCGCCAGGGCCAGCCGCTCGCTCTGGAAATTCGCCATGATGCAGGCGAACCCGGCATTCTCGACGCCGATCAGATTTTCCGTCGGCACCCGGCAATCGTCGAAGAACAGCTCGGCCGTATCCGAGGCCCACCACCCCATCTTCTTCAGCTTGCGCCCCACGCTGAAACCCGGCGCCCCCTTCTCCACCAGCAACAGGCTGACCCCGCCGAAGCCTTCGCCACCGGTGCGTACCGCCACCGTGTAGTAGTCGGCGCGCACGCCGCTGGTGATGAAAGTCTTGCTGCCGCTCACCCGGTAATGCTCGCCGTCCCGCACGGCGCGGGTCTTGAGGTTGGCCACGTCGGAGCCGCCGGAGGGTTCGGTCACCGCCAGGGCCATGATCTTCTCGCCGGCCAGCACCTGCGGCACGACGCGCTCGCGCAGCTCCGGCCGCGCCCACTTAAGCACCGGCGGCAGGCCGATATCCAGCGAACCGAGCCCCGCCACCAGTCCGCCCGAGCCACAGCGCATCAGCTCCTCGCTGGCCGCCACCTTGGCGAACAGGTCGCCCTCGTGACTGCCGCCGTAGGCTTCGGGATAACCGATACCGAGGATGCCTGTCGCCCCGGCCTTGCGATACAGCTCGCGGGGAAACTCCTCCGCTTCCTCCCATTCATCGATGTGCGGCAGGATCTCCCGCTCGACGAAACGGCGTACCGCATCGCGGACGAGTCGGTGGGAGTCGTCGAAGTATTCCTGAAAGGCGGACATGGCTGCGCTCCTGGTAGGTCTCGATGACCATACCGAGCGCTTGCTTGGTTTTCAATCCGGCAATCGGGCCAGTTGCCGGGGCATTCGTGCCGTCAGAGCCTTTGAGCAGGCGTTCAGAGATGGATCGGCTTACGCCCCGCCAGGGCATGGGCCAGCGTACCGCCATCCACCAGGTCAAGTTCGCCACCCAGCGGTACGCCATGAGCGATGCGTGAAACGACCAACCCCTTGGGCATCAGCAACTGGGCGATGTAATGGGCGGTGGCCTCGCCCTCCACCGTGGGATTGGTCGCCAGGATGATTTCGCTGAAGCCGCTCTGCTCGATACGCGCCATCAGGTCTGGAATGCCGATGGCTTCCGGCCCCAGCCCATCCAGCGGCGAGAGATGGCCCTTGAGCACGAAATAGCGGCCGCGGAAGCCGGTCTGCTCCACGGCGAACACGTCCATCGGCCCCTGCACGACGCAGAGCAGACTGTCGTCGCGGCGCGGGTCGGCGCACTGCGGGCAGAGTTCATCCTCGCTCAGGGTGTGGCACTGCTTGCAGTGACCCACGCCTTCCATCGCCCGGGTCAATGCCTGGGCCAGGCGCAGACCGCCACTGCGGTCACGCTCCAGCAGTTGCAAGGCCATGCGTTGCGCGGTTTTCTGCCCCACGCCGGGAAGAATGCGCAAGGCGTCGATCAGTTGGCGAATCAGCGGGCTGAAGCTCATGGAAACGGACCGAATGTTCAGGAGACGCGGGTTATACCCGCGCCCCCGGCGAGCGTCAAATGGTCATCCTGCGTAGCGCGGATAAGCGAAGCACCATTCGGAAACCGCTGCCCCGGATTGCGCCAAGGCTTATCCGGGCTATATCCGCCACGAGACAGAGCCTGACCCGCCGGGCGAATAAATTCGGCCCCCTACAGCAGACCTTGTAGGAGCCAGCTCTGCTGGCGAAGCTCTTGCTCCTGCATGGCCCATTTCGCGAACAAAGCCAACCCAGGGCGAATTCATTCGCGATAGCGGTTAATTGCAATCCTCAGGACAACGCCTCCACCACCAACTGCGCAGTCTTGGCACTGGACGGCGGGTTCTGTCCGGTAATCAGATTGCGGTCACGGATGGCGTAGGCCGAAAAGTCCGGTGCCGTTTTCATGATCGCGCCCAATTCGCGCAACGTGCTTTCCAGCAGGAACGGCACCGCTTTCTCCAGCCCCACCGCGTGCTCCTCGCTGTCGGTGAAGGCGGTCATCTCGCGCCCCTCCACCAGCGGCAGGCTATCGGCCCGCTTGGGGCCGACGAAGCCGGCCGGGCCGTGGCACACCGCCGCCCAGACCTTGCCTTGCGCGTCTAACTCCGCCAGCAGGCGCCCCAGCTCTGGATGCCCCGGCAGATCGAACATCGTTCCATGGCCACCCGGCAGGAAGATCGCATCGAAGTCGGCGGCCTTCAGGCGCGAATCCAGCATGCCGGTGTGCTTCAACATTTCCGCCGCTTCGGTCCACTCGGGATGGTCCTGAAGCTCGTCGCGGCTACGCGGGTCGATGGGCGTCTCACCGCCTTTCGGGCTGGCCACGGTGATGCGGTAGCCGGCCTCCTTGAACACGTGGTAAGGCACGGCGAACTCTTCCAGCCAGAGGCCGGTGGCTTCGCCATTGGGCATGCGGTCGGCGCTGGTGACGACAATCAGGACATGGCGGGACATGGGGTTCTCCTCGAAAATCAAAGCATCGGGTTTTAGAGAACACGCACCGCGAAAGATTCGCAGCCTGCCTGGCAACCATAGACCACCCGGTCGCGATATCAGCGGCAAACGGCAGCCGGAAAGAAACAGCCCCGGCGAAGCCAGGGCTGGGGGAGATCAGAACGGCATCTTGAAGCCGGGCGGAAGCTGCAGGCCGGCGGTCATGCCCGCCATCTTCTCCTGGCTGTTCTGCTCGATCTTGCGTACCGCGTCGTTCACCGCGGCGGCGATCAGGTCTTCGAGGATTTCCTTGTCTTCCTGCATCAGGCTGTCGTCCAGCGTGACGCGCTTGACGTCGTGGCGACCGTTCATCACCACGCTCACCAGACCGGCGCCGGATTGGCCGGTCACTTCGGCGTTGGCCAGCTCTTCCTGCATCTTCTGCATCTTTTCCTGCATCTGCTGGGCCTGCTTCATCAGGCCGGCCATGCCACCTTTCATCATGGGGATCACCTCGGGATATTCAGGGGTTCACACGCTTTCAACGGGTTCGATGGTGCCGTCGCGGATCACCGCGGCGAACTGCTGGATCATCTGCTGCACCAGCGGATCGGACTGGATGGAAAGCTCGGCGGCACGCTGGCGCTCGGCACGCTTGCGCGCCGCCGCCTGGGCCGGGGTTTCCTGTTCCGGCCGGATCAGTTCGATTTCCAGCTTGAGCGGACGCCCGTGGTACTGGTTCAAGGCGTCGTTCAAGCGGCGCTGCTGGTTGGCATTGAACAACGCACTCTGGGCCGGGTCCAGGTGCAACCGCCAGGTATCACCCTCGATCGCCACCAGGGTGCAGTTGGCGGCGATACTGCCGGTCAGGCCGCCCAGGCCCAGACGTGGGAACAGGTCCAGCCACTCCGCCGCCAGACCGGTGGCCGGTTGTACCGCGGGCAAGGGCTCCGGCTCGACCACGGCGCTGTCTTCGGCCGGCTCGAGGGCATCCAGATAGGCATAGGCCTCGCTGTCCGTCTCGTAGTAATCGTCGGCCATCGGCGGCTCGTCATCGTCCTCCGCCTCCGGCGCGGGCGCCTCGGCGACCGGCGGCACATCCACGGGCGCGGGGATATCTGCCAGCGGCGGCTCGGCAGAAACCACGGGCTCGACGACTTCCTGCTCGACCAGCGGGGCGCTCGGTGCTTCGGCTATGGCGGGCGCCGGAGCCTCTTCGACAGGCGCAGGAGCGATTTCCGGCGGGACCTCGCTGGCGGCAGCCTCTTCCCAGGGAAGGTCGATCCTCCCCGCTTCCGCCACCGCAGACACGGGGGTCGGCGACGACGGCACCGCAGACGCCGCTTCGACAACAGGCTGTGCGACTACCGTTTCCGGAGCCGCAGCGACCTGCGGTGCACTGGGAGCCGGTGTCGGCGCGGGCGCGGGCATCACGCTGGCAGGTGCAGCAGACGAGACGGCCGGTACGGCAGCCGGCGCAACGACCGGCGCCGCAGCAGCGGCACCGGCCACGGGGTTCGAGCTGGAATCAGCTGTGGCCTTGCTGATTCCCAGGTCCTTTAGCGGCGATCTCGGCGCGCCGTCCATATCCGCGGGCCGGAAGGCCAGCATGCGCAGCAGCACCATTTCGAAGCCGCTGCACGGGTCCGGCGCCAACGGCAGGTCGCGACGGCCTATCAGGCCCATCTGGTAGTAGAACTGCACGTCTTCGGCCGGCAGCGCCCGGGCCAGCGCCAGGACCCGCTCGCGGTCGCCCTGGCCGTTGTCCACCGCTTCCGGCAGCGCCTGGGCGATGGCCACCCGGTGCAGCACATTGAGGATTTCAGCCAGCACACCGTTCCAGTCCGGTCCCTGTTCGGCCAAGTGGCGCACGGCTTCCAGCAGGGCCCGGGCATCACCTTCGAGCAGGGCATGGAGCACACCGTAGACCTGGCCATGATCGAGGCTGCCGAGCATGGCGCGCACGTCGGCAGCCAGTACCTTGCCTTCGCCAAAGGCGATGGCCTGGTCGGTCAGGCTCATGGCATCGCGCATCGAACCGTCGGCGGCACGGCCGAGCAGCCAGAGGGCGTCCTCTTCGAAAGGAACGTTCTCGGCGCCGAGCACGTGGGTCAGGTGCTCGACCACCCGCTCCGGCGGCATGTTCTTCAGGGAGAACTGCAGGCAACGCGACAGGATGGTCACCGGCAGCTTCTGCGGGTCGGTGGTAGCCAGCAGGAACTTGACGTGGGGCGGCGGCTCTTCGAGGGTCTTCAGCAACGCGTTGAACGAGTGCGTGGACAGCATGTGCACTTCGTCGATCAGGTAGACCTTGTAGCGCCCACGGCTCGGCGCGTATTGCACGTTGTCGAGCAGCTCGCGGGTGTCTTCCACCTTGGTGCGGCTGGCGGCGTCGACTTCGATCAGGTCGACGAAACGACCCTCGTCGATTTCCCGGCACACCGAGCACTGCCCGCAGGGCGTCGAGCTGATGCCGGTCTCGCAGTTGAGGCACTTGGCCAGGATACGCGCGATAGTGGTCTTACCCACCCCGCGGGTACCAGTGAACAGATAGGCGTGATGCAGACGCTGGTTGTCCAGCGCGTTGATCAGGGCCTTGAGCACATGTGTCTGGCCGACCATTTCGCGGAACGAGCGCGGGCGCCATTTACGTGCAAGAACCTGATAACTCATGGGAATCCGTCGCGGCAGTGAAGCAGAAGCGCTAATGCTAGCGGAGCAGGCCACAAATTGCATCCGATGGGCGGAGCAAGTCTGGCCAAGGTGTGCGACGAGCGTCATTGTAATAGTGAAGACGTAGCCAGTCCTGCCGGGGTTTCCATGCGCCAAATCGCGCTGCTGTTGTTGTTCTGTTCATGCGCTCTGTGCCAGGCCGCGCCGGAGCCGCTGCGCTTTTCGGTCATGGAAAGCTGGGCCATGCCCATGGCCAGCATCGATAACGGCCAACTGACCGGCGGCATCATGCGTGACCTGATGCTCGAACTGGCCGAGCGCGTCGGTCGGGAGGCGGAATTCCTGGTCATGCCGCGCATGCGCGTCCTCCTCGCCCAACAGAATCGCGAATTCGACGTGCGCTGCTACGTCGCCCGCTCCTGGGTACCCGACGCAGACGACGGCTACGCCTGGAGCCCGCCCTACATGGAACAACGCGATCTGTTGGTCGCCCGCCAGGACACCCCGATGGAATTGACGCCGAGCAACAGCAGGGCCCAGCTCATCGGTACCGTACTGGGCTACAGCTATCCGAAGCTCCAAGCCTATTTCGACCAGGGCAGCCTGCTGCGGGACGATGCGCGCAGCCAGGACCTGGTCCTGCAGAAACTCCTTGCCCGCCGCTACGACCTGGCCGTCAGCAGCGACCTCGCCCTGGCCTGGTTCAACCTCCAGCACGAGAGCGACGATCGCCTGGTGGCCATCGACGTGCTCGAGCGCACGCCCCTCAGCTGCATGGTGCGCAAGGCTGCGGACATACCAACGGAACGCATCCTGCAGGCGCTGGAGGAAATGAAGACATCGGGAGAGATCGAAAGGATCGTGGCGCGCTATCGCTGACGCCCGGAGAACTGGAGGTGACCCCACCAGCCACACCCCGGCACACGATGTTCCCGCTATGGCTGCTTCCTTCCGGACCTGACCAGGTTGACGGGTAATCGTTGCGAGGGGAGCTGAAAGCCCCGCCATTCCTGACTTCTAGCGTTTTCTGCTCGTTGCACGACTATCAATCGGAGACCACATTCTATAGCGCTGGCATGAGCCTTTGGGAGCGCTTTGGATCACCGTTTCGGATCACTTCTGGATCCCTTTTGGATCACTTGGCCACACCCCACCGGCCTTTTTTGCCAAAAATACGAGCCCCTATCTATCGAGCCGCCCCACTCGATTCCCCCCGGTGCCCACCCCTCCCCGCCTAAAAAATCAGGGCACCCCCCCTCCCCCATCAAAAACGATGCTCAAGCTGCCCTTTCGGTAGAGACGGTGAGCCTAGGCGCGACAATCAAGCATGGGGCTCAACCTCACTCATATATAAAGGAGTAGCGCGCTCTGCAAAGGCGACTAGGCGGAAGGTGTGGTCATCCAGCTCGACCCCAAGTTGGACTACATGCGGGCTCATGGGGAAATGGATCAGAATGTGTGAACCTGTAACCAAGCAAACTGCCTTCAAAGAGCAACGAGAGAATGCGGCCTCCGCATGGATCGATTCTGTTGAAAATCACAGATCCACCATGCATCATTCAGATCCTAGATTGCGATCCACCTGGAGGCCGGAGTATCCATTCATGACTGCAGTACTTGCCTACGTCCGCGTCAGTACTTCTGAACAGAACAACGAAGCCCAGCGCCACGCCATCAGCCAGCGCTACAACATCCATGAGTGGTTCTCCGATGAGGCCACCAGCGGTGCCACTAAGGCAATGCAGCGGGAAGGCTTCAAGGCACTCCATGCCTACGCCAGGAAGGGAGACACGGTTGTCGTGGCCGCCATCGACCGCCTAGGCAGAGACACCATCGACGTGCTGGAGACAGTGGAAGCCCTTAAAGCCAAGGGCGTGACCGTGGTCTCGATGCGCGAAGGATTCGACCTATCCAGCGCAATCGGCAAGGCAATGCTAACTATGCTGGCTGCGGTAGCTGAGCTGGAACGAGCCAACATCAAGGCGCGACAGATGGCCGGGATCGAGCGAGCCAGGGCGCAGGGCAAGAAGCTGGGGGCACCGAAGGTGATCGATGATCAGGCCGTGGCTATCTGGAGGAAAGAGAACGAGGCCAGCATTGCAGATACGGCCAAGCACTGGGGGATCTCAACGGCTGCCGTGAAGCGGGCTTGCAGGGTGCTGCGAGTGCCAGAGGCGGCCACCTGATAGACGAGGTTGTGTGCTTGGGGGTGCATTATTTTTTGCTCCCCCAAACCACCGTTACCGCATAGCCGAGTACACGCTCTCACCAGCCCCGTAGTAGCTCGTGAAGATGTGGTGGAAGGCCAGCTCGCACTTCTCGTTGTAGATCCCTTCGTCGTAGCTCTCAGGCAAGCCCCGGTCGAAGACGATCTCCAGAGTGCGCCGCACATCACTTCTAGCCCTGTCTTTCTTGCGCCAGTCGAGCACCAGTTTCTCAGCCTTCAGGGTCTCCAGAAGCTCCTTGCAGACCTTCTTCACTTGCGCCTTTTCCTTCTCCGCAAGCTCCGGCACTGGCTTGGTCAGGATGTCGAACAGAGCCAGCTCTTCCTCCGAGAGGTTCTCGCGGATAGCTCGTTGATCCTCGACCTGCAGATCAGCAGTGAGATCCACCAGCTCCTTGAAGAACACCTCGATGTTCAAACTGCCAGAGTTGTAGGCGTCGATCAGCTTCTGGAACTTCTCCATGAAGTCCTTGCGAGTGGGATTCTCGGTCAGCATGGTTTCCAGTTTCATGCTCAGCAAAGCCCGGAGCTTCTCGGCCTCGGTGCGCTTGCGTCCCTTATCGAACTTCTCCTTGAGCTTCTCGAAGTCGATCTGGCTGAGATCATGCAGTGGCTGATCGTCGTCATCTTTGATGATGTACGGCACAGGAGCGATAGAGCGATCCAGCAATTCCTCGACCTGCTGCATTACCTCGGAGATGTCGACAGGAGGGGCCAGTGCCTTGATCTTCTGAGCAATCACGGAGATCAGCACAGCATCAGCAGCAAGCTCATTGGCATCAGGATCGGGAAGAATCGCTCTGTAGACCCGAGACACAATCCGGGCCTGACTCATAAAGCTGTTCTTGGTTTCCTCATTGGCAATGAGTTGCTCAACAGCATCATCCAGCTTGGCCACCTTCTCGAAGCCTTGAGCATCCTTGATGGCCTGGGCATTCACACCATGCTCGGACAGGAACGAGATCCCCCTGGCAAGCAGGTGCTTCAAGTACTCGACCAGCTCGGCCTTGTTCTTGATTGGCTCACCCTCACCGCCTTCACCAGAAGAAGCCCCACCGTAGATCGCCAAGGCTTCCTGCAGCTTACGGAAGACTCCCACATAGTCGACGATCAATCCCGCTTCCTTGCCCGGATACTTCCGGTTAGCCCGAGCAATGGTCTGCATCAGGGTGTGGTTCTTCATCGGCTTATCGAGGTAGATGGTCGAGCAAGACGGCACGTCAAAGCCGGTGATCCACATGGCGCACACGAAGACCAACCGCAGCGGATCCTTGGAATCCTTGAACTTCTCGCCCAGGTTCTCCTCATTCATGCGCTTACGGTGCGGGATGATGTCCAGCCCTTTGTCGGCTAGTTCCTTCACCTCGTTCTGACCTTGGGAGACAACCACCGCCATGTCGGTCGATGTCATCACCTGGATCTTGTGCTGCAACTCCTCCTGCTGCTCCTTGGGAGCCTTTGCGAGTTGAGCTTTCAGGTCAGCCAGATACGTCTTCCAGTGATCCTGAACCTTGTTGTACATGCGGACAGCGGTGGCCTTGTCGATGCACACCAGCATGGCCTTGCCCTGGTAACCACGACCAACGAAGTGGTTCACCAGATCCTTGGCGATGGCCTCAAGGCGATCTTCTCGGGTGATCAGGTGGTACTCACGGGCGAAGACCTGCTCGACTTTGCGCTCCTGCTCCTCGTCCAGCTCGGCCTCTTCGAGTAACGCCGCCATGTCCTCGTTGAGGTTGTCGTTGATGAGCTGCATCTCGGGAATGCGGTTCTCGTAGTACAGCGGAACCGTGGCTCCATCAGCGATGGACTGGCCGAAGTCATAGACGGAGATGTAGTCACCGAAGACCTCTTTGGTCTTCTCCTCGCCAGCCATCAGTGGCGTCCCGGTGAAACCCAGGAAGGCGGCATTAGGGAGTGCCGTCCTCATGTTCATGGCCAGGGTGTCGTACTGGGAACGGTGAGCTTCGTCAGTGATGACAATGATGTCCTGGCGGTCAGAGAGCTGCGGGTAGACCTCGCCCTTCTTCGTGCCGAACTTCTGGATCAAGGTGAAGACGTAGCGGTGATCCTCACTGAGCAACTGCTTGAGATGAGCACCGCTGGTGGCATGGGCTTCGACCTCACCCACCGCGCCTGTGGCCGCGAAGGTCTTGTAGATTTGCTCGTCCAGCTCGTTGCGGTCAGTGACGATCACGAACGTCCAGTTGCCTGGGATCTTGCGCAGGATCTTCTGAGCGAAGAAGACCATCGACAGAGACTTGCCTGACCCTTGGGTGTGCCAGAAGACGCCAAGCCTCCCGGCCTGATCCTTGGGGCGATCCTTGGTACGCCAGACTTCAGCGATGGCCTTATTGACCCCCAAGTACTGGTGATTCTTGGCGATCTTTTTGATCACGCCACCAGCTACGTCCTCGAAAACGGTGAAGTTCTCGATGATGTCCAGCAGCCTGGAAGGCTCACCGATGCCTCGGATCGCCGTTTCCAGCGACACAACGCCCTTCTCACCTTCATCGTTGATCCGCTTCCACTCGAACAGATGCTCCCAGGGTGAGAAGGTGCTACCCACCACCGTCTGGGATCCGTTCGATAGCATCAGTGCGGCGTTGTAGGTGAACAGCTGCGGGATGACAGTGCGGTAGTCAGTGAGGTTGTCGTCGTAGGCAGCTTTGAGTGTCTTGTGCGTTGCCTTCAGCTCAACGAACAGCAGCGGGATACCGTTCACGAAACCCAGCAGATCGGTGCGCCGGGTGTGGTAATCCCCTTTGACCCAGAACTGGGAGGCGAGGAAGAAGTCGTTCTCCTCAACCTTGCCCCAATCGATGACCTTGGCCACCTTGAGCGTGTTGTGTCCATGCTCATCGGTAACCGAGACGGGCACTCCATCCTTCAGCAGCCGGTAGACTTCCTGATTCGCGTTGACTGGCAGCAGCTTGGAGCGATCTCGGGCCAATTCCTCGACCACCAGATCGATGGCATCGCTGGGCAAGTCAGGATTGAGCTTGCTGAGTGCAGCACGCAGACGCCCCTCCAGAACCACATCCTGCTGGGTATGTCGACCTTCGCTGGAGGAACTACCTGTCCACTCCGCGTAGAGGTTGTAAGCGTCTGGCGAACACGCCTCCTCGATCCCTCCTGGCTTCGGCATGGTGTCCACCTGTTTTTGGTGGACACCATTTCAAGCCCCTTGCGGAGGAT
>NZ_MUJY01000048.1 GCF_002286785.1 Pseudomonas sp. PIC25 | reverse complement strand
GGTGTAGGCACCGTCCGCCCCTAGCACGAACTGGCCATAGCTACCGCTGCTGGTGCCGGGGGTGGTGACAGTCTTGCCGCCGTCGGCTCCGGCATTGTCATTGTCCAGTACGTTGCCGGAGACGCTGGCGGTGTCTTCGCCCAGGCTGGCGCTGTCGTTGGCTGCACTGGGGCCGTCGTCATAGACGGTGATATTCAGGGAGCTGACCGGAGAGATGTCGCCATCGCTGTCGATGACGCGTACGCCGAAGCTCTCCCCGACCTGGTCGGCCGCACCGGTGCCCGTACCGCTGTGGTCCTGGGTCGCATCGCTCAGGGTGTAGGTCCAGTTGCCTGCCGCATCGACCACCAGGGTGCCGTACACACCCTGCACAGTGCCGCCGTTGGTGACGTCAATCCAGTTGCCGTCACGGTCCTGCACCTGTACGGCGGCCACGCCGTCCGGCGAGCTGACGATCAGCCGGCCCTGGGCCTGCTCGGCATTGCTTTCCGGGTTGCTGCCATCCACCAGGGCGGCCTCGTCGACGACGCCCGGCCCAGCAATCACCTCGCCTTCGAAATCTTCATAGATCACTTCCACACCCGGCGTGAAGTCAGGCGCGGCCGGTTCTTCCGGCTCGGCGGCGACGATATCGGCCTCGGGGAACAGCGGGCTGAAACCCAGTCCCTCGGTGGGGAAACCGATCACCGGGTCGACGGCTCCCCCCACCTCGTCCAACAGAACGAACGAGTGCCCGCCGCCCCCACCGCCGGCACCGCCCGCTCCGGCCCCCGGGCCGGCCGCGGTGGCTTCACCGATCTGGGTCGGGTCGGCACCCGCCGCGATGGCACGTTGCAGGGCTTCGACGTCGGTCAGGTCCTGGTCGCTCGGCGCGGTCGCAGCCGTCTGCTCGGCCGATGTACCGTTGCCCTCCACCAGCAACTGGCTATCCAACAGCAGTTCGCTCTGCCGTCCGAGCTCCAGTCCCCCGCCCTTGGCCAGCGCGATGGAGATTGCGCCCTCCGGTCCGGTGACGATCTGCTCGCCGGCGAATACCCGATCACCCTCCACGAGGAGACGCCGCCCGCCATCGCTGGCGACCGCATACACCTCTCCCACGACCTGTCTGACGACACCGATCAACGTAGCCATGTCCATCCTCCGCAAACAACGAATCGGCCTCTGCCGACGATTCCTTCAGAGGGCCGGAGGGCTCTTCGAACGGGAGTTATGGGGAGAAAAAACGCTGTAAAGGACGGCGCCAAAATTTTGTTTAAAAAATACGCGACAAAAAACTGTCGTATTTTTGAGCCACGCCGTACAACTTCAACCGGTTGATTTCCCGCCCTTCACCCTAGACCGTGCCCTGGCCATCATTTCGCCCGATAAATCAATGAAAACCTTTAATATCGGGGCCTGACAAAGCGAACAATGTGCTTATCTAAGAAAAATTGCATAAGAATATTTAGTCATATTTTCTATGACAAAATCTTCTGAGCTTTTTTAAAAGATGACCTTAGCTGTGATGTTACAGTCCTGATACGGTTTTTAAGGAAAAAACGTCATTAATTTGACGACAGGATTCGAAGTTCTTTTAAGGAGAGCATTCCCATGCGCGCTTTAACCCCCCTCTGGTCCAGCATGCTGTTGGTCATGGTTTACAGTCAGGCCCAGGCGATGAACCTGTCGGAAGCCATTCAGAGCACTGTGGACAATCACCCCGAGATCCAGGCCAACGCCCACAGCCGGCTCTCCTCGGACGAAGACGTGAAGATCGCCAAGGGCGGTTACCTGCCCACCGTCGACATGCTGGTCGGCTATGGCCGCGAACACACCGACAGCCCGAGTACCCGTGCCTTTGGCGATCACCACACCGAAACGCTGAACAACACCACCGCCGAGCTGCGCCTGCGGCAGATGCTGTTCGATGGCTTCAACACGCCGAACGAAGTCGCGCGTACCGAAGCGGTGGTGAATTCGCGCGCCTACCGCCTGCTCGGCACGGCCGAGAGCCTGGCGCTGCGCACCGTCGAGGTGTACCTGGAAGTGCTCAAGCGGCGCGAGTTGGTGACGCTGGCCAAGGACAACCTGCTCAGCCACCAGCGCGTCAACGATCAGATCGGTCTGCGCAAGGAGCGCGGCGTGGGCAGCACCGCCGACGTCGATCAGTCCGAAGCGCGCGTGGCCCTGGCGCAAAACAACCTGTACACCGAACAGATCAACCTGGCCGACGCCGAGGCGAACTTCTTCAGCGTGGTCGGGCGCATGCCGGACGAACTCGAAGCCCCGGCCTCGATCAAGGGAGAGCTGCCCGCCGACCTGAGCGCGGCCCGGCAACTGGTGATGGAAAACAACCCCTACCTGAAATCGGCCCAGGCCGACGTCCAGGCCGCCGAGAAGCAGTACGAGGTCGCCAAGTCGCCGTTCTATCCGCGCTTCGACGTCGAACTGGCCACCAGCGCCAACGACAACGTGCAGGGCGACGAAGGCCACTACAACTCGTGGCGCGCCGGCGTGGTGATGAATTACAACCTGTTCAACGGCATGCGCGACAAAGCCCGCCTGCAATCCAGTGCCTACCAGATCAACGAGGCGATGGACATCCGCAACAACGCGCTGCGCCAGCTCAACGAAAACCTCGCGCTGGCCTGGAACGCCATGGAAAACGCCCGTGCGCAGACCAAGCCGGCCCGCGACTATGCGGACTACACCACCCGCGTCCGCGAGGCCTACCAGCAGCAGTTCGGCCTCGGTCAGCGCAGCCTGCTCGACCTGCTGGACAGCGACAACGAGCTGTTCACCGCGAACCGCCGCTACGTCGAGGTGCGCTACACCGAAGAGTTTTCCATGTACCGCGTGATCGCGGCGATGGGTGAGTTGCTGCGCAAGCAGAACATCGTAGTCCCGGCCGAAGCGGTAGCCCTCACCGAGGTGAAGAGCGAGGCTCGACTGCCGGCCATGAAGTAACGGCCACCGGAGCAGTTGAACGTGACCAAGATGGAGCAGGCCATACCCGCAGGCGATCCCCGGCTGAGTCACGATGACCCGCTGCTCGATGGCCTGCTCATCCTCTGCAAACTGCTCGGCTGCTCCGCCAGCCGGGCCAGCCTCAGCGCCGGCCTGCCCCTGCCCGAGCAGCGCCTGAGTACCGACCTGCTGCCCCGCGCCGCCGCGCGCGCCGGCCTGCAGGGAAGGCTGCTGCGCCGTGAACTGGGGGCCATCTCATCGCTCAACCTGCCGGTGCTGCTGCTGTTGAAGAACGGCCGCAGCGCCGTGCTGCGCCAGTGGGGGCCGAAGAACCAGGCGCTGATCCTGCCCAGCGAGGCGGAAGGCGGCCAGCAGTGGGTCGATCGGGAAAAACTGGCCGCCGAGTATGCCGGCCAGGCGTTCTTCGCCCGCCCCCGGCACGAACTGGAGGAAGCCCGCACGCCGCTGGTGCCGCGTGTGGAAGCCTGGTTCCGCGACACCCTCAAGCTGTCGCGCTGGCTCTACACCGATGCCCTGGTGGCCAGCCTGCTGGTCAACGTGCTCGGCCTGATGGTGCCGCTGTTCGTCATGCAGACCTACGACCGCGTGGTGCCGAACCAGGCCACCGCGACCCTCTGGGTCCTGGCCATTGGATTGCTGATCGGCACCGGTTTCGAATTGCTGCTGCGGGTGCTGCGCGCCCATCTGCTGGATACCGCCGGGAAGAAAACCGACGTGGTGCTGTCCGCCACCCTGTTCGAACGCATCACCGGCATGGCGATGAAGGCTCGGCCGGCGACGGTCGGCGGCTTCGCCCAGAGCATCCATGACTTCCAGGGCCTGCGCGAATTCCTCACCGCGGTCACCCTGACCAGCCTGATCGACCTGCCCTTCGCCGCGCTGATGATCGTTGTCATCGGTCTGCTCGGCGGCTGGCTGGTGACAATCCCGCTGCTGGCCTTCCCGATCACCGCGATCTTCGCGCTGATCATCCAGGCGCGCCTGCGCGACACCGTGCAGAAGAGCCTGGCCCTGGGCTCGGAACGCCAGGCGCTGCTGGTGGAAACCCTCGGCGGCCTGGAGACCCTCAAGGCCTGCGGCGCCGAGAGCGAACGCCAGCACCGCTGGGAAAAGACCCACGGCGCCCTCACCCGCCTCGACAGCCATGCCCGCTTCCTGTCCTCGCTGGCCACCAACGGCACCCAGTTCGTCCAGCAGTTCGCCGGCATGGCGACCATCGTCGCCGGGGTGTACGCCATCATCGCCGGCAACCTCAGCGTCGGCGCACTGGTCGCCTGCTACATGCTCGGCAGCCGCGTGCTCTCCCCTCTCGGCCAGATCGCCGGGTTGATCACCCGCTACCAACAAGCGCGGTTGACCATGAAGAGCACCGACGCGCTGATGGCCTTGCCCCAGGAACGCCAGGCCACGCAGCGGCCGTTCGAGCGTACCCAGCTCAAGGGCGCGCTGGACGTCGCCCAGGTAACCTTCCGCTACCCCGGCCAGAGCGCCGCCGCGCTGAGTAACGTCAGCCTGCGCATCGCTCCTGGCGAACGCATCGGCATCATCGGCCGCAGCGGTTCCGGCAAGAGCACCCTGGCGCGCCTGCTGATGGGCTTCTACGCACCGGACGAAGGCCAGATCCTCCTCGACGGCCTGGACCTGCGCCAACTCGACGTCGCCGACCTGCGCCACCAGATCGGCTACGTGGCCCATGACCTGCCGCTGCTGGCCGGCAGCCTGCGCGACAACCTGACCCTGGGTGCCCGCTACGTCAGCGACGCGCGGATGTTGGAGGTCGCCGAACTGACCGGCGTCGACGAACTGGCCCGCCAGCACCCACAGGGCTTCGACCGCCCGGTGGGCGAGCGTGGCCAGTTGCTGTCCGGCGGCCAGCGGCAGAAGGTGCTGCTGGCCCGCGCCCTGCTGCTCGACCCGCCGATCCTGCTGCTCGACGAACCCACCAGCGCGCTGGACAACACCAGCGAAGACGCCCTGCGCAACCACCTGCAACGGCTGGCCCAGGGCAAGACATTGCTGCTCATCACCCACCGGGCCTCGATGCTCAGCCTGGTCGAGCGGCTGGTGGTGGTGGACAACGGGCACATCGTCGCCGATGGGCCGAAGGACGCCGTGATCGAGGCCCTGCGCAAGGGCCGGGTTGGCACGGCATCCGCCTGAGACAGGCGATCATGGAAGAAACCATGGAGGAACGGAGGTATCGGAAGCCGGAGAAGTACGGGTTGCGCCCCGCCCCGGCAGGACTGAAGCGGCGCGACCCGATATGTGTGCCAGGAGTACCAGCATGGCGTTGTCACAGATGATCTTCGGCTACTTCACCGGTCTGGGCCGGCAACGCCCGGACCTGGAATTCATGCCCGAGGTCCAGGGCGCGGTCCTGGAGGATTCCCCCTGGCTGACCCGCGTCACGGTGTGGAGCGTGGCGATATTCCTGATCGTCGCCCTGCTCTGGGCCCGCTTCGCCGTGCTCGAGGAAGTCACCACCGGCGAAGGCAAGGCCATTCCGTCCAGCAAGGTGCAGACGGTGCAGAACCTGGAAGGCGGCATCGTCGCCGAAATCTTCGTCCGCGAAGGCCAGGTGGTGGACAAGGGCGACACCCTGCTTCGGCTCGATGACACCCGCTTCCTCTCCAACAAGGGCGAAACCGAAGCCGACCGCCTGGCGCTGGTCGCGCGCATCGAACGCCTCAGCGCCGAGGCAGAAGGCCGCCCCATGGCGGTTCCCGAAGAGGTCCGGCGCAAGGCTCCGCAACTGGCGGAAGACGAGCAGGCCCTGTACCACTCGCGCCAGCAACGCCTGCAGAGCGAACAGCGCACGCTCCAGGAACAACTCCGGCAGAAAGAACAGGAACTTGCCGAATTCCGCGCCAAGGCCCAGCAGTACCGCTCCAGCCTCGGGCTGATCCAGCAGGAACTGAACATGTCCCAACCTCTGGTGGGCACCGGCGCCATTTCCGAGGTGGAAGTGCTGCGCCTGCGCCGTAGCGCGGTGGAGATGCGCGGCTCGCTGGACGCCACCACCCTGGCGATTCCCCGCGCCGAAGCGGCGGTCGGCGAGATCAAGAGCAAGATCGAGGAATCCGTGCTGGCCTTCCGTTCCGACGCGTTCAAGGAACTCAACGAAGTCCGCACCGAACTGCAGAAGATCACCGCCACCGGCCTGGCGATCCAGGACCGGGTCAGCCGCACCACCGTGGTCTCGCCGGTACACGGCGTGATCAAGCAGCTCAAGGTCAACACCATCGGCGGCGTGGTCCAGCCGGGCAGCGACCTGCTGGAAATCGTACCGCTGGAAGACAGCCTGCTGATCGAAGCCAAGGTCCGCCCGCAGGACGTGGCGTTCCTCCATCCGGGGCAGAAGGCGATGGTCAAGTTCAGCGCCTACGACTACACCATCTACGGCGGGCTCAAGGCCGATCTCGAACTGATCAGCGCCGACACCATCACCGACGAGGAAGGCAAGAGCTTCTACCTGATCCAGGTGCGCACCGAGAAAAGCCACCTCGGCAGTGACGAACACCCGCTGCTGATCATCCCCGGCATGATCGCCACCGTGGATATCATCACCGGCGAAAAGAGCGTGCTGGACTACCTGCTCAAGCCGGTGCTGAAGGCACGCGCCGAAGCGCTGCGGGAACGTTAGGACGGCCCCGGGACTTTCCGGCACAATCGGAGCGGTCCCGGAGAAGCCGTCCCATGCTGATCGACGAAGAACTGACCCTGAAGAAGCTGGAGATCTTTCTCGCCTTCATGCGCAGCGGCAACCTTGCCCGCGCCGCAGCGGAACTGAACACCAGCCACGTCAGCGTCCACCGCGCCATCCACTCCCTGGAAAACGCCCTGCGCTGCCCGCTGTTCAAGCATGAAGGGCGCACCCTCACGCCGCTGGAAAGCGCCTACGTGCTGGAAGAACGCGCCCAGAACCTGATCCAGGAGATGGTCGAGACGGTACGCCTGACCCGCGAGGCCGCCGGCTTCTCCGCCGAACGCTTCAAGCTGGGCGCGCTCTACTCGCTGACGGTGAAGACGGTGCCGCAACTGATCATGGGGCTGAAGCTGCGGCGCAGCGAGCTGAACATCGACCTGATCCTCGGCTCCAACGTCGATCTGTTCTACAAGCTGAAAAACATGGAACTGGACGCCATCCTGGTCTCGCTCAACGAGAGCGTCAGCGACCCGGACTGCGCCCAGTTGCCGCTGTTCTCCGACGACATCTTCCTCGCCTGCCCCGCCGACTCGCCGTTCGCCGAGCAGGCGGACGTGGATCTGGGCGACCTGCGCGAAGCGACCTTCATCACCCTCACCCCCGGTTTCGCCACCTACCAGGATGGCGTGCGGGTGTTCCAGCAGGCCGGCTTCGAACCCAAGGTGGCGATGCAGGTGAACGACATCTTCACCCTGCTCAGCATGGTCAGTTCGGGCGTGGGCTACGCCCTGCTGCCGGGGCGAATCGCCGCAGTTTACGAAAGCCGGGTACGGCTGGTACCGCTACAGGCGCGGTACCAGTTGCAGCAGCACATCGGCGTAGTGTTCCTCAAGGCCAAGGAGCGCGACCCGAACCTCCTCGCCCTGCTCGCCGAATGCCGCATGTACAGCCTGAAACACCCCGCCTGACGCCATCGCTTGCGTCCCTCTCCCGTTTACGGAAGAGGGTCGAAAACACGGCGAAACTGCCGCCACCTCTCCGTAGCCAGGATAAGCCCCAGCGCAATCCGGGACAGGACCACGCAGGGCTATCGCCAACTCAACCCATCAGCCCCCGCATCATGAAGAACAACAACGACGGCCCGAGCAAACACCCCAAGGCCGTGTAGAAGGCAGCAGTCAAACAGCCATACGGCACCAGCTTCGGATCGGTGGCAGCGAGTCCGCCGGCCACACCGCTGGAAGTGCCCATCAGCCCGCCGAAGATCACCGCCGAGCGCGGGTTGTTCAGACCGACCAGCGGCGCGACGAAGGGTGTCGCCACCATCACCAGAATCGCCTTCACCAAACCGGCGGCGATAGACAGTGCCATCACCTCGGAGCTGGCACCAATGGCCGCGCCGGTCACCGGGCCGACGATGTAGGTCACCGCCCCCGCGCCGATGGTGGTCAGGCTCACCGCGTCGGTGTAGCCGAAGGCCAGCGCCACCGCCACCCCGGCGATGAATGAGATAAAGATGCCGAAGAACAGCGACACCACCCCGGACACCCCGGCGCGTTTCAGCTCGTCGATGTTCACCCCGAACGCCGTGGCGACGATGGCGAAGTCGCGCAGCATGGCGCCGCCGAGCAGGCCAATGCCGGACAGCAGCGAGATGTCCACCAGGCCCTTCTGCCCGCCCGTCACCACACCGCCGACGTAGGACAGCACCAGTCCGAGGAAGATGGCGATGGCCGAGCCGTGCAGGCGGCCGTGGGTCACCTTGTCGGAGAGCCAGTAGGAGAACCACATGGTGACGCCGATGACGGCGAAACCGCTGATCAGGCCGTAGCCGGTGATCACTTTCAGCATGGATTCGTACATGGCGGTCACCGTTGCACGCTCAGGGGTTTATCGGCGGTGGCCGCCACCGGCTTCTTTTGCCCGAAGCGGTCGAGCACCGGCAGCATGACGAAGCTGAGCACCACCGCGGCGACGCCAGCGAGGATCGCCATGGGCCCGCCGCTGAGCGCACCCAGCACGTTCTGCTGGGCCGCCATGGCGACCACGATGGGAATGTAGACCGCGCTCCAGAACTCCACGCCCTGGTTGGACTTGGCGTTCATCAGGCCGCGTTTGTGCAGGTAGCTGCCAATGAAGATCAGCAGGAGCATGGCGATGCCGACACCGCCGACGTTGGCGGGGACGCCGAGCAGCTTGCCCAGCAATTCTCCGATGAGAAGGCCCGCGAGGGTGCAGAGGGCCAGGAAAGCGACACCGTAGATGATCATTATTGTTGTCCTCCGGTTGGATCGAAGTGGGTTGTTCTTGTCCTTCGAAAAGCACGCAGGCTATGGCTCTTGGCTTACCTCCCGACGCAGCAAGGCGTCCAGCGAATCCGGACGGGTGCCCTGGAAGGCGATGATCCGGCAGGGTTCGAACACACGCCGGGCCAGGCCGGACAGCACGGTGCCGGGCGGCAATTCGAGATGCAGCCGTACGCCGCGCTCGCGGGCCGAGCGCAAGGCGGCCTGCCAGTCGACGACGCGGCACAGGTTGAATGCCAGGTCGTCGCGCAGCTTGTCCGGATCGACCAGCAGGCGGGCGTTGCTGCCGCTCAGGTAGCGGTATTGCGGGCGGCGCAGGCGGACCATGGCGAAGGCCTCGGCCAGCCGTTGCGCCGGCCCCGCCAGCAGTTCGCAATGGGACGGCACGCTGACCGCCAGACGCTTGGCCGCGCCGGCACCGGCCTCGCGGGCCAGCCCCGCCACCGCGGCCATGGCCGTTTCGCTGCCGGCGATCACCACCTGGTTATCCGCGTTGATATTGGCCAGGTAGACCAGCGAGCCACTGCTGCGGACCTCATCCACCAGCCGCTCCACGGTTGGCAGGTCGAGGCCGTTGATCGCGGTCATGCCGTAGCCAGCCGGGTAAGCCTCCTGCATCAACCGGCCGCGCAGCGATACCAAGCGCACGGCATCGGCGAAATCCAATGCCCCGGCCGTCACCGCCGCCGCATAGGCACCGATGGACAACCCGGCAACGTAATCCGGCTCCAGGCCACGCGCCATCAGCAGGCGCGCCGCAGCCACCCCGGCGAGCAGCAGGCAGAGCTGCACGGCACGGGTGTCCTGCAACGCCTCGGCGCTGTCGAGCCGCAACGGGTCCTCGCCCAGCACGTCGCCTGCTTCGTCCAAGCAGTCGTGCAGCGGCGGAAGCTCCAGCAGCGCGTGCAACATGCCGGGCCGCTGCGCACCCTGCCCCGGAAAGCTCCAGAGCGCGCTCATTGCGCCAGTTCCCAGGGATCGGCGACCAGCGCCGGGCCCTCGCGTCCCTTGAGCAGGACCCTGGCCGCGCCGCTCGCCCATTCGCGCAAGGCGATGCCACCGTTCGGCGTTTCCAGTTGCACGTCCACCGGGCAAGGCATGCCGTCCAGCAGCCTCAGCAACTGCCGCGCCTGTTCGCGGCCGAGCGGCGCCGGCGTGCGTAGGAGCAGGTCCAAGTCGCTGGCCGGATGCAGCGCCGGCAAGCCGCTGGCCAGCTCGAAACCGGCGCTCCCGGTCGGCCCCCAGCACAGCCCGCAGCCATCCAGCCGCGCCTGCAACAACCCGAGGGCGCGCAGCACCGGCCACTGCGGCTGGGCATGGCGCCGCCAACGGCGTGCCCGGGCCAGGGCTTCCGGGCTGACCTTGCGGGTCAGCCGGTCGAGGCGCAGCCAGGTGGCATAGCGCTGCTCACGACCGCGCCCCCGAACCCCCACCGGCACCCAGCCGGGCTCGGCCGGCGCACGACGGATCACCACCGGCGGCCGCTCGCGCAGGGTTTCGCTCACCCAGGCCGGGGCGTCCGCCGGCAACTGCTCGGGCGTCAGTCCCCAGACCAAGTCATGGGGACGCAGCATGGCGCGGTCGATGGAAGCCATGGCCACCGGCCCTACCACTGCTCGCGCAGGCGCGCCCGCACATCTCGCGACGCCGCGCGGTTGGCCGCACCGAGACGACCGCCGAGGTCGCGCGGGCCGCGTTCGATATCGTCCACCGCCAGCTTCAGACAGGCTCTCACCCGCGCCAGATCGTCCGCGTCCGGCTGCTCGACGCTACGCACCGACAACGTCTCCCAGAGCAGGCCGAGGGAGGCGTAGCTGTCGAGGTCGTAGGCCATCGGCGGCACCGTGGCTGCCAGCACCTCCAGCTCCTCGATACTACGCAGCGTAACCCGCGCCGCCGACGCCTTGCCCATGGCATGCACCATCACCCCCGGATCGCCCAGGGCAATGAGCCGCTGCGCCTGATAACCATGGGCGAGGAACGCGCCGGACATCGCCTTGCCCACCAGCAGCGCGACCAGCGGATGGCCGGCCAGCCGCGCGCGGGCATAGCTGTCCACCGCGCCGGCGAGGGCCTGGTGGATGCCCAGAGCCTCCTCGCGGCGGCCATAGGCCTGGCTGGGCACGTCGACGATGGCGACCAGCACGCGCTTGTCGGGACGGCCAGCGTCGGACTGGATCGCTGCGTCAACCGCCTGGGCCAACCCCCAGCCCTCCAACAGCCCGACCTCACCATCAGCGGCCCTGGGAAAACGGTTGGCGGGGTCGGCGATCACGGCAAGGAAGCGCGCCCGGCGCCCTTCCAGTTCGGCATCGGCCACCCGCAGGGAAGCCGGCAAACCGGCAACAGGCATGGCGCCCGCCGTCAGACCCTCGAACCAGGCCAGGCCGCGTCGGGAAAAAGTGGCAGTCATGTCGGATCTCCTTGATAAACGCGGCGAACGCTTTCGGCGTCGGCCTGGCGGGAGGCATCGAAACGCGCCAGCCGCTCCAGGTACCAGGCGTACCGGCGACTGCGCTCCAGATCCGGTCGCCCCAGGCGGGAGAATCGACGTACCTCGGCCGCAATCGTCTCCACGTCGTCGGCGACGTAGGCATCCACCAGGCCCGTGGCGAAACGCTGCTCGCCGCCAGTCAGGCTCCAGATGAAGGGACGGTCGCGGGAGTCATATTCGTCGATACCGGCCTCCTGCTCGATCACCTGTGGCCCGTTGAGTCCGAGGCGGGCCTCGCGGGTGGCCAGCAGGTAGCTGCACAGCCCGGCCGCAATGGACATACCGCCGAAACAGCCGACCGGCCCGGCGACCACACCGATCACCGGCTGGAACTGGCGCAACTCGACGATGGCGGCCTGGATTTCGGCGATGGCGGCAAGGCCGAGGTTGGCCTCCTGCAGGCGCACGCCACCGGTCTCCAGCAGCAGCACCGCGCGGGTCGGGATGCCCTGGCGGTTGTCCTCGATGGCCAGCTCCAGACCGCCGGCGATCTTCGCCCCGCCCACTTCGCCCAGGCTGCCGCCCTGGAAGCTGCCCTCAATGGCGGCGACCACCGTCGGCTCGCCGTCGAGGCTGCCCTTGGCCAGGACCACGCCGTCGTCGGCCTGCGGCACGATGCCCTGACGCGCCAGCCAGGGCGATTCGACGCGCTCGAAGGGATCGAGCAGTTCGCGGAAGCTGCCGGCATCCAGCAGGGCACGGGCGCGCTGGCGGGCGCCGAGTTCGACGAAGCTGCGACTGCGCAGCAATGCGGCGGTATCAGCCATACGCCACCTCCTCCAGGGCTTGCTCCAGACGCAGGCGCACCACGCCGGGCGTGGCGCCGAAATCGTGGATGTCGATGCTGAGCGCCGGCGGCGTCTGCTCGCGGAACATGCGCTCGAACAAGTTCTGCCAGCGCTGGGCGCTGCCGTTCACCGAGGTGATCACACGGATCGCCAGGGTCCCGGCGCGGCCGGGCTTGAGCAGCACTTCCAGGTCGCCGGAACCGACGCAGCCGGCCATGGCGCGACCACGCGCCGGCGGCCCGGCGGGGAATTCGAAGGACAGGGTTTCCATGACTCAGTGACTCCCGGAGAGACCGCCGACGCGGTCGATGAACAGACAGGCGGCGAGCAGATCGGCGGCACCGCCCGGCGAAGCGTTCAGGCGCAGCAGATCGGCTTCCAGCAGGCGCAGCCGCCGACGCCCGGCGAGGCTGGCGCAACCGCCGGCCTCGAGTACCGCGCGGGCGCCGCGCTGCATGCTGTTCAGGCCCGCCAGGCCGGCGCGCCAGAGCACGCAGGTGTCGACCAACTCGGCCATGATCGCCAGCAAGGCATCGAGACGGGCATGTGCCTCGCCGGCCCCGGCCGCACGACTGGCCTGCAGGCGCGGCAGGCCGTGCAGTAGCAGCGTGGGGAAGCCCAGTTGCGCCTCTTCGCGAGCGCCCCGCGCACCGTAGCGCCGGGCCATGCGCGCACCGTGGCTGTCCGGGGTCGGCGCCTGGCGATCCTCGATCAGGGCGATCCGCGCGGCGCGCAACGCCAGGGCCGCGGGAGCGCAGTCGTCCGGCGCCAGGGCCGTAGCGGCCACCAGCAGCCCGAGCGCCCAGATCGCTCCGCGATGGGTGTTCACCCCGCCGGTGGTGGCGAGCATCTGTGCCTCGCCGTCGCGACCGATGCGGCCCAGCGCCTCGCGCAACGGTTGGCCGATCGCTCCCGCCTCGCCTGCTGCGTCGGCCATCTCGCGAAACATCGGCCACAAGGCCAGCGCCGAGGCGTGCATCAGGCCGAGGCTGAGATCGCGATGGGCGCCGCTGCCGCGCCGGTCCACCAGGGCCGGCTTGGGCGTCAGGTCGGCCTCGTCGATCAGCGCCTCGACGGCCAGGTCGGCGAGCTGTTCGGCCAGGGAAAGCTGTCGTGCTTCACGTAGCCGCATCACCAACTCCTGAATCGGGCCGGAGGGTTGTAGAGGCCACCGGACCACTCGACCAGATCGGCGATGCTTTTCGCCGCCAGCAACTCGCGGCTGGCTTCGGTACGGCGGATGCCAAGGTCTTCGGGCAAGGCGATCAGCCCTTCGCGGCGCATCCGCTCGGTGCCACGCGGGTCGTGGCGCAGGCCGATGGCGGTCACCCCGGCCACCGCTGAGATCATTGCCCGGCGCTCCTCGGCCGAACGGGCCTTGTACAGGTAGGCGATGCCCTCTTCGGTGAGCAGGTGGGTCACGTCGTCGCCGTAGATCATCACCGGCGCCAGCGGCATGCCGGCTTTCTTCGCCACCTCGACGGCATCGAGGGTATCGACGAAGGTGGGCTTGCCGCCCTCTTGGAAGGTCTCGACCATCTGCACCACCAGCTTCTTGCCGCGTTCCAGCAGGGCCTCCGGCTCGGCGCGCATGTCCAGCCAGGCCGGCGTGGCATGGCGCCGGCCGCGCGGGTCGTGGCCCATGTTCGGCGCCCCGCCGAAGCCCGCCAGGCGGCCACGGGTGACGGTGGAGGAATGACCGTCGCCGTCCACCTGCAGAGTCGCGCCGATGAACAGGTCCACCGCGTACTGCCCGGCCAGTTGGCACATCAGGCGGTTGGAACGCATGGAGCCGTCGCGGCCGGTGAAGAACACGTCCGGGCGCTGAGCGACGTAGTCCTCCATGCCCAGTTCGGTGCCGAAGCAATGCACGCTCTCTACCCAGCCGGTCTCGATGGCGGGAATCAGCGTCGGGTGCGGGTTGAGGGTCCAATTACGGCAAATCTTGCCCTTCAGCCCCAGGCGCTCGCCGTAGGTGGGCAGGATCAGCTCGATGGCAGCGGTATTGAAGCCGATACCGTGGTTGAGCGACTGCACCTTGTGCTTCTCGTAGATGCCACGGATCGCCATCATCGCCATCAGCACATGCACTGGCTTGATGTGGCGCGGATCGCGGGTGAACAGCGGTTCGATGTAGAACGGCCGGTCCGCCACCACCACGAAATCGACCCAGGAGGCCGGAATGTCCACACGCGGCAGGTCGGCGGTATCGTCCAGCAATTGGTTGACCTGGACGATGACGATGCCGTCGCTAAAGGCAGTGGGCTCCACCAGGGCCGGCGTGTCTTCGGTGCTCGGCCCGGTGTAGACGTTGCCGTGGCGGTCCGCCATGAAGCCGGCGACCAGGGCGACATTGGGGATCAGGTCCACCAGCAGGCGCGAGTACAGCTCGATATAGGTATGGATCGCGCCGACTTCCAGCAGGCCATCCTCCAACAACTGGCCGATGCGCAGGCTCTGCGGGCCGGCGAAGGAGAAATCCAGCCTGCGGGCGATGCCGCGTTCGAACAGGTCCAGGTGCTCGGCCCGGCTGACGCTGGGCATGATCATGTGCAGGTCGTGCAGCCTGCCGGGATCGGCCTTGGCCAGGGCGCGGGAAAGGAAGTCCGCCTGCTTCTGGTTGTTGCCTTCGAGGACCACCCGATCGCCGGGGGCGATCAGCGCTTCGAGGGCGGCGACGATCCGCTCGCTGGGCAGCACCACGCCATCGGCGAGGCCGCGCACCAGGTCGAGGCGGCGCTGCTTTTCGGCACGCCGACGCGACCAGTGCGGCGGAGGGGAAATTGTTGTTGTCATGTCGACTCCACGGGTTCCGCTGGGTGGAGTCACGGTAAGCAGCCAGCGGAAACGCATCAATCAACCTCGGCGCGCAATCGTTACGCCTGGGTTAACGATCCTCTCGAAAATTGCCGTGGTTGCGCTGGAAGGTCTCCTCGCCCATGGCCGCGATCTGCCCTTCGATCAGCGCCTCGAAAGGCCTGAGCAGCACGTCGAAGCAGGCCGGCGCTTCGAGAATGCCCAGCGCCGCAACGATCGCTTCCAGGGTCGACAGTGCCCCGGGTTCCGGCGCCTTGCGCAGGCGATAACGCGAGGTCAGCCCCTCGGGTAATGCGACGCGCGGTAAACCGGCCAGTGCGGGATTGAGATAAAGCAGCTTGCGCGCCTTGCGCCAAGTGCCGTCCGGCACCACCAGCAGCGTCGGCCGGGCATCGGGCGGGACCGGCGCCAATGGTTGCGCCCCGTCGCCGGGGAACAGCAGGCAGGGGCTATAGGTGGGGTCGGCGAGCAGCGCCGGCAACTCGTCGAAGGCCTCGCCCACCCGCAGCTCGGCATTCTCCAGGCCCAGTTGCGCCAGCCGCGCGGTATTCAGGGCATGCCGCTCCTCGCTGGGATGCTGCAGGATCAGCACCCGGCTGCGGCTCGGCAGATGGGGAATCAAGGGACAAAGGCAGTGATTCGGCGGGCGGGTGCAGCGGGGGCAACGAGGGCGTGGCATCGGTATCTCCTTCGCCGCGCAGTGTGCCACAGGGCAAGTGAGGCGTCCCTGCCTCGAAGCGCAGAGCCCCTCAGCCCCGCGCTTCCTCCGCCCTAATGCCCTCACTGTAGACGCTATCGGCGTAAATGCCCTGTCTTCAACGAGGATTCACGTGCGCCCGCAGCAGATCGCGAAAGGTCTGGATCAGCGGTTCGCGGCTGCGCCCGCGACGCAGGATCAGGGAAAACGGCGCCTGATAGCCGAAGGTGGCCGGCAACAGGACACGCAGCCGGCCTTGGTCGACCCAGGACTGTGCATAGTGCTCCGGCAGATAGCCGATGTAGGCGCCGGAGAGAATCAGGATCAGCTGCGCCTCCATCGACTCCACGGTGGCCGCGCTGTGCTTGAAGCCATGCCGCGCCAGCTCGGCCTGGCTCCAGTAGCCGCGGCCGACCATGCGTTGCTGGGTGATCAGCTCCGCCGGGATGCGTCGCTCGGCGAACAGCGGGTGGCGCTCGCTGCAGTATAGCCAGTGCTGCTCGCGGTACAGCGGCTGGTAGACCAAGCCGTTCATCCGCGTGGAGAACGCACCGATGGCCAGGTCCAGGCGATTGTCCAGCACCGCCAGTTGCAGCTCGTAGGGGCTGGTCACCGAGAGGTGCAGATGGACGGCAGGATGTTCCTGGCTGTAGGCGCCGATCACTTCGGCCAGCGGCAACGCCGGGTCGCTGACGGTGGAATCCAGCACGCCCAGGTTCAGCGTGCCGCGCAACTCGCCCTTGAGCGCCGCCGAATAGCGCTCGAACCCCTCCAACTCGCCGAACAGGCGCAAGGTCTCTTGGTAGAACAGCTCGCCCTTGCTGGTCAGGCTGAAACCGCCCCGCCCCCGATGACACAGCACGATACCGAGCTGGGACTCAAGCTGGCTCATGTAGGTACTGATCGCCGAGGTGGACAGGTTCAGCTCCTGCTGGGCCGCCGCGAAGCCTTGGTGACGGACGACGCAGACGAAGATGCGCAGCAGTTTCAGATCGGGAAGGTCGGAAGGCATGGGAACGGGCGCTTGTGACGAGCGACACAGTCTAACCTCCGGGCAGAGCCAAGACATCCACCGCTTCGATTCACCTTCTCGATCCGATCTTATTCCATTTCGCCCGGGTGCTTATCGCGAAATCATCTTCAAATAAATATTGCGCACTAAACAAATGATCGCTAAATTCTGTCCTACCAAATTACTTAGCGCGCAAAATTAAACGTCGCAAAGTATTAGGCAACCACCTACCGATTGGAGATTCCGAACATGAGCATCGAAAACGTCCTGTACCGTGCATCCGCTGAAGCCACCGGTGGCCGCGATGGCCGCGCCATCTCCTCCGACGGCGTGCTTGACGTCAGCCTGACCACCCCACGTGAACTGGGCGGTGCCGGTGGCCAAGGCACCAACCCGGAGCAACTGTTCGCTGCTGGCTATGCGGCCTGCTTCCTGGGCGCCATCAAGTTCGTCGCTGCCCGCGACAAGCACCGCGTATCCCCGGATACCTGGATCGAGGGCGTGGTTGGCATCGGCGCCATCCCCAACGGGTTCGGCATCGAAGTCGAGTTGAAGATCACCCTGCCCGACATGGACCGCGACGAAGCCCGCGCGCTGATCGAGAAGGCCCACATCGTCTGCCCGTACTCGAACGCCACTCGCGGCAACATCGACGTCACCTTGACCCTGGTCTGACTCAAAGCCCCATTCGGAGAACGAACATGAACATCCGTACCCTTCTCGGCGCCGGGGCCCTTGCCCTGGCTGTCAACAGTGCCTTCGCCGCCGGTAGCCCCGGCGTCGAGCACAACACCCAGGCCTTCCTCGAAGCCCTGGCGGCCGGCGGCGGCAAGCCGCTCGAACAACTGTCGCCCAAAGACGCACGGGCCGTACTGAGCGGCGCCCAGGCCAGCGTCCAGCTCGAACTGCCGAAGGCGGACGTCAGCGCGAAGACCATCGCGGTCGACGGCCAATCGATCAAGCTGATCGTGGTGCGCCCGGCCGGCGAGAAGGGTGAATTGCCCGCCACCATGTTCTTCCACGGCGGCGGCTGGGTGCTCGGCGACTTCCCCACCCATGAACGGCTGATTCGCGACCTGGTGGCCGGCTCCGGCGTGGCGGCGGTCTACGTGGATTACACGCCCTCGCCGGAAGCGCACTACCCCACCGCGATCAACCAGGCCTATGCCGCTACCCGCTGGGTAGCCGAGCATGGCAAGGAAATCGGCGTGGACGGCTCGCGCCTGGCGGTAGCCGGCAACAGCGTCGGCGGCAACATGGCCGCGGTGGTCGCCCTGATGGCCAAGGAAAAAGGCACTCCGGCGCTGAAGTTCCAGTTGCTGTTGTGGCCAGTCACCGATGCCAGCTTCGAGAACGGCTCCTATCAGCAGTTCGCCGAAGGGCACTTCCTGACCCGCAACATGATGAAGTGGTTCTGGGACAGCTACACCACCGACGCCGGGCAGCGGGCGGAAATATACGCCTCGCCGCTGCGAGCCAGCACCGACCAGCTCAAGGGCCTGCCGCCGGCACTGGTGCAGACCGCCGAGTTCGACGTGCTGCGTGACGAGGGCGAAGCCTACGCCCGCAAACTGGACGCGGCCGGCGTGCCCGTCACCGCCGTGCGCTACAACGGCATGATCCACGACTTCGGCTTGCTGAACGTGCTCAGCCGGGTTCCCGCCACCCGCTCGGCCCTGCAGCAGGCCTCGGAGGAACTGAAAAAGCACCTGCAGTGAAACGCAGGCACAAAAAAGCCCGGCTCGCCGGGCTTTTTGTCGTCTCGCGAGGCGATCACGCCTTGACGCGGGACTTGTACTCGCCGGTGCGGGTATCGATCTCGATGGAGTCGCCGATTTCGCAGAACGCGGAAACCTGCAGCTCGGCACCGTTCTTCAGACGGGCAGTCTTCATCACCTTGCCGGACGTGTCGCCACGGACGGACGGCTCGGTGTAGACGATTTCGCGAACGATGGTGGTCGGCAGTTCGACGGAAATCACCTTGTCGTTGTAGAACACAGCTTCGCAGACGTCGGTCATGCCGTCTTCGATGAAGGTCAGAACGCCTTCCAGATCGTCTTTCTCGATTTCGTACTGGTTGAAATCGGCATCCATGAATACGTACAGCGGGTCGGCGAAGTAGGAGTAGGTTACTTCCTTACGCTCGAGGATGACCGGCTCCAGCTTGTCGTCGGCCTTGAACACGGTCTCGGTAGCGGAACCGTTCAGCAGGTTCTTCAGCTTCATCTTGACGACCGCCGCGTTACGGCCGGATTTGTTGAACTCGGCTTTCTGGATGACCCAGGGAGCGCCGTTGATGATGGCTACCTGGCCAGCGCGAAATTCTTGTGCGGTTTTCATACGGGATATCCGATTTGGATGAGTGACAAAAAACAGGCCGCGTATCATAGCCAATTTGTGTAAAAAAGCACCAGCCTTGCCGCGACATCGGTCTGCTCTGCCTGTTCCCGGCACCAGCGCTCGGCATGCTCGGCCACCACGGTCCATTCCCGTTGCAGCCCGTGCCAGGCGGGCCCCATGTCCTCTTCGGCATTCCAGGCATGCCACAGCGCGCCCAGAGCCGCACCCGCAGCAGGCGGCAACGCTTTCCGGTAGAGCCCCAGGAAGGCATCGAGTTTCAGCCAGTGGGCGTTTTCTTCCTGCCGATAGATGTGCCAGAGCATCGGCCGCCCGGCCCACTGCGCCCGCACGAAGGAATCCTCGCCGCGCACCGCGTTGAAATCGCAGCACCAAAGCAAGCGGTCATAGGCGTCCTGCTCGACGAATGGAATCACTTGGACATGCAGCGCGCCGCGTTTGTATTGATCGTGCGCCGCCAGGCCACAGGTACTCAGCCAACGCTCCAGATCCTTCAGCACCCGGCCTTCCGGCACCAACAACTGAGTCGGCTGCGTATCCGCCGCCAAAGCTTCCAGCCAACTGCCCAGCGCGGCATTTTCGTAGGCGAACAATGAGATCAGGCGAGCACCGGGGCGCCGCTGCACACCGATGGATTGCAGGAAAGCGGCCTGCGCCGCCGGATCGGCCTGGAACGCCCGCCGCCGCGCAATCAGCCCCTGCTCGCGCAACAACCCACCGGTCTCCGGGGTGAAACCGGGGAAAAAGAAGAACTTCTGCAAGCCATTCGACTGGAAAGACGGCAGGCCATGGCAACCGCCCACCCAGTCTTCCGCGCTGAGGTATTCCAGATTGATCCACAGCGGCGGGCGCGGCTTCTCCACCATTGCCGCCTCGAATTCAGCCGGAAGGTGACAGGCGAACGCCTCGATCACCACATCCCCCGGCTCGACCGGTTGCCACGGCAACGCCCACCGTCGCACCTCGACGCCACGCTGCACCTGCTGCGCCGCGTCGGGATCGACCTCGGGGCAGAGCCGCACCAGCGAATGCAGGTCATCCACCCACAGACGCACCGCCTGGCCATGCTCGACCGCCAGTTGCCGGGCCAGGCGCCAGGTCACGCCGATATCGCCGTAGTTATCGACGACGCTGCAGAAAATGTCCCAGAGAGGCTTCATCCATCACCCGGCAGGCAAGACCGATAGAGGCGCGCATCTTACCGCCCGGGCGAGACACTCGACAGGCTATTGCGGGAGCTGCTTGCCGGCCGCCGGATACTCCGCCTTCAGCAGCGCCCGGCTCTCGCGCACCTGCGCCAAATAGAAGAAGAACACATAGACCGACGCCAGCGCCCCGGCCATCAGCTCCAGCTTGGACGTGGCGGTCAACCAGCGGTAATGCGCACCCCAGAGCACCAGCAGCAACCCCATGAACAGAAACGGATGCCGCACGGCCGCACCCGCCGCATACCAACCCCGCTTCGCCAAACCAGCGGAAAGCGCCGCCAGCGCCCGCGGAATA
Organism: Pseudomonas sp. PIC25; assembly: GCF_002286785.1. GTDB lineage: Bacteria > Pseudomonadota > Gammaproteobacteria > Pseudomonadales > Pseudomonadaceae > Pseudomonas_M. The sequence goes on along the minus strand of NZ_MUJY01000048.1, from coordinate 4,736 downwards.
CCCGTCAACGCCCAGGCCCGGCGAGGCGCGGCCTTGATCGATGCGAACACCTTTTTCATCTTGTTCTCCGATTCGCGTCAGATAGAAACGCCATGATGCGACAACGCACCTCCGAAGCGTATTACACCTTAGCCGGGTTCCCGCCAGACCGCTCGGCGCCATCCCCCGAACGATCCCCCCGCCCCTCTTTCCAAAGCTGGGTGAATGCCCACCCCCACGAGGTCACCCATGAGCAGCGCCCCGAAAGAACCCGGCATAGACATCCACCACCCCAACGACCTGGAGTTGCCCGGCGAAGACCGCTCCGAACGTAATCCCCCGCCTGATCGGCGCGAGAATGCGCCGGAGCGGCAGCAGCCGGCCAGGGAGTCGGAGGTGGTCAGATAGCATAGGGCGGCCTGCATTGCGCTGCAGGCCAAATGCTTGAACAGAGCTGAACTTGCAGATAGGCTCTTTTCCGCTGCCCTTATCGGTAGCTCGGGATTGGCGTCCTGATTCTCAGACTGAGCAGCCGCAGTCATGCGGTCTTTGAGAATTTTTTTATGCCGAAGCCAACCCATGCCCACCACCGCCCTCGCTCGCCTGAACAGACTGCACACATCACTACAGCAGCTCCGCAACACTGACAGCGCACTGCTCCGCCTAGAACCTTTCGACACCCGCCTCAACGAGTTGGCTGTCGTAATTGAAGAGCTTCAGCAGTTGGAACACGTTCAATCCCAACTCAACGACCTTGGCGGCGCTATGACACTGTTATTGGAACTACTGTAGTCCGCCGACCAAAAACTGCATGGTTGCTTGTTGTATTGTTTGTTGAAACCGTTCAAGGAAAAGATCGATCAGGTAATGGACGAAATGGAGCTAATTGTGTAAATCCAAGCCATAATGCTAGCCATACAATCCTTTGGAAAATCCTACCCATAAAAGGCCCGGACATCGGGCCTTTTATAAACCGCACATTAACCAAAAGACACTCTTGCTAAAATGCTGCTTTCAGGCCCATGCACCTCTGCATATTCGTCAGATAATTTAAGAGTTTTATACTCTCTTAACTTCGGCAAAAAGACAATCTCATCAGGCACCGTTCTCAGCAGTTCCTTCTGACATATCATCTTTCCTTTTTGATAAACCCTTATCTCCAATGAAAAATTCTGCATTGTCATACTACAATATAACTGCGCCAACATATCTAGCTTCGCTGATTTCTTTTCCTTATGAACCCACCCATTCTTGAAACCTGCCCCTCTCAACTCATCGAGCGCAGCTAGCAATTGCTCCTTGGGTAATGGGTATTCATCTGGACAAGCATTGATGCCGGACCTTAACATATCAGAAATATAATCAGGAACACGCTCAATTGGAATATTTAAGTATTGCTCAGACTTAAATGATACTTTCACCCCAAGAGCCCCCGACGAATTAACAAAGGCCCTAGGAGCAATATCAGAACATCCTATTACCGCCAACTTATAATAACCTTTTGTTTCAAATTTAATTAACCTAAGCGCACGCTCAAGATAATTACAAATATGCCTACTATAATCACGAAACGAACTTGTTAATTCTTGAGGAAACTCAACAAGATCAGGATAAACATAAATTTCCTTGAGAATCATGGCCGGCTATGCCTCATCGGGTCAAGTTCACTACGGAGCTTCTCAGCATTTCCTTTCTCCCACTCTAAGGCTCTCAGACGGGCCCCCTCCCCTCCAGAGTCTCTATATGGATATCTAGCCTCATAACGCCCCTCATTACCTGGCTCACGGTTCCACTTATTAACTTGGCTAATTGCTCTTGGGGCACTCCCATCCTTATTGGGCTTGGCCCCTGTTATTCCTGTCTTAGCAACTTTACCAGTAAAATTATCTACAATTTCGTAGCCAATTTGCGGCTTATCGCTGAGCTTACTATTACCATGTATCGTCTTACTAAGTGATGCAGCATCATGGACTTTATCCGCTATCTTGGCAGCTATTTTTCCGCCTGGAATTACACTTGTAACGGCATTCTCAGCCACTGACTTTATAAGCCCAGTAGCTCCTCCAGTCTGAGTTGCCGCATACAGATCAACTGCCGTTAAAGCCAAGTCTACGCCTTTAATAATCAGAGGAACAGCCAGGACAGGCAGTTCCCCGTCAGGATCAACATATTTATAGGGATTATTATTGGCATAGGCATAGCGATTAAAACTATGAATATTTTCCTCATTGAACCCTTGCGGATCCATGCTAAGAAATCTACCAACAACAGGATCATAATAGCGAGCCCCCATATAAGATAGGCCTACAGCATCGTCATATGGTTTGCCATGAAAACCTATCTTATTACCTAAGCTCGCACTTTCTTTATTAATTTTACCTCCATAGGGGTGGTAATTTTCTCGCCACAACACGCTCCCTGTTTCGCCAGTTGCTAAAAGAGGCGTTCCGGAAATATCATTGTGGAAAAAAGTGACAGTTTGGGCCTCTACCAAACCAACACAAGCCGTGAAAAATACAATTACCCTTAAAAGACCGAAAAATATACTCTTCATCACTTCTCCTTATTGATTTACGACTTGAGCAACCCGTTTCCCATCTAAATAAATATACTCAACAAGCTTACTTGGTTGCTCAAGGGAATATTCAACCAGAAGTGTATCTTTAGAGTATATCTCGTAAGTTTTTACGTTACCCTTAGACACAACAACACGCTTATTTGATCCATCATAAGAAAACCGGATGGCATTTCCAGAAGCACAATCTACACATACCAAGTTCTGTGCACCATCATACTTGTAGACTTTCCCATAACCTCCAATGACATTACCATAGATATCATATGAAAATCCCGAACTCAGACTTCCAGAGATAGCAGACAATCTATTTGCACTGTCATAACTATAATTCAACTCGTACTGCCCATAAACTTTCCTTTTAATATTCCCAGCACCGCTATAGGTTATATTTCCGTTCCCCCACGGCCCCGTCGCACCGACAAGTCTATTAACCCCATCATAAACTAGCGTCCGATTATAACGACTATCGATCGAATCAACGATACTAGTCAAATTCCCTTGGCCGTCGTAACCATAGGCACTATTTGCATATAAAGAGTTACTTCTACCGACCTGAAAACTGCCGGGCCATAGCCGGGCATTTTGATCGTATCTACTAAAAACTCCATTTACATACTCAATTAACTTAAACTGACCAGAGGACCAATATTCTATTCTATTAATAAACCCAGATATCCTAGTGGGACGACCCAATACATCTGGAGAGTAATTAATTACACGACCCGAAACCGGATATTTTATTGCCTCAAGCTGATCATTCGAATTAAAATAGTAATTTGTTGAAAACTTACCACCATCAACCTCCAGCAACTCCTCAATCAAATTATCATTAGGATCATACGAATATCTTCGAACTATCCCACCAACCAAGGAAGTCAAAACCTTATCGGTCTTTGTGTATGTATTTATTACACTTGCAGTGTCACCAGGATAATCAATATTCGTCAAGCGATTTCTTTTATCATAGCTATAAATCGTAACTGGAGAAGTTCCAACCTTTGATGATACAATATTCCCAGCCATATCCCTTTCATAAGTAGTAACCCCTGTCTCAGGATTATCAATTGATGTCAAATAAAAATTCTCATTATACCCATATTTACGAGTTACTCCTCCCTGATGAACTAACGTAATCAAATTACGCACATTCCGATTCATGATAATATTGGATTCACTTTCAGGCGTCGCTAGTGCTATTAGATACTGTTCATTGGGATCCCCATAAGACCTAAAACCCATCACTATCGTTTTTCCGCGCTCATCCGTAATCGTTTGTGTTCCGGCTCCATACGCGATTTTTTTAAACATCCCATCGGCATAGGTTATGAGCACAATTCTATTTAAAGCATCATATTTATAGGATGTCCCTACACTAGAATCAGGATTAGACTCATATATTTTACGCCCTTGCCCATCATGCTTATAGGTCGTAACCACATTCCCCTTAGTGATTACTTTTGGGCGGCCAAAGCCATCATATTCGACAGACTCTATGAGAGAGCCACGCGTAGCTGTCTCATTATTTAACCCATATACCATTCGTCTAGGGTTTCCTGAAGGATATGAAATAGAGAGGACTCTATTCAAAGCATCATATTCGTAATAGGTTGTATGCCCTTCACCATTGGTTTCAGAGATCACATTACCCGCATCATCTACATTTCTATAAACGAAAACACCCTCTTCTTGTGATTCAGTCTGAGCTATCCCACGGTGATAGTCAGAAAAACTATGAACAATCCCTCGTGGCATAGTTTTTGTTGCCAAATTCCCCTGACTATCATATGTAAAAGAAGTTTTTACACCATCCACTATTTCTTCAAGCAAGCTTCCATTGGCATTAAACACTCTCTTCGTGCTTGCACCATTGAGAACCTCATCCTTCAGTTTTTTTACTATCCACTTCGAAGTATCAATGTGATACGTTCTAGTTGTTGACCGTGCCCCACCATTTGGGCCTTGCTCAACTATCAGCCCCGGGTTCCCATAAACATCATATGAGGAATAGGTAGTCTTATATTCAGCACCATCTCTCTTTATAACTAGGGATGCCAGCTCAGCAGCCCATATACTAGGGAAACTTATATGGACGCCTCCCGGAGCTCAATCGGTAATCATGCTGGCGTGTAGGTAGGAGCAGTCTTATATCCGGCCTGTTGTGCAGGCCGACAAGCCCTGC
>NZ_MUJY01000047.1 GCF_002286785.1 Pseudomonas sp. PIC25 | reverse complement strand
CGCCCAAGGCCATCAAGGCCCAGGACGGTGAAGATTTCGAAGACCCGCTATCCAGTGGATCGGAAGGCTGCTCCGCTTAAGTGAACAGCATTACGCCGGAGCGGGCCCTTTCGGTCAAGAAGCGGGACTTCAGTCGTCGCTGAAAACGCCCAGAAGTTGCAGCAGGCTTACGAACAGGTTGTAGATCGAAACATACAGACTGATGGTCGCCATGATGTAGTTGCGTTCGCCGCCATGAATGATAGCGCTGGTCTGGAACAGGATGCATGCCGAGGAGAACAGCACGAAGCCTGCGCTGATCGCCAATTGCAGGCCGCTGATCTGAAAGAACAGACTGACCAGAACGGCACCGAGCAGTACGAAGAAGCCTGCGGTGATGAAGCCGGCCAGGAAACTCATGTCCTTGCGGGTAGTGAGCACGTAGGCCGACAGTCCGAAGAACACCAGTGCGGTCATGGCCAGGGCAGAGCTGACCACCTCGCCGCCGTTGGGCATGCTCAGGTAGAGGCTTAGGATCGGGCCCAGGGTATAACCCATGAAACCGGTCAGGGCGAAGGTGGAAACCAGACCCCACACCGAGTCGCGCAGCTTGGCGGTCAGGAAGAACAGCCCATAGAAGCCGATGAGCACCACCAGGAAGCCGGGGCGCGGGGCGTTCATCTGTTGTGCCACATACGCGACCAGACCGCTGAAGGCGAGGGTCATGGCCAGCAGGCCATAGGTATTGCGCAGGACGCGGCTGACTTCCAGCTGTCCTGTCTGAGCATGACTGAGTGCGTAATCGTGTTCGTGCATGGCAACGCTCCTGAGTTGAGTGGTCCGTGACTTGCGTCGCATCGATCATAACAGAGACGTCATGACTGCCAACTCGGAGAGTTTGACAGTGTGTTGCGATTCGGTACTATTGCCGCCCGCGCTTATGCGGAGGTGTGGCCGAGTGGTTTAAGGCAGCGGTCTTGAAAACCGCCGAAGGGGAGACTCTTCCGTGAGTTCGAATCTCACCGCCTCCGCCATCTAAATTCTCAAATCGGCGGCTCGAGTATTTTTGACGCTTGCTATTTGACGCGCGTGCGCCAAGCTAGGTCTACCCGTCCCTTTTTTGCTATGGTGGCCTGCACTCAAATAAGACCGCTACAGGGGCGGCTCTTGACGCACAACGAGGTGTCGCTTGATTAGGGTGCTGGTGGTCGACGACCACGATCTGGTTCGAACAGGCATCACGCGCATGCTGGCCGATATCGATGGCCTGCAGGTGGTTGGACAGGCCGATTCCGGCGAAGCAGCCCTGAAGAAAGCCCGCGAACTCAAGCCCGACGTCATCCTGATGGACGTCAAGATGCCCGGCATTGGCGGCCTCGAGGCAACCCGCAAACTCCAGCGCAGCCATCCCGATATAAAGGTGGTGGCGGTGACCGTGTGCGAAGACGACCCGTTCCCAACCCGACTGCTTCAGGCAGGTGCTGCCGGTTACCTGACCAAGGGTGCGGCACTGGAGGAAATGGTTCAGGCCATTCGCCTGGTGTTCGGCGGCCAGCGCTATATCAGCCCGCAGATCGCCCAGCAGCTTGCGCTCAAGTCTTTCGAGCCAAAGGTCAACGGGTCCCCGTTCGACCTGTTGTCCGAGCGGGAAATCCAGATCGCCCTGATGATCGCCAACTGCCAGAAAGTGCAGATTATTTCCGACAAGCTCAGTCTTTCGCCAAAAACGGTGAACACCTACCGCTATCGCATTTTCGAGAAGCTTTCGATCACCAGTGATGTCGAGCTGGCGTTGCTTGCGGTACGTCATGGCATGGTCGACGCCAGCAGCTGAGATGTCCCAGCCGTTCGATGCCAGCGCCTTCCTGGCCACCTGCAGTGGCCGTCCCGGTGTCTACCGCATGCTCGATGCGGACGGCAAGCTGCTCTATGTGGGCAAGGCCAAGAACCTCAAGAAGCGTCTTTCGAGCTATTTCCGCAAGACCGGCCTGGCCCCCAAGACCGCTGCGCTGGTAGGTCGGATCGCTCAGGTCGAAACCACTATCACGGCCAACGAGACAGAAGCGCTGCTGCTCGAGCAGACCCTCATCAAGGAATGGCGACCGCCGTACAACATCCTGTTGCGGGACGATAAGTCCTATCCCTATGTCTATCTTTCCGATGGCAACTTCCCCCGGCTGAGCATTCACCGCGGGGCGAAGAAGGCGAAAGGACGTTACTTCGGCCCTTATCCCAGCGCCGGGGCTATCCGCGAGAGCCTGGCGCTGTTGCAGAAGGGCTTCCTGGTTCGCCAGTGCGAAGACAGCTACTTCAAGAACCGCACCCGGCCTTGCCTCCAGTACCAGATCAAGCGTTGCAAGGGGCCCTGCGTCGGGTTGGTGACGCCGGAGGAATATGCCGAGGATGTCCGGCACTCGATCATGTTCCTCGAGGGGCGCAGCAACGCACTGGCCGAAGAGCTTTCCGCCGAGATGGAGCAGGCCGCGATGCGCCTCGATTTCGAGCGGGCCGCACAATTGCGCGATCAGGTGGCGCTGCTGCGCCGTGTCCAGGATCAGCAAAGCATGGAGGGTGGGAGCGGTGACGTGGACGTGGTCGCTGCCATCGTCACACCGGGCGGTGCCTGCGTACACCTGATCAGCGTTCGGGGCGGACGCGTGCTAGGCAGCAAGAACTTCTTCCCCCAGGTCGGCATCGAGGAAGAGACGAACGAGGTGCTGCTGGCTTTCCTCGCCCAGTATTACCTGGGAAGCCAGGAGCGCGACCTGCCGTCGGAGCTGATCGTTAACACCGTGCATGAGGACTTCGCCACCCTGGCTGCCGCGATCAGCGAACTTCGTGGCCGGGCGCCGGCGATCAGCCACCGTGTTCGCGGTACGCGTTCTCGCTGGCAACAACTCGCCGTCACCAACGCCGAGCAGGCATTGGGGGCGCGCCTGGCCAACCGTCAGCATCTGGCCGCGCGTTTCGATGCACTGGCCGAAGCCCTGGAGCTGGACGAACCGCCCGCGCGCCTCGAATGCTTCGACATCAGTCACTCCAGCGGTGAGGCGACGGTCGCCTCCTGCGTGGTGTTCGGGCCGGAGGGCCCGCTGAAGTCCGATTACCGGCGCTACAACATCGAAGGCGTGACTGCGGGGGACGATTATGCTGCCATGCACCAGGCTCTGACCCGTCGCTTCAGCAAGTTGAAGGAGGGAGAGGGCAAGTTGCCGGATATTCTTCTGGTGGACGGCGGCAAGGGGCAGTTGGCAATGGCTCAAGATGTATTGCAGGAGCTGGCCGTTCCCGACCTGATCCTGCTCGGGGTCGCCAAGGGCGTCACGCGAAAGCCCGGTTTCGAAACGCTGTACCTGAACGATGCAGCCCATGAGTTCACCTTGCCGGCCGACTCGCCCGCCTTGCATCTTATTCAGCAGGTTCGTGATGAAGCACACCGTTTTGCGATCACCGGACATCGGGCGCGACGCGGCAAGGCTCGGCGCACGTCGACGTTGGAAGACGTGGCCGGGGTGGGTCCCAAGCGCCGGCGCGAGTTGCTCAAGCATTTCGGCGGGCTCCAGGAACTGGCAAGGGCCAGTGTCGACGAGATCGCCAAGGCTCCGGGCATCAGCAAAAAACTGGCGGAGTCGATTTATGCCGCCTTGCACAGCGAGTAGAATCGCACCGGCATGGTTTTCGTGGCGTGCGACGGGCTGACCGGCGAGCCGCCAAGTCTGAGGAACAAGGAGAGGCGTTTGCTCATCCCAGTAGAGAGACGAATGACGAAACCCGGCTACACGACAACGCTTTCCCTTCGAGCAGTGCGGCCCGCCGTGCTGGCAAACCTTCCCCGGATCTCTGCTCAGTCGCATCGATGAATATCCCCAATCTGCTCACCGTACTGCGCGTTCTACTGATTCCAGTCTTTATTCTGTTCTTCTACCTGCCGTTTTCCTGGAGCTACTGGGCGGCGAGTGCCGTGTTCGCTCTCGCCAGCGTGACGGACTGGCTGGATGGCTATCTGGCGCGGCGTTTGGAGCAGAGCACGCCATTCGGCGCCTTCCTCGATCCGGTAGCGGACAAGCTGATGGTGGCGGTCGCATTGGTCCTGCTGGTAGAAGAGCACGCCAATCTCTGGCTGACGTTGCCGGCTGCAATCATTATCGGCCGTGAAATCGTGGTCTCAGCGTTGCGGGAGTGGATGGCGGAGCTGGGAGCCCGTGCACAGGTGGCGGTTTCCAATCTGGGTAAATGGAAAACCGCGGCGCAAATGGCTGCCCTGATCATCCTGTTGGGCAATCCGCCGGTTCTGACGTTCTGGGTGGGGCTTGGCTACGTGCTTCTGCTGGTTGCAGCGGGGCTCACGCTGTGGTCCATGCTGAATTACCTGATGGCCGCCTGGCCGCATCTCAGCACCACGCCGGAAAAGAAATAACTATTTTTGAATCAAAGGCTTGACGGCGCGATTCGAATCTATAGAATGGCGCCCGTCACCACGATGCGGGAATAGCTCAGTTGGTAGAGCACGACCTTGCCAAGGTCGGGGTCGCGAGTTCGAGTCTCGTTTCCCGCTCCAAATCGTTCGACGTTGACGCCGCAGTATGCGGCGTCTTCGTTTGAGGCCGGGTGGCAGAGTGGTCATGCAGCGGATTGCAAATCCGTGTACGCCGGTTCGATTCCGACCTCGGCCTCCACTATAGAAAAGCCCCGTAGGTCATTGATCTACGGGGTTTTTTCTTTACGGATCGGCAATCGGAAAAGCTGTGGCATGCTTGCTTCGGAGAGGGTGGCTGTATATATTCCTGCCCTCGTTTCGGCGCCACCTGCGCCGTCGCCACGCTTCACAGCGCTACCGCCCGGATGGCGAAATCGGTAGACGCAAGGGACTTAAAATCCCTCGGGGGCAACCCCGTGCCGGTTCGACCCCGGCTCCGGGCACCACACCGTCTTGCTACCGATTGCGGAACCCAGCGCCCCCGCCGTCCTTCTCTCCTTTCCTTATCGAACGAACTGGCTCAGCGGCGTTCGGCGATGCCCTCTGTGCAATTTGTCACTTTGTCGGCGTTTTCAGGGAACTGACGCTCTCGCTTGTGGACCTATCATGGCATGCGGGGTCATTCTGCCGGTCGATCCTGTGGTCTGGACTCCAATGACAAACGGACCATTCGGAAGGAGCGGGCGACTTGAATCGGAATCAGAGGTTAGTGTGGTAGGCGTATGAAACGGAACGCTCAGGGAGCGCCTGAGACATGCTGACGGAGGACGTACAACCGTTCGTCAAAGAGGGCGACACGGTTCTGTCGGAGCATGACCGCGTCTGGGCCTTGGTCCCGGATATCCTGGCTATCGCCTCGCATGAGGGATGTTTTCTTCGTGTGAATCCGGCATTCAGCGACATCCTCGGGTGGACCGAGAAAGAGGCGACGAGGAATTCCCTGCAGACCCTCGTCCATCCTGAACAGGAGGAAACCCTGGTTGGCCAGCTCGAGAACCTGGGCAGGGGGCTCCCCATGCAGCGCTTCGAGCTACGCCTGCTACACAAGACAGGTGGTTATCGCTGGATTTCCTGGTCGGCAACTCGCAAGGGCGACTGCTTTTATCTCGTCGGGCGCGATGTCACCTGGGAAAAGGAGGCGGCTGCCGCGAGGCATTCCATTCAGGGGGCGTTGTATCAGGCTCAGAAGATGGAAGCCCTCAGTCAGTTGGCCGGGAGGATCTCCCATGACATCAATAACCTGCTCACCAGCATCGTATTCGGCCTGGACCTGCTGAATCGCCGGCTGGCGTCCGGACGCGTCCAGGAACTCGACCAGCTCATCGAGGTGGCATTGACGTCCGCGCAGCGGGCCACGGACAGGACGCAACAGTTGCTCGCGTTCGCCCGCAAACAGCCGTTGGATATCCGGCCTGTCGATGTCAATCAACTGATCACCCAGCTTCTGCCCGAATTGGAGCAAAGCCTGGGCACGCAGAACCGTCTGAGTGTGGACACGTCGGAGGGCATTTGGCTGGCATCGAGTGATCGCCTGCATCTGGAAAACACGCTCATCCAATTGATGACCAATGCGCGCGAAGCGATGCCGGAGGGGGGCAGCGTCACCTTGAGCACCAGCAACGCGCACCTGGACGCGGCGGCGACGGAGGGCTGCATCGGTCTCGAACCGGGCGATTACGTCCAGATCTCCCTGAAAGACAGTGGTATCGGTATGCCCCATGCCGTTCTGGAGCGGGTGTTCGATCCGTTCTTCACCACCAAGCCGGCCAGTGGCGACGTGGGGCTGGGACTGTCGATGATCTATGGTTTCGTACGCCAGGTGAGGGGGCACGTCCGGATCGACAGCGAGCTTGGGCGCGGCACGCTGGTCAGACTCTATTTTCCGAGAAGCGACGGTAACGAAGGAGTCCATTGATGCAGGAAAATTCCGTTGCTCTCGGGCTCCCTCCGAATGGTAGGCATGGCGGGGCGCCGCAGGTGTTAGTCGTCGACGATCGTTTCCTGGATCTCCTGCCGGTTGCCATCTATGTCTGCGATGCCGCGGGATTCATCGTCCGCTACAACCGCAAGGCTTGCGAACTCTGGGGCCGGACGCCACGCCTGGGCGACAAGGACGAGCGCTTCTGTGGGGCCCATCGCTTGTTTTGGCCGGACGGGCGCCCGCTGCCCCATGCGGAAACTCCCATGGCGGCGACCTTGCGCAACGGCATTCCTGCCAGTGATCTCGAAGTCCAGATCGAGCAACCCGACGGGAAAAGAGTCTGGGTACTGGTCAATATCAATCCGCTGTTCACCGAAAACGGACAGTTGAACGGTGCGGTCAATTGCTTCCAGGACATCAGCGCACGGAAGCGGGCCGAGCAGGCGCTGCGTGACAGCCAGGGCTTTCTCCGAGCGGTAGTCGAGGCGAATCCGGAATGCGTGAAGATCGTCTCGTCCGAAGGCGCGTTGTTACAGATCAATTCAGCGGGGCTGGCCTTGCTCGAGGCGGATGATCTCAACGAAGTCATCGGACAGCCCATGCGCACCTGGATCGCCGCCGAACACCGCGAGCAATGGCAGCAACATCATGAGCAGGTCTGCCAGGGCATGCAGCGGACCTGGGAGTACGACCAGGTCGGTCTGAAAGGAACGCGCCGGCACATGGAGACCCATGCCGTGCCACTGCGCATGCCTGACGGAAGCCAGGCCCAGCTCGCCGTGACGCGGGACATCACGCGGCGCAGGCAGGACGAAAGAGCCCTGCGCCAGAGCGAGCAGCACATGCGCAATCTGCTCGACGGCCTGTCGGCGGCGATCTATACCACCGACGCCTGTGGGCGGATCAATTACTTCAACGAGGCGGCAGCCCGACTTTGGGGGCACAGGCCGCCCCTGGGAGAGACCGAGTGGTGCGGCTCCTGGCTATTGCGCTGGCCGGACGGTTCGCCGATGGCGCATGACGAATGCCCGATGGCGACCACGCTCAAGCAGGGACGGGCCATCCATGGCGAAGCGATCGCCGAGCGGCCCGACGGTACCCAGGTCCCGTTCGCGGCGTATCCCATGCCGCTGCGCAATAGCGACGGCGAGTTGATCGGCGCGGTGAACATGCTGGTCGACATCAGCCAGCACAAGCGGGCCGAAGCGCGCCAGTCGTTGCTGATCCATGAGCTCAACCATCGGGTGAAGAACACCTTGGCGACGGTTCAATCCATTGCCACGCAGAGCCTTCGTAATGCGAAGTCGGTCAGGGACTTCAGCGCCAGCTTTTCCTCCCGTCTGATCGCCCTGAGCAAGGCCCATGACCTGCTTACCCATAGCCATTGGGAGGGGGCCAGCCTGCGCTCGGTCATGATGCAGGAGTTCGCCCCATACTGGACGATCGGAACGCCGCGCATCTGCCTGACGGGCGAGGACATCGGACTGGGGCCACGTGCCGCGCTGACCCTGGCAATGGCGTTCCATGAGCTGACCACCAATGCGGCGAAATATGGCGCGCTCTCTTACCCGGAAGGGCGGCTGGATGTTTCCTGGCGAATGGAGGACAGCAGTCACGGGGAAATGCTCGCGCTCGAATGGCGTGAACGGGATGGTCCCGAGGTCGTACCGCCGAGCCGGCAGGGCTTCGGTACTCGTCTGGTGGAGCGCAGCATCGTGCACGAGCTGAGCGGCGATGTTCACTTCACCTATTGTCGCGAGGGACTTTGCTGTCGCATCCGCTTCCCCCTCGAAGAAGCCAATGCATCGGAGGTTCCGGAACTGATATGACGGGGACGGAGATTGATGGCTGTCGGGTATTGCTCATCGAAGACGAAACCCTTGTGGCCTTTCTTCTCGAAGATATTCTGCTGGAGCTCGGTTGTACGCTGGTTGGCCTGGCAGCGTCCGTGGATGAAGGGCTGAGGCTGGCGAGCAGCGTCGAGGCGGACATCGCGATCCTGGATATCAATGTCGCGGGCGTTCAGGTCTATCCGGTCGCGGAACGGCTGGCCGAGCGCCGGATTCCCTTCGTCTTCTCCACCGGCTACGGTGCCAGCGGCTTGCCCGAGCGTTGGCAGGACCGCCCGGTCCTGAGCAAGCCCTACATGCTGTCCGACCTGGAGTCGGCTCTGCGGACCGCGCTGAACCTCTCCTGATTCCGATTGGTATCGTCATCAGGTTGTCTTGTCTTCGTCACATCGCTGCCATTGTCGTTGGTTGCAATTGCGGAAACTCATCGAGAGAGGGTGCCGCAATGCGACTGAGCGTGATCGGTGCGGGCTATGTGGGGCTGGTGACGGCGGCTTGTTTCGCCGAGATGGGCAATCGTGTGGTGTGTGTCGAGCGCGATCCCTTTCGTCTTTCCCGGCTCGCCCGGGGCGAGGTGCCCATCTACGAGCCGGGGCTGGACGGCATTCTGAAAAGCCAGCTCGCCAGTGGCCGTCTGAGCTTCACACAGCGGCTCGACGAAGGCGTGCACCAGGCCGAGGTGATTTTCATCGCCGTCGGGACGCCGAGCGGGGAAGACGGCTCGGCGGATCTCTCCCATGTTCTCGCGGTGGCCGACGAACTCGGCGACTGCCTGACCGCTCCCTGCGTGGTGGTAGACAAGTCCACGGTTCCCGTGGGGACCGCCGAACAGGTCTCGCAGCGCATCCAGGCGCGCTTGTCGGCGCGGTGCCAGCGGTTCCGGGTGCCGGTGGCGAGTAACCCGGAGTTCCTCAAGGAGGGCTCGGCCGTCGAGGATTTCATGCGACCGGATCGGGTCATCCTCGGCTGCGACGAGCCGGACACCGCCGAATTGCTGCGGCGGCTGTACGCGCCTTTCCTGCGTAACCACGAGCGAGTGCTGTGCATGAGCGTACGGGCGGCGGAATTTAGCAAGTACGCGGCCAACGCCTTTCTCGCCACCAAGATTTCCTTCATGAACGAAATGGCCGGCATCTGTGCCCGGCTCGGCGTGGACATCGAGGATGTGCGCCGGGGCATTGGCAGCGACCGGCGTATCGGTACCCATTTCATCTATGCCGGTTGCGGCTATGGCGGATCGTGCTTTCCCAAGGACGTACGGGCGCTGATTCGCACGGCCGAGCAGGAAGGCTTCGAGCCGGACATCCTGCGCGCCGTGGAAGCGCGCAATGCGCTGCAGAAGACCTTGCTGTTCCAGGCCTTGCACGCGCATTTTGGCGGGCGCTTGCAGGGCAAGGTGGTGGCGCTATGGGGGCTGTCGTTCAAGCCGGGGACGGACGACCTGCGCGAAGCCCCCAGCCTTGTCCTGCTGGAGGCCCTGCTCAAGGCCGGAGCTAGAGTCCAGGCCTACGATCCGGTGGCTAATGCCGGAGTCGCCGCGCGCTATCCCATCGCAACGGAGAATGGACAGTTGCGCTTCGGCGAGTCACCCTATGCAGCGACCGAAGGCGCCGATGCGCTGGTCCTGCTGACGGAGTGGAAACAATTCCGCCAGCCCGACTTTCTTCAGGTCCGTGCAGCGATGCGAACCCCGACATTGTTCGACGGTCGTAACCTGTACGATCCGGTCCAGATGGCGGAACTGGGATTCATCTACCAGGGTATAGGACGCCCACGGGCCGGACAGCGCAAGGCAAGCGCCGCCTGAGAAAGGCGGCGTTGTTTTATTTTCGGAATCCGCCGTCCTAAGGACTCTCATGATCAAGAAATGCCTGTTTCCCGCCGCCGGTTATGGCACTCGCTTCCTACCTGCCACCAAGGCCATGCCCAAGGAAATGCTCCCAGTGGTGAACAAGCCACTGATCCAGTACGGGGTCGAAGAAGCCTTGCAGGCAGGTTTGTCGCAGATCGCCATGGTCACCGGGCGCGGCAAGCGCTCGCTGGAAGACCACTTCGACATCAGCTATGAGCTGGAACACCAGATTCGTAACACCGACAAGGAAAAGTACTTGGTCGGGATTCGTCGCCTGATCGACGAATGTACGTTCTCCTATACCCGCCAGATCGAAATGAAGGGCCTTGGCCACGCCATCCTCAGCGGCCGTCCGCTGATCGGTGATGAGCCGTTCGCCGTCGTCCTGGCCGACGACCTCTGCTTCAATCTGAACGGTGACGGCGTCCTCAGCCAGATGGTCAAGCTGTACAACCAGTTCCGTTGCTCCATCGTCGCCATCGAGGAAGTGCCGCCGGAAGAGACCAACAAGTACGGCGTGATCGCCGGCGAGATGATCCGCGACGACATCTACCGGGTGAACACCATGGTGGAGAAGCCCAAGCCGGAAGACGCTCCGTCCAACCTGGCGATCATCGGCCGCTACATTCTGACCCCGGACATCTTCGAACTGATCGAGCAGACCGAGCCGGGCAAGGGCGGCGAAATCCAGATCACTGACGCCCTGATGAAGCAGGCCCAGGATGGCTGTGTGCTGGCCTACAAGTTCAAGGGCCAGCGTTTCGACTGCGGTAGCGCGGAAGGCTACATTGAAGCTACCAATTTCTGCTTCGAGCATTTCTACAAGCCGGGCAAGGCGTTTTAAGTCCTAACCGGTTGGCGACCAGGGGGAGCGAAGGATTCGCTCCCCTTGTCGTTCTAGGGGGAGCCTACGGAATCGGCATGGTTTCCGAGCCAGGCCCGAGCGGCTGCCCGTAGCTGAACTCGACGTAATTGCCCGCCGGGTCGCGCAGACCGCAGTAATACCCCACTGGATAAGGCTCATCGCGTGGCGGCCAGATCAGGCAGCCGGCAGCGTCCGCCTTCCGTGCGATGGCATCCACCGCCTCGCGGCTGTCCAGCGCGAAACCGAAATGACTGTAGTCGTCCACGGCCAGATAACGGTCCTGCCCACCAGGCATGATCACGAAGATGAAGCTGTGCTCCTTGCCCGGCTCGGCCATCCAGACGATGCGCGAACCCTTGCCGGCGCGCTCGTGGAACACCCGCATGCCGCAGAACTCTTCATAGAAACGGATACAAGCGTCCAGGTCCGGCACATGCAGGGCCAGATGGGTGAGGGTAGGGCGCATGAGGTTTCCTCCTCCGTCGGGACACTCGAAGCTTAGGCCGAAGTGCGGTGCCAGGGTTCTCTTGCGCTATGCTGGCGGCCTGAAAAGGAGAACAGCGATGGCTTTTGACTTCGACTTATTCGTGATCGGCGCCGGCTCCGGCGGTGTGCGGGCGGCGCGTTTCTCGGCCGGCTTCGGCGCCCGCGTAGCGGTGGCCGAGAGTCGCTACCTGGGCGGTACCTGTGTCAACGTCGGCTGCGTACCGAAGAAACTGCTGGTTTATGGCGCCCACTACGCGGAAGACTTCGAACAGGCGCGTGGCTACGGTTGGAGCACGGGGGAGCCGGTGTTCGACTGGCCGAGCCTGATCGCCAACAAGAATCGTGAAATCCAACGCCTCAACGGCATCTACCGCAACCTGCTGTTGGATAATGGCGTCACCCTGCTGGAAGGCCATGCCCGTTTGTGCGACGCCCACACCGTCGAAGTGGACGGGAAGCGCTACAGCGCTGCCCATATCCTGATCGCCACCGGTGGCTGGCCGCAGATTCCCGACATTCCCGGACGCGAGCACGCCATAGATTCCAACGATGCCTTCTACCTGCCCGAATTGCCGAAACGCGTGCTGGTGGTGGGTGGGGGATACATCGCGGTGGAATTCGCCTCCATCTTCAATGGATTGGGTGCCAGCACTTCGCTGCTGTACCGCCGTGACCTGTTCCTGCGCGGCTTCGACAAGGCCGTGCGTGTCCACCTGCGCGACGAGTTGCTGAAGAAGGGCATGGACCTGCAATTCAATGCCGACATCGCCCGCATCGACAAACGGCCCGACGGTAGCCTGGCTGCGACCCTCAAGGACGGCCGAGTGCTTGAAACCGACTGCGTGTTCTACGCCACCGGCCGCCGTCCGATGCTGGACAACCTCGGCCTGGAGAACCTCGACATCCGCCTCGACGAGCGCGGCTTCATCCAAGTGGACGAGGCGTACCGCACCAGCGAGGCTTCGGTGTTCGCCATCGGCGACGTGATCGGCCGGGTGCAATTGACTCCCGTCGCGCTGGCAGAAGGCATGGCTGTCGCACGGCACTTGTTCAAGCCCGAGGAATACCGCCCGGTGGATTACCAGACGATTCCCACCGCGGTCTTCAGCCTGCCGAACATCGCCACCGTCGGGATGACCGAGGAGCAGGCACGAGAGGCGGGGCATAAGGTGACGGTCTACGAAAGCCGCTTCCGGCCGATGAAGCTGACCCTCACCGACAACCTCGAACGCACCCTGATGAAGCTGGTGGTGGATGCCGAGAGCGACCGCGTGCTGGGCTGCCACATGGTCGGCCCGGAGGCCGGCGAGATCATTCAGGGACTGGCCGTGGCGCTGAAAGCCGGCGCCACCAAGCGGATATTCGACGACACCATTGGTATCCACCCCACGGCGGCCGAAGAGTTCGTCACCATGCGCATCCCGACGGCGATCTGAAGACATGGAGAACCTGTTCTATTTCTCCGATCTGTTCGGCGTCGCCGTCTTCGCCATCACGGGTGCGCTGATGGCCGGGCGCAAGTCCATGGACCTGTTCGGCGTGCTCGTAATCGCCATCGTCACCGCCCTGGGCGGTGGCACCCTGCGCGACCTGATCCTCGACAACCACCCGGTCAGTTGGATCCGCGACGACACCTACATCCTGGTCGCCTCCCTGGCGGCGGTCGGGACGGTAGCCTGGGTGCGCCTGACCCGGCCGATCCACGAGACCGGCCTGCTGGTGGCCGATGCCTTTGGCCTCGCCGTGTTTACCGTCATCGGTACCGAGGTAGCCCTGCAGCACCAGGTGCCGCTCAGTACCGCAGTGATCATGGGCGTCATGACTGGCGTGGCCGGTGGCGTGATGCGTGACGTGATCTGTAACGAGATTCCGCTGATCTTCCACAAGGAAATCTACGCCACGGCCTGCATCCTCGGCTCCCTGGTGTTCATCGCCCTCCGTGAACTGGGAACGCCGCATTGGCTGGATACCGGACTCTCCATGCTGGTGGTGTTGTTCACCCGCCTGGCGGCGATCCGCTGGCACCTGTCGTTGCCCCGTTTCCACCTTCTGGACCGATACACATGATCGAACGTCTCGACCATCTGGTTCTCACTGTCGCCGATATCCCACGTACCGTTGCGTTCTATGAGCGGGTGCTGGGGATGCGCCACGAAACCTTTGGCCAGGGGCGCAGTGCCCTGGTCTTCGGCCAACAGAAATTCAACCTGCATCAGGTCGGCCGCGAGTTCGAGCCGAAGGCCGCCCGACCCACGGCTGGGGCGATCGATCTCTGCCTGATCACACGATGGCCGTTGGACAGGGTGCTGGCGCACCTGAAAGCGCAGAAGATCGACGTGGAGGAGGGGCCGGTCGCACGGACCGGGACATTGGGGCCCATCGAGTCGGTGTACTTCCGCGATCCCGATGGCAACCTGATCGAGGTCAGCCGCTACTCGGAGGCAAACGGCTGACTCATGTTCAGTGGTGGTGGGGCATCTGCTCTTCCGCAGCGGGGCCGACCACTACTTCCACTTCGACCTTGCCGGCTTTTTCGAATTCCAGGGTCAGGGGGAAGCGCTCGCCGTCCACCAGCGGCTCTTTGAGACCCATCAGCATCACGTGATTGCCGTTGGGCTTGAATTCCACCTTGCCGCCCGCCGGGATGGCGATGGAATCCAGATGCTGCATCTTCATCATTTCACCGATCTGGACCGTGGTGTGCAGCATGGCGCTGCCCGCCTTGGGCGTCTGTACGCCAACCAGCCGGTCGTTTTCTTCGCCCTTGTTGACGATGGTGAAATAAGCGGCGCCCGCCGGTGCGTTGGGCGGCAGCGCGCGCGACCAGGGATGATCGATTTCCAGTGAGCCCACTTCGAATTCATGGGCCGGGGCAACGCCGCAGAACAGTGCCAGCGCCGTGGTAGCCAATAGACGAAATCGCATCTTGCCTGCGCTCCTTGAAGTCCGTGGTTGAGAACCGGCGCAACCTTAGCACGTGTGGCCGTCCACATGGATGCGACCGGGTAGCGCAGAAATCTGCTTTTTGCGCACTGATGCGTTCCACTGGCCGGCTGGACGCCTACGGACCTTGAGCTAGGGTGAAGGGAGATATCGCGACAAGGAAGCCTTCATGCATGCACAGGTGTTGCCGTTCTGGCTGTCTGGACATCGCCTTGCGGTTACCCTGGAAACAGTGGTCAGAGTCCTGCCAGCACTGGTCGGCACACCGCTGCCCGGTGCGCCGGCAACGGTCAGCGGATTGGTCAACGTGCGCGGCAGCATCCTGCCGGTGATCGATCTGGCGCGGCGTTTCGATTGGGATTCGCCGCCGGCCGCGCTCTGGCAACCCTACCTATGGTTGCAGACCCAACGGCGCCAACTGGTGGTGCCGGTGGACGCGGTGGAGACGGTCACCGTCTGCGTCGCCGAAGACTTCCAACCCGCCCCGCATCCCAGCGTTCCCAGCGAACTGCTGAGCGGCGTCGTGCGGACCGCCGAAGGGCTGCTGCTGATCCAGGATGTCGAGCGACTGCTCTCCGAGAGCGACGAAGCCTTGCTGGACAGCACCTTGCAGAAGCGGGAGTCCGCCGATGATACGCCCTGAGTCACAGGGGGCCGGCATCGTGCTCGATGCCCTGGTGCGCAAGGTTCACCGGCACCTGGGCAGCGACTATGGTGCACGACCGGATGAACTGCTCAAGCGCCTGCGCCTGCTGGCGCTGGAACAGGACATCGACAATCCGGCCGGATGGCTGGCCGAGCTGGCCGCCAGCGAGTGGGACGACGGCCGAATTCAAAGCCTGACGCCGGCGCTGACCGTCGGCGAGACCTACTTCCGCCGTGACCCGGACGTTTTCGACTGGCTGGCCTATGAGTTCCTGGCACCGCTACTGATGCGTCGCCGTCAGGAAGGTTCGCGCTACCTGCGGGTCTGGAGTGCGGGTTGCTGTACCGGCGAAGAGGCCTACAGCCTGCTGTTCCTGCTCGACGACCTGCTGGGCGCCGAACGTAAGCGCTGGAACCTCGAGCTGATCGCCAGCGACATCAATGCCGGCTTCCTGAGCGTGGCGGAGCAGGGGCGCTACGGCCGCAATGCGCTGCGCCACAACGACGAGCTGTTCACCACGCGTTTCTTCCAGCCCGAAGGGCGCGGTTGGCGAGTCAAACCGGCCTGGCGCGGACGCATCCGTTTCATCCGCTACAACCTGGCCAGTGGCGCCTTGCCTAACCCGAGCCAGGGCTTCGCCGGCCTGGACCTGATTCTCTGCCGCAACGTGCTGATGTACTTCTCTCCGGAACAGGCTACGAAGGCGCTGGAAGGCCTGCTCCGTTGCCTGAGCGACGATGGACTGCTGTTGCTCAGCGCGGTGGAGGCGGGCATCGCCACCCAGGCCGGGCTGCGCGGGCGCTGGGCGGCCAGCAACTACGCCCTGGTGCGGCAGCCGGCGAGCAGGCCGCACGTGGAGGCGGCGTACGAGACCTCCGCGCTTCGACCTCGTGCTCCGGTCCTTCCGCGCCCTCCGTCGACTCGGAGCGAGCCGGAGCGGCGGCCCATGGCGGTGCCGGTGCAATCGGAGAGTCATTGGACACAAGCCAGCGCGGCCTATGCCGGCGGCCATTACGACCAGGCCCGGCAGCACCTGCTCGACTACCTGTCGCTACCGGCCCTCGGTGTCGCCGACAAAAGCCGCGCCTGCCAGCTGATGGCGCGTTGCTGGGCCGACCAACAGCAGGCGGTCGAGGCCGAGAATTGGCTGCAACGTGCCCTGAGCCTGGAGCCGGACTCGGCGACCTGCTACTGGTTGCTGGCTTTACTCGCACACCAGAGCGGTTCCGCCAAGGCCGCCCGACAGGCCCTGCAGAAGGCCCTCTACCTGGATCCGGATTTCATCCTCGGACATTTCCTGCAGGCCCGCCTGATGCGTGAAGCCGGCAACCCGGCCGCTGCCGACAAGGCGTTGCAGGTGTGTCTGGAGCTGCTCGTCCGGTTGCCGGAGGACGCCCCGGTTCCCCATGGTGATGGCATGAGCGGCAGCCAGTTGCGGCGCCTGTGCGAACAACTCAGGGAGGAACAAGGCCGTGGCCAACCCCGATAACCGTGATGCGGCGGCCTGGACGCGCATCCGCCAAAGCCTCGACGAGCTGGAACGACGCATCGAAAGCGGCTTCGCCCTCAGTGCCGAGGAGCGCGAGCAACGCCTGCTGGCGCGTACCCGGGAATGGGCCCGGCGCCCGGAACAGGCGATGCCGGACGCGTTCCTGGAAGTCTTGGCGTTCAGCCTCGGCGGCGAGACCTATGCCGTGGAGAGCCGGCACGTGGCGGAGGTCCTGCCGCTTGCCCAGTACACCCCGCTACCCGGAACGCCCGCCTACGTGCTGGGCATCGTCAACGTGCGTGGGCGCATCGTCTCGGTGCTGGACCTGCGCATTCTCTTCGAACTGCCGGTCAGCGGGCTGGCCGACAAGAATTTCCTCGTCGTGCTGCAGGACGAGTCGATGGAGTTCGGTCTGCTGGTCGACCGGGTACTGGGCATCCAGCCCTTGGAGAAAGCCACCTTGCAGAGTGGCATGGCCAGCCTGACCGGTGTCCGGGCCAGCTATCTGCTCGGGGTGACACCGACGCAATGGACGGTACTGGATGGGGCGCGCTTGCTGGGCGATGCCAGCCTGCGCGTGGAAATCGATGGATAGGGCGCAAGGAGACATGAACATGCTCGATTACCTGATGAATCTGCGCATCGGCAGCAAGCTGGTTTTCGCTTTCGGTGCGTTGATTCTCGGCTTCGGCACTTTGATGTACAGCACCCTTGAGCGCTTCGTCGGGTTACAAGAGGCGGAGGAGGAGCAATTCAAGCGCAGCTTCGAGCGCATCTCGGCGGTGCAGGAGCTGCGCATCAATATCAATGCCCAGCGTGCCGAACTGCTGATGGCCATCAGTCAGGAAAGTGGCCCGCAGAGTGCCGAATACGAAGCGGAAATCCGCCGCATCACCGCAGAGAACAACCGGGTGGTGGAGCGTCTGCGTGCCGGCCTGAAGGATGACCAGGAGGGCCGCGAACTCCTCGAGCAGATCGAAGAAAACCGCGCGCTCAATGCCAGTGCGCGCGATAACCAGATCATTCCACTGATTCGTGAAGGTCGCATCGAAGAAGCACGGGCGCTGATCATGGGAATCCAGCTGGAGCGGATGAACAAGATCCATGCCCTCGGCCTGAAGCTGACTACGCTGACCGACCAACGTGTCGCCCAATCGCTGGAACGCTCTGGCGCCGTCCTCGAAGCACAGCGCGAGCGCGTGCTGATTCTCGGCCTCGCGCTGCTGGTGAGCGGTGCGCTGTTCGCCTGGCTGCTCAGCCAGCACATCGCCCGTCCCTTGTCGCGCCTGACCGGCTGGGCCGAGCAGATCGCCCGTGGCGAAATCCCCCGGGAAATCCCCGACAGCGCCCGCCAGGACGAAGTCGGGCGGCTCGGCCAAGCCTTCGTCAACATGAGCCAGTACCTGCGGGAACTGGTGACCGAGCTGAACGAAAGCACCTCCGTGCTGGCCTCGTCCAGCGAGGAGATTCTTGCGGCCACGGCGCAGACGGCCGCGGGCGCCCAGGAGACCGCGACCGCCATCAGCGAAATCGCCACCACCGTCGAAGAGGTCAAGCAGACCGCCGTGTTGTCCGGCAACAAGTCGCAGATGGTGGCGGAGAGCACCGAGCGCACCCGTCAGGTGGCCCAGGACGGGCGCCAGTCGGTGGAGGAAACGCTGCAGGGCATGAGCCAGATTCGCGAGCAGATGCAGGCGGTGGCGGAAAGCATCATGCGTCTCGGCGAGCAGAGCCAGATGATCGGCGAGATCGTCGCCTCGGTGGGTGACTTGGCCGAACAGTCCAACCTGCTGGGGGTCAACGCCTCCATCGAGGCGGTGAAAGCCGGTGAGGCTGGCAAGGGTTTCTCCGTGGTCGCCCAGGAAGTGAAGGCACTGGCCGACCAATCCAAGCAGGCGACGGCCCAAGTCCGGGGCATTCTTGGCGACATCCAGAAGGCCATGACCAAGGCCGTGCTGCTGGCCGAGCAAGGCAGCAAGGCGGTGGAAAGCGGCTACCAGCGCGCCCAGGCGGCCGGCGAGGCGATCCGTGCCCTGAGCCGGAACATCGAGGATTCCAGCGAAGTCGCGATGCAGATCGCCGCCACCAGCCAGCAGCAGATGATCGGTATGGACCAGGTGGTGAGTGCCATCGAAAGCATTCGCCAGGCCAGCCAGGACAACGTCGGCGGTGCTCGCCAAGTCGACCTGGCGGCGAAGAACCTTCACCAATTGGGCCTGAAGCTGAAAGGCCTGGCCGCCAAGTTCAAACTGTGAGCCCATCATGCCCCTTGATCGCGAGGCATTGCGGCAACGCCTACTGGCCAGCTTCCGGGTCGAGGCGGAGGAACGTCTCGGCGTCCTGGCCGCCGGGCTGGCCAACTGGCGCGAGGCGAGCGCCACCGCCGAGTCCATCGAATCCCTGTTCCGTGAAGTGCATAGCCTCAAGGGCGCTGCCAGGGCTGCCGGGTTGGGCGCCATCGAGCGCCTCTGCCATGCCTGGGAAAGCCTGCTCAGCGCGGCCCGTCATGGCCAACTGACGCTGACGCCGGAACGTGTCGAATTGTGCCGGTATGCCCTGCATGCCGTTCAGGGGCTGCAGGCCGGCCAGGAACTGGACGAAGACGATCAGGCCCAGTTGATCGAAAGCCTGGAAGCGGCCGCGGAAGGCGAGGCGGTAGTCCTGCCGGAGAACGCGCCGCCTGTGCAGAGCACCGCCATGCCAGCCGACCCGGCGACCGTGCGGGTCTCCGCCCCGCGTCTGGATGCCTTGCTGTTCCAGAGCGAAACCCTGCTCCAGCACAAGCTCGAGGCGCAGGCTCATGCACGGGCCCTGAAGGCGCTTGCCGACAGCTTCCAGCCGCAACGCGCCCGGCAACTGCTCGGCCAGGAAACCCTGAAGCCCCTGCGTGCCGGCCTGGATGAGCTGGCCCCCAGCCTGCGCGATGCACTGAAGAACCTGCTCGACTATGTGGACTGGAGTCTGGCGCAGCTCGATCGCCAGCATTTCGAGGCCGTCCGCCTGGTCAAGGCGGGGCAGCATCTGGCCTTGGGACTGGCACAGCTCTCGGAGAACCTGCGCGAAGGGCTGGAAGACGTCCTCCTGCTGTCCGGCCGCAGCCTCCTGGAAGGCCTGCCGGCCATGGCCCAGGACCTCGCCGCCCAGGCCGGCAAGCGTCTGGAACTGCACATGCGCGGCGAGACTCTACAGATCGACAAGCGCATTCTCGATGAGCTGCGACCGGTCGTCACCCACCTGCTGCGCAACGCCGTCGACCATGGGATCGAGCCGCCCGACGTGCGTACCGCACAGGGCAAGCCGGCAGTGGGGCGGATCGAGATCGAGCTGTTCCAGGAATCTGCCGACCGTTTCGAACTGCGGATACGCGACGACGGCCAGGGCATCGACGTCGAGCGGCTGAAGAAGCGTGCCGTGGAGCTCGGCCTGATGAACGACGAACAGGCGGCCGAGTTGTCTATCGGAGAGGCTCAGGCGCTGGTGTTCACCTCTGGCCTGTCGAGCAGCGCGATCATCACCGACCTGTCCGGGCGCGGCCTGGGTATGGCCATCGTGGAACAGGCGGTCGAACGGATCGGCGGGCATGTCGAGACGGAGTCCAGGCCGGGGCAGGGGACCTGCTTCCGCCTGCACCTACCGATCAGCCTGTCGATTTTCCGCGCGGTGATCGTGCGCGTGGCCGAGCGTGTATTTGCCGTCCCGGCCCTGGCCGTGGAGCGTTGTCTGCGTCTGCCGGACACGGCGATGAAGCGCCTGGAGAACCGGCCTTCGCTGGTGGTTGGCGAACAGGTACTGCCGGTCTGGACCCTCGCCGAAGTGCTGGGCCTGGAGCCGACACCGATAAATGGCAGCGAACTGCTGGCCTTGTTGCTCAAGGTGCGCGGAGATCGCTTCACGCTGCTGATCGACGAATTGCTGGGCGATCAGGAAATCAGCGTCAAGAACCTCGGACGGCAACTGATCCGCGTCCCCAACCTGCTGGGCGCCACGGTGCTGGGCGACGGCCGGTTGGTGCCGATCCTGCACCCCCAGGACCTCTACCAGAGCGCCTTGGGCACGACTGGTAGCGGTCCGGCCCTGGCCTCGCGGGAGGCGGCGGAGAAAAAGGTCCAGCGCCTGCTGATCGCCGAAGACTCCTTCACCTCCCGGGGCCTGTTGAAAACCATTCTGGAGGCGGCCGGCTATCAGGTCGCGACGGCCAACGACGGCCTGGAAGCCTGGAACGCCCTCAAGCAGGGCCAGTTCGACCTGCTGGTCTCGGATGTCGAAATGCCCCGCATGGACGGCTTCAGCCTGACCGCCCGGATTCGTGCCGACCGCGAGCTGTCCGAGCTGCCGGTGGTTCTGGTGACCGCCCTGCATTCCGCCGAAGACCGCGCCCGCGGGCTCGAAGCGGGCGCCAACGCCTATCTGGTGAAGAGTGGTTTCGAGCAGGAAACCTTGCTGGATGCCATTCGCCGGTTGATCTGACTGAGGGACGAGCGCATGCGTGTGCTGATCGTGGACGATTCACCGGTGCTGCGCCAACTGTTGCGGGCCATTCTCGAAAGCGAAGGCTGTGAGGTGATGGAGGCGGCCGATGGCGAGCAGGCCCTGGCGGTGCTGGCGCGTTTCACGCCCGACATCGTCACCATGGATGTGCATATGCCGGGCATGGACGGCTACGAAACCACGGCGCAGATACTCGAGCGCTATGCCTTGCCGGTGGTGGTCATCACCGCCAGCGCCAATCCCAAGGACTCGGAAACCGCCATCCGCGCCCTGGAGGCGGGCGCCCTGGCCGTGCTGGAAAAACCCGGCGGCCCCAGCGTCGAGGGGTTCCAGGAGCGCGTCGACGAGTTGCTGCGCACCCTGCGCAGCATGTCCAAGGTCAAGATTGTTCGTCGTTCGCGGCTCGCCGGCAAGGCCCGTAAAAAGCCGGCACCGGAGAAAGGCGGTGAGATAGCCATGGCCCCCGCGCTGATCGTCGCCATCGCCGCTTCCGCCGGCGGGCCGGTGGCGCTCAAGTCCCTGCTGCAGGCCGTACGGCCGCCGTGGCCGTGGCCCGTGGTGATCGTCCAGCACATCGCTGCGGGCTTCATGCCCAGCTTCCGCGACTGGCTGGCAGGTTTCACGCCGATCCCGGTCAGCCTCGCCGAGCAGGACCAGGCGTTGGCACCGAACCAGGTGTACCTAGTACCCGACGGTTTCCACCTCGGTTTCAACGCGAATCGTCGCGTATTCCTGGACGATGCGCCTCCCGAGGATTACATCCGGCCTTCGGCGAACTATCTTTTCCGTTCGTTGGCCCGGCATTTCGGCCGGCACACGATTGCCATCCAACTGTCGGGAATGGGACGGGACGGTGCGGATGGGTTGGCGGAACTGTTCCGGGCCGGGGCCCTGACCCTGGTCCAGGAACCTTCCAGCGCGGTGATCGACTCCATGCCCCGGGCGGCGCTGGCAGTCGCGCGATACGTGCTTCCCCCCAAGGAAATCGCCGAGAGGTTGAACCGGCTCGCGGCGCAGACAAGTCCGGTTGTCCAGGGCAACAAGGAGTAAGCCATGTACAGCAACGCGGAAATCCTCGTCGTCGAGGACAGCCCGACCCAGGCGACGGAGCTTCAATACCTGCTGGAGTCCGCCGGCTGCAAAGTGAGGGTCGCGCATAACGGCGTCGAAGCCCTGGCCAGCATCGCCGAGCGTCGCCCGACCATCGTCATCAGCGACATCGTGATGCCGGAAATGGACGGCTACGAACTCTGCCGTCGTCTCAAGAGCCAGCCCGAAACCCAGTTCATCCCGGTGATCCTGGTGACCTCGCTGGCGGATGCCCGCGACGTCGTGCACGGCCTGGCCTCGGGCGCCGACAACTTCATCGTCAAGCCTTTCGACGAGAAGTACCTGATGTCGCGCATCCGCTATTTCCTGGTCAACCTCGAACTGCGCAACCATGAACGGGTGCAAATGGGTGTCGAGGTGGTGCTGGAGGGCGAGCGGCATTTCATCACCGCGAGCCGGCAACAGATTCTCGACCTGCTGATATCCACCTATGAGCAGGGCGTGCGGCTGAATCATGAACTGCAGGCCAAGCATGACGAACTGGCGAAGACCAACTCGGTACTCAACAGCCTGTTCCACTTCACCACCGGCCTGACCGACGCGCAGAGCGAGCAGAGCGTCATCGAGGCCGCGCTCAAGCGCATTCTCAGCTTCCCGGATGCCAAGGGCGCCTGGCTGCTGCTCTGCGACCCCAAGGACCCACGCGAAACCGTGCGGGTCGGCGGCGCCTATGGCAAGGGGCGCGACTACTCGCTCGAAAACCTGGCGCGCTGTGCCGCCAACTGCCCCTGCCGGCACGCCTGGTTCAGCGACCGGCTCAACACGCCGAGCAACATCCTCGGTTGCCCGGCGCTGGAGCGGGTGGGCGACGGATACCATGCCAGCATCCCGCTGGTGCTCGGCAGCGAGACCATCGGCATGCTCAATGTGGTGCACAGCGGAGCGCAGGAGTGGCCGAAGGATGCGCTGAACGCCCTGGCTTCGATCGGCCGCCAACTGGCCATGGCACTGGGCCGGGCGCGGTTGTTCGAAAGCATGGAGCAACTGGTCGAGCAGCGCACCCTGGCCCTGCAACAGAGCGAGGCGCTGCTGCGCAAGATCCTCGACAGCCTGCCGGTGGGTGTCTTCGTCGCCGACAAGGACGGCCGGCTGATCATGAGCAACCCGGAGAGCAGCCTGATCTGGGGCGGCAACATGCCGGCCGGGCTGGAAAGCTATGGGCAATACAAGGGGCGATGGGCGGAAACCGGTGAGCCGCTGTCCGGCGAGGACTGGGCCATGGTACGCGCGGTGCGCAACGGCAAAGTCTTGCGCAACGAAGTCATCGACATCGAAACCTTCAACGGCGAGCACAAGACCATCCTCAACTCGGCGGTGCCTTTCCTCGATAGCGGCGACGTGGTCCAGGGTGCCATCGTCGTCATCCAGGACATCACCGCCCAGCGCCAGCGCGACCTGGACATTCGCATCCGCACCCGCGCCATCGAAGCCAGCGTCAATGCCATCGTCATCACCGACAACGAACAGCCGGACCAGCCGATCGTCTACGTCAACCCGGCGTTCGAACGCATCACCGGCTACAGCGCCGACGAAGTGCTGGGACGCAACTGCCGCTTCCTGCAGGGCGAGAACCGGCAGCAGCCGGAACTGGAAAGCATCCGCCGGGCGCTGCGCGCCGAGGAGGAGGGCGGCACCCTGTTGCGCAACTACCGCAAGGACGGCTCCGAGTTCTGGAACGACCTCAAGGTGGCGCCGGTGATCAACGACCGGGGCAAGGTCAGCCATTTCGTCGGCATTCTCGACGACGTCACCGCCGGCAAGCGCTACCAGGAAGAACTCGAACACCAGGCCAACCACGACAGCCTCACCGGGCTGCCCAACCGCAACCTGCTGCACGACCGCATCCGCCAGGCCATCGCCTTCGCCAGTCGCGACGGCACCTCCTTCACCCTGGCCTTCCTCGACATCGACCATTTCAAGCTGATCAACGATGGTATGGGCCATAACGCCGGCGACCAACTGTTGCGCATGGTCGCCGCCCGCCTGCTGGAAAACGTCGGCGAGGTGGATACCGTCGCGCGCCTGGGCGGCGACGAATTCATCATCCTGTTGGCCCATACCGACCAGCTCGACAAGCAGATCGCCTGGCTCGAACACCTCAAGGAGCGCATCGCCGAGCCCATGGAGCTGGAAGGCCAGGAGCTGGTGGTGAGCTGCAGCATCGGCTTCTGCTGCTTCCCCAGCGATGGGCGAGACGCCGGCACGCTGCTGCGCAACGCCGACACCGCCATGTACCAGGCCAAGCACCAGGGGAGAAACCGCATCTGCGCCTTCATGCCGGAGATGAACGCCCAGGTGCAGAAGCGCCTCGAGCTGGAGCGGGATGTCCGCTATGCCCTCCAACACAGCGAATACCTGGTCGTCTACCAGCCCCAACTCGACCTGCACAACGGCCGCCTGTGTGGCTTCGAGGCTCTGGTGCGCTGGAGCCGCAAGGGAAAGATCGTGCCGCCCATGGACTTCATCCCGTTGGCGGAGGAAACCGGCTGGATCGTCGCCATCGACTTCTATGTACTCGAAGCGGTATGCCACCAGTTGCACCAGTGGCGCAGCGATCTGCCGCGCGACCTCGCCATCGCGGTGAACTTCTCGGCGATTAGCTTCATGGAAGCCAACTACGTCGCCCGGGTGGCGGAAATCCTCACCCGGACCGGCACTTCGCCGCGGCTGATCAAGATCGAGATGACCGAAAGCATCCTGATGAACAACGCCGAGGACGTGCTGCTCAAGATGCAGCAGCTCAGTGCCCTGGGCATCCGCTTCTCCATCGACGACTTCGGCACCGGCTACTCCTCGCTGGGCTACCTCAAACGCTTCCCCTTCGCCCAGCTGAAGATCGATCGCAGTTTCGTCGCCGACGTGCTGACCGAGCCAGACAGCGCCTCGCTGACCCGCTCGATGATCTCCATCGGCCACAACTTCGGTATCCGGGTGATCGCCGAGGGCGTGGAGAGCGCCGAGCAGCTCAGCTTCCTGCGCCGTGCCGGCTGCGACGAGTTGCAAGGCTACTTCTACTCACCGCCGCTTCCGGCCCAGGCTTGCCTGCAATTCCTGCAGAGCGGCGGCCTGCTCTCGTTGCCGGAACGTATCCTCGACAGCGCCGAGCACTACCTGCTGATCGTCGGCAACGAGGCCAACAGCCTGTCGATCCTGCAACGCGAGCTGGGCCTGGAAAGCTACCAGTTGCTCATCGCCGGCAGCGGCATGGAAGCCTTCCGCCTGCTGGCCACCAACCCGGTCGACGTGATCCTGACCGACCTGCGCCTGACCGATACCAACGGCGTCGACCTGCTGCGCCGGGTCCGTGTCATCTACCCCGACATCGTGCGCATGGCCCTGAGCAACAGCAGCGAAGTGCCGAGCATCCTCAAGGCCATCAACTCGGGCATCATCCACCGTTTCATCAGCAAACCCTGGGAACCGGACGACCTGCGCCACCAACTGCGCGACGCCTTCCACCTGCGCGAACTGCAGCGGGAAAACCAGCGGATGCGCCAGCAGTTGAGGATTTCCAATGAGTGAGGCAGCCAGTGCGAGCCGTCAACGGTGGGGCGTAGCGATGAAACTGGGCGTGTTAGAAGCGAGCTCTGCTCGCGAATTGTTTGCGCAAAAGCTTCGCCAGAAAAGCGGCTATGCTTGCGGCGTTCGTCATCGAGCCCGACAAGGAGATGCACAGGATGGGATGCCCGCACGTGTGTTCCGGCGCCACACTGCAATGCAGCTTCGGCGCCGCACCCGCGACGCTCAACGTGCTGCCGGTGAACCGGACGCTGATCGGCGGCATGCCGGCGGCGAACATCATGGACTACATCCCGCTGGTCAACATCACCACCTTCGGCATGTGCCAGAGCCTCGCCAATCCCACCGTCGCAGCGGCCACCGCCGCGGCCATGGGCGCGTTGACGCCCATGCCTTGCATTCCCGCCACCGCCACGCCCTGGATTCCGGGGGCACCGACCCTGTTGCTCGGCAACATGCCAGCGCTGGATGCCAATAGCTCGCTGATGTGTACCTGGGCCGGGGTGATCAAGGTCGTCTACCCCGGACAGGTGCAGATGCTGATTCCCTAGACCCGGATTGCGCCGACGCTTATCCGGGACGAAACACCACGTGTAGGGGTGAATTTATTCGCCGGCTTCAGCGCAACCAGCGTTTCAACAAGCCGCCTCCAGCCTCCTCCATCGGCCGCGTTCCAAACCACGGCAGGCTGTCCAGCGGTACCCACAGCTTGCCTTGCCATTCCAGCAGGCTCACCCGCTGCGAGGCCCAGGTCATTTGGGTGCGGCGGGGCTGTTGCGTATCGGCCGAGAAGGCATCGCGCAGAGCCGGGATCACCTCCACGTTGAGCCAGCGGCGCAGGCTGCGGTTTTCCGGGTGAGGGAAGCGCCCAAGGGCGCGGTAGATGCCGGATTCGTTGATGACCTGTGCCTCTTCTTCGCCGCCGCTGGCGTGGAGGAAGTGAACGGTACGAATCTGATCGTCCTCCATCAGCCGGCTGATTCGCTCCGGATGGCGATGCCCCAGGAGGCGGCAGAAGTCGCGGGCGTCGAACCAGGGTTGGTTGTCGATCATCACGCCACGCAGTGGGCGGTTGTAGCGGAGGAAGGTAAGGGGAGTGAAATCTCGATCCATGTGGTGCTCCTATTCGATCCAAGGAAATCACCACGCTTCGCTGTCAATCGAAGGGTGGCGAATCGCGCAGGGTTGACAGACCGGGGAATAGGAGCCCGGCAGACCCGAGGGTCTCCCCACGCGATCCGCCATGACGCTGCATAAACCTGCATACGTGCGGGGGCCTGCAAAAACATACGCCGTTTTCGCATGCACCTCTGGCGCAATCGCGCCTATTCCTTCGGGCTGTCAAACCCGGCCACGGATTGACCGTGGCCGGCGCAGAATAGGTCGGGATGCGGGGAAGAACAAGCGGGAGCGCCGTGCGCTCGCGTTTTTTGGAGCCAGTCGAACCTCGATGCCGGAAGCGCTTCCCGGATTGCGCCGACGCTTATACGGGCTACGGCGCACCACGTGGAGGGGCGAATTCGGGCTTCGCTTTTGTAGGAGCGAGCTCTGCTCGCGAATTTCCTTGCACAAAAGCTTCGCCAGCAGAGCTGGCTCCTACAAAAAACGGGAAACGCCTATACCTCGGAGGCCTCGCCCCAACGCCGCCACCACCAGATGAGGCGGGACACCGGCTTGCCGTCGTCGTCCAGCGGGCGGCCGTCTTCGGCGAAACCCTGTTTCGGTTCGACCAGCACGCCTTGCCGATAGGTGCAGCGCAATGCCGTGCGACCGTTGGCATGGAACCGCTGGTAAAGCCCGTGCAACTGCCCGGTGTGATAGTGCTCCAGCTCGGCCAAGGTGCCGTCGCTGAAGTAGGTCTTCACTTCGCCGTGGAGCAGCCCATCGCGGTAGTTGGCCTGGCGTAGCAGCCAACCCTGTTCGGCATAGAAGCTGGCCGGGCCGTGCAGGCGGTCGTTGGCGTAGTTCAGGCGCGCCGAGGGTTTGCCGTTGGGGTGCAACATCACCAGAGGGCCGTGCAGAGCGCCCTGGCGGTAGCTGAGGGTGGCCAGCGGCCGGCCGCTGTCGTCGATGCGCACCGGTCCATCCAGCTCGCCGTCCATGAGCGTGCCGTTCAACTGCGCGTCGCCCCGACGCAAGGTGACATTTCCGGAGGGTTTGCCGTCTTGCATCTCAGTTCACCTTGATCAGCCCGCCCTTGATGGTCAGCATGCCGCCGCCGTCCACCGTCTGCTCGGCGCCGCCCTTGTTGGTCAGGCTGACGCCGGCGTCGTTGGTCAGCGTAGTCCCGGCCTTGTTGTCCAGCGAGGTGCCCGCCTGGTTGGTAATGGATGTACCGGCCTTGTCGGTGAGCGCCATGCCGGCCTGGGTGGTGAGGTTGGCGTCGCTCTTGGCGGTAAAGTCGCCGCCGCTCTGTAAGGTGAGGGTGCCGGTCACCTTGATGGTCAGGTTGCCGTCCACCGTCAGCTCGTAATTGCCGCTGACGGTGTGGCTGTAATTTCCGCCGGTGCTGTGAGTCTGGTCGCCGCCCACCTTGACGGTGCGGGTGTCCTTCACGTCCAGGGTGTCGCTGCCGGTCTGTATGGTCACCGTGCGCTTGCCCTTTTCCAGGGTGATGGTTTCGTCGCCTTCCTTCACCGTGCGGGTGCGGGCGTTCTGCACCGTCAGGGTTTCGTCGTGGCCGATGGTGGCGGTGCTGTCGTTGAGCACGTTGACCTTCATGTCCTTCTGCGCCTGGAGGAAGACTTCCTCGGCATCCTTCTTGTCCTCGAAGCGCAGCTCGTTGAAGCCGCCACCACCCTTGCTGGAGTTGGTCTTGATGCCGGACTGGGTCTGGTTTGTCGGCAGGGCATAGGGCAGGGTGTTGTCGCCGTTGTAGACGCAGCCGGTGACCAGCGGGCGATCCGGATCGCCATCGATGAAGGTGACGATCACTTCCTGGCCGATACGCGGGATGAACTGCATGCCGAAGCCCTTGCCACTCCAGGGCAGCACCACGCGTACCCAGCAGGAGGCGGTTTCGTCGTTCTGGCCGTCGCGGTCCCAGGGGAACTGGATCTTGATGCGGCCGTGTTCGTCGGTCCAGATTTCCTCCCCGGCCTTGCCCACCACGACAGCGGTCTGGGTGTGCATGCGCGGCTTGGGCGTGACCCGTGGCGGGCGGTAGGCGGTGGCCTTGGGGATGGCCTCGAAGCGGTTGCGGTAGTGCTCGTGGCTGGCGTCGTGAATCACTGAAGTCACCACCCAGTCGATGTTCAACGTCGTATCGTCATGCCCGGCGAGGGTGAACCAGTGGCCGGGCACCAGCCAGCGGCAATCGCTTTCGCCGATGAAGCGCTTTTCCTGGGCACGCAGCGCATCGACCCGCAGCTTGCCCAATGCGTCGCCCCGCGCCTTGGCGGAGTAGCCGCCCGGGTGCTCGTAGACGGAAAAGCTCCCGGCCACCGCCTCGGCCTGGCCATACAGCGATGTGGTCGGCGTAGTGAACTCATAATCCGTCGCTCGATATCCGCCGGCCACCGCCTGCAAACACAACTGCCCGGAGCGGATGCCATGCAACTCTCGCTCCCCCGGCCGCTGGCCGATGTAGTTCACCGTGGTGGCGTTGGGGCAGGGCGGAAAGGCGTCGTTGCTATCGCCCAGCACCAGTGTGTGCTTGCCCGCCTCGTGGGTGAAAAACCAGAAAATGCCTTCTTCCTCCAGCAGCCGCGAGACGAAGGCGAAGTCCGTCTCGCCGTACTGCACGCAGTATTCACGCGGGCTGTAGCTGCCGGTCAGCTTTAATTCGTAATCGCTGAAGCCATGACCGTCGAACACGGCGGTGACGATCTCGTCGGTGGTCTTGTTCTGGAACACCCGGTTGTTGCTGGCTAGCGTCAGCCACCAGAGCCAGGGGCGCAGGACCAACTGGTAGCGGTCGGCGGTGGCATCGGCGGGGAGCTGGTGGACCTCGGCGACCAAGGCGTCGAGGGGGCGCTGGTTGGCGTCGTTGTGGATAGTGGCGGTGGCATGGGTAGCGATGGCATCTGCCAGGGTGAGTGCCGTGGCGCTGTAGCCGCCCAGTGCCAGGTTGCCGAGAGTGTTCAGGGATTCGCTGCCGGACAAGGTTTCCGGATACAGGTCTGCCAATGCCGAGGCGGTCAGGGAAAGGCTGGTGGTGGTGTCGGTGGGACGGGGCATCCAGAGTCTCGACTATCCGTGTGGGAGCAGGATTTTTGTCAGTGTGGCCAGGTTCAGGATTTGACCTCGAAAAGAATGGGGCGGTGGTCTGGTCCGCTCATGTCGAATTCATTACCCATACCGGTTATGTCGACAGGTTTCACCTGGACATTGGGTGAGGCGAGAACCCAATCGAGGATGCCCCCCTTTGCTTGGGTGGCTTGACCGTTCCAGCACTCGTAGCCAATACCCGGCGGGTTGAGCTTCTTGAGATTGGCATACTCGTAATTCAAATCACCGGTGACGACCCAATTCCCATCCAAGGCCGTGCAGTTCATCAATTGGCTTTGGGTCAGGTTGGTCTGCCCGGATTTAAAGTGTGCGAGAAATACATATCCGGTATACCCGTCGACTCCGGTTGCATACACCGCGATGAGTTCTCTATTGAGCCCCTTCAGGTTTCCTTGGGCAACGACCTCAATCCGCTGGAAAGCTTTCGTCATCACGATGTAGCCATTCGAGTACCCCCCTGCAAAAGCTGAAACGTTGTAGCTTGGATATCTATCACTCAAGTTCGACCGATAGTTTTCAAGCTGCCCGGAGTGCACCTCGCAAATGAAGACGAGGTCTGCGTCCCAATATTTATTTGAGCAGCAGTTGTCGATAAACGTATCGACTTGGCTCTGTTTGATGTCGGTGGAGGAAAGCCCGTTCTTCTCAACGTTAAAACTGCCTATTTTCATGTTTCGTTACTCCAGCACCCACTCCGCCAACTTCCCCGTCACCTGCGCCATCAGCACGTTCTCGATATCCCGCGCTCCTGCCGCGCTGCACTTGGCGAGCACGGCCTTGACGATGGCGGGGTCGAAGTCGAATTGCTTGCCGGTGGCGGCCCTGTAGCGCTCGCGCAGTTTTTCCAGCTTGGCCAGGACGATGCCTTCCAGCGTCGCTTCGTCCAGCGGGCGGTAGGGCACAACGGTCATGCGGGCGAGGAAAGCGGGGCGGAAGGCCTGTAGCAGCACCTTGCGCAGGCGTTCGTTGAAGGCGTCGCTGCCAAGCTGGTCGGTGGGGGTGTCCAGCACCAGTTCGGCGCCGACGTTGCTGGTGGCGAGCATCACGGTGTTCTTGAAGTCCACCACCAGGCCGGTGCCGTCTTCCATCACGCCTTTGTCGAAGACGTTGTAGAAGGCCTCCAGCACGTCGGGGTGGGCTTTTTCGATTTCGTCCAGCAGCACCACGGAGTAGGGCCGGCGGCGCACCGCTTCAGTGAGCACCCCGCCGGAGCCGTAGCCGACGTAGCCGGGCGGGGCGCCCTTGAGCTGGCTGACGGTGTGGGCTTCCTGATACTCCGAGAGGTTGATGGCGATGAGGTTGCGCTCGCCACCATACAGGGCGTCGGCCAGCGCGTAGGCGGTTTCGGTCTTGCCGACGCCGGTGGGGCCGAGCAGGAGGAACACGCCCACCGGTTTGGCCGGGTCGGTGAGGCCGGCGCGGTAGGCCTGGATGCGCTGGGCGATGGTATTCAGCGCGCTGTCCTGGCCCATCACCCGTTGCCCAAGGCGCTGGCCGAGGGTGCGCACGGCGTGGGCTTCGTCGGCGAGCATCTTGCCCACCGGGATGCCGGTCCAGCCGGCGATCACGGCGGCGACGGTCTTGGAGTCCACCTGTTCCGGGACCAGCGGTTCGTCCTGGCGGATGGCGTCCAGGCCAGCTTCCAGGCGCAGCAGTTCGGCGGCCAGGTGGTCGATTCGGCCGTCGAGTTCTTCGTCGGGCTTGTCGGCGTCGGCGGTTTCGCTGAGGGCGAGCAGTTCGCGGCGGGCTTCCAGCAGCTCGCGCACGGCTTCGCGCTCTTCCGCCCAGCGCGTTTCCAGCTCGCGGATGGCGGTGAGGTTGCCGGCCGATTCGGTTTCCAGGGCGGTGATGCGTTCGCTGTGGTCCTGGCCGGTGGTCTGCTCGCGGCGCAGGCGCTCCAGCTCCTCCTTCAGGGCTTGCTGGCGGTGGCGCAGGCTTTCCAGCGGCGGCGGAACGTCGTGCTGGCCGAGTGAGACCCGCGCGCAAGCGGTGTCCAGCACGCTGATGGCCTTGTCCGGTAGCTGCCGGCCGGAGATGTAGCGGTGCGACAGCTTCACCGCGTCATGGATGGCCGCGTCCAGTACCTGCACGCCGTGGTGCTGTTCCAGTTTGGCGGCGACGCCGCGCAGCATTTCCACCGCTGTGGCTTCGTCCGGCTCCTCCACCTGTACCAGTTGGAAGCGCCGGGCCAGGGCCGGGTCCTTCTCGAAATACTTCTTGTATTCCAGCCAGGTGGTGGCGGCGATGGTGCGCAGCTCGCCGCGTGCCAGGGCGGGTTTGAGCAGATTGGCGGCGTCGCTCTGACCTTCGGCGGCGCCGGCGCCGATCATGGTGTGGGCTTCGTCGATGAACAGGATGATGGGTTTTTCCGCGTTGCGCACCGCATCGATCACGCCTTTCAGCCGTTGCTCGAATTCGCCTTTCACCCCGGCGCCGGCTTGCAGCAGGCCGAGGTCGAGCACGCGCACGCTGACTTCCTTCAGCGGCGGCGGTACGTCGCCGGCAGCGATGCGCAAGGCCAGCCCTTCGACCACCGCCGTCTTGCCCACGCCGGGGGCGCCCACCAGGATCGGATTGTTCTGCCGGCGCCGCAGGAGAATGTCGATGGTCTGGCGAATTTCGTTGTCGCGGCCGACGATGGGGTCGATGCGGCCGTTGCGGGCGTCTTCGGTGAGGTCCTGGGTGTACTGATCGAGCACCGAGTCTTCGGTCGGCGCCTCCGTGCGTTTGCTCGTCGATGCCTTGCGCGCGCCAACCGGCGCTTCGCGGGAGGGCTCGGTCCATTCCAGCAGGTTGGCGCGCAGCGCCTCGCGGGAAATCCGCAGTAGCGACGAGGCGCTGCTGAGCAACAGGGTGCGGCGCTCTTCACGGTCGAGCAGGGCAAGCAGCAGCAGGCCGGAACGGATACTGCCCTGGCCGAGCACGCTGGCCTGGACCACGGCGTCTTCCAGCAGGCCGATGGTGTGGGTGGAGAGGGCGGGGGTGCGCGTGCTGCCGGCCTTGAACAGTTCCAGTGACTTATTGATCTCCGCTTCCACCGCGTCGCGTTCCAGGCCGAAGCGCGGCAGCAGGCAGGCGAAGTCGCCGCCTTCGATGTCCAGCAGTTCCAGCAGCAGGTGCTCGATCTCGACGTAGTGGTGGGTGCGCTGCATGCAGCGCTGGGCGGCGCGTTCCAGGGCGCGGCGGCAATCGGCGTTGAGCCGGCCGATGAGGGTGCCGAGTTCCATGTCAGGCCACCTCCGGCTGACGCAGGCGGATATCGATGCGTTGCTGCACGGGGGTGGCCTGCCGTTGCAGGCCACCGTTCCAGCCCAGCCGTGGCGGCGCGTTGCGGTCGAGGACCAAGGGCGTGGCACCGTCGATCAACAGGGTGAGCGACACATCGAGATCGGGTCCGAAATACATCGCGGTCAGGCTGGCGAGTTGCCGGTGATGGGCACCGCTGGGCAGGAATGACGATGCTTGCCGGGGCGACAACGGGCCAAGGGTCAAGCGGATGCCGGCATGTTCGTCCCAGACGTGGGTGCCGGCCACGGCGTTGCGACCCAGTTGCAGATTGCGCCCGGCGCGGCCCAGACGGCTGCGCGAGACGGGCGGAATGCTGCGCCAGGCGCCTTCGTAAGCGGAGAGCTGGGCCGGTATGCCGAAGTGGCAGCGGACGATGCCGGCGAACCCGGCCAGCGAGCGGCGCTGACCGGCGAACAACGCGGCGCGCGCCAGGAAGGCTTCGTCGGGTACGGCCTGGCGCTGGCGCACGTGACGCGGCAGCAGGCCGGTCAGGGCACGCAGTTGGGCTTGCACGGGGCTGTCTTGCGGCGCGGTGAAACCCAGGGCAATGCGGTGCTTGCGCAGCACGCGGTAGAGCAGGCTGAGCAGACGGTGCTGGAACAGGTCGAGGAATTCCGCCGGAGCGTGGTCCTTGCGGCGGGCGCGTTGTTGCAGCCATTCCTGGTAGGCGTAGGGCAGGGGACCGTCCGGGCCGCCGAGGCCGAATACCGGTGTGGTGAGCACCGGGACGGGCTCGCCATCGTCCACCAGCCGCTCCACCTGGCTGGAGGCGAACAGCGGCGTCAATGGGCCACGCAGGCGCACGGCCTCGCCGCTCGGGACGGTACTGCTGCCCAGCGGCATCGCATTCGGGCGTTCGCGTTCGAGCAGCAGTAACGCCTGCATCAGTTCGAACGCCTGTGGCTCGCGGCGCAGGCGGGCGCTCAGAGCGAGAGGGGCATTCCGGCCTGTGGCTCCCACGTCTTGATCTCCTTGTCGGCCTGGACCAGCACCGTGCGGACGAAGCGGTTGGCGTTGGCGTAGAGCGAGAAGAACTGCGCCATCACCCCGGAAAACAGCACGGCGCTGGCGCCGACGAAATGCTGCGGATCGACCGCGATGCGCACTTCCAGACCGTTGCGCCAGCCGCGCCAGGCATCGGCGCCGACACGGGCGACGACCCGCTCGCAGTCGAGCCGGACCAGCCCGTCGATCTGCCGGCGGGCGCTGTTCTCTTCGCGCAGGTTGTGCAGGTGGAGCATTTCCTTCAACGCGCCCAGGGCTTGTTCGCCCTCCACCAGGGAGAGGTGATTGAGCGTCAGTTGCGAGACCAGCTTCCAGCGCGATTCGCCGCCCAGCCGGGGCAGGCTCTGCGGGCTGGGCATGTTGCGCAGGCTGGCGCGGGCTACCGGGCCGGGGCGCTCGAACGCCAGCCGGGTGCCCGCACCGAGGCTTTCCGCCAGATGCCGGTTGGTGCACAGCAGGTCGGCGGTCAGGCTGTATTCGGGGGCATCGCGCAACGGATCGAAGGCGGTGTCCACCAGGCTCAACAGCAGGTCAGAGCCGAGCCGGTTCGGCGTCAACCCGTTGATGCGCCGTGCGTGCCAATAGAGCGGGCTGTCGCCCATGCCGTGCTGATAGCCATAGTAGGCCGGCACCTTCCGCACGCCGCGCGTCGAACTGGCGCGCAGCGTGCGGATGCTATGAATCTCCACGGAGTTCTCGCGGTGGCTGTCGGCGATCAATCGATATTCGCTGCGGGTGCCGTCCGGGCGCAGCGGCTCGGACGTGCGGGGGAACAGGTTGATCGCCGGTGCGCAACCGAGGGCGAGATCGCTGCGTTGCAGATTGAGGCGCGCCGCGGGCGCCTGGTCGAAAACCAGATAGAGGTCCAGCGCTTCGCCCGTATCCTCCGGCATGTCCAGGGGTACATCGAAGAAGGCGAACTTGTCCGGGTAGGCGAAGTATTCCGCCAGCAGGCGCAGTCCGGGATGCAGGCCGTCCTCGTCAGGTAGCAGGGCCTCGTCGGCAGCGAAGCCGACTGGAGAGGGTTGCCCAGCCTGGCGCTTCGGTGGTCTGCCGGCCGGGCCGCGGAGAATCTGCACGCAGTGGGCGCCGATCAGGTCATACAGCGTGGCATTGACCACCGGCGAGGCGGCCAAATGCAGCCGCAACTGCCGGATGGGCAGCTCGGCACAGGGCGTTTCGCCAAGGCTGCGCAGAGTCAGGCGCAATGCCGAACGTGCCTGTGGCACGCCGGTCAAGGCCTGGGTTTCCTCCGCACAGAGCAGCACGGCGTCGCTGATTTCCAGCGGCCAGAGGGTGACCTCGGCGGTGGTGCGGAAGTGAACGCTCTCGCCGTTGCGGGTGGTGACGAACAGCGGCGTATCCCTTGGCAGCGCATAGCCTTCGGCGAGGTTGCCCTTGGTCGGGTCCGGTTCGAACTGAACGACGGCGGCGGACGGCAGTGGCCGCAGGGCCAGCGGGTAGAGTTGTTCCAACAGGGCGTCGCTGAACTCGGCGTAGTCGTCGTCGAGCCGGCGTTGCAGGCGCGCGGCGAGTAGCGAGAAACCCTCCAGCAGCCGCTCCACATGCGGGTCCGGACATTCGCCGGGGGCGAGCTCCAGGCGCCGGGCCACCTTGGGGTAACGCTCGGCGAAGCGGGCGCCGGCATGCCGCAGCCAGGTCAACTCGCGCTGGTAGTAGTCCAGCAGTTCCTGATCAATCGAATCGCTCATGCCGCACCTCGAGTCCATCGTCGGCCGGGTCGATCACGAAGGCCACCGGCCAGCGCCGATTGCCTTCGCGCAGGCTGCCGGTCAGCCTGATGGTCAGTTTCCGGGGTTGTTCGGGGGTGGGGGTCGCCTCCACCGTGTCCAGCGACAGGCGTGGCTCGAAGCGGGCGATGGCGTCGCGTATTTCGCGGGCCAGCAGGCGGCGGTCGTCGCTGCGCTCGCCATGCAGGGCGCTCCAGTCGGGAATCCCGTAGTCGATGATGCTCAACTGTGGCAGACGCCGCCGCGTGGCGCGGCGGGTATTGAGCAGACGGCGCAACTCGTTGCGCACGGATTCCGCCAGCGCGTGCCGGTCGAAGACCGGCGGCGCGGGGTGCTCTTCGTCGTCCGAGGCCAGCCGCTCGAACAGTGGCGGCTGACTTCCTGCCTCGTATACGGCCATGCTGATGCTGGCTTACTTGACGAGCTTGTTGGCGGCCAGATCCCAGGTGGAGGCGGCGGTGCCTTCCTTGGTGCCGTCGTCTTTCTGCGCGGTCAGCTCCCACTTGATCTTGGTGAAGTTCATGGAGAGCGTTTCCACCGGCTTGCCACCGGCGCCGCCACTGACGCTGACGTTGGAGAACACCACGTTGTTGAGGGTGTAGATGATGAACGGCAGCACCTTGCCGTCACCCTCGGCGGCGTTGCGCCCGACCAGGATTTTCACTTCCGGCAGGGGTTTGCCGGCGCAGCAGTATTCGTTGAGGGAGGGGGTGGAGCTGTCGACGAACTTGGTGACGGTGAATTCGCCGATGTGCGGCTTGCCCGAAGTCCGTTCTGAGTTGCTGACGTCGTTGGTAACCTGCATGGCCACGTTGTGGCTGTAGGACATCAGCTCGATCTTGTCCTTGTAGCCTTCCAGCAGGCAGTCGCCTTTGATGTCGCCGCCGAGGTCGAGAATGATTGCATCCATCGCTTGAAACTCCAGATGTGTATAGGCGCGCTATGAGAGAAAACATCCCCGCCGGG
The DNA here is from genome assembly GCF_002286785.1 of Pseudomonas sp. PIC25. Lineage (GTDB taxonomy): Bacteria > Pseudomonadota > Gammaproteobacteria > Pseudomonadales > Pseudomonadaceae > Pseudomonas_M. The sequence continues at coordinate 41,680 of NZ_MUJY01000047.1, read as the reverse complement.
CATCCCGGCGGGGAATCGGTCACGCCGCGACCGGCGGCGGCAGGGTGGCAACCAGGCGGATCGACGCCGTCAGTTCCTCCAGTTGGAAGTGCGGGCGCAGGAACACCGTGGCGCGGTAGCAACCCGGCTTGCCGGCGACCTCGGTGACGTCCACCCGCGCTTCGCGCAGCGGGTACTGCGCCTTGATCTCCTGCGGGGCGTTGTCGTTGATCAGCACATAGTCGGCGATCCAGTTGTTCAGGTAGCTCTGCACGTTATCGCGGGTCATGAAGCTGCCGATCTTGTCGCGCATGATCACCTTCAGGTAATGCGCGAAGCGCGACGCGGCGAGCACGTAGGGCAGCATCGCCGAAATCCGCGAGTTGGCATTCGCCTCGTTGGTGTTGTAGACCTTGGGCTTGTTCGCAGTCTGCCCGCCGAAGAACACCGCCATGTCGGTGTTCTTCTTGTGGCAGAGCGAGATGAAGCCCAGATCGTTCAGCTCCTTCTCGCGGCGGTCGGTGATCGCCACTTCCGTCGGGCACTTCAGCGAGAGGTCGCCGGAACTGGTGCGGAAGGTATGCGCCGGCAGGCCCTCCACCGCGCCACCGCCTTCCGCGCCACGGATCGCGGCACACCACCCGTAGAGGGCGAAGGCTTCGGTGATGCGCTGGGCCAGCGCCCAAGCCGCATTGCCCCAGAGGTACTTGCTGTGGTCGGTGCCGGTGACGTCCTCGACGTAGTTCATACCTTCCACCGGGCAGGTGTCCGGTCCGTAGGGCAGGCGCAGCAGGAAGCGCGGCAGCACCAGGGAGACGTAGCGCGAATCCTCGCTCTCGCGGAACGAGCGCCACTTGATCAGCTCCAGGCTCTCGAAGATCTTCGCCAGGTCACGTGGCACGGCCAGTTCGGTGAAGCTGTCCATGTCGAACAGGCGCGGGCTGGCGGCAGCAATGAAGGGGGCATGGGCGGCAGCGGCGACGTTGGAGAGTTTCTCCAGCAGCCCGATGTCCTGCGGGTGCCGGCCGAAGGCATAGTCGCCCACCAGCAGGCTGAAGGGATGGCCGCCGAAGGTGCCGTACTCTTCCTCGTAGATTTTCTTGAACAGTGCGCTCTGGTCGAATTCGACGGCCTTTTCCAGATCGGTTTGCAGCTCCTTCTGCGTCACGTTGAGCAGGCGCAGCTTGAGGCGGGTGCTGGTCTCGGTGTTCTGCACCAGCATGTGCAGCCCGCGCCAGGTGGCTTCCAGCTTCTGCATGTCGGGGTGATGCAGGATCTGGTTGAGCTGGGCGCTGATCAGCTCGTCGATCTGGCCGATGCGGTCGTTGATCATGGCCACGGTGTCCTTGTCGATGGCCATGCCTTCGTCGAGAACCTGGGTGGCGAATTCCGCGAGCATGTCGCGGGCATAGTCCTGCTGGCTGTCATCGTGGGCCATGCGGCCCTCGGCGATGATGCGGTCGAGCAGGGATAACGTCTGGGTCGTGCTCTCGCTGGTTTGTTCGCTGGCGGTGGCCATGGCGACTCCTCCGTGGAATAGGGCTGGCGATCAGGCTTGGGGTTCGGCGGGTGCTTCGCCGTCGGCGGCCGCGGGCTCGGCATCCGGGCGGGCCGATTTGATTTCCTGGAGCCCTTCGGTATTGGCCACGACTTCCTGGAGCAGCTTGTCGAGGTCGTCGTTGCCGTCCAGCTTGGTCAGCAGGTCGCGCAGGCGCTGGCGGGCCTCGAACAGGCGGCGCAGCGGGGTGACCTGCTTGACGATGTTGACCGGGTCGAAGGCGTCGATGTGGTCGAACTGCAGCGCGACGTTCAGCTTGCTGCCGTCGTTGCTGAGGGTGTTGTCGACCTGGATGGCGGCGCGGGGAGCGACCGAGGCGAGGACTTGGTTGAAGTTGTCGCGATCGATCTCGACGAAGCGGCGCTCGCCAAGCTTGGGCAGCGGCACCTCCGGCTTGCCGGAGAGGTCGGCGAGGATCCCGACCACCAGCGGCAGCTCCTTCTTCTCGATGGCATCACCGATCTCGACGTCATAGGTGATCTGCACGCGGGGCGGGCGGACCCTGTCGAGCTTGTGCTGAGTACTTTCGGCCATGGCGGCTTGTCTCCGATGCAATGAGCGAGAGCGCAACGCATCGGTTTCCCTTGGCCATCGCACTCCCTTGCTGGACCACAGACTCGACAGGGTGGGGCTCTCCCGTCGCTGTCGCTGGCGATCCCTCCGATTCGTCGTACGACGAACTATCCAAGACGCTAGAACAGGTCTATAAAAACGCAAGCTGAAAAATTTTCCGATGGAAGTCCGATGACGCAGGGATGTCCGTTTTTCGCGCGTGCAATCTCGGTACTGATCGTGCTCCTGGCACTGTCCGGCTGCTCCCTGTTCGACCCCAAGGTGGAGCTGGACAGGCTGCGGCTGGATGTGGCACCGCGTGCCAACGACAACACGCCGATCGCCGTGGACTTCATCGCGGTGCGCGATGCCGAGCTGCTCAAGCAACTGTCCGGCATCCCCGCCCGGCAGTGGTTCGCCGAACGCGAGCAGTTCCGGCGCGATTACCGTACGCAGCTTTCGGTCTGGAGCCTGGAGCTGGTGCCGGGCCAATTCATGGAATCCAACGACTTTCCGCTGGCCGGCGAGCCGTCGGCTGGACTTTTGGTCTTTGCCGGCTATAACACACCCGGGGTCCACCGACTGCGTCTGGATGACCAGCGCATGGTCTGGTTGAAGTTCGAGAGCAGAGACATGCGGCTGCTGGGCGGCGAAGAGCGCTGACACACGGCGGTTACAGGTCTCCACGGCGTTTCCGTCGCGATGTGAAGGGAGTCGTATGAGCGCGTTACCGGACGTGGTGTGTTGGCACGAAGGCATGCAGTTGCTGCCCCAGCACTTCCAATTGCAAGGACTGCGCGCCGAGGCGCTTGCAGCTCACTTCGCCAAGGCCTGCAACCCCTGGTTCTGGGGTGTCGAGCACCTCGAGATCGATCCCTCCGCGCTTTGCGCCGGCAAGGTCCGGGTGACCGCCGTCGATGCGCTCCTCCCCGACGGTTTGCCGGTCCGCCTGAATCTCGCCAACGACGGTGCGCTGGAGCTGGATGTGGCCGACGCAATCGCCGCGTCCGGTAGTCCCTCGGTCACCGTCTATCTGTCCGTCAGCCCGTTGTGGCGGGGCGGGCAATTGCTTCCACTGAACGGGCGCCTCACCTCGGTGGTGGGCGATGCGGTACCCGACCTGGCCAGCGGCGAACATCCCGAGCCCATCGTCGTCTGGCGCCCGAATGCGCGCCTGACCACCGATGCCAACAAGGCCGACTCAATCTGCCTGCCGCTGCTCAAGGTCGGCAAGCAGGGTGGCGGTTACGTGCAGCTTGCCTATGTCCCGCCGACCCCGCGCATCCTGCCCGAGTCTCCGCTCGGCCAGCAGGTGGCGGCGTTGTGCGGGCGGGCGCGGGAGAAATGCCTGTTTCTCGCTGGCCGCTTGCGGAACGCCCAGCAAGCCGGCAACCGCGACGATGCCGACGAAATCCGTCGCCAACTGGCCGCGCTCTGGGCACGTCTGCCCGAAGTGGAGGCGGCACTGAACAGCCGGGTCGCCACGCCGGCGGGCCTGCACGCGCTGCTGGCCGGCATGGCCGGCTCCTGGTGCGCCCTCGATCCGATCGCCGGCGTGCCCGCGTTCGCCCCGCTGGACTTCCTGGAGTTGCAGCGTGGCTACGCGGAAGTCCTGAACTGGCTCGGGGCGACGCTGGAACGGGTCCGTGCTGGTTATCGCAGCATTCCGTTCGAACAGGACGGCCAGGGCTTCCACCTTCAACTGCCGGACCGCGACCAGCCGCGCCAGCGCCTGGTGATCGGTCTGCGCATGCCGGCGGGAGCCAGCGACCATGTCGCCGCGGAGTGGCTGGGCCGGGCGATCATCGCTTCCGAAGCGCATATCGCCACCCTCGCGCGGCAGCGCATGAGCGGTCTGCCGCAACAGGCTATGAGCCGGCAGGAACAGGTGGCCTACAGTGTCGGTGAAGACACCCGGCTGTTCGTCGTGCAGGCAGCGGGGGAGTGGTTCGATCCGCAGCAGAAACTGCGCATCGTCCAGCCGGGCAGCGGCGGGGGCATCGGGCCCTGGCAGGTGGTGCTGTTCATGGCGGCGGACGATACCGTCTAGAGAAAAGGATGCAGTATGACGGGAGGGAAGGTTGGCCAGGGCATGGGCGGGCTCGATGAGTCCTCGCTGAGTGCGGCGTTCAGACAGGCCTGGCGCGAGTGGCGCGAAGTCTGGCACGAGTTCGAGAAGGACGACGACAGCGACGGGCAGTTGGTAGCACGCACCGCCGAGCAGGCGACCCGGGCGACCCGGCGCCTGTGGCGCAGCGCCTTCGCCAAAGTGGGCGACTCCGCGGGCGAGCAGGTTAAAGCGATGGTCTATGCGTTCGTCGCGCTGCTCGACGAGACGCTGGTCTTCACCCCCTGGGCCGGGCAGGCGGGCTGGCAGGAAAAGCCGCTGGAAGCGCGCCTGTACGGCAGCCGCAATGCCGGAGAGCGATTGCCGGTCGCCATCAAGAAAATCCTCGACGAGCGCGCGCCGGCCACCCGCGATCTCGCCAACGTCTACCTGCAATGCCTGATCCTCGGTTTCCACGGCCGTTTGCGCGGCGAGCGTGGGCAGGCGCTGCACGAGAAATGGCGGCATGCGCTGTTTGCCTTCGCCTGGCAGCGTGATCCGGATTTCGCTGATGTTTCCGATCTGCTGGAGCGACCGGTGGCGGTGGAACCGAAGCGCCTGCCGGTGCGCCGCTCATTGCCGGACGGCTTTCGCCTGGGCCTCGGTATCCTGGGGCTGGTGGTCGTACTGACGCTGGTCGGCCATCTGTTCTGGCGCGACATCGCCGGCGAGCTGGAGCCGGTCCTGCATCTGGCCGACCCCCTGATGGCGGAGAACAACGCATGAGCCTGCCGGCGATCGTCGTGCTGGTGGTTGGCGTGCTCCTGCTGCTGATCGCCGTGGGGGTTCTGGTCTGGTGGCTGCGTACCCAGGCGGGCTCCGCCGCCCGCAGCTTCTACGGTGCGGTACGCAGCATGGAGCACGACCAGGGCCTGCATGACCGTTACCAGAATCCCTGGCTGCTGATGCTCGGCGACGAGCGTCAGGGCGCGGAGCTGTGTGCCGGCTGGCACCTGAGCCCGACCGGCAAGGCCGGCTGGTTCGGTCGCTGGTGGGCGGACAGCGACGGCTCCGTGCTGGTGGTGCCGGACGCATTGTTCATGCCTGGCGAAGGGCTGGCGGGGCAGGCGACGGCCTGGTGGCGGCTGCTCAGTCTGTTGCTGCGGCTACGTGCCCGCCGGCCTCTGGATGGTGTGCTCTGGTGCATTCCCGCCACGCTGCTGCACAGCGGCGAGCAGGCCTCGGCCCAGGGGCTGATGGCCCGACGCAAATTCATCGACCTGTTGCAGCGGCTCGGGCTGAGCCTGCCGGTCTATGTGGTGGTGACCGACATGGAAGAAGTCGCCGGCTTCCAGGAGCTGCTGGCGGCCCTGCCCAAGGATGCGGCGGAGCGGATGCTCGGCTGGTCGTCGCCTTTTGCTTTGGACGCCGTCTGGCAATCGCACTGGAGCGACATGGCGGTGGATGCGGTGAGCCGATCGCTGTCCGAGGCGGTAATCGAGATTGGCGCGTTGTCCGGACAGGTGAGCGAAGACCTGTATGACTTGCCGCAGCAGTTCGAGGCGATGCGCGGGAACCTGCAGGCACTGCTCGACCCGGTGTTCCAGGGCAATGCCCTAGGCGAATCGCCGCGTCTGCGCGGCCTGTATTTCACCGCAAGCCTGTCGCCGGCCAACGACGATCCAGCGGCACCGATTGGCGCCGATACGCCTGTTCATGCGGGGCAAGCCCGCTTCGCCCGGCCGCTCTGGCGCCATCGGATTCTCGCGGAGCAGGGGCTGGCCCAGGCTGTCCCTCGGATTCTCCGGCTGCGGCAGCGCTGGCACCGTGTCGCGGGCGCCAGTGCGACGCTCTTTGGAGTGTTCTGGCTGGTCGCCATGCTCTGGGTCTGGCACGACGCTTCGCGGGATGCCGACGCCCTGGCCGATCTGCTGGAGCAGACGCAGAACGGCTACCTGGCCATCGAAGGCGATGCCAATCGCGAGGCCATGAGCCGGCACAACGTCCAGACCTTCTGGAACCTCCTGCAACGGGCGCCACGCTGGCACTACCGCTCACTGGCCTATCCCACCTCCTGGTTCTCCGGCCTGGACGTGCGCCTGGACGACGTGCTGAAAAGCACTGCCCGTCACCATCTCTACCAGCCGCTGCGCGATGTGCTGGTCGCCGATCTGCGTGCGCTGGTGCAGATTCGCAACACCGGGCGGCGCTCGAACATCGACGGTGACGACCCCGAGAGCTGGGAGACCTACGTCAAGGCCAACACCCTGCTGCAAGGCGCCCTGCAGATCGAGCAGCAGAACAAATGGCTCGCCCAGGCCCTGGGCAATCGCAAGAACCCGCTGGACGACCTCGCCCAGCTCGCCAACAGCGCCCTGGGCCTGGACCTCGATGCCCGTACCTTGCCTAAGGAGGCCTTCTACAACCGCCTGCTGGGCGAGGCGCCTCCCGCAGGTATGACACCGCTGAACCTCCAGGCCAAGCGCGGAGACATCGCCGAACATTTCGAGCAACTCATGCAGCTCTGGCTGACCCGTTACTTCGTCGCCGACAACTTCAGCCGCCCGGCCGGTTACCTGCGCCTGTACACCCGTAACCTGCAAGCCGGCTCCGGCAATTCGCTGGAAGAGCTGGAGGAGATCAACAGCCTGATCGACAACCTGCACAGCCTGATCGCCGTGACCAACTCGACCTGGAGCCGGGGCTCCGGGGGCGATCTGGTGCCCGGCTACCGGGCGCTGCTGGACAGCGTTCGGCAGAGCGTCCTGCTCGGCCCGCAGGTGGAGCAGGCGATCAACCAGGAAGCCGCCCACTTACAGAAAAGCTTCCGCGATCAGTGGGTCGCCCAGGCCGGCATGCGTGACAACCTGCTGGTCCAGCAAGGCAACGGCACGGTGGACCTGGAAGATGGGATCAAGGGGCTGGACAAGGCCATCGACGGGCTGTTCCGCCGCGACTTCGTGGCCAGCGCGCTGCGCAAGGAGCGCGAGGAGGGCGCGCGCTACGGTCTGACCATCGATGGCGACGGCATGGGCGCCGCGCTGCGCTATTTCGACAGCTACAAGGCCTATGTCGACCAGGAGCTGCCGCAGATACCGCCGGACTACCGCAACGCCTTGCTGGACGCCGCCAAGAGCGCCGCCGCCATGGCCATGTGGAGCCGCCTCGAACCCGCCACGCCGACAGTGGCCCGCTCCGGCTACGAGCAGACCTTCGACGTCCCTGCGGACAAGGCGCTGCAACTGCAGAAGGCGTTCGCCGAACTGCGCCGCCCGGACCTGTCGGAAGCGCTGCTGCGCAACCTCAACCAGCGCGCCCTGGTCGATGTGCGCCGCGCCCAGAACGAAATCGAGGCGCAGCCGGTCCTTCGTCAACGCTTCGACCTGAGCGCCTGGGACGGTACGAAAAACCTCGGCCTGCAACTGTTCCGCGCCAGTGATCCGCAGGAACTTAAGCAGAGCCTGGCGCAACAGTTCGCCGTCATGCAGAAGACAACCCAGGACCACGCGGCCGCGCTGGACTGGCTGAAGATGCAGCGGCAGTCGTTGTCCCTTGTGGACTACGAGGCGGTTTCCCGACTCGTCGCCCTCAGCGAAGAAATGGTCAAGTACAAGGCGCAGAATCCAGCCAGCTCACCTGCGGCCCTGGAGCAACTGGCCAGTCGCGATCTGGTCGAAATGGACGCCGGCTCCTGCGCCACCGTACTCCGAGGTGCCAACCTGATTTCCGGCATCGACGACCTGTCCCGGCTCGGCCAGAACCTCCATGAACAGGCCATGCAGCGCTGCGGGGTTCTTCAGCGCCAACGCGCCGCCCTGGCCTGGAACCGGCTGGCGGACTATTTCGACCAGTACCTGGCCGGGCGCTTCCCGTTTTCCTACAGCACCGAAGCGGCTGACGCCGATCCCGAGCGGGTGCGCTATCTGCTGCGGCTGCTCGACGAGAATCTGGCCCCGGCGGAGGAGGGGTTGCAACTCAGCCAGTCGATGGACGTGCTGGCGGCGCAGGACTTTCTCGCCCGCCTGAAACAAGCCCGCGACTGGCTGGCGCCCCTGCTGGTGCGCGATCAGGAAGGCATGCTCGGCTTCGATATGGAGGCTCGCTGGCGTACCGACCGAGCCGAAGAGCGGGGCGCCGACCAGGTGATCGCCTGGGAGCTGCAATCCGGCAGCCAGGCCATCGTCTACCCGCGCGAAGACAACCAGCGCCTGCGCTGGACCATCGGCGAGCCGGTCAAGCTGGTCCTGCGCTGGGCGAAGAATGGCTCGCAGCGCCCGGCGAACGACCCGCTGCAACCGAACCTGGCGGTTGCCGACCTGGAGGCCGGCTGGGAATACACCGGCCACTGGGCGCTGTTGCGGCTAGTACGGTCGCACATCTCGGTACAGCGCCAGCCGAGCGTCGACTACACCGACTTCCCCCTGACCCTGCAATTGCCGGTCTACGCCCCGTACAGCACCGACACCTACGCGCAAATGTTCATGCGCGTCTCGTTGATGGCCCAGGGCGGCAAGGCGCCGCTCTCCGTGCAACCCCTGCCGGTGCGGGCGCCGCGTTCGCCCTTCGCCGACGCCACCCTGACGGCCCCGTTGGCCAGTTCCGAGGTGTTGCCATGAGTCTGCCCATGCATCCGCCGCAGCCGTCGCTCGACGAGCTGCTGGAACCGATTTCGGACACCGCGCCCTGCGGCATCAACCCACGCTACGACGCGGACTACGACCGCCTGCGCGAAGCCCGCCGCGAAGACGACGCCAGCCTGCCGACCGGTGTCTGGCAGGCGGAAATCAAGCGCGGCGATTGGCCGCTGGTGGAACAACTGGCCAGCGACCTCCTGCTCAAGCGCAGCAAAGACCTGATGGTCACTGCCTGGTTGGGCGAAGCCTGGCTGCACCGACGCGGGTTGGAAGGGCTGGAACAGGCGCTGATGCTGCTGGTCGGGCTGTGTGAACGCTACCCGGACGACCTGCATCCCCAGGCGGAGGAGGGCGACCAATCGTGGCGGGCCACGCCGCTCGACTGGCTGTACCGCCGCTATGCGGAAATACTCCATACGCGCTTGCGTCTGTTCGAGGTCGCCAGCGATGAGTTCGGCGCCTACACCCTGAGCGACTGGCAGCAGCTCCAGCATCGGCAGGTTCTCAGCGGCGACAACAAGGCCGCCAAGGCCGACGCCGAAGCCGCCCGGCACGCCCAGCAGAAACTCGACGAACGGGTGCGCGGTGCTCCGTTGCCATACTTCCAGCGCTGCCGGGCCAACCTGGAATCCGCCACCCATTCGCTACAACGCCTCGAAGCGTGGAGCGACGCCCATTTGGGCGACAGCTCGCCCACCTGCAGCCCCTTGCGCGACGTCATCGTCCAGTTGACCGCGCTCATGGAGGAGTTCATCGCCATGCACCCTCAACCGATCCTGCCCGTTACCGAACAGCGCGACAGTGCTGAAACCGACCCGGTACCGGAAAGCCGTGCCATGGCCCCAGCCACCGTGCTGCTGAGCCCGACCGCACCGGCCAGCCGCGAAGACGCCTATCGCCAACTGATGCTCATCGCCGACTACCTGGCCAAGACCGAACCCCACAGCCCGGTGCCCTACCTGATCAAACGCGCCGTGGAGTGGGGCAACAAACCCCTCAGCGAACTGCTCGGCGAACTGATCACCGCGGATTCGGAGTCGCGCAGGGTGTGGGCGTTATTGGGGGTGTTGCCCTGATCACTCTGCTTCGGCTCCGGCTCGCGGGGCTTCGAACGAATCGTTCGCGCCGGCCGAATCGCATGTCATGAAAAGGAAGTGCTGAGGGGGTCTTCGCCAGCAGAGCTGGCTCCTACAAAAGCAGGTGCACATGCCTCCGAACCTGTGAGCGGATTCATCCGCGCATACACCTGTTCGGTCCATCGCGAATGAATTCGCTCCAAGGTCCGGGCGTGCTCTTTGTAGGAGCGAGCTTGCTCGCGATGAACCCCACTACATCACAGGCACCGAACTCCAGCTTGCCTGGCACGACGGATGGGGATAGGCTTGCCGGGCTGTCGCAAAATCGGCAGCTCGGGATTGGCGTCTCGATGTACAGGTAAACGAAACCGCACTTCGGAGCGGTTTTTTATGCCGTGCCGTGGTTGCACCTGTGATGGGACCGTGGCGACGGAGCTTGAGCATCAGGACAACGCCAATGCAACGCACTTTCCTCGCACGCCTCGAATCCCTGCATTCCTCCCTCGATACACTTCGCGGCGCCGACAGCGCACTCCTCAAAGCCAACCACTTCGACACCCACCTCAACGAACTCGCCGCCCTCATCGGCGAAATCCAGAAACTCCAAGACACCCAACAAATCCTCAACGACCTCGGCGGCGCCCTGAGCGTACTGCTCGAACTCCTGTTCTGCTCAGACGACCACAAATTTCGCGGCTGCCTGCTGCACTGTTTGCTGGAGCCGTTTCAGGACAAGCTGAATCAGGCGATGGATGGGTTGGAGAGGGTGGTGTAGGGCAGGGGGTCATAGAAGCATCGTAGCCACACGACCTGGAGCTGCCGGTGGGAACCGGCAGTAACCGGCCAGGAGCTGCCATTAATGTACTGTCGTCAGAGCCCGTACCTCTGCCCGAAGGCGGCGCTCCCCCGATTTTCTGCTACCACCCCCCTTCGACAGCTACATCCTTGAGTTTCACCGTCTGAATTTCCCCCTTCTCATCGCTTACCGTAAGTGCTGATGGAATAGGCTTCGGGGGCCTTCGATACCAAGCAATGCATGCCTGTATCAAGTCGTTCTGAAACTGGCTTTGGGCGATCTGATTTCTCAGGTATTCAGTCAACTCGATATTTGGATCAAAGAAAAAATCCCCGTCGAATCTCAGCGCATTATGAGAGCCGGTCATAGACTTTATAAGACGCTGGAAAGATTTTGGCGGGGGAATAATTTCGAGTCCTGAAGAGATAGCGTGCTCGTTGAAAATCGGGCTCATGAAATCGATTAGATGGTCGCCGCAGGCAACCATTGCATGAAAAGCGTCGCCGGAACTATGTATTTCGCGGCCATCGATTGTGGCGAAACACAAAACATTAGCCCCCTTTTCATTGACCATAAGACAAACAGCTCCAGCAAGTGGCTGCGCATCTTTTCCGTAGTGATACCGAAGGATTGCTGCTCCTGCGACGCTGAAGAACCAGCATGCGTGGTCAGTTGTTGCTCCGGCCGAGTCTAAAACGCTGCGGATAACGCGGTGAATGCGCAGATAGTCGAGGAGAGGAATGAGTTCGTGCTTCTTCTTGCTCATGGTCGTCCCTAGCGGCTGAAGGTCTCTTGCAGATTCTAAGTAAGAGCCAACACATGGGTGGGATGCAAGGCAATCGTGTCACCGCACGGGTGAAACATGATGTGCGTCAGCTCTGGGCGGGCGGGTGCTACAAAAACTGGTGATGGCCACCCAATCTTCAGGAAATGAAGGCTACGCGAGTACCGTCCCCGTGGCCGACGCCGTTTATGCCTGGAACCTGCTAGATCTAAATTGCTAGGACGATCCAGTCTAATAAGGCAGCTAGCGGCCAGTAGCGGACGTGTGGGCCGATAAATAAATCTGTCCTCTTTTCCACTAGAGACAGGGGCTCCTGAAGTTTTGACGTGTTTGAGTGCTGACCAAAACAGTCTGCATGCGGCAGAATAATAGCTAATATTTAGAAGGTAATCTATAATTCTAACGCACTTGGCAATGCCGATCATCGCCCTATAAAAATAATTGCCAATTCTAGAAAGGGAGAATCACGTGACGAAATTCGGATTTGCAAAAGGGTACGCCCAAGTTTCGTATGAAAGGCTTTTACTCACCCAGCCCGACTTTAACTTCCAAGGGCTATGGGAGAAAGATGGCAGGTACTATATAGCTTGTAGCGATATCGCGACTGCTATCACTTCAGACGGAACACCTCTAAAAAAATGGTTTGATGAACACTGTAGAGTAATTGCCTATCAAGTAGACTTGATAGAGACGCCACCGCCGGGTGCAACTCGACTACCCGCCCGCACAGTAGAGCAGCTGTCGCAGTTACATGGTGCCCCACTGAACGCTGTTCAATTCTATCTGGAAATCAAGCGACAACTGCCGAAAAACTTTCCAGAATTCAACATTCAGGATTTCCCTGACAAGTTAATTTTCACATCAACCAAACCTTTAGACCCTGACCAAATTACGGAAGCAAACATAGCCGTTGCCAACCTCGGAATTAACATCGATACCGAATTTAAGATTGCCGACACACCTCTCTTGGTCACCGCCGCTCAATTCGCCACATATCGCGAGCGAACAGCTTGGCCAACCGCAGTGCTAGATATCCATGATGAAAGTGAGCAGAGGTGGTTTGATTCCCGCATCTCACTTTTTACCGATGCCCCTACTGCAACTGATGTCCGTAGAGATTCTGGCACTGCGTGCTTCATAGACTGCTCGTTAGGCACGCCAGGCAATATTCGAAACTACCTAACAACCTATAGCGACATATACATTGCCCCACCATTAGGAGACTTTGAGCCTTTCTTAAAGCATCTCAAAATCACCAGCAGCGATTTGAGAACTTTAATCGAAAGGCGACGAGTAACGCTGGTGCTTCCGCATGATCTACATAAATATGACCCAAAAGGATTGGCAGAGCACTTAGAGCTAAGTTCCAGCAATGCCGTAATGCATAGGCAGCTCGCGGTAGCAACCATCCAAGAATCGAGGAGAAGAAATCCCTTGATGTATCCACCAATTGACAATGAGTCCAGAAGAAAACTATTGGACCTAATGATTGGTGACGCTGAAAATCTTGAGCGCAAATTCTTAAGGATCGCCCGCGACCATTTTGGTGCTAGTTGGTCCTCCCTAGAAGCAGACTATTCAACGTTGGGAGCGGTTGCAGGCTTGCAACACGGCTCAGCAAGGCTGCTTGCAGAAATGGTATCTGCCGCAACTGGCCAGAATCTTAATCCATTGCTGATGTACAGCACGCTTTCTGTTGAGTGGTCAGCAGCGTTGAATGCTAACTTCTGCCCTACAGATGCTGGTGGCGCGAATATCGAAGCAATGGCAACTGCCGCCGCCAGCTTTATAACCGGAGTTCCAAACAAAAACTTCATAGACCCTATTACGAAACTCGACACTATCATAAGCGACTTACTAGTTCTGGATAATGCGGCGCCGATTCGCGAGGTACTCGATGCATTTCAAGCTGAAGAGATATCAAGACTTAACAAAATATTAAGAGACTGCAATTTTGAGACTAATGCGACCAATCAATACATCTCTGATATCAACGAGAGGGTTAAGCAATTTGAATACATCCAAAAAGGAGCAAAGAAGCGGGATATTCTGGGCTTGGCCGGGGCATTAATTCCCGCCGCGCTAGCAGGAACCACAGGTGGTCTTGGGGTTCTCGCTGCGTGGATTCCATTCGGAGTTTATGTCGCACAAAGAATAACCAGCAATGAAGATAGAGAAGGGAATCCGGTCACCGACTGGCTGAAAGCGAAGAACACCTTTACTACTAGTGAAACGGTATTTATTAGCCGCATGCGAAAACGTGAATGAAAAACTCTAGGGCATATTTATTAGGCTGCTGTCCGCTACTGGCCGATTCTGTTGAAAAAGTAGCTGCTTCCCTATGCCTTCGGCAGAATTGCCCTGTCAGCGAGCGCGGGGGCGAACAGCATGATGGGACAGTTACCGGGAGGACAGCAGCGGTTGTTCTACTCGTTCAACTTGGAAGAGCATGTCCCGCCGCAACACCTCCTGCGCAGCATCGACCAGTGCCTGGATCTCAGTGACCTGCGCGCCCACCTGGCGGATTTCTATAGTCCCATCGGGCGACCCTCGATTGACCCGGAGTTGATGGTGCGCATGTTGGTCGTCGGCTACTGCTATGGCATCCGCTCCGAACGACGGCTATGCGAAGAAGTGCACCTCAACTTGGCCTACCGTTGGTTCTGCCGGTTGGGTCTGGAGGATGAAGTCCCCAATCACTCGACCTTCTCGAAGAATCGCCACGGCCGTTTCCGTGACAGCGATCTGTTCCGCTGGTTGTTCAATGAGGTGCTGCGACGCTGCATGGCGGCTGGCCTGGTCAAGGGCGAAGGCTTCGCCGTCGACGCCAGCATCATCAAGGCGGATGCCAGCCGGCAACGTGGGGTGGCGGGAGATGAAGTCGATTGGAGTGATCCAAAGCTCAGCAGCCGCGCCGTACGCGAGTACCTCGAAGCCCTTGATGAAGAGGCGTTGGCTGAAGCCCTCCCCAAGAAGATTTCACTCACCGATCCGCTGTCTCGTTGGACAGCAGCGCCAGGCGGCCCGGCTTACTTTGCCTACTCCACCAACTACCTGATCGACACCGAGCACGGCGTGATCATGGATGTAGAAGCGACTCCGGCGCATCGTATCGCCGAGGTCGATTCGACCAGGACGATGGTTGAGCGTGTCGAAGCGCAGTTCGACCTCACACCGGAACGCCTCATCGGCGACACCGCCTATGGCACTGCGCCGATGCTGGCCTGGATGGTCGAAGAGAAGAACATCGAGCCGCATGTGCCGGTGTGGGACAAGACCGAACGCAAGGACGACAGCCTCTCTAGTAATGACTTCCACTGGAATCAGGAGGCCAATGAATACCGCTGCCCAGCCGGCAAACCGCTGCGCAGTGCATGGCGCACCTTCACCCAGCAAAGATCGCGGGTGACCAAGGCCAACACCATCATCTACCGCTCCAGCCAAAGCGACTGCGCCACCTGTCCGCTGAAAGCGAAGTGCTGCCCCAATACCACATTCCGCAAGATCGCTCGGAGCATCCATGAAGCGGCCCGTGACGTGGCGCGACGCATCGCCAAGACACCGGAATACCTCGTCTCTCGTTGCGAACGGAAGAAGGTGGAGATGCTGTTCGCCCACCTCAAACGGATCATGAAACTCGACCGTTTACGACTGCGTGGGCTGACGGGTGCGACTGACGAATTCACCTTGGCCGCGACTGTGCAAAACCTGAGGCGTATGGCCAAGCTGCTGCCTCACGGGCCACCGATCACGGGATAGGTGCGCCTGCGGCGAGCAGAAACCCTCGAATTAACCCTCAGACCTGGGCAAGGAAGCTCAGTGAAATGCCGAAAGGCAACTTGAAGTGGCTTCCAGCCACTTCGACAACAGGCACATCCGACCGGCCGGCTGCCGCTGAACCTACTTTTTCAACAGAATCGGCCGATTTCTGCCAGCAGTTACGCTCAGCAGAAACGCTCATGCCGTATTAACACTCACACCCCAACCACTCCCCGAAACCCTCTCGCCGCGTAATACGACTGCACCCCGTTGTGGTACACGAACACCCGCCCATAACGCCGGTCGCCGAACAGGGCGCCGCCAAGGGAGCGGACGTCGGGCGGGGTGTCGAGCCAGGTGGAGGTCTTCTGGTCGAATTCGCCCAGGGTTTGCAGCGCGCGGTATTGGTCTTCGGTCAGCAGTTCGATACCCATTTCGTTGGCCATGCCGACGGCGCTGTTTTGTGGTTTGTGTTCCTTTCGCGCTTCCAGGGCGGCGTTGTCGTAGCAGAGGCTTCGGCGGCCTGTCGGGCTTTCCGGAGCGCAGTCGCAGAAGGTGAAGCGTCCGGTTTCCGTGTCGTGGCCGATTACGTCCGGTTCGCCGCCGGTGGCCTCCATGGCCTGGAGCGATTTCAGTGCGTCGGGGTTGCTTTCGAGCCTGGCCTGGACGTCAGCCCAGGCGATGCCTTCGTGGCGTTGTTTGTTCTGTTCGAAGCGGTTTTTCAGTGTTTCGAGCAGTTCGTTCCGTGCTTGTTCTTTCATGTCCTGAGCCTGTTGTGGCGTGAGATGGCCCCGGCTCGCCGGGGCACGTCTGGGCGTCAACGCACTTGCTGAATCCGTATGAGGTTGCCGGCCGGGTCGCACACTGCGCAGTCGCGATAGGCCCGGTGGAACTGGCGACTGAAGTGCCCGGCGGACATGTGCGCGCCGCGGGCCAGCGCTTCGACGTCGAGAGGCTAGAGGCGTAGTCGCGGTCGATGCGATCCCGCGCGCGCCGCAACCGGACCAGTTCGCCCAGGCGCTGCGATGGAGTCGTTCCTTGTGTCATCGGAATGTCCTCAGCCTTCCCGGGTCGAAAGGGTAGCAGTTTTCCGTACCAGAGGCGGCTGCGGGGCAGGGGAGAGGTTTGTCGGTGAAGGGGGCAGCGAAAGCTTGGTACGCCTTTCGTCGAGGCAGGGCTAGGACGGCTCAACTACCTCGGAGGCGAGTGGTCGTCTTAGTGAGAGCCTCAGCGCCAATTTTCCCAATCGCGGAGCGTATGCCTGAACGGACAACGCCGCGGGCTCATGACCTGCGGCGGTGCACGCTGAGCGCTTCTGGGTCAGGTTCGGAATCGTCCGACCAGGCCGTGCAGTTCGCTGGAAAGGCTGGAGAGATGTTGCGAGTCGCGGTGCGCCGACTGGGCGAGCTGTTCGACCAGCAGCGCGTTGTCCTGGATTTGCGCGATATGCCGGTTGATATCCTCGGCGACCTGGTGCTGCTCCTCCGCCGCGGCGGCGATCTGCGTGTTCTGGTCGCGGATGTGGTCGACCGACAGGCGAATCTGCTCGAAGCTCTCGCTCGCCATGCGAATCCGCTCCACGCATGCCTGTGACATTTCCAGACTGCTTTGCATCTGCCGGGTGACTTCTTGGGTGCGTCTCGCGAGCCCACCCAGCAGGCTATCGATCTCGCCCGTCGAGTCGGCAGTACGTTTGGCCAGGGCCCGTACTTCATCGGCCACCACCGCGAACCCGCGGCCCTGTTCGCCAGCGCGGGCCGCCTCGATCGCGGCGTTCAGCGCCAACAGGTTCGTCTGCTCGGCAATCGAACGAATGGTATCAAGGATGGCGTTGATGTTCTGGCTGTCCTGTTCCAGTACCTGCATGGCCTGGGTGGACTGCAGGAGGTTTTCGCTGAGCCGGGAGACGCTGCCCGTGGCTTCTTCGATCTGGGCTTGGCCGGTGTGCGCCTGGCGTTGGCCCGAGTCCGCCGATTCGGCGGCTTCGCTGCAGGAGCGGGCCACTTCGTTGGCGGTGGCGACCATCTCGTTGAAGGCGGTCGAGACCATCTCGACGGCTTCCCGCTGGCGCTCCGCCGTGCCGCTCATGTCTTCGGCGACGCGGGCGGTGGCATCCGAGGTCTGCCGTAGTGCGGCCGATGCCTCGACGATGCGTTGCACCAGTTGGCGGATGGCGCCCTGGAACTGGTTGAACCATTTGGCGAGCAGGGAGGTTTCGTCGTTGCCGCGCACCTCCAGGCTGTGGGTCAGGTCGCCTTCGCCCTGTGCGACGTTTTCCAGCCCGTTGGCCACACTGCGGATCGGCCCGACGATGATGCGGGCGAAGACCGTACCGACTGTGGCGAAACAGACCGCGAGAAGCAGGGTGACGAGGCCGATCTGCCAGGTCAGGCTGTTCGTCTTGGCCATGACTTCGTCGCGTTCGATGAGCCCGATGAAGCGCCATCCCAGGGCTGCCGACGGCCAGACGTTGGCCATGTAGCGCTTGCCGTCCAGTTCGACGTTCACCCGTCCTTCCGCGTTTGCCAGTCGGTCGTAGCCGGGGCCGAGGTCTGCGATGGACTTGAAGTTGTGCTCCGTGTTGCTGGGGTCTACGAGCACGTTGCCGCCATTTTCCACCAGCATGATGTAGCCGCTCTCGCCCAGTTTGATCTGCTTGATCAGGTCGGTCAGTTGTTTGAGCGAGACGTCGACGCCTACGACTCCGGCCAGGTTACCTTGGGCATCGTTCACGGTACGGACAGTGCCGATCAGCACGGCATCGTCCGCCGGCCAGTAATAAGCGCTGCTGCGAACCGTCTGGCCGGGCGCGGCAATGGCCGTCTTGTACCAGGGGCGAACGCGGGGGTCGTAGCTGTGCAGCTTTGGGTCATCCGGCCAGATGGCGTAGCCGCCATCCACCCGTCCATAGGAAAGGTAGGCCGTCGTGGGGTGCGTGCTGGCATACCGGGTGAAGAGGGCCAGCATCGCCTGGTTACTTTCGGGAAGCGGTGTAGCCGCCGCATCGGCGGACGTGTAGTTCTTCAGGGCAGGGGCCGCCACGATTTCCGGGAGTTTGGACAGGTATTCGACGTTTTCACTGATGGCGTCGAAGAACATCCGCATGGCGTTTTCGATCTGGCGGATTTCCCGCCCGCTGCCATCCAGAAACTGCTCTTCGGCCTGCGTTCGCAGGCTGTATATGACGATGGCCGAAACCAGGATCACGGGAATACAGGCAATTGTCGCAAAGGCCCAGGTCAGTTTTTGTTTTATGTTCATGAGTTCCCCACTGGAGGGCGGTGTTGCGTTTGGAGGATATCGAGGGTGTCTCTAACAAATCGTATCGGCTTGCAGGGATTGAGCTTGAGACAGGAGGGCGGTTGCAGCCAATCGATCCGCCGAGCGGTATCGATCGCATTGGCGAGCCGCTGCTCCGGCTGCTTTCGTGCTGAGCGATCCCACTGACGCCTTGGCAGGTGGACTTGAAGCGTTATGGGGTACGCTGCGAGCTTTACCGCCCCGGAATGCTTGGCTGAGGCTGGTCGTCGATAGGAACGCACCGCCGAATTGCCTCTGCCATGCTGAAGGGGCCACGCTGATCAATGAGCAACGAGATGGAATCGTCTTTCGAAAGTGTGTTGAAGCTGAAGAACCTGGCTCACCTGGAAAAAGCCCGGCGAGCCGGCCTCACGATGTCGGTGCGCCGGGTGGCGTTCGTCCTGCGGGAAAACTTCTCGATGATGGCCTTCACGGGGGCGGTGGATGCGCTCGTCACGGCCAATCTCATGAGTTCCGCTCCGCTATTCGAAATCCGGGTCGTCGGGGGGAGGGACAACCTGGTTGTCAGCGACCTGGGTATCGCCATTTCCACCGACTGTTCTTTCGCCGAACTCAAGGAAAAGGAGCAGGACATCATCGTGGTATGCGGCGGGTTTCGTGTGCGCCTCGAAGGCGATCCGGTGCTGCGGTCGAAGTTGCGTTCGGCGGATGCGGCGGGGGCCATACTCGGCGGCCTCTGGAACGGAAGTTACTTCCTCGCCGAGGCAGGGCTGCTGGATGGCTATGACTGTGCGTTCCACCCGGATGGGCGGGCGATGATGTCCGAGCTGTTCCCGGGCGTGAACATTACGCGTCGCTCTTATGTACTCGACCGCACGCGCATCAGTTGTGCGGGGGCCAACAGTTCGCTGGGCATGATGCTGGAAGTGGTTCGTGCGATTGCAGGTCAGGAGCTGGTCAATGCGGTGGAGGAGGTCCTGAACTGCGACAAGATGCGGGACATCGTCGATGTGTCCGTCGTGTCCATCGATCTCGACCCGACCCTGCCATCGACGCTCAAGGCGGCGCTGGAACTCATGCACAGCAATATCGAAGAGCCCATCGAGGTGAGTGAAATCGCCCGGTACGTGGGTATTTCCCGCCGGCAGCTCGAACGCCAGTTCTGTCACCACGTGAACGCGACACCGACGCGATACTACCTGGAACTGCGCCTGACTTACGCGCGCCAGTTGCTGCAACACACCAACAAACCTATCGCCGAAGTGTCCGTCGCGAGCGGGTTCGTCACGGCGTCCCACTTTTACCGACGCTTTCGTAGCCTGTTTGGTATCACTCCCCGGCAATTCCGTTCGCATGCCCCCGGCTAAATCAACGCCGGCGCGAAACGGTCACGACAGGTTCGCGGCATACGGAAACGAAGCGCCTTTGTGTATTTGCGATTCGCCAGAGGGCCTGAACAGTCGGAGCGAGATATGCCCCAGGTCGTTTCCAGCAAAGGACCGCTATTGCCGATCAATCACCATGACCTGGATTTCACGCTCGCGGCGGTCCTCCGGGGGCGCCATGCCGAGCGACGCCGGTCCATCGATCTTGGAGGGGAGATGAAAGCACCGATAACCATGACTTCGTTCATACCCTCGGTAGGCGTCGCCAACGGAGGAGGCTCCATTGGTCATATAGAAAGAAGAAAAATTCACGGATGAAAACTAAATAGTTTTCTGAAAAGGACCCCGCACGACTATCGCATATATCCGCGTTTTTTGAGGCCGGATATTCAATATCCGACGCGCCAAAGATTGGATGTAATACATTACAACAAAAACGAGGTGCCCTGCATGAAGCCTGTAGCCGCAGAAAGTTCTATCGGCCAGGAGTTCAATATCCGAATATTGGGTTTGAATTTTCATCGTGTCATATTTCCTGTTTCGTTCTTCTCCATATTTGCCCTGGTTCTATTGGCGCTGAGTAATCCGGCTTTTTTCGGCCAGGCACTGGAAGGTGTCAAAAGCTGGGTCCTGACGAACTTCGACTGGTTCATCATGATCATGGGGAACATGGCCGTTCTGTTCTGCGCAGGGGTGGCTTTTTCGCCGCTGGGTAAGATTCGTTTAGGCGGAGAGAATGCCAAACCCGAGTTCAGCACGCTTTCCTGGTTTTCCATGATGTTTGCGGCTGGCATGGGAGTAGGGCTTTTGTATTGGGGCGTCGCTGAGCCCGTCGCGCAATATACCGGCTGGTGGAAAACTCCCCTTGCCGTATTACCCAATACACCGCAGGCCGCGGATATGGCGCTGGGAGCAACCGTCTTCCACTGGGGCTTTCACCCTTGGGCGATCTATCTGACCAGTGCTTTGGTCGTCGGATACTTTTCCTACAACAAAGGCCTGCCGCTTTCCCTGAGTTCCGGCCTGAAACCCTTGATCGGCGATGCTCATAAAGGTCTGCCCGGACAATTGGTCGACGTGTTCACCGTAGTCCTGACTGTCTTCGGCCTGTCCGCGTCCCTCGGTCTCGGCGCCATGCAGGCAACCGCCGGCATCAGTCATGTCCTGAGTATTCCGAACACCTTTGCCTTCCAGTTGCTGTTCATTATCGCAGTAACCGGAATAGCGGCGTTCTCCTTATGGCGGGGCCTGGATGCCGGGGTCAAGTTGCTGAGCAACATCAATATGGCCTTGGCCCTGGGCTTGTTCCTGCTGGTCGTCATCGGTATTGGCCTGTTGCAATTCTTCTTCGGCGTTTTCAATGCAGCGTCCGACTACGTGCAATTCTTCCTGCCGCTGAGCAACTGGATCGATCGTCCGGATCAGGACTGGCTCCAGGGCTGGACGGTGTTCTATTGGGCTTGGTGGTGCACCTGGGGGCCGCTGGTAGGGATATTCGTGGCACGTGTATCGCGCGGGCGCACCCTGCGGCAGATGGTCCTGATGGTGATGCTGGCACCGACCATCGTCACCGTACTCTGGTTCGCCGCATTCGGCGGCGGCGCCATTGCCCAGATCACTGGAGGAAGCAGTACGCTGGCGGCAGGTTTGACCGATGTCAGCATGGCCATCTTCCAATTCCTCGATGTATTGCCGATGGGCGGCATTGCCTCGCTGCTGGTCGTAGTCCTGCTGGTGATCTTCATGGTCACGTCGGTGGATTCCGGTGCCTTGGTCGTCGACAACCTGTCCGCCGGCGGCGACACCGAAACCTTGCCACCTCAACGTGTGCTGTGGCTGGTGATGATCGGTCTGGTAACGATCACGCTTTTCGTGGTCGGCGGCGATACCGCACTCAAAGGCATCCAGGCGGGGACCATCGCCATGGGCCTACCGTTCATGGGCTTGATGCTGTTGCTCATGATTGGGTTGGTCAAGGCGTTGATCAAGGACTGCCGCAGCTGATCTGCAATCCCCAATAGCCGTGGTCAAATCGCCCCTGTGTCAGCAATTCTGTTGCTGCGCAGGGGCGATTCGCTTTGTGGAAGGAAAGGACCTTTTTCGAACGACGATGAAAACGCTTCCCGGATTGCGCCGGGGCTTATCAGAGCGGGGATTTATTCACTTGAAACGGAGCTTCGCCAGCAGAGCTGGCTCCTACGAGAGCGGCACGGGCGGCATGGGCATCGAAAGCCGAAAACAACCGGAGCCGCTTAAGATGCTGGCTTTGAAGTGCCGGTTGGCTGTCACAGTCTCAGCTATATTGGTTCGCATAATCTATATTATGTTAAATAAAACATTCAGAGGTTCATGCGTTCGCTAAGGCTCGGTTCTGACCGAGACTGTCCCGGTTCCCCTTGCCCCAAACCAGAGACAGCTGCACCCTTTCTCGGCCCGCACCATAATGTGCTCGATGTGCAAGCGGCGTAGCCCATCCCCCCCGAAGCGCCCAGCAGAAGCCGAGTAAGTTTCCTGACGCGGACGAGACAATCTCCTGACTTGCACAATACTTGCCGTTCACAGCACCCGAAGGAGTCGGAATGAACCGCAACGACCTGCGCCGCGTCGACATGAACCTACTGGTGGTCTTCGAAACGCTGATGTTCGAAAGGAACCTGACCCGTGCCGCGGAGAAGCTCTTCCTCGGTCAACCGGCTGTCAGTGCTGCGCTAGCCCGTCTACGCGACCTCTTCGACGACCCGTTGCTGGTGCGCAACGGCAAGGTCTACGAGCCAACCCTGCGTGCCCTGACGATCCTTCGCGAGCTGCAGCCGGCGATGGACACCATCTCCAGTGCGGTCAGCCGCGCTCGGGACTTCGACCCGGCGACTAATCGCGACACCTTCCGCATCGGTCTGTCCGACGACGCCGAGTTTGGTCTGTTCCCGCAACTGCTCAAGCAGATCCGGGAGGAAGCGCCGGACGTGGTCGTGGTAGTCCGGCGGGTCAACTTCCTGCTGATGTCGGCGATGCTGGCTTCGGGCGAGATTTCCGTCGGCGTCAGCTACACCACTGAGCTGCCGGCGAATGCCAAGCGCCGCAAGTTGCGCAACATGACGGTCAAGGTGCTGCGCGGTGACGACCGCCCTGGCGCTCTGAGCCTGGATGAGTTCAGTGAGCGCCCACATGCTCTGGTGTCCTTCTCCGGTGACTTGTGCGGTAACATCGACAACGACCTGGCCCACGTTGGCCGTACTCGCCGCGTGGTGCTGGCGGTTCCGCAGTTCAGCGGGCTGCGCTCGATCCTGCCGGGTACCGAACTGCTTGCCTGTGTCCCGGATTATGCGGCGGAGGCATTGATCGACGGCGGTCGCCTGCGCGCCGATGACCCTCCCTTCCCCATCGCCACCTCGGAGCTGTCAATGGTCTGGGGCGAAGTCACCGACAACGATCCCGCCGAGCGCTGGCTGCGCAACAAGATCGTCGAACACATGGCCGCACCAGACACCTAGCAGTTACTGGCTAACGGTTCCGGGCTGGCTTCGGTGAGGTACACCGACAGGTCGGTCATGGGTGGCATGGCAGGAATCTCGAAATAAATCTGCACCAGCCAGCCACGGTGATAGCTCCCATGGTTGACCACGTGCAGCAGCATGGCGCCAGCGGTCATGGTGCCGCGGTTACCGGAGACGAAGGCGAAGTCGATGGGCTTGGCCAAGGCGCCCTCCGTTTGTCCGGCAGCCCAATCGACGTACCAGTCGTTCACCTCCTGCTGGGCTCGCCACAGCTCGGCGAGTTCCGGATAGGGCATCGCCTGGCGCGAGGTGAAACCGTGTTCGCGGCCCAGCAGATGGGCCTGCCAGATACGATCCACCACGTACATGTGATTGAGCGTGGCCATCATGGTCTTCATGGGGCCAACGCGCTGGCGGTCGAGTTCCTCGGGTGCCAATGTGGCCAGGCTGGCGAAGAAGGTCTGATCGGCCCAGCGCTTGTAGCGGGTCAACAGCTGGGCCGTGGAAAGGTTGATCATGGGAACTCCTCCCGGCGAGGGGTGGTATAGACCCCGGATGGCTCCTCCGGGACGCACTTTCAGGCGCCTATTGGATATAGACCATCACCCCGATATGGTCGACAAGGCTGCATGTCTGGAACATCGAGCCTTGTACCAGCTCGTACATCGCCGTGTGCAGACAAACCGTCAAGCGGGGCCGTCCCACTGCCTGGCTTGACGTCCCCTTCCCCGCTCGGCTACCACTGCTCCGGCCAATTCCATACCGAGCCTCCGATGAAGAAAGTCAGCAGTGACGACCTGCGCCTGTTTCTCTGTATCGCCGAACATCTCAGTCTCAGTCGCGCAGCGGTCGAGCTGGGGCTCTCGGCCTCGGCGCTCAGCCATGCGCTGCGCGCAATGGAAGAGCGCCTGGACCTGCGCCTGTTCAACCGCACCACTCGCAGCGTGGCGCTGACCGAAGCCGGCGAACGGCTGCGCGCACGTATCCAGCCGGCATTCCGCGATATCGACGACGCCCTGGAAGACCTCAACAGTTTTCGTGGCAAACCGGCCGGCACCCTGCGCATCAATGCTGGGCGGCCGGCGGTGCAGATGGTGCTGCTACCCTTGCTGGGGCGCTTCCTGGCAGCGTATCCCGACATCCGCGTCGAAGTGGTCGCCGACAATGCACTGGTGAACGTGGTGTCCGGCGGCTTCGATGCCGGCGTGCGCTTCGGCGAGACGCTGGAGGCAGACATGGTTGCCGTACCCATCGGGCCGCGCATGCGCTCGGCGGTGGTGGCGACTCCGGAGTTCTTCGCAGCCCATCCAAAGCCACAGCACCCGCAGGACCTGCGCGAACTGCCCTGCATTCGCCTGCGCTTCCCCAGCGGCACGTACTATCGCTGGGAGTTCGAGCGTGGCGGGATCAAGCTGGAAACGGAGGTGGACGGCCCGCTCGTACTGGACGATATGGGGCTGATCGCTGAGGCGGCGGCGAGTGGCTGCGGGCTGGCCTACGTGTTCGAGGACCTGGTACGCCCGGCGATGGAAGACGGCAGTTTGCAGCGAGTACTGGAGGATTGGTGCCCGTATTATCCGGGGCTCTACCTCTATTACCCGAGCCGCCGCCAGCTACCGGCGGCGCTCAAGGCTTTTGTCGATTTCACTCGCGACCGGCGCGACGTCTAGCGGCCGCCGCTCGCTCGTGGATCAGTCGCGGAAGTCGGTGGACAGGGCCACGTCCTTCCACGCAAGCAGTTCCTGCTCGACCAAGCGATTCTTCGCTTCGATGCGCGCCACGGTGTCGCTGCCCAGCGGCAGGCGTTGTGGCGGGTTCGGCGAGTTCACCAGGGCCAGCAGCGCATCGGCCAGCTTCGCCGGGTTGCCCGGTTGTGCATGGTTGTAGTCATGGGCCATGCGCCGCACCTTGCCGACGGTTTCATCGTAGTCAGGCAGCTCCAGGGCGGTTTTCACCAGGGACTGTTCGTCGAGGAAGTCAGTGCGGAAGAAGCCTGGCTCAATCACGGTGGCATGGATACCCAGCGGCGCCAGTTCCTGATGCAGCGCCTCGCTGATGCCTTCCACGGCGAATTTGGTGGCGCCGTATACGCCCCAGCCCATGTAAGCCTGGTAGCCGCCAATCGACGAGATGTTGAGGACGTGCCCGGAACGCTGCTGGCGCATGTGCGGCAGCACGGCGCGGGTGACGTTGAGCACGCCGAAGACATTGGTGGCGAACAGGCGCTCGGTTTCCGCCGCGCTGGTTTCTTCCACCGCCCCCAGCACGCCGAAGCCGGCGTTGTTGACCAGAACATCGATGCGGCCAAAACGCTTGATGCCTTCGGCAACGGCCTGGTGGGCTTCTTCCTCGCGGGTTACATCCAGGCGCACCGCCAGCAGGTTGGGATGCGCGCCCAGACGGGCAGTGACGTCAGCGGGCTTGCGGGCGGTGGCAATGACCGCGTCGCCGGCCTGCAGGGCCTTTTCCGCGATCAGAGCGCCGAAGCCACGGGATGCACCAGTAATCAGCCAAGTACGCATTTGCAGATCTCCTCTCCCCCCGACTCCGGCACCATGCCGAGGTCTTCTCGTTGGGTGAGGTCACTGTATGCCGGGATGATTGTTGTGATAATCACGACAAAATGACATAGGTAGATGAAATCTATTCATCAATTGCCAGCGCCCTGCTGAAGCAGGGCCACGCTGGCTTGAGGGGCCGCCGTAGGTAGTTCAGGACACTGCGCATGCCGCTGAGGATATCCACTTCGGCGACCCATCCGCCTTCGTCATCACTCGGAGCATCCATGAACAGCTTGGGCTGCTTCATAAAGAATCTGTCCGACATGCTCGACTTCCGCTTCACTGATAATCAATGGAGGCAGGAATCTCACGGTTGCACCATGCCGTCCTCCCAGCTCCACGATCAGCCCGCGTTCCAGGCAGGCGCGTTGGAGTTTGCGCGCTCTGTCGCCGTCTGCTGCTGGACGTCCCAGGGAATCGAAACTCGTCGGACTCACGATTTCCATACCCAGCATCAAGCCTCGACCACGGACATCGCCGATCCAGTCGAACTCGGCCTGCAGCCCCAGCAGCGAGCGATGCAGTTGGCTGCCGACGCTGCGCACATGGTTCGTCAACTGTTCTTGCTGGATGAACCGCAGCGTCGCGTTCCCTGCCGCCATGGCCAATTGGTTGCCCCGGAACGTGCCGGCATGCGCGCCGGGCTGCCACTGATCGAGTTCTCCGCGGTAGACCACCACGGAGAGCGGCAAGCCACCGCCGATAGCCTTGGACAGCGTCAGGACATCGGGTGTGATCCCACTGCTTTCAAAGGCAAAGATATCCCCCGTTCGACCGATACCACATTGAATCTCATCGAGGATCAGGGGAATCCCATGTTCCTTCGTGATGCTGCGGAGACCCTGCAGCCAGCGGTCCGGAGCAGGAATCACCCCGCCCTCCCCCTGGACCGTTTCGAGAATCATGGCCGCGGGCTGGGTGATGCCGCTTTCGGGATCGCTCAGCATATGGCGGATGTAATGGAGACTGGCGTCGATCGACTGATCCCCGGACAGGCCAAAGGGGCAACGATAGCCATACGGATAAGGCAGGAATTGGACACCCGCCAACAACCCTCCCAGTGATTTCTTCGGACCGAGGTTGCCACTGAGCGAGAGTGTCCCGAGCGTCATGCCGTGGTAGGCGCCATGAAACGCCAGCACGGTCTGTTGGCCCGTCGCCGTGCGGGATAGTTTGATTGCAGCCTCAACCGCGTCCGCGCCACTGGGCCCGCAGAACTGGATCCGGGCATTCCTGGCGAAATCGCCTGGCAACAAATCGAATAGCGTTTGGACGAAGGCGTCCTTGATCGGTGTACTCAAATCGAGCGTATGTAGAGGGACCTCCGAGGCCAGGGCTCGTTGGATCGCTTCTATTATCACCGGGTGGTTGTGCCCCAGCGCCAAGGTGCCGGCTCCCGCCAAGCAGTCTATGTACACCTGCCCTCGCGAGTCCTCGACGTAGACTCCCCGGGCACGCTTGAGCTCCAAGGGTATGCGCCGCGGGTAACTGCGGGCATTCGACTCTTGCGCCATCTGGCGCTGAAGAACGGGTGTGGTGTCCAGGCAGTAACTCTCGCTGAGTCCCGTATGCCGGCGCTGAAGATCGATTTTGGTGTTCGTTGTCGGGTTGATCACACTCATGATTGCATCCTCGCATTACCCAATAGCGCGTTCTCTGACAGCACCCGCCCGGCACTGGAAGGGCCAGCGGGACAAGACAACGAACTGTGATTCAATTCCTGGCGGCAGCATTGCCATGCCGCCGCCAGTCTTCCTCAGAAGTCGTAGCGGGCGGCCACGCCAAGGGTCATCGGCGCGCCGACGTCCACCAGGCTGTCGCTCTGGTTGTTGGTGATGTACTCCTCGTCGAACAGGTTGCGCACGTAGCCGCTGAGCGTCAGGTCGCCGATGGGGTATTCGGCGTTCAGGTTCACCAGGGTGACGCTGTCGTTGCGCCGCTCGCCGGTCACTTCACGTGCATCGTTGATGTCGAAGTTGGAGATGCTGTTGCCCTGGTAGACGACGTCGCCGCCGATCATCAAGCCGCTGTCGAAGGTGTAGTTGACGCCGATATTGGCCATTTTCTTCGGTGCGAAAACGAACTCGCGGCCGCTGAGGTCGACACCGTCACGCACGAAGTTTTCGTACTTGGTGTCGTTGTAGGCGAAACCGGCATTGACCAGCAGTTGCGAGGTCACCAGGTACTCGGCGGAGAGCTCCAGGCCGATCATGCGGCTTTCCGCGGCATTGGCCACCTGCACGGTGTTGTCGCTGAGATTGAGGAAGGACACCTGCTGATCTTTCCAGGTGGTGTGGTAGAGGTTGGCGCTGGTGCGCAGGCGGCGATCCAGCCAGTTGCCACGCCAGGCCAGTTCGTAGGTACTGGTGAACTCCGGGTCGTAGGGTCTGTGCGCGGTACCAGCGCGAACATTCACCCCACCGCTGCGGTAGCCACGCTGCCAAGTCAGACCCAGAATCTGATTCTCGGTCAGGTCGTGGCTAATGCCGATCTTCGGCAACAGTACGCTGGAGCTGAGGTCCTCGTCAGCCGAACGCGACGGAGTCAGTGGGTAGCGTATCTGCGTCCTATTTTTTTCATGGTCCCAACGCAAACCGGTGATCAGTTGCCAGTCTTCGACGAACTCCCAGTTGAGCTCGCCGAACAGCGCCTGGCTGTCGATCTCGGTCTCGCCCTGCTGATCCAGCCCTACCGCCCCGTCAATGACCAGTTGATCGTCGATATCGCCCTCGAAGCGCCCCAGGTACGCACCGATCACACCGTTCACCCGCTCCGAGGCATAGCCCAGGCGCAGTTCCTGGCTGGCCAGCATCTGCTCATGATGCCGAGGCGTACTTCTATTGAAGACTGGCGTACGATCGAAATCGAGGATCGAGTGGTATTCCGACCAAGTTCCAGAGGTCACGCTGGTCAACGTCCAGAAGTCATCCAGGCGATAGTCCAGCTTGGCGGTCGCCGTGTCCTGGTCCAGGGTGTTGTGGGTCTCGGTGTTCTCGAAGACGCTGTAGTAGTCCGGCCTTCCGTTGGTCGCGGCCACGGCGTTGACCCCGCTGCGCTGCTTGGTGCGGGCGAAGGTCAGCAGCACGTCCAGATCCTCGGACGGCAGGATGAGGAGCTTGCCGCGCACGTTGGACGAGCGTAGCTGGTTGGCGTCCATGTCCAGCGTCTCGTTCTCGATATAGCCATCGGCGGTTTGGTAATCCACAGCCAGCCTGGCGGCTACCACGCCATCTATCAGCGAACCATTGGCAACGGCGGAAGCGCCACGCTCGCCATACTTGCCGACGTTACTGCGCACGGAGAACTCGGGATCGAAGGTGGGGTTCTTGGTGCGCATGATGATGGCGCCGGCCAGGGAGTTACGCCCCTGGGTGGTCGATTGGGCGCCGCGGTAGATT
Organism: Pseudomonas sp. PIC25; assembly: GCF_002286785.1. Classification (GTDB taxonomy): domain Bacteria; phylum Pseudomonadota; class Gammaproteobacteria; order Pseudomonadales; family Pseudomonadaceae; genus Pseudomonas_M. The sequence goes on along the minus strand of NZ_MUJY01000047.1, from coordinate 12,396 downwards.
TCCACCTGCTCCATGTCCCAGAGCGGCAGCGGGTTGAGGGTCAGCAGGCGGTTGACCTGCAACGCATCGTCGACATAGACGGATACGGCGCCATTCATGGCAGCGGGCCCCTGGTCGTCGAATCCGCTTACCTGGATGCCGCGAATACCCCAGTTCTCGTTACCCGACTGGGCGTATACGCCGGGGGTGCGGTCTAGCACGCCCTGCAGGTCCTGGTCGCCATGAAGGCGGATGTCCTCGCTGGTTACCACTGCGACGCTGGACAGCGTTCTATCTTCACTGCGCTGAATTTTCTCGCCCGTGACGACCGCCTCTTTGAGCTGCAGCGCCTCCTCTTTCTTGGCTTCCTCGGCTGCCAGCGCGGCAGTCGCGGCCATCAGGCCGGACGCAACTGCCAATGCCAGCGTGTTCTTCTTGAAATTATTCATCTACCCCTCGGCTCCTGCGCCATTGACTTCACTCGGAACGAATCGATCGCTCACACCTCCCCTGAGCTTCGGCAAAGAGACCAGAAGCTCACAGCTGCGAAATATTATTGATTGCAAGATAATTTGCAATCTTTCCGAGAGTGATTATCATTTGGATTCAGCTCATGCAGAGCGGTCTTGCCTGTAGCAATTCGCCAGCAGACATGACGCCTGATGCAGATTTCTTGGCTGGAGGGAATGGCCATGGCTCAACGTTTTTACGGACGCACGACAACTACGGCTCGGGTTACCGAACGCTCTGCCGCGGTTGTTCAAAACCGGACAAGCACGGCTACACCCTCCTGCGTTTCCGCTCCCCTACCCCTGCACTCCCGGCCGATCGCCCCACCCCGTTCCGCCGCAAGGAAACCCCGAACATGAATCAAGCTGCCGAAGTGAGTACGGCTGCTACCCGTCTTTTGCCCGTAGAGCGGGACGGCTGCGTCATCACCCCCTTGCTGGACGGCCAGCCTCTCCCCCTCTTAATCGATAGCCAGCAGCGGCAGTCGATTCATGCGCTGAGCGACGAGGTCCGGGCGATTGCCCTGGATGCACTGGGCAAGACCGGCGGCGTCCTGTTCCGCAATTTCAAGGTACCGACACCGCTGGACTTCAAGCGCTTCGCCGCCAGCTTCGGCATGCCGCTGGGCACCTACGAGTTCGGCTCGACACCGCGCAGCAAGGTCTTCGCCGGGGTCTACAGCTCCACCGAATACCCGGCGCACCAGAGCATCCCCCTGCACAACGAGCAGTCCTACACGCGCCAGTGGCCGTCGCGCATCTGGTTCCACTGCATGACGGCGAGCCAGACCGGCGGGGAAACCCCCATCGCCGACAGTCGCCTGGTGTACCAGGCGATCGATCCGGCCATCCGCGAGGAATTCATCGCCAAGGGGCTGCTCTATGTGCGCAACTACAGCAGCGCACTGGACGTGCCCTGGCAGCAGGTGTTCAACACCCACGAGCGGAGCCAGGTCGAGCAGTACTGCCAGGCGCAGGGCATCGACTGGAGCTGGTCCGCCGATGGCGAGCTGAGCACTCGCCAGCTATGCCAGGCGGCTGTCCGGCACCCGGCCACTCACGAGTGGGTGTGGTTCAATCAGGCGCACCTGTTCCATATCTCCGCCATGGCGCAGGACCTGCGCCAGGCCCTGATCGCCGCGGTGGGCGAGGCGCAGCTGCCGCGCAACGTCTACTTCGGCGACGGCACGCCGATCCCGGACGCCACGCTGGATGCCATCCGCGCGGTCTACGCCGACACCTGCGTGGCCTTTCCCTGGCAGGCCGGCGACGTGCTGATGCTCGACAACCTGTTGGTCGCCCATGGTCGCAACCCGTTCAGCGGCGACCGCAAGGTCATCGTGGCGATGGCCTAGGAGCGGACATGGAAAAGCCCTTTTCGCCCCTGCTGCCGTTGGGCGAGGCAGCCGCCCGCCGCGTTCGTCAGTCCTTCGCCCAAAGCCGCCTGTGGTTCCTCCACCAGTTGGAACCCGGACGCGCCCAGCACAACATCCTGATCTGCATGGCGCTCGAAGGGCCCCGCGTGCAAGCGGATCGGCTCAAGCACGCGCTGGATGCGCTATGCCTGCGCCATTCGGTCCTGCGCGCCTGCTACCGCACCACGGCGACCGGCCCCGAGCAATGGCTCGCCGAGCGGCAATCCATCGAGGTAAAGACCCTCGATCTGCGCAACCTGCCTGCGGATGAGCGCCGCCGCGCCCGCGACCGCCTGCTGCACGAGGAACAGAAGACCCCGTTCGACCTGGTATCCGGCCCGGTGATGCGCGCCGCCCTGCTTGAGCTCGACGACCGCGAACAGGAACTGCTCGTCACCATCCACCACATCGCCTTCGACGGCCGCTCGGGCGAAATCCTCCTGCAGGACCTCGCTCATTACTACGCCACCCAGGAATCCGGCGCCCCGCTGCCCGGCCGCTTGCAGTACGCCGACTTCGCGGCCTGGGAGCCCGGTTATGTGACCACCGCGCTGATCGAGCGCGAGACCGCGTTCTGGCGCGACCACCTGGCCGGCATGCCGCTGCAATTGGAATTCGCCCGACGGGTGCACCGTGAGGGGCCGGCGCAGGGCGGCCGGCATCATTTCATCATTCCCGAGCAGCAGGTCGAGCACCTCAAGCGGGCGTCGCGACGCCTGCGCCTGCCGTTGTTCGTGACGCTGACCGGACTGTTCCAGCTGTGGCTGCACTATCTCAGCGGGCAGCACCGCTTCCTCATCGGTACCGATGTGCACGGCCGAGACCTGCCGGAGCTGCAGGACATCTTCGGTTTCTTCGTCAACCAGCTCACCCTCAAGTGCGAACTGGAGGACGGCCTGAGCCTCGGCGAACTACTGGCGCGCACCCGTCAGGCCATCCGCCTGGCCCATGCCCACCGCCAGTTGCCCTTCGACCTGCTGGTGTCCCAGTTGGCGCCGCAGCGCAAGGCGGACCGTTCGCCGCTGTTCCAGGCCAAGTTCAACTACCAGCGCGACCGCTTCAGTATCGATGCGCTCGGCGCGGCCCGCCTGGTCAGCACCCAGGTGATCCAAGACCTGGCCGGCTTCGACCTGGTGCTCGACCTGATGCACCGCAACGAAAGCATCGAAGCCACCCTGGAGTACGACCGCCGGCTGTTCAGCCCCGATGAGATCGCGCGCTTCGCCAGCCTCTGGCAGGACCTGCTGCGCCAGCTCGACGATCTGCTCGATCTGCCGCTCAGCACCCTGCGCGAGCGACTGCAGAGCTGGGACCAAGCCCACCTGCAGCGGCAACAGCACGCGCTCAACGATCAAGGACGCGCACGCCTGGGCACCACCCGGCGCCGCGCCGTCAGCCTGTAGCGACAAGGAGCCCGCATGACCGCCATTCCTCCGTCCGGCAACCGCCCCATCGCCGGCGCCGCCCGCCGCAAACCCATCGTGCTGTCGCAGCAGAGCATCGTCGGCGAACGCCTGCTGGACCCGGCTTGGGACCTGCCCTGGCTGGTCGAACCGAACCTGGCCGGCGTCGACCTGGTGCAATGGGCCGCGCAGAACCGCGACTCGCTGGAGCAGAAGCTGCTGCAGCATGGCGCCATCCTATTCCGCGGTTTCGACGTGCAATCGGTCGAGCATTTCAATGCCGTCATCGGGGCGCTGTCGTCCGGTGCGCTGGAGTACATGTTCCGCGCCTCGCCGCGTACCCGGGTGGGCGGCAACATCTATACCTCGACGGATTACCCCGCCGACCAGGTGATCTTCCCGCACAACGAGCACTCCTACTCGCCGCGCTTCCCGCTGCGGCTGTTCTTCTACTGCCATCAACCGTCGCAGACCGGCGGCGAGACGCCGATCGGCTCGGTGCGCCGGGTCAAGGCGCTGATTCCGCCGCAGATCGTCGAGACCTTCCGGCGCAAGAAGATTCTCTACGTGCGCAACTACGGCGATGGCTTCGGCCTGCCCTGGCAGTCGGTATTCCAGACCGACGACCGCGCCGAGGTGGAGACCTACTGCGCCTCCGTGGGGATCGAGGTGGAGTGGAAGGACGGCAACCGCCTGCGCACCCGCCAAGTCGGCGCCGCGCTGGCACGCCATCCGCGTACCGGCGAGGAGGCCTGGTTCAACCATGGCACCTTCTTCCATGTCAGCACTCTGCCCGCGGCCATCCGCGACTCGCTCGGCGCCGGCTTCTCGCCGCTGGACCTGCCGACCAACACCTTCTATGGCGACGGCAGCCCCATCGAGCAGGACGTCCTGGAAACACTGCGCGCCGCCTACCTGGGCGCGCTGGTGAAGTTCCCCTGGCAGCGCGGCGACGTGCTGCTGCTCGACAACATGCTCGCGGTGCATGGCCGCGAGCCCTACGGCGGCCCGCGCAAGATCTACACCGGCATGGCCGAAGCCACCGCCGGCAGCGACGTACAACTCTGATACGCCTCTTCCTTTTCACCTTCGTTCACGAGGAAACGCCATGTCGGCTCTGACAGGATTTCGCATCTCTCCACAACAGGCCCGTGCCTGGCGCGACGCCCAACACGGGGCGCGCGGCAGCCGGCTGGTCATCGATGTGACCCGGGGGCCCTCGGCGGCCGAGATCGAGGCGCGCCTGTACGACTTGGCCGAGCGCGAAGAAATCCTGCGCACCGCGCTGCACGCCGTGCCCGGCATGGCCCTGCCGATCCAGGTGATCGAGGACCAGCCGCGTGTCGCCTTCGCCACCGAGGACTGGCGTGACGAAGGTGCGGCGCAGCGCGACGCCCGTCTCGCCGAGACCACATTGGCGCAGGACAGCGTGCTGTCGGTGCGCTATGTGCGGGTCGCCGACGAACGCTGGCTGCTGTGCCTCGAGGGCGCGGCCGACGCCCTGGATCTGACCAGCCTGACGCTGATCGCCGCCGAGCTGCTTGGCGCGCCTGCCGAGGAGCGCCTGCAATACGTCGATTACGCGGAGTGGAAGAACGGCCTGCTGGAGGACGAAGCCGATGGCCAGGCAGTACGTTTCTGGCAGCAGGCACGCACGGAAAACGCCCCCCTCGAGCTGCACGGCCTGCAGGCGGCCGGCAGCGCGAATGGCCAGCCCGCCCTGCACGCGCTGGGCGGCGTTCCGTCACGCGCCGAACTGCAACGGGTGGCCGCGCAGGCCAGAATGGGCCTGGACGAATGGCTGTTCGCCGCCTGGTGCGTGCTGCTGGCACGGCTCAGCGGCCAGCAGCGCATCCAGCTCGGCTGGCACGACAGCGGCCGGGGCGAAGGACTGGAACAGGCCCTGGGGCTGTTCGAGCAATTCCTGCCGGTGCAGGCCGAGGTCGACCTGCAGGCACCGCTGGCGCCGCAGGCCACGGCGCTGCTCGGCCCCCTGCGTCAAGCCAGAGGCTGGCGCGATCACTACGACAGCGCACAGGCCTGCGCCTTGTATTTCGCCTGGCGCGAACTCGATTTGCCCGCAGAACTGGGCGCCGTGGTCGCCGCCAGCGGCTTCCACTCGCCGTTCGCCCTCGGCCTGGAATGCCGCACGGCCAATGACGCGACGCTGGAACTGCGTCTGGCCTACGACCAAGCGCGCTTCGATGCCAATGCCATCGCCTGCCTCGAGGAGCAATGGGCGCTGCTGCTGCAGGGCCTGTGCGCGGACGGCCGGGCGCTCGGCGCGCTGCCCCTGCTCGGCCCGCATCAGGAACAGGAGTTGCAGGCCGGCATCGACCCGGTGGAAGTGCGCGATGTCGGCGTGCTCGCGCTGATCGAGGAGCTTGCCCTGGCCAATCCCGACGCCCCGGCGCTGGCCGACGGCAGCGGCGTGACCGGCTACGGCGAGCTGCTCGCCCAGGTCGATGCCCTGGCCCGGCGCCTGCGCGCCGAGGGCGTACAGGCCGGCGACGTGGTCGGCATCCTCATGCGTCGCGAGCGCCAGGCCATCGTCGCCATGCTGGCCGCATTGAAAGCGGGCGCGGCCTACCTGCCCCTCGACCCGGCCTATCCGGGCGAGCGCCTGGCCTACATGATCGACAACAGCGCGGCGCGTCTGCTGCTCAGTACCACCGGGCTGCAAGACAGCGTCGCCAGCAGCGTGCCGACCCTGCTGCTGGACGCCGTTCCCGACCTTCCGAGCGCTGACGACCTGGCGCTGCCGAGCGCGGCCGGCGAACAGACCGCCTACCTGATCTACACCTCCGGCTCCTCCGGCCAGCCCAAGGGCGTGCCGATCAGCCACGCCGCCCTGAGCCGCTCGACCCAGGTGCGCATGGCCTTCTACCGCGAGCCGGTGCGGGCCTACCTGCTGCTCTCGTCGCTGTCCTTCGACAGCTCGGTGGCCGGCATCTACTGGACGCTGTGCCAGGGCGGCCTGCTGGTACTGCCGGCCAGCGGCGAGGAACTCGACCTGGAGGTGCTGGGCGGCCTGATCGAGCGCCACCGGGTCAGCCACGGCCTGTCGCTGCCGTCGCTGTACGAGACGCTGCTGGAGTACTGCGCCCCTGCCACCCTCGCCCACCTGCGCACCTGGATCGTGGCCGGCGAGCCCTGCACGCCGCGCGTGCTGGACAAACACCGCGGCAAGGCGGCGCAGGCTCAATTGGTCAACGAATACGGACCGACCGAAGCCACCGTCTGGGCCACCGCCGAGGTGCTCAGCGACGCGGCGCCCGGCGAGCGCGCGATCAGCATCGGCCGGCCGATTCCCGGCATGGGCCTGTGGCTGCTGAACGAGCACGGCCAGCCGGCCGCCATCGGCGAGCCCGGCGAGATCCACCTCGGCGGGCCGACCCTGGCCAGCGGCTACCTGGGCCTGCCCGAGCAGACCGCCAGCGCCTTCGTGCATTACCCGCACATCGCTCAGGGCCAGCGCCTGTACCGCACCGGCGACCTCGCCCGACGCCGCGTCGACGGCCGCCTGGACTTCCTCGGCCGCCGCGACCAGCAGATCAAGATTCGCGGTCACCGTGTCGAGCGCGGCGAAATCGAGCGCGTATTGCAGAGCCATTCCGAGGTGCGCGAGGCGGTGGTGGTCGCCCAGCAGCACGAAGGCGGCGCGCGCCTGATCGCCTACTTCACCGACCGCCACGGCTACGTGCCCGAGGCCCAGGCGTTGAGCAGTTTCCTTCACGACCGCCTGCCGGGCTACATGGTGCCGGCGGCCTTCGTCCACCTCGCGGCCCTGCCACACACGCCCAACGGCAAGCTCGACCTCAACGCCCTGCCCGACCCGGATCGGCTCGTCGCCGCCAGCGCCGCCTACGTGGCGCCGCGCAACGAACTGGAGGCGGCCCTGGCGGACATCTGCCAGCAGGTGCTCAAGCGCGAGCGCATCGGCGTGCAGGACAACTTCTTCCAGATCGGCGGCGACTCGATTCTCAGCCTGCAGATCGTCTCGCGCGCCAACCAGCAAGGCATCCGCCTCAGCGCCAAGCAGATCTTCGAGAGCGAAACCATCGAGCGCATGGCCCAGGTCGCCACCCGTGGCGTTCCCGACGAACAGATGCCGGCAAGCTGCGCCGCGCAGGTCAGGACGACTGGCACGGCGGCGGACTTCCCCCTGGCCGCGCTCGACGACGAAGCCTTCGGCGATCTGTTGGCGGAACTCAACGCGACCGATTGAACCGGGGCCTTGCCTTGCGCCCCCTCACCCATTCCTAGAAAAAAGGTCACCCGGATGACGAACAAGACCGCACACCACCTCGAAGACCTCTACCCCCTGTCACCGCTGCAGCAGGGCATGCTGTTCCAGAGCCTGCTGCACCAGGAATCCGGGGTCTACCTGATGCAGGATCGCTACCGCATCGGCGGCGACCTGTCGGTGGAGGCGTTTCTCGAGGCCTGGCGGCAGGTGATCGCCGCCCACCCGGCGCTGCGCACCAGTTTCCTCTGGAAGACCCAGAAACAGCCGTTGCAGGTGGTGCATCGCGAAGTCGCCGATCCGGTCGAATTCATCGACCTCGAAGGCCTCGCTCCCGAGCAGCAGGAGGCGCATATCCAGGCACTGCTGGAACAGGAGCAGCGCAACGGCTTCAACTTGGCCAAGCCGCCGCTGATCCGCGTACGCCTGGTACGCCTGGGCGCCGGGCGCCACGAGATGATCCGCAGCTTCCACCACATCCTGATGGACGCCTGGTGCATCTCGCTGATCATGGTCGACTTCGTCGACGCCTACGCCGCCCTGCGCCAGGGCCGTACGCCGAGCGTGCGCAAGCCGCGCCCCTACCGCGACTACATCGCCTGGCTGCAGCAGCAGAGCCTGCCCGAGGCGCAGGCGTTCTGGCAGGAGCAACTGCGGGGCCTGGATGCTCCCACGCCACTGGTGATCGAACGCCACACCCGGCAGAGCCAGTACCGCGAAGCGGTGCTGGTCGACGACAGCCAGATCCGTTTCGACGCGCGTCAGACCCGCGAGCTGACCGCCTTCTGCCAGACCCGGCGGATCACCCCCAACACCCTGTTCCAGGGCGCCTGGGCCCTGCTGCTGTCGCGTTACAGCGGCCTGCGCGACGTGCTCTTCGGCGTCACCGTGTCCGGTCGCCCGCCGCAACTGGCCGGCGTGGAGGAGATGATCGGGCTGTTCATCAATACCCTGCCGCTGCGCGTACGCATCGACGAGCAGCAAGATCGAACGTCCTGGTTGCAGGCGCTGCAGCGCCACAACCTGGCGCTGCGCGAGTTCGAGCACAGCGCCCTGGTAGACATCCAGGGCTGGAGCGATTTTCCGCGCGGCGAGGAGCTGTTCGACAGCATCCTGGTCTACGAGAACGCGCCCATCGACGACAAGCTGTTCAGCGGCGAGCTGAGCTTCAACCTCGACGACATGGAACATAGCGTGCACACCCACTACGGCCTTACCGTGGTGGTCATGCCGGGCGAGCGCCTGGCCGTGCGCATCTCCTACGACCGTCGGCGCTTCGCCCGCGACAGCATCGAGCGCCTGCTCGGCCACCTGCGCCAGATTGTCCTCGGCATCCTCGCCGAGCCCGACGCCAGCCTCGCCTCGCTGCAACTGCTGAGCGAGGAGGAACGCCAACTGCTGCTGGTGGACTGGAACCGCACGCAGCAACCCTTCCCCCTGGATCGCACCTACGCCAGCCTGTTCGCCGAGCAGGTGGCGCGCCAGCCGGACAAGGCCGCCGTGGTCTGCGCGGGCGAAACGCTCAGCTATGCCGAACTGGACGCACGTGCCAGCCGCCTCGCCGCCGCGCTGATCGAAGCCGGCGCCGGGCCCGACCGCGCCGTGGCCCTGCTAGCCGAGCGAGGCGTGGCCCACCTCACCGCGCTGATCGCCATCTTCAAGGCCGGCGCCTGCTACCTGCCTCTGGAGGTCAAGCACCCGGCGCAGCGCCTGGCGGAAATCCTCGAGCTGAGCCAGGCGCCGCTGATGCTGGTCGGCGACAGCCAAGGGGCGCTGGCAATCGACCTCTGCACCCGCCTCGGCGCCGCCGCGCCGCAACGCGTCGCCATCGAGCCGCTCTGGCGGCACGGCGAGGCGCCCGTCATCGCCCCGCGCGGCTCGGCCGACGACCTGGCCTACGTGATCTTCACCTCCGGCTCCACCGGCACGCCCAAGGGCGCCCTGGTGGAACAACGCGGCATGCTCAACAACATCTTCGGCAAGGTGCCGACCCTTGGCCTCGGCGAGCATGACCGCATCGCCCAGACCGCCTCGGTGGCCTTCGATATATCGGTCTGGCAGTTGCTCGCCGCGCCGCTGGTCGGCGCCACCGTGCACATCCTGCCGGATGCCGTCAGCCAGGATCCCGAGCGCCTGCTGCAAGCCCTGCAGGACGAGCGGCTGACCCTATGGGAAGCGGTGCCCGCGATGATCCGCGGCGTGCTCGCCGCCAGCACGCCGGCCACCGACCTCGGCGCCCTGCGCTGGCTGCTGCCGACCGGCGAGGCGCTGCCGCCGGCCCTGTGCCGCGACTGGTTCGCCCGTTTCGCCCACGTACCGCTGATGAACGCCTACGGCCCGGCGGAATGTGCCGACGACGTGGCGTTCCATGCCATCGCCGTGCCCTCCGACGAACAGGCGCAAGCCATGCCCATCGGCCGGCCGACGCCGAATACCGAGCTGTACGTGCTCGACGACGCCCTGCGTCCGCTGCCGGTGGGTGTGCCCGGCGAAATCTGCGTGGCCGGCGCCGGCGTCGGCCGTGGCTACCTGAACGACGCCGAGCGCACCCGGGCGGCCTTCGTCGAGCATCCCCTGCGCCCCGGCGCGCGTTTCTATCGCACCGGCGACCTGGGCCGCTACCGCGCCGACGGGGTGATCGAATTCCTCGGTCGCCGCGACCAGCAGGTGAAGATCCGTGGCCACCGCATCGAGCTCGGCGAGATCGAGGCCAAACTGCAGCAGCACCCGACCGTGAAGGCCGCCGCGGTGGTGGTGCACCAGGACGCCCGCGGCGACGCGCAACTGGTGGGCTATTGGGTCGCCCGCGAGGACGTCGTCATCGACGCGGCGGCACTGAAGCTGGCCCTGGGCGGCCAATTGCCGGCCTACATGGTGCCGCAACACCTGGTTGAGCTCGACGCCCTGCCGCTCAACGCCAACGGCAAGGTCGACCGCAAGCGCCTGGCGCAACGCGAGCTGGACCGGAGCGTAGCGGCCGGCGAGGTCGTTGCGCCGGCCAGTGAAACCGAACGCACCCTGCATGGCATCTGGCAGGACATCCTGGCGCTGGAGCACTTCGGCGTCACCGACAGCTTCTTCGCCCTCGGCGGCCATTCGCTGCTGGCCACCCAGATGCTGTCGCGCATCCGCGCCGCCTTCGCCGTCGAGCTGCCGCTCAAGACCCTGTTCGAGTGTCCCAGCGTGCGCCAGTTGGCCCAGGCCATCGACCGGCAACTGAGCGCCCCCAACAGTGAACAGGCGGAGGCCGAACGCATCGTCGCACCGCCGCGGCCCGAGCGCCTGCCGCTGTCGTTCGCCCAGCAGCGCCTGTGGTTCGTCGAGCAGCTGAACCCCGGCAGCGCCCACTTCAATATTCCCTTCGCCCTGCGCCTGAGCGGCGACCTGGACGTCGAGGCCCTGCGCGCCAGCTTCCAGTGGCTGATCGAGCGCCACGAGGTGCTGCGCACCGCCTTCCCCAGCGACAATGGTCAGCCCTACCAGCGCATCGTCGAAGCGCTGAGCTTCGAGCTGCCGCTGACCGATTTCGCAGGTGCCGGCGATGCTGCCGTGCAGGCCGAACTGCAAGACTGGTTCGCCCAACCCTTCGACCTGACCACCCCGCCGCTGCTGCGGGCGCGCTTGCTACGCCTGGACGAACGCCAGCACGTGCTGGCCATCACCCTGCACCACCTGGTCTCCGATGCCTGGTCGGCCACCCTCGCCCTGCGTGAGCTGACCCAGCTCTATGCCGCCCTGCACGCCGGCCAAGCCCCGCAGTTGCCGCCGCTGCCGATCCAATACGCCGACTACAGCCTGTGGCAGCAGCAGCGCCTGCAACCGGCAACGTTGCAAGCGCATCTGGACTACTGGCAGACGCAACTGGCCCGCGACGACAGCGACTACCTGCTGGAGCTGCCCACCGACCGCCCGCGTCCGGCCACCCAGTCGAACCGCGCCGGCATGCTCGCCGCACGCCTGTCGCCCAAGGCCAGCGAGCGCGCCCGCAGCCTCGCGGCGAGCCTTCAGCAGTCCACCTACAGCCTGGTGTTCGCCGCCTTCGCCGGTTTCCTGCAGCGCATGAGCGGCCAGGACGACCTGATCCTCGGCACCCCGGTGTCCAATCGCGACCGCGCGGAAACCCAAGCGCTGCTCGGCATCCTGCTCAACAACTTGCCGGTGCGTGTGCGTTTGCACGGTCAGCCGAGCTTCGCCGAGCTGGCCCGCCAGGTCAGCGAGACGCTGCTCGAAGCCCAGCGCCACCAGGACCTGCCCTTCGAGCGGCTGGTCGACCACCTGGCGCTGTCGCGCCGCCTCAGCCACGCGCCGCTGTTCCAGGTGATGGTCGCGCAGCAACTGCCGATGGAGCGCCGCGTGCGCTTCCCGGGCCTCGACTTCGAGGTGCTGGACACGCCGCTGAGCCATTCGCAATACGATCTGGAATGCCATATCGTCACGCCGCCGCAGGGGCCCATCGAACTCAACCTGATGTTCGCCCACGACCTGTTCGAGCAGGCCACCGCCGAACGCTGGCTGCAGCGCTTCGTGCGACTGTTCGAGGCCATGCTGGAAGCGCCCGGGCGACCGCTGAGCGAGCACCGCCTGCTCGACGCGCAGGAGTGGCAGCGCACCGTGCAGGAGTGGAACGCCACGGCGCGCCACTACCCCGGCCCGACGACCCTGAGCGAGGCCCTGGCTCTCCAGGCGCAGCACTGCCCCGAGGCGCCGGCACTGGTGTTCGAGGGCGAAACCCTTAGCTACGCCGCCCTGCACCGGCGCGCCGACCGTCTGGCGCAGGCCCTGACTGCCCAGGGCATCGGCCGCGAACAGGTGGTCGCGGTGTGCCTGGAGCGCAGCGTCGAGCT
>NZ_MUJY01000046.1 GCF_002286785.1 Pseudomonas sp. PIC25 | reverse complement strand
CAGGGTCACCGCGATGCGCGGCGTACCGCCGCTGGTGTCGACGATGACCGTCTCGCTGAAATTCACCGTGAAATCGAGGTTCTGCCCCGCCACGTAGGTACCGTTGGCCGGGACGCTGACCGACGCGACCGTCGGCACCACGCCGTCGATGATCACCGCATGCTGCCCGGCGATGGAGTCGGCGCCGCCGACCGTGGGCAGCGTCAGCACCGCATCGTCGTTGGTCGCACTACGGATAGTGGCGCCGTTGAGCGCCAGCGCGCCGGTGGACTGGTAGTCCAGGTCGGCGCTGATATCGCCGGCCTGCACCGTGTAGGTGAAGGTCAGGGTGTTGCTGCCCGAGCCCGAGACATAGGTCGCCAGGCGATCCGTGCTGCCAGTCTCCAGCAGCAGGCTCGGCACGCCGCCGCTGGTGTCCACGTTCACCACCTGGTCGAAAGTCACGGTCACCTGGATGACATCACCCACCTTGTAGCCGCCATCCGGGTTGGTGACGTTCACCGAGGTGACTTCCGGATTGAGGGTGTTGACGGTGATCGCGAGGGTGTCTGTGTCGGTCTGGTTACCACCGGAACCGGAAAGCCCCAGGTCGTTGGTAACGATCTGCAGACTCGCGGGCCCGTTGTAGCCCCCGGTCGGCGAGAACGACATGCCGTTCAGTGCCGCATTGATGTCGGCCAGCGTGCCCTCGAAGGTCATGGTGGCATCGCTCGTGCCGTCGCCCGCGGTGAAGCTAAGCCCGGTAGTCCCCCCCAGGGAAATCAGCCCATTGGTGGCGGTGAGCGTGACCCGGACATTGCCGCTGCCGGCATCCACGTCGGAAATGCTGATCTGGTTGCCGTTACCGGAGCTGAAGACCAACACGGAATCCTGATCTACCGACTGCGCAGGCGGCAGGCTATTCACCGGCGCATCGTTCACCGCCGTCACTACCAGGGTCACGGTGGCGGTATCGGTCAGGCTGCCACCGCTGCCGGTGTTACCGAAATCCTCGACCTGGATGGTCAGCACGGCATTGCCGGTGGCGTTGGAGTCGGTGCGGAACGCGAGAAGGCCGCTCGCCAGGAAGTCATTCAGGTCCTGAAGGTTACCGCCCACCAAGACCAGGCTCGAGCCAACATTATCGCCATTAAGGACCAGCGTGCCCGAAGACACCGATACGGTAGCCTCGATCTCGCCAGTGCCCGCATCCACGTCGGTCACGGTGATGCCGGTCAGCACCGTGGTCACGTCTTCGTTCACGTTGATGGACGCCGGTGCGTTGATCACCGGCGCGTCGTTGACTGCCGCCACTTGCAGGGTCACGGTCTTGCTGTCGGTCTGCGCACCGCCGCTGCCGGTGTTGCCGCCGTCGTTGATACCCACGGTCAAGGTCACGTTGGACGTGGCGTTCGCCGCCGTGGTGAAGGTGACGTTGCTGCCGGCGATGAAGGTGTTGATATTGGCGATACTGCCGGTCAGGGTCAGCGCACTGCTGGTCCCCCCCACGGTCACGCCGCCACCACTGGTTGCCGCCAGGGTGCCGCTGCCCACCGAGAAGGTTACCGTGACCGAGCTGGAGCCGGCATCCGCGTCGCTGAAGCTGATACCGGTCAGCGCACTGGCCGCATCCTCGGTCACAGTGCGGTTGGCCGGTGCCGTGATGACAGGCGCATCGTTGACGCTGGTGACGCTGACCGTCTTGGTCGCGGTGTTGCTGTCGGAGGTGCCGTCGTTGACCACGATGCTGACGGTGCGGTTACTGGTATTCGGCAGGTCCGAGCTGTTGCTGTAGGTCACGCTGCGCAGCGCCGCCTGCCACTGGGCCAGGGTCGCGCTGCCGCCCGCCGAGGTCAGGGTCAGCACGCCGGTGGCCGCGTTGTAGCTACCAGTGATGTTGCCCATCGTCGAACCGTTATTGACGAAGGCCAGCACATCCTGCGCGGACTGGAAGTTACCGGTGATGCTCACGGTGGCACTGGTCAGGCTCGCGCTGTCGGGGTCGGACAGGGTCAGGCCCGAATCGATAGCCACCGCGCCGCTGCCCTCGATGAAGGCGGTGGTACCGCCGCTGGTGGAAACGGTCGAAGGGTCGTCCGTCGCCACCACGGTCACGGTGGCCGCAATGGACAGGCTGGTGGTATCGGCACCACCGTTGGCCGTTCCACCGCTATCGCTGATGCTTGTCAGGGTGACGACGCGATTGGCCGCGGTCGAGGGCGTATCGCTAGCGTTGCGGTAGGTGATGCCGTCCACCAGGGTTTGCGCGTTGGCACCGCTGATGCCGCCCGCCTTGCTTAGTGTGACGGTCGCGGTACCACCCACCAGGCTGACCGTCACAGTCATGGCGTTGGTGGCGGTGGTGGTGGAAAAACCGTTCGTCAGGGTGATGTCGGTGCCGTCGATGCGCAGGATTTCGCTGGCGCCATCGGCCAGGTTGGTCACCGTCAGGGTCATTCCGGTGATGGTCTGGCCAGATTCGACGGCACCGATGCTGACGCCGCTGAACAGATCCACCGCGCTGCCGTTCTCGGTAAAGGTCGGCGTACCGCCGGTGGCGCTCGCGGTGGGGGCGTCGTTGACGCCGGTGACGCTCACGGTGACGGCGGACAGGTTGCTGGTGCCGCCGTCGCCATCGTTGACGCTGACCTGGATGCTCCGGGTGGAGGTCGATGGGTCGGTCGTGTTGGTGTTGTTGTAGGTCAGGTTGCGCAGGATCGCCTGCACCGCCTCCGGAGTCGCCTGGGCGTTCAGGCTGATCACCATATTGGTGTTACCCGTACCGCCCGTGAGCGTACCGACCTGTACGCCGCCGTACGACACGACACTGCCGCTCAGCCCGACCTGCCCCGCGCCATTGCCTTCGTTGCGGACGGACAGCACGTCTTCGCCGGCCACCCGATTGGCGGTGATCGCAACGGTGATATTGCCGCCGTTGAAATCGGCCGAATCGCTGTCGACGAGGGTCGCGTTACCGCCGGCATCCAGCAGCACGGCCCCGGCCTCTTCGATGAAGGCAGCGCTGTCGCCGTTGAGGTTGCTGACCACCGGGGCGACATTGGGCAGGATGGCGGGGGATACGTTGACGTCATCGATCCAAAATTGAATATCGGAAGAATTATCCTGCTGGACGATCCGGAACGCGTCTATGTATTGCCAGGCCGTTCCGCTGAGGGTCACGGTCAGCACGCTGCCGTCTTGCGACAACACGAAGTTCTGCGTAGCAACCTGGGCACCGTCACGGTAACCGATCACCTGCAGGTTCGGCGCCATCAAACCGGGGTTGGATACGGAGAACGAGTCCAACTTGAATTCGCTGCCGTCGGTAGCAGCGAATTGCAGGAACTTGACGATGCCGAACTCGCCGTTGGCGAACAGCGCCTTATCGCCGCCACCCGCGATGATCGGGGAGTCGCCAGAATTGGCGGAAACATCGAGGAATGAATTGCCGGTAACGTTCGCTCCCGTCGAGTCCAGCAGGCTGACGGTCCAACCGTCGAAGACACGCGGGCTACTGCCCAGGCTATAGCCCCCGCCATCGACCACCACACTGTCGAAATCCAAGGTGGTTGGCGCCGCCAGCAAGGCATCGAAGTCAGACGCCGCAATGGCCAGGGTCTCGATATCCCCCGCCTGGGTCTCCAGCACCCAGTCGCCGCCGAGGCGTGCCGCGCCTGTGTTGTCGGAAGAGGCCGCCACGTCGGCCTGGGTCAGCCGCGCCAATTCCGTGACCAATGCTGCGCCGGACGCACCGTCACCGGTCTTGCAGCCGTAGAGAAGGATGTCGCCGTCGGCGCTCAGCGCTTCGCCGATACGCGCCAGGGTTTCGCTCTGGCCGGCCAGGTCACCGGCATCGATCCAGGCATTGCCGGCCTTGAACGCCCCGCTCTCGCCGTGGGAGAGCAGATGGATCGCGTCGATGCCCGTGCGCCCTTCCAGGTAGTCGGCCATCTGTTCCAGACCATTGCGCGAGGCGTCCAGCACCACCACCTCGGTACCCGCCGGCAACCCCGCGAGCAACTGCTGGTAATCCTGGATGTTGCCATCGACGAATACCACCTCACGCCGGGTATCGGCGGTTCCGCCTGCAGTGGCGAGGGTGTCCTGGGTATCCTGCTGGGAGGTGTCATGGGCGGCCGGGTCGCTGGCTGCCGAGGCGCTGTCCGCCACCTCGGCCGCCGTGGCCGCCACGGCGCCGTCGAACAGCATGCGCGGTTCCAGGGACAGTGCCAGCGGCGAACGAACCGCGGCCGGTTGGGGACGCTCCGCCCGACTCGACCGGGACAGGCCCCGCCAGAGATCCAACCACTTCATCCCACACCTCCGTGTTGCTTCTAGCATGTCTGAAGACCGTGGAACCGGGTCCCGGTCATTTTTATTCTGGCAGCGAAAGGCCGGCGCGCGAGCGCCGGCCTTCATCATCAGTTACGCGACGGGAAAACCCCTTGCAGGGCGATCACGAAGTTGATGCCGATGTAAGGGTTACGCAACGGAACCGGGAAGTTGTTGCCCGAAACGCCGGTTACGTTGGCCGGTACCGCCGCCGTGCCGGTCAGGGTCACGTCGAAAGGCGCCAAGGTATCGCTGCCGCTCTGGGCACTGTTGTAAATGGCGAATGGACGACCGCCACTGCTGGGCGCCGCCGGGACCGCGTTGGCGGGCGAGCCGACGGAAGCGGTAGTGGTGGATACCGGTACCGCAACCGGACCGGTCACGCTCACCGGCACGTTCTCGGCCGGCAGGGTGTGGCCGTGCGCGGGCATCTGGTTGCTCAGCAAGGTGACGTTTTCTTGACCCGACATCTCGCCCACGGTGATGTCGCTCAACCCCCCGCCCTGCCCCGTCCCAACCGGGGAACGTCCACGCAGGTCCGGCAGGCCGAAGGTGGTCTGGCCATTACCGCCATAGACGGTGCCGAGCAGCGAAAACAGCGCGGTGTTCTGCGCAATGGACATGATCTGCCCCTGGCAGAAGGCCCAGCCGCGCGGCGCGAAGTTGAATCCCACCATGCGGATTTCACCCAAGAACGGTTCGCTCATGTCATCTCCTCATTCTTATCGAAGCGGGCTTCCTGCCACCCGCGCATTTGCCGGACATCCGGCCCCACACCTTGCCGGTCAGGCCGTGGAAAGCCCCCCAAGGGCTTACACGGTCTGCAACGCGGACTCTTTCTCCCGATGGAAAATCGCCTCCAGGCCCTGGCGTCCCGTTTCGTCGGGGCGGGTGGGCGTCATGAGCAGGTCCCAGCAATCCCCTTCGTGCATCAACCGATACACCGCCTGAGGCAGGTGCACCTCGGCCGGCAACAGGAACCACAGGGAAAAACATTCGTAGCGGACGCTCATCGCCTTGCGCTCCTCGACCGTCTGCAAGGTCACGTCCAGCGTCTGGCCGGGCGCCAGGAGCAACTGGAAGGGGTCGCCTTCGGCACGGGCGAAGCGTTCGCGGAGGGTGATGGCTGCCATGGTCTCGTCGTTCTCCTTCATCCGCTGGCCCTCTTTCGAGAGGCCCTGGCGGGTCGGCGCATTTCCAGATAGATACCGCTCTCACCCACCACTTCGAAACCCAACCGCTGGTAGAGGCGAAACGCGGGATTGGCTTCCTCGACGTGCAGGCCGACGGCCAGCCCGCGGGCATCGGCAAGGGCCAGCAGGTTTTGCAGCAGCGCGCTGCCCACGCCGCGTCCCCGGTAACCCGGCAGCAGGCTGATGTCGATGAGTTGTAGCGTAGTCTCGCCCCAGAACAGGTAGAGCCGGCCGATTGCCTGGGTATCGGCTTCGATCACCCGGAACTCGCCGTCGGGGAAATGCTCTTGGTAGTAGTGGTGCTGGAGCCTGAACTGCTGGGCGAGAAACTCGGCGATGGCTTCGGCGGACCAGCCGCTATGGGCCAATTCCTGCTCCCGCGTGGTCGCATAAAGATGGGTCAGGAAAGCCTCGTCGGCTACCTCGATGGGGCGGAAACGGAGAGCAACTGCGGTCATCGGATTCAGCATCCCTGCACATCGACCATTACGGCGGTGACAATCTGAGGCAGCCACCGCTTGCGTGGGTGCAAGCCTAGCCTAAGCCGCGAAATTGTCCTACATCACAACATAATGGCTAAATGCCAACAATTTCACAAAAAAAGATCACCGGTCATCCGCACCGTCTCGCTGGTCGCCGTGCTTTTCAAAAGCCGCTTTCCCTCACGCCCAGCGCAGCGGCACGCCGCCAAGCCGCGCCCAGCAAGGATTCCCGCCGCCCCTCCAGCACCACCACCCCCCGCAACGGCTGGGCAGGCAGCTCATAGTCCGCGATAGGTTCCAGGCGTACAGCGTACTGCGCCTGCACCGGCTTGCCCTGTTGCCGTTCGTCGCGACGCACCGCAATCGGCCCATGGTGGTCCGACGCCAGCGCTTCGATGTCCAGATAAGGCGCGCCGGTCGCCGCCACTTCGGCCAGCCGGACCGGCAATGCGGGGCGCAACGGATCATCGGCGACGAAGCGGCCTTCGGCGCCCACCTCGACGCGCCAGAGCGACGCCTCCTGCAAATAGCCGCGCAGGCGCACCTGACGCTCGTCCACCACCCGCGCCAACGGCATCTGCGGCGGTAGCCAAAGGCCGGGGCGCATATCGCGGGACAGGTCGCGCACCACCCCGGCATGCGGCGCATGCAGCACCAGGCGGGCGCGCTGTGCGGCCAACCCGCGGTACTCCGCCAGGGCCTCGGCCAATTGCTGGTCCAGGATGCCCACGTCCGCCACCGTCTCGCTGCGCCCCGCCTGGCGGCGCAACTGCAACTGGAGAATCTGAATCTCGCTGCGGATGATGCGCTGGCGGGCATCCAGGTCCGGCGACTCCAGCTCCATCAACACATCGCCCGCCTCGACCCGCTGCCCGTCGCGGACATGCAACTGCTTCAAGCGCGCCGGCAGCGGCGCATGCAGGGCACTGTTGCGCGCCGACTCGAGCAGCGCCGGCACCTCCACCCCGCCGCGCCAGGGCAATGCCAGCACCGCCAGCAACAAAAGCATCCCGATACCTGCGCCGAACACTCGTGAACGCTGTGCCTGTTGGCGGCGCTTCCACCACTCGGCCAGCTCCCGCCCGATCGGCAGGCCGATGAACCAGACCAGCTCCACCAGCATCAGGAAAATGCCGAGCAGCTTGAAGAACAGGTGATACACCGCCAGCGCGATTCCCAGGAACAACGCTGCGCGCCACAGCCACGAACCGTAGCCCCACCACAGCAGGCGGCGCCGCAACGGCGACGGTAACGGCTCCGGTGCCGGCTCGCCGTAACCGAACAGCCACTCGCGCAGGCGCCAGCGGCACAGGGCGAAGGCGCGCCCCTGGAGGTTATCCACGCCCCAGTAGTCGCTTAGCAGGAAATAGCCATCGAAGCGCATGAACGGATTCAGGTTCACCGCCAGGGTGGTCAGCCAGGTGGCGCTGGCGAGCATGAACGCCGCCGTGCGCAAGGCGCCATCCGGCAGCAGCGACCAGGCCAGCAGCGCGATGCAGGCCAGAACCAGTTCCGCGAGGATACCGCCGGCACCGATCAGCAGCCGCGAACGGCGGTCGTTGACCCGCCAGGCATCGCTGACATCCGTATAGAAAAGCGGCAGCAGCACCATGAACGCCACGCCCATGCTCTGCACCCGGCAACCGGCGCGCTTGGCCATGAACGCATGGCCGAACTCATGGCACAGTTTGGCGAAACCGAGCGCCACGCCGAACGCCAGCGCACCGCCCAGGCTGAACAGGTGCGGGAAGGTGGCCAGGAAGCGCTCCCAGTCCCGCGCCACCAAGAACACACCCAGCGCCAGCACCAGCGGCAGACCGATGCGCAGCAACGCTCCGCCATGGCGTTCCAGCCACGGCCAGGCGCGATTGAGAAAGGCATCCGGACGCCACAGCGGGATGCGGAAGAACAGGTACTGGTGCAGCAGCGTTTTCCACAGCCCATGGCGCTGCGCCGCAGCCTTGGTTTCATAGCTGGCGCGCTGCTCCGGGTCCGCCGCCGAAATCAGATCGTGCCCGCGCAGAAAGCGCAGCAGCTCCTCCAGATCGCCCTCTTGCAGCGGAGCGCCGGGCTCGCGGTTGGCCGCCGCCAGCACCCGACGCGCCTCGCCCTGTGCCCAATGCCGAAGCAGGCGCATGGCCGCACTGCCCAACTTGAAGTAACGCCCCCGCACCGGGTCAGCCAGGGTCCACTGCGGCGAACCGTCCAGCGCCGGTTCGGCGGGAGAAAGTTGAAGGTCAGGACGCAGCGCCGGCAGGCTCATCAGAAACCCACGCTCTGGCGCAGTGCCGCCAAGGGACGGCGCAGCAGGTAGACCGCCAGCGGCGCGCGCTGGCCGAACAGCTTGGCCGTGCCGCGCAGACCGATGCGCGGCGGCACTTCCTCGAATCCGGCATCCAGGCGATAGGCCAGTTGCCCGGCAGGCGTCGGCTGGGCCTCGTAGGCGGAGCGCTGCAAGGTCGCGCGATAGCGGTGCAGCGGATCGCTGTCGAGGAACAACGCCACCTCGGCGCCCGGCTCCAAGGCAATAGCGTCCCCCACCGGCAGCTCGATGCGCAGCTCCGCCTGGGTCGGATCGGCCAGCTTCAGCAGTTGCTCGCCCGTGCGCACCGGTTTGCCAGTCCAGCGCTCGGCGTCGGCGAACACCGCGATGCCGTCGCGCTCGGCCCGTACATCGGTACGCGCCAGCAGGTCGAGGGCGTAGTCGCGTTCGGCGCGCTTCTGCTCGACACGCGCGGCCAGCAGATCGATCCGCGCGCTCGACTCCGCATCGCTGAACGCCCGCTGCGAACTGGCCTTCAGCTCGGCCTCGGCGACCCCGAGGGCACGCTCGGCCACGTCCGCCTGGGCCTTCAACGCCGTGGCATCGAAGCGCACCAGCAGATCGCCGGCCTTGACCGGCTGATTGGGTTTAACCAGGAACTCGGCCACCACCCCATCCAGGGGCGCGGCAACCAGCCGCCCGCCCAGCGGCACCACCTCCGCCGGTGCCAGCACCGACTGCCGCACTGGCAGCAGCAGCACCAGCAACGCCCCCAGCCCGAGCAGCGCCAGGCGTTTGCGCGGCCAGCGCAGCCGCCACGGCTTGCGCGGCTGCAAGGCGAGCCAGGCATGGGCATACGCCTCGCCGAGCTGACGCAACAGCGCCTGCTCGGCCTCGCTCCACGGCTGCTCGCGAGCCATCCACAGCCCGCCGAACACGGCCTTGCGGCGGTCTTTCAAGGGCAACCAGAACACCTGCGGGGCGGACAGCGTGCGCCAGTCTTCACGCTCCTGGGCGGCCAGCCCGTCCGGTGAAACGACCCGCGCCTCGGCCAACCCTCCCTGCGCCGCTACCTGGGCACAGGCATGCTCGACAAAGGCGACGAAAGGCGCATTCGGCTCCACCACGCTGACCCCGGTCAACGCCCGCACCTTGCCGGCGATCAACAGCGCCGCGTGGCGGTAGCCGAACAGCGGTTGGGCATCGTTGACCAGGCTGTAGCCGAGCCGATCCAAGGTGTCGGCGGCGCGCGCCTGCTGTTCCAGCGCGAGGAACTGGGCGAACACCCGTTCGGCGAGGCCGGGCATCGGCGCATTCATGGCGTCGCCTCGAACCGCGCCGTACCACTCATGCCGGCCAGCAGCCCGGCTGGCTCCCCGGGCAGCTCTCCGATCAACAGCAACGTCTGGCTGCCCTCGTCTATCCGCGCGCCGACACGCTTCACCTTGGCGCTCAGCGGCTGGCCGGTTTCATCGGGCGTGAAGGTAAAGGATTGGCCAGCCGAGAGACGGCCCAGCCAGCGGGACGGCACCAGCAGATGGATTTCCAGGGTGCGGTTGTCGACGATCTCCAGCAGCGGCGTGCCCCCGGCAACGCTCTCGTGGGGCTTGACCTTGCGCTGCACCACCTGGCCGTCGAACGGCGCCTTCACCGTGCAGCGGTTGACCTGGACCTGATAGACCTGCGACTCAGCCTGTGCCTGAGCCTGCCGCGCCTCGGCGAGCGCCACCTCGAAACGACCGACGGAATTGAGCGCGGCGAGCTGCTTCTTGTGCGCCAGCTCCTCCCGCGCGGCCCGCACCGCCGCCTGGGCGGCATTCAACTGGGCTTGGTATGCGCTGCAATCGAAACGGACCAGCACATCCCCCTTGCGAAACGCCTGCCCCTCGGCGAACGGCATCTCGACGATACGCCCAGCCAACTCGCTGGCCAGCATCGCCTGGTCCCGCGCCCGCAGCACTCCCCGCGCCTCTTGGGCAGCGGCCGTCTGCGCCGCCAGCGGAGCATCCAGCAACGGATCACCCTCGCCGACCGGCGCCGCCTGAACCAGAGGCATACCAGCCAGCCACACACCACAGGTCCAAACAGCGATGCGGTACATCAGCGCACTCCTTGCAACGGGATCGCCGAAGTCTACGGCAGAACTTGACCTGCCGCACAGCTCCCCGCCCTTCCCGCCAACGCCGGGCTTCACCTCCCGCCCCAGTTCTGGTAAAAAGGCACCCGCCGCGGGCGTCGTATAATGGCATTACCTGAGCTTCCCAAGCTCATGACGAGGGTTCGATTCCCTTCGCCCGCTCCACCGCATCATTCTGCGGACTTCCGCAGAAGTCCAAGAGAGTCTGCAAGTCGTTGCCACACAAGGACTTTTTCTCTCTTTGATGTTCTGCCGGGGTCCACTGCGATCCGCCTACAGCCGGGACTTTTAAGTCCACAAACAAGTCCATTTTTGCGGGCGCGGCTGATTCCGGATTGTTGATGGAGGGGCGAGGTCGACGTGACCAGCATCTGGTTCCTGACTCATGTTCAGGAGCAAGAGCATGGCACTCTCAGACCTGGCCGTTCGACAGGCCAAGGCAACTGGCAAGGCATACACCCTCCCTGACTTGGATGGCCTCTCCCTGGCCGTCACGGCTGCAGGGGGCAGGACTTGGCACTTCCGCTACTACTGGGCGGGCAAGCAGAAGCGGATGTCGCTCGGCACCTACCCGGAGGTGACGCTTCGCGAGGCCCGCAGCCTGCGCGACGAAGCGCGCGCCCTGCTGGCCAAAGGCACCAATCCTCGCGTTCACCGCAAGCAGAAGCGCACCGCTGTCCGGCTCGCCGACGAAAACACCTTCGAGGCGGTGTATCGCAAGTGGCTCAAGCATCGCGGGCTCAGCCTCAAGGAAGGCCGGCAGACGACCCTCTCGATCCTTCCGCGCATCTTCGACAAGGATGTGCTGCCGACCTTGGGCAAGCGGTCGGTCTATGAGATCAAGCGTCCCGACCTCTTGGAGGTGATCGCCAAGATCGAGAAGCGCAAGGCGCTCTCCGTTGCCGAGAAAGTCAGGACGTGGTTCAACCAACTGTTCCGCTACGCGCTGGTGATCGTGCCGGGCCTGGAGCAGAACCCCGCCTCCGATCTCGATGTGGTGGCGCTGCCGCTGCCACCCGTCAACCACAACCCGTTCCTGCGCATGGCCGAGCTGCCAAAGCTGTTGCAGCGGCTGCGCAGCTATCGCGGCAGGCGGCAGACCCAGCTCGGGCTGCGGCTATTGCTGCTGACCGGCGTGCGAACCGGCGAGCTGCGACAGGCGATGCCGGATCAATTTGATCTGGACCGGGGGTTGTGGATCATCCCGCCCGACGTCGTGAAGCAACTCCAGTTGGATATGCGCAAGAAGCGGCAGCAGCCGAAGGACATCCCGCCCTACATCGTGCCGCTGTCGATTCAGGCCATGGAGATCGTCCGGCACCTGCTGGATGAGTTCAAGCCGGCCCAGCGCCACCTGTTCCGGCACGACAGCGACTTGAAGAAGCGCATCAGCGAGAACACGCTCAATGGTGCGCTCAAACGCATGGGCTATCAGGAACGCCTGACCGGACACGGTATCCGCGGCACGATGTCCACTGCGCTCAACGAGATCGGCTACCCGAAGGTCTGGGTGGATGCACAGCTCTCGCATGTCGATCCCAACAAGGTCAGCGCGACCTACAACCATGCCGAGTACGTGGAGCAGCGTCGCCGCATGATGCAGGACTGGGCCGATCGGCTCGACCTCTTCGAGCAGAACCAGGTCGAGGCGGCCAGCATGCCGCTCACCGTGCATCTGGAAGGCGTGCCCGCGTTCCCGAATGAGCAAACCGCAAGCGCCCCCTCCACGCCGGTTGCCGCTTCGCCAATCCTGCTGGTGACGAAGCCGGGTGACGCCATGCCGTTGGTTTCTGCCGCCGCACATCGGCTGCCGGCGGTTCCGCCCCCTCGATCGGCCGCGCCGCTGGTGCCTTCGGACATTCAGCGCGAGAGGATGGAGCTGTTCGATGTCTTCGAGGCGCCGCACAACCTTCCCGTCGCTGCGTTCGCGAAGATGGCGGGCAAGTCCCGCAGGTGGATCAGCTACGAGATCAAGGCGGGCAACTTGCTGGCGTTGAACGTGGGCAACCGCGGCCAGCGCGTGCCGGATTGGCACCTCGACCCCCTCAAGCACGAGCTGATCCAGTCCGTCCTGAAGCTGACCAGGGGTGCGGACCCTTGGCAGATCTACCATGCACTGCTGCAACCGCGCTCGATGCTGCGGGGGCGTTCGGCACTGGAGGGCGTGACGGCCAGCAATCTCGACAAGCTCGTCATGGCAGTGAGCACAGCCGTGAAGGAAAGCGAATGGACCCCGCTGCGAGTCGGAGTCGCCTAGCAGCAGGAATGCGGGATCGTGGCGAAACCGCGATCCCCGCGCGTCTGTCAGGACACCAAGCGCGCGCGGCGGGCGAATCTTGCCTGGGTGTCCGACAAGGAAGCATCGCGGCGGAGCAGGTAAGCCATCACGATCGTTGGTGCGCCGGCCAGCGGCCGCACGGCGATGCCTCGGCGTAGGTAGCTCGCCAGTCTCGCGGCAGGCGCAATGGCGATCCCGTACCCGGCGGCAACCAGCGTCATCGCCACATCGAATGTCTCCACCGTTTGCTCTCGCTCTTGCAGCGCGTTTTCGAACACACGCTGCACGGTCATGCGCCATGGTTCATCGGTCGTGGACTGCGAGCAGATCAAGGGCTGCTTGAGCACTTCCCCGCACGGCACTTCACGGTAGGCCAGCAGGTGGGAGCGCTTGGCCACGGCGACCGCCAGCGTGTCATGCCACAGCGGCTCGCATACCCAGCCAGGCCACTGCCGGGCAACCGCAGACAAGGCGAAGTCGAAGCCGTCGCCCGGCAGCTCCGCGCCTCGAACGGGATCTGTCCATCCGGCCAGGACGGCATGAGTCTCCGGCTCTTCGGCACGCTGCAGGGCGAGCACGTCGGCGAGCTGCGGAGGCACCCATTCGCCGAGGACGGCCATGCGAATTTCGGCGGTGATGTCACTCGATTCCACGTCCAGCTCCCCCCAGGCGGTGAACTCGTGGCAACTGATCTCGAAGCCGTTGAATAAGTTAAGTTTAACGTGGTTTAAATCGTGACCGTGTTCGACGCTCTTGGCAATGCCAAAGCGTTCGATCCAAAGGGGCCGCCCCACCGGCACCACTACCTACGAAGCGGAACCAGCCATCGCGTTTGGGGCTGCCGTGCGGGAAGAAAGAACCAACCAGGGCATCGCTCAGGAAACGCTGGCCCACATGGCCGGCATCGAACGGTCGCACATGGGCAAGATCGAGCGCGGCGAGCATGTCCCCACGCTCCCTCTCATCCTCAAGATTGCCCGTGCGCTGAAATGCAGTTCCGCCCACTTGATGACTCTGACCGAAGCCAAGCTGGCAGAGTCGGCCCCATCCGCAGATTGAAGCCGGTCCGCACAGCGGTCGCATGCCTACGCCTGATTGTCGTCCTTGCCCCCAAGGGCTGAATCTTCGCGCTTTGCGGCCTCGTTGACGAGCCGCAGGTATGGGTTGTCTGGCGGCGTCTCCTGGAACAGCGCATCCGGGCTGACGAGCAGGTAGCCGTGCAGCCGGCGCGACTTGCGCGGCCCCGTGACTTCGCAGGTCCAGATGTTCAGCCCGCTCGGCTGCTTGCGGTGCTGTCCCAGCTTCTCGAAGCGCTTCTGTACCCACTGCCACCCCTCCAGCTTCTCCTGCTTGGCCAGCGCGGCGACTTGAAGGTACTCCTGCGCGTAGCGCTGGAACACGCCGGGGCTGACGAGGTAGGTCGTACCGGCGACGGTATGCACCAGGGCCTTGGCGTCGTTGATGATGAGCTTGCGCGTCTGGATGCTCTGACGCAGCCAGGCCATGAAGTGCGCCCCGGAGGGCTCCGCGCGATCCTGGGAAGGCGCGAGGCTCACCTGCGGCGGGGGCACGGTCGAAGGGGCCGGCTCGGGCTCGGCAACAGGGGAACTCGGGATCTCCGGTGCCGTGGGTAGAGCGGTGTCGCCCAGCAGGTCGAGCAGCGCGGCCACGCCGGTGTCCATGGCTGCGGATGCGATCGGCGCCGTGCTCGCGGATGCAGCTTCGATGCCTTCCGCGCGCGGCCCCTCGGCCACCGCCGGCGGCGTCGGCTCCGCCTGTTCCTCTTCGACCTGCACGCGGCCCGCGAACGGCGCCGGCCGGTCGGCCGTTTCCCAGATCATCGCGGGCGAGAGTTTCAGGAAGGTGAAGCTGTGCGACCAGCCGGCATCGCTGGTGACGGTGGCCTTCCAGATTGCCTTGCCGTCCGGCGTGGCCAGAGCGATGCCATGATCCTGCAGCACGTTGAACACGGCCGTGTTGCTCGACGGAATGCCGTCGATGCCCTGCGACAGCAGGTGTGCGCGCAGCTTGTCCGAGACCGTCTTGCTCACCAGCCAGAGCGAATCCTGGGTCAGCCAGCCGTCCGAGGGACCGGACTGGTTCAGCTTGAACTCCTCCTTGAGCAGGTAACGCAGCCCATCCAGCAGCTTGCGTTGCAGGGCATGTTTCGGGGCGGTCATCGCTTTCGCGGGATCGCCGCCGAGTTCCTGGGCGACCGAGGCCTGATCGGCCTGCACGACCAGTTCGCCGAGCATGCCGGCGTGCTCGTACTGGCCGGCCAGCACGTACAACAGCGCGGCCCACAGGTCGGGATAGCCAACGAGCCAGTCGAAGATTTGCTGATCGAGCACCTGCCGATACAGCAGGCCCGTCGCCGCACTGTGCAGACGGTATTCGCGGCCGGGGCGGTAGCGGAAGCGGTACGGCCGCTGCAACGGGCCGTGCCAAGGGTGCCAGACGCTGCCGTCGGCGTGCTCGACATGTAGATCCACGGCGACCTTGCCGACATCGTGCAG
The DNA here is from genome assembly GCF_002286785.1 of Pseudomonas sp. PIC25. GTDB lineage: Bacteria > Pseudomonadota > Gammaproteobacteria > Pseudomonadales > Pseudomonadaceae > Pseudomonas_M. Next base: position 80,881 of record NZ_MUJY01000046.1, on the reverse strand, counting down.
CAGTGCGGCGTAGGCCGTGCCGGCCGTCCACGCTTCGGCTTGGGCGGCCTGTGCTTCCGGCGTGGCGCCGGCAGGCAGCAGGTGCGACTGCCGCAGCTTGAGCGCATAGGCCGTGATTTCGAGGCCGTGGTCCAGCATGCCGCCCGGATAGGCGTGGTGGTGGCTTTCGGACGCAGGGAACTGCTGGACCAGTTCGGCGTAGCGTTCCAGCGGCGCCAGGTACAGCGTGGCGAACTGGCGACGCGACAGCGAGGTGCGCTGCCAGATGTGTTCCAGCAGTTTCTGCCGGCGCGGTGTTGCCAGCAGCGATGCGGCTGACTCGGGCCGCGTCAGCCCTTTGGGTGTCTCGATGGAGGGAGTGGATGGCGCGCCGGAGGCCGGCAGCATCCGTTTGCGAAACAGCGAGAGCATGGCGAACCTCGGATGAGGGGCTGCTCAGGGGTGCCTTTTGGCCTTTTCGGGTAGGGCCTTTCCCCTTGGCCCCATTCCCTTGCCCCTTCCCAGCCCTTGCGGCCTTTTCGGAAGCCTTTGGGTATAGGGGCGGCGCGTGTCGCGTGCCGCAATCAATGCGGCATGGGGCAACCCCGGCAAGCGGGGAATACTTCTGTCGCCGCGTCAGATCTGGCCCAGGCCGGCATCGAGCGCAGCGGCTTGCGCGGCGAAGTCCTTGGGGCGCTTCTTGCGAAAGGTCTCCAGGTTGTTGAGCTTCCAGCGCAGTGCCGGCAGTTGCGCGGCGTGCTGGCATTGCACCAGCGACCAGTCCGGTTCTGCGCGTACCAGGCCGCTCAGGAACTGCCTGTGCGCCTTCGTCAGCCGTTGCTGCAATTCGCGTCGCAACTGCGCGCGAGCGTCCAGCAGCGTGTCCAAGGGGCAGTCCACTTCGGCCATGCCGACAAAGGCCCGTTCGTACTCGCCGGCGATGTCCTTGTCGTTGCCGAACAGCACTTCGTGGGGCGGCCGGTTGTGCCCGGCCAGGTAGACCACGAAGCACTCGACCATGCCATCGCTGATGCCGCCCGACTCAAAGAGCTGCCACACGTCGAACAGATCGCGCGGATGCTGTCGATCCAGCGCAGCCACCAGCTTGCTGGCGTACAGCTCGTCCGGCGCCAGGATCGGCAGCTCGAACTCGACGCCGAACAGATCGCGGGTCTTGGCGCTCAGTGGTCGCCGCTCGACGGGCAGCACACTGCCACGGAACACGATATTGACCTCGACCTTCACCTGGCCGACGTCGTTCTCGACGATCAGCTTGGTGTCCCCCAGGTCCTTGGCGCGAACCAGGCGCGTCTGCACACCCAGTGGTGCAACGCGCGTGGCGATGGCGGCCAGCTCCTGGTTGATGGCTTGCAGCGCTTCGTCACGCGGCGTCTGCCACGGGAGGTACACCACGTCGATGTCCACCGACAGGCGTGGCATGTCCTGCACGAACAGGTTGATGGCCGTGCCGCCCTTCATGGCGAAGATGCCATTCGCGAACACGTCGGGCGCGACGGCCAGCAGCAGGCGAACGGTGTCCGCGTAGGTCTTATCCATGAGGTTTCAGGCTCAGCAAGGTGCCGTCATCGAGCCGGCTCATCCAGCGCGTGTTGCTGCCGGTGCGAACCGGGTACTGCTCCAGCAGGGCATCGACATCCACGAGGCTGGTCTCGCGCGCCCAGGTGAGGAACAGGCGCACAGCCTTCACGCTGGCGCAGCAGGACAGCAGTTGCCCGAGCAAGTCCTTGCGGGGGGAACGCAGTCCATCAAAGAGGTTGCGGGCCTCTTCGAGGCTCTGCTTGACGCCGGCCTCGTACAGCAGTTCCAGCACAGCGCGCTCGGGAACCGCCGCCCGCAGGTGGTCAGGCAGGCCCGGCGGCGTGGTCAGGGTCTTGCCGGCCAGCGCCGTGTCCGGCCAGTCGAACAGGCGGGCGTGGACATAGCGGGCCGGAAAGCGCGAAGTGAACCAGGCCGGCAACGCGAAGCGACCGTCGCCCCACAGCACCAGCGCCTCCCGGCTTCCCAGGTTGTGCCGCACGCCCTGCAGGGCCAGGGCGCTCTTGCCGCCGACGTGCAGGCCGGGCACGCGCTGTTGCAGGAACTTCAGCGCGCCGTAGACCCCGAACTCATCGTTCGGGAAGGCATAGACGCCATGGGCCAGGCGCACGAGCCACCCGCCGTCGGCATAGTGGGCGGCGAGCTGTGGCGACACCCCGAACTGGCTCAGGGTCGCAAGGTCGAACGGCGCCCCGCGGGGGAGCCCCGCCTGCAGCCGCTTGATTATCTGGTGCCTGGAGTTTCCATCCATGCTATAAAAATAACACGGAATCCAATCAGACCCTAGAGCTATCGCAGGAACGCGAATGGAAAGTAGCATATGGCTTGATTTTTAATGCCGAATCTAATCACTCTGTGGCCCAAGCCAACCCGGCTCTGCCAGCCGCAACCCGCCCTTCTGATTGCGGTCTATGCTGGAGGGCAGGCCCCAACCGGCGCTCCATGAGGTGAGGCGCCACTGAAACCGAGGCACATGAGCATGACCACCAACACGCACAACGGGCGCTGGAGCCACCGGCTGGGCCGGGGGACTGGCCGTGCCTGGCGTGGATACCTGCGCCGCGAGCAGCGTGTCGCCGGCTGGCTGATGACGCGCGGGGTGCCCGCAGGCGCGACCACGGCGGCGCTCTGGATCATCAAGCTCGCCGTGCTCGGTGCGCTGCTCTACTCCGCGTTCTGGCTGGTCCTGCTGCTTGCCTTTGCGGTGACTGCTGCATGGCTCGTGCAGCACGACGACCCTGATCAAGAGGAACCGCAACCCGAGTGGAGGGAAGGCCCCAACGGCTTCGGGCTTTATGACAAGAGCGACTGGCGCATCGACCCGCATGTGACCGACGACGACTGAACGGCGGTCACTTCTTCGATACGGCGCTCATTGCCATGCCAGCACCACGCCCCCCAGCGCCTTTGGCGTCCGAGGTGGCGGTGGACAACCCCTGCACGATATTTCCCGTGCGGACGCCAGCCCAGGCCAATGCCATCACCCAAAACGTCGGCAGCACGATGAACATCATCGCCATGACGAAGTTCAGCAGCATGTCGCCAAAGGCGTTGTTCAAGCCGATCAGCGGATCGAAGTTGCTGTGCGGCCGGTTCGCACCGAATCCCCAGCCGTAGAGCGCATCCAGAATCGTGCTGTCGATCCAGCGCGCGAGCTGGAACCAGAAGTCCACGAAGAACAGCGCGAACTTCACGCAGCTCACCGTCACCGTCGTCTTGAGATCGTAGGTGCCCACCAAGAGCACCAACGGGATGCAGATGACGAGCGCCATCTTGAGCATCGTCAGCACCATCGGCAGCGCCTGGCGCACCACGTCCATCGCCGGGAAGAAGGCCAGCGAGCCCACGGTCAGCCCCAGGTCGCTCGCGCCGCGCGTAACGATGTTCGGCAAGGTCTTGTCGATCTGCCCACCGTAGTCGGTGTAGACCGCGCCCTGGTTCATCTTCTGCTGTCGCGGTGAGACCACGGCGCGGATCACCGAATCATTGACCTCGCTCTGCGACAGGAAGCCCGCCCAGCGGCCGATGCGGGTCAGCAGGTCCGGGTCGACCTGTGCCAGCAGCCGGCTGCGCAACCCCTGGCCACCATCGGCCCACCACTGCCGGCAGGACGGATAGCCGCCGCCGCTGTCCACCTGAGCCAGCCCCGCATCGCGCGTGGCGTCATAGGGCCAGGCGATGCGTGGCGTCTTCGAGCGGTAGGTGTCGTAGAAGCCCGGCGTGTTGAGGAAGTAGATCGACCCGATCCAGGTCACGTCGTTCATCTGCTCCTCGGTGAGCGTCGGCCGGTTCATGAACAGCTTGGCGCGCGAAGGTCCGTAGCAGTCGTGTGTGAAGTCTGCGACCTCCTGGGCCAGCACCGGGTCGTCGATGCGCGTGGCATCCACATCCATCCGCATCTGCCGCAGGTCCGTGCCGCAGGGAATCGCCGCAACCGCCGCGCCCGTCACAGCCTTCGACAGCGCGTGCATGGCAAACCACCACACCGGCACGAGCGCGCTCTGGTTGTTGAGCGTGGTGTAGGCGTTGGACCAGCCCGTGTCCTGGGGCTGCGGGACATTGACCTGGCATTGTGCGGAGCGGGTCGTATCGAAGCGGATGATGCTGAGGTCGACCGGAATGAACGGGATGCCGGCGAACAGGATCACCACGATGGCCACCCATACGCGGTTCTCGATGCGCAGCGAGGACAGCACGCCCTTGTTGCCTTCGTCCGCGCCTTCTGCGCGCGCCCGGAGCCATTCGTGGATGACGATGACAACGAACGGCAGCGCGAACACGCCGCTGGCCACCAGCAGGTTCCAGATGCCGTTGTTGACGATCCAGGCCACCAGCGTGAGGTAGTACTCCAGATAGTCCGTCGTGTAGAGCGTCATGCCCGTCTCCCGGTCTCAGCCGTGCCGCAGCAACTGGCTGCCTTCCAGCAGCACGAGGGCTGTCACGGCCGCGATCTCCGTGCGCCGCAGGCGCTGATGCGCCTCGGCCGTCGGTTCACGTTGCCGCAGGCGCCCGCGCATCCACCACCAGCCGTAGGCTGTAGCTGCATAGATCAGAAGCCGCCACAGGAAGAAGTGGCCGGCATGCGCCCTCAACCAGTTCTCCCAGCCATCGACGCCGCCGACCACGTGGATGCCGGCGACGTTCACCGCGATGGCGATACCGACCACCAGCAAGGTCCACAGCAACGCGATCCCAACGCGACGATTGAACAGCCACGGTAGCCGCAGCCAGGCCAGCCGGCTCATGGCGTGCCGCTCCGCGGTTTCTCGATCTCCCGCAGCCGGTCGCGCGTGGTGTCGCCCTCGAAGACACCGCGCGAACCGGCGGCGCGGGTGCTGTGGCGCTGGATGATCGCCATCGCCGAGTTGCCGGCCAGCGTGCGCCGCAGCTCCAGCTCGGTCTTGAGGTTGTTGATCTCCTGCTCCAGCGCGGCGTTCTCCTGATCGACCGCCTGCACGGCCAGCTCGTTGGCTGCGACGTTGGGCTCCTTCTTGCCCGTCAGCAGCGTGCGCTGCAGCAGCAAGGCTTTCTCCAGCACGCTCGACAGTGCGGCCTCGGATGCGAGGCGCCGGCCCAGCACGTCCTGATCGGGCTCGTCGCGCAGCGCTTCGATCACGCCACGGGTGATCGGCAGCGAGCTGCTGCCGGCGGCTTCGAGATGGGCCGGCGTCGTCGGCCGCGCCCCTGTCACCAGCTCTTGCAGCACCTGCAGCTTGGTTTCGTACTCTTCCTGGATCATCGGCGTAAGCCCGACGCCTGGGGTGGTCTGCGTCTTGGTGCAGCTCTCGCAGGTGCGCTGCTCACGCTCGCCCAGCACGCGGATCGCCCAGGCCGAGGCCGCCTGCGGCGATGCCCAGGTCTGGCAGGTCAGGCGGTTGCCGCAGGCGCTGGACGCAATCGGCGACGTATCGCCGACGCTGCGGCCGTTGAGCAGGTTGTAGCCCGCACGCGTCACGTCGCCCACCACCTTGATCGAGCTTTGGCCGTTGCCGCCGGCATTGCTGCCGCCAACCCAGGGCACGCCGTTGTTGCCCCGGTTGGTCTCGGCCTGCTCGATGGCGGATACGGCATCGGTGCTGGCGACCGCATCGCGCAGCGCCAGGCCCTCGGCGAGCTGGTTCCAGCCGGCTTGGCCGCCGGCCATGTCGGCCATCCGCTCGGCGATCGCACGGCAGGTCATCTTGGAGCGGTCGAAGTCCAGCCGCGCCTGCAGGATGCCGTTGGTGAGCAGGTTGTAGAGCCCGGGATCTGCGCGCTGGATGATCAGCGCTGGCAGCGACGCCACCGCGGCAGTAGCGTTCTGGATCACGTTCGACATGATCGTCTGGAAGCCGTTGGTGATGCCGTTCAACTGGTTCTGCAGCGTCGTGGTGATGCTCATGTCGCCGCAGATGAGGTTGCTGTTCCAGCCGATGCCGACACCGATGCTCTGCATGTTTCCCGCACCGCCCATGGACACGGCGCGGCCACCGCCGATGCTGTAGAGCACGTCGTCGCCGATCACGCTGCCGCTGACGTTCACGCCATTGGGGTCGATGCGGGTCTGGGCCCAGGCGGCGCCGACGGCCAGCGTGATGGCCGCCACGAGCAGCATGGCCCGCAGGTGCGACTTCGCGCGGCGCAGGAAGTCAGGGAGGGAGGCGTTCATCGTGGGTTCCTCACATGAAATCGACGCTGCCTAGGAAGACCTGGCCACGGCGCCGGCAGCAGGAGTACGGCCGCCACAAGGCCCAGGCGTAGTCGCCTTGCTGGGCCTGCACGCGGGTGCGGCTGTGCGGGAAGACCACGCAACTGTTCGAGAGCGTGGGCGTCAGCTCCTGCCACTTGCCCGTCGAGGCGTCGGTCTCCATCAGCGCGCCGGCCGGCCAGTAGCCGGAGCGCGCGTTGGCCAGCAGCGGCTGATAAACGTGGACCTGGTTGCGGCGCGTCACGATGTCGCCCGCCCGCTGCGCGACCACGGCACCACTCTTGTAGTCATCGGTCTGGTGCAGGAAGCCGCCGCGCGGATAGACGTTGCCCCACAGGTTCAGGCCTGCGCGCGTGCCGATCTCGCGCCGTCCGGGAATCAGCGCTTCGGGATAGAACGCTTCGGGGATGTTGTAGCGCCAGGCGATGGTATCGAGCGTGCTCAGCAGGTAGGGCATGAAGGCCGTGCCCGCACCCTCGCAGGAGTAGCCGGAGGCGGCGGCGAACTGGCTGAACACCAGGCCGGCGGGGTGGCCGATCACGTCAGCGTTCTTGAACTTCGCCAGGTTGTTCTCGTTGTCGTGGTTGGTGGTGCCGTCGCCGCCGGCCTTGGCGGTCGGATTCGGCATGCTCATCGCCCGCACTTCCAGCCAGGGGTTCTCGCCCGTGTTGCTGTAGCTCGACACGACGGCATCGGGCACGTAGTGGCGTACCTTCACCGAGGTGCGCACCGAACAGCCGAACGGCGTGCAGTACAGCCAGTAGCAGATGCCGACGACGCGGTACTCCAGGCAGTCGGGCGACAACGCCGACGAGACGATGGTGGCGGTGTTCAGGGCGAACGCCGAGGTGGCCGCGCCCAGCATCAGCGAGGCGACGATGGCGCGCAGGCGCCGGGAAGTCATCAGGCGGCTCATGGCCGTGCGCTCCGGTAGGCATCGATGCGCGCGACGGCGCGGGCCATGTCGGGCTCGCCGTAGACCACGTAGCGCCGATCGACCACCACGGCAGGGATCTTGACGATGCCCAGTCCCCAGGCATCGGCGACGCCCTGGTAGGCCTGGCCGATGCGGCGCTGCAGGTCGGCGCCGCCATCGAGCAGCCGCTGCCGTACCAGGGCCTCCGCCTGGGCTGGGTCAGCGGGCAGGCGCGCCGTGAGTTCGGCCTCGATGTGCGCCGGCTGGTCCAGCTCGATGACGCGCACGCCGGCCGGGGCCTGCACCGGATGACGGCTGTCGGTGACGACGAGCACGTCCGCCGCCACCGCGACCGGCGCGAGCAGCGCCAGGCACAGCACGGCGGCCAGAGGGCGCCGTGAGGCGGCGGGAAGGTTGAGGGAAAGAGCCGGCATGTCGCGCCTCCGCGGAGTCGATGCAGCCTGTAGTCGAGCGCAAGGCCAGCCCGTGAGCGACAAAGAAACCGACACCGGCCGGCTCCGATTTCCTGCAGGCCGGCGCCCAAAGAGAACGGGAGCCGAAGGCTCCCGTGGCGGACAACAGACGAGCACCGTTGCGGCGCGGTGGAAGGACGCGGCTACAGCAGGCCGTGCTCGGCGAACGAATACGGCGTTCCCTTGCCGACGATGAAGTGATCCAGCACCCGGACATCGACGGTGGCCAGGGCGCTCTTCAGCCGCTCGGTGATCGCACGATCAGCGGCCGAGGGCTCGGTGTTCCCCGAGGGGTGCTGATGCGCCAGGATCAGCGCCGAGGCGTTGAGCGTCAGCGCACGCTGGACAACCACCCTCGGATAAACCGAAGTCTGGTCGACCGTGCCCTTGAACAGCGGCTCAAAGGCGAGCACCTGGTGCTGGTTGTCGAGAAACACGACGGCGAAGATTTCGTTCGGCTCCGCGACCAGTTTCAGGCGCAGGTAGTCGCGCACGGCGGCGGGACTGCCCAGCGCCGGACCGGCCTTGAACACGCGGTTCTCCAGCAGGGTGATGGCCTGCCGGATGATCCAGTCTTCGTGCTGGGCGGCGATCAGGGTGAGCGACTCCGGGTGGGAGTCGGCGATGACAAAAGACATGGCGAACCTCCAATGGATGAAATCGGAGGGCGCCTGCCCCAGGAGGGCAAACCCTCCTGGGGACGATGGGGATGGAACAGGTGACGAGCGGGCATCCACCACCGCGGATGCAGTGGCTGTTCGCGTCAAGGGATGCGATGCGAACGGGTTTCGATCAACGCGGACAAGCCGCGCCGTAGCCTTGAAGATCGATGGCTACCTGGGCATGTCGCCAGCGACGCTGGCGGGCATGTCTGGGGGATGTGAGGACTCGGCGCTCGCCGTGTCGCCGGCAGCCAGCAGGTCGAGCGCCGAGAGCAAGGCGTCGCCGTCCATGGGGCCGTGCAGCAGGAGGGTCTTGCCAGTGTCGCGATCGCGCAGTAGCAGGGCCGGCGTGGCGGCAATGCTCTGTCGTGCCGCCTCCGCGGCCTGGGCGCGGATCACGGCGTCGGGCCGCTCGCTGTCGAGGCACTGCTGCAGGGTTGGCGTGAGGTCGGGATAGCGCAGGCCCGCCGGCAGGCCCTGGCCGTCGCCGCGGGTGTGCGCGTAGAGCCAGGCCACCGCCTGCCAGAACGCGGCATGCCCGCCCACCTCGCCCGCGCACTCGGCCAGGCGTGCCCCGGCAGTCGCGGCCGGCTCGTGCATGGACAGCGGCAGGTGGTGCCACTGCCAGTTCACCTCGGGATGGGCATCGATCCAGCGCTGGAGCGTCTGGAAGTACGCCTGGCAGTACGGGCACTCCAGGTCGGCGTAACCGACCACCGTGAAGCGGGCATCGCTGCGGCCGTACAGCCACGGCGGCCCGGCCGGCTTCGGTGGCTCAGGCACGGTCGTGATCGGATGCATGAACTCCGGGGCCGCATCGGGCGTGCGCAGGAGCAACCACCCGGTGGCGCCCACCGCCGCGACCAGCAGCGCGATCAGGGTATGGCGTCGAGTGAACGAAGGCAGGCGCATGGTGTTCCTCCTTCAGGCCAATGCATCCAGCGCCAGCGGCTCGATGCCCCGCGCACGATCGATCTTCTCGGCCACGCGGAAGGCGGCATCCAGTTCGTTGATGCCATGCTGTTGCATGAGCTGGTAGCGCTCGGCCTTCTCCTCCGGTTCGGTCATCGCCATCGCCAGGTAGAGGCTGGGCGGCACGGCGCGGAACAGCACTTCCATGCTCTTGGAGAGGATGACGCCCTCCGAGAAGGCGCCGGCCTGCTTGCGCGCCGACAGCATCAGCGCCTTCTGCGAAGCGTTGAGTTCGCGGAAGCGCGCGACCTTCTCCACCTCGTCCGGCGGCATCGACAGGCAGATCCACCACTCGATCATGTTGAGCATGGGCTCGGCGGCTTTGGGCAAGTCGTCGAGGTTTTGCGTGGCCAGCCAGAACCAGGCACCGAGCTTGCGCCACATCTTGGTGATCTTGACGATGTACGGCGAGAGCAGCGGATTCTTGGTGATGATGTGGCCTTCGTCCGTCACGTTGACGATGGGTCGGCCCAGGTACTGGTCCCGCTCGGCGATGTTGTTCACCGTGTTGATCAGCGAGATGTAGGCAATGGAGAGCTGCGCGTTGTAGCCCTCGCGGGCGAAGGTCGCCAGATCGACAATGGTGATGTCCGCCTCGGGCCACGGCGTTCCCGGACGGTCAAACATCTCACCGTCCACGCCCTGGCAAAACATATCCATGACGTCCGCCATCTCCTGCAGCCGCGCCCGCCGCGTCTCCGGCAGCGTGGCATCGCGGCTGCGCTCGCGCAGCGCGTCGCGCACGTCGCGCGTGAGCACCGTGCGTTGCTCGGCCACGCAGCGCCGCGCCGCGTCGAGGATGCACTGGCGGATCAGGCTGCGGTCGGCGCGCGTCATGCGCGCTTCCTCGCGCTCTTCACCGCCCGTGATCATCAGCCGCGCCGTGATCTCCAACTCGCCGAGCACGTCGCGCTGCTCGTCGCCTTCCATCGCCGCAGCAGTTTCGGCGCGGTCCTCGTCGAGCGCGTCGGCGTCGAGCGTCTGCACTTGGCCCGGCGTATCGACCAGGCGCCAGGCATCGGCAAACGGGGCCAGGCTGACGCCCGAGCCTGGTGCGAGCTTCACGCGGTTGACGCTGAGCCCAAGGCGCGCGGCGAAGTCGCCGAACAGCCCGAACGAGTTGCCCGCTTCGACGATGAACAGCCGCGGCCGGTAGATGGCGGTGACCTGGTTGAGCAGGTTGTTGAGGGTCGCGGATTTGCCCGAACCCGTGGGACCGAACAAGAACAGATGCGCATTCATCTGCCGGTCGAGCCGGTTCAGTGGGTCGAAGCTGATCGTGCCGCCGCCGCGGTTGAAGAAGGTGATGCCGGGGTGGCCTGTGCCCTGGCTGCGGCCCCAGACCGGCGCCAGGTTCGCGGCGTGCTGCGCGAACATGAGCTGCGTGTACCACCCGCGCTTGTCGGCGGCCGGGTCGTAGACGCAGGGCAGCCAGCGCAAGTAGCTGTTCAGCGGCGCCACCTCGTCTTCCTCGCGCACCGGCTGCAGGCCCGCGTTGAGCATCACATTGACGAGCTGCAGGCCGCGCGCGTCGAGTTGGGCCTGATCTCGACCACGCAGGTAGAACGCCAGCGCGCCGCGGTAGAGCTTGTGCGCGCTGCCGATCAGGCCGCGGGCCTGCTGCACGTCCGCGCGCGTCTGTTCGGAGGCCAGGGTTTCGCCGACGGCCTTCTTGGCGAGGTGATTGAGATGGCTTTCCAGCACGTCCTGCGGTGTCGCCACCACGGTCAGGCACATCACCGTGTCTTCCGGCATCTGGTCGAACAGCGCGTTCATGGCGTCGCCGCCCTTGCGCGTCTCACCCGTCAGGTGTCCGGTCGCCGGCGGCGTGCGCAGGCGATCCATCACGATGACGCGATGCGGGAGCCCATCGAAGAACCACAGGCCCTGCTCGACATCCGAGCGCGGCGGGCCGAAGAACAGCCGCTGCGCGAAGTCGGTGCCGCTGGCGAGTTCGACTTCGCCCTCCTCGGGCTCGTCGGGGTAGCGGGTCAGCGCATAGAAGCGCTCGCGGTCTTCGGCGCTCGGGCCGAACAGGGTCGGATGCGGGTTGAACCAGCGCAGCAGCCAGGCGTGGATGTCCGCCGCGCCGAGGCGCCGGGCCTTCACGCCGGCATTCGCCAGCCCGCCCACCAGGCGGTCGCAGATCGTGGTCAGCGCCTGCTCGGGCGACTGGCCGCGCCGCGTGGCCGCGCCGCGTGGCCGCGGCCGTGGGCGTGCGGCGGTAGACCACCATGCGCACGCGCCGCACCTGGCCGCGCCACGGCAGGCGGGTGACGGTGGTGTCCTCGAACAGCCCGCCCGGCTTGGCGATGGCGCGCAGGTGGTGGGCAAAGAAGCGCTGGTAGAACTCGCTGAACGCGCTGCCCCGCGCACGCGGCTGCACGTAGCCCGCCAAGTTGCTCAGGTAGGGGTTCCAATCGGCTTCATCCTGGGCGTAGAGCTGCACCACCCAGGGGTTCTCATCGAGTTCGTCGAAAGAGTCCTGCAGGGCGTTCTCCAGCGCATCGCGGGCCTGCCACAGCCAGGCCAGCTCGCGGCCTTCAGTGCCCACCGGCAGCAGCTCGAAGAACGCGGCCACCGACTGCCCGTCTTCGAGCAGCATGGCCTTCGAGCCCGGCAGGTACTCGACCCACGGCAGCATGTCCGCAAACGACGGCGCGACGGTGTAGAGCGCATCGTGGTCGGCCTGGGTCGCGGGCCGGCGCTGGCCTGCGAGCGCGCCGCCGGGCTCGGGTATGCCCTGCGCGGCCAGCGTCGCGACATGCTGCGCCCAGGCATCGTCCGCCGCCTGCGCGCCACCCGCCGGAGGAGCGGCCCCCTTGCGCGGCCATGGCAGCGACCAGGCCATCAATAGTCCTCCACCCGCTCGCCGGGCATCGCGTACTGCACCCGCTGGTACAAGGGGAACACGGTGCTGTAACCGGGCACCGGCACCGGGTCGCTGCCGGCCAGATGCGGGAACACGTACATCACCAGGTCGGGGTTCGGCAGGCGATGAAACTGCCGGTAGATTTCGTTGGCTGCGGTGCGCGTGTAGGCCGCCTGCACGGCGGGCGCGGCCTGCACGTCGGCTTCGGTCAGCGGCCGGCGCAGGCCCTGGCGTGCGTCGAGCAGTTGCCGTGCGATGGGGCCGCCGCCTTCGCCGCCGCCGGTCTCCTGCTGCCAGATGTCGAGCATGGTGTTGTGGCCGTGGGGCAGCAGCTTCTCCTTGCTGGTCGCGCACCCGCCGAGCAAGACGGCCGCCAGCAGCACGGCAGCCGCGTCAATCCAGGTCCGAGGCATGGGCTTCTCCGATGCGGTGGTTCACCCGACGCCCCTGGGCGTCGTGGTCGATGTGGAGCGGCTGCTCCAGATGCACGGCGACCCTGGCGCCGGGCTGCACGTAGACGGCCGCGAAGGCCTGGCCATACAACTTGTTGACCCAATCGGCCATGTCGCGCACGCCACCGGCCAGGATGCGGCCCATCGCTTCGTTGCCGCCGATGCCGACCGTGCCGAGCGAGCCGTTGCTGTTGGCGACCACGGCGACGCTGCCGTTGTCGGATTTGATGAGCGAGGCCGCGCCCGCGCCGGCCGCGGTGATCAACGCCTGGCTGCCGAGGTACTGCTGCGCGTTGCTGCGCCGCTCGCCGCTGACGCAGGGAATGCCGTAGGGATCGCTGATCCAGCCCAGGCCGTCCTGGGTCGTGCCGTTGGCTTGCCCGCCGCGCTGGTCCCGGTTGCCGTCCTCGGGCACGGTGCGGATGGTGCCGTCGTGGAACACGAAAGTGACCGAACGGATTTGCCCGCGCACGCACGAAAGCGTCCAATCCCCCGAGGCCGTGCCGCTGACCACGGCACCGGCCACGTCGGGGATGTCGATGCCGTTTGCCGTCAGGTTGTCCGGGCCGATCAGCACCTTGAAGGGGTACGGGTCATTGACCGTGCCATCGATGGGCACGCGGCCGATCAGCGCCGTCATCGCCACCGATCCCATCAGCGTTGCATTGCGCGGCACCGTGTAGAACGGCGTCGTGGTCGCGCCCACGGCGCCGACCACCGCACGCCCGCCGGCATCGGCGACGGACTCCACGGCGGCCGACAGGGTTTTCTGCGCCGGGCCGAAGCTCAGCGGAAAGCTCGGTTCCTTGCTGCTGTTGCGGGCATCGGTCTTGGCATCGCCCGGTTCGACCCAGTGTGTGCCGTTGCCTGCGCCGCTGCCGTCATGGTTGCCGAAGCGCTTGCCGTCGCCTTCTTCCAGGCCCAGCCCGACGGGCAGGTCGACCTGGCCGCCTTTGCCGGAGAGGCCATCGAGCCGTTGCTGCAGATCCTGCAGCAGCCCCTGCGTCTGCTGCTTCTCGCTCGCCACCTGCTCGCGTTCCTGCTGCAAGCGGCTGCGTTCGCTTTCGAGCGCGGTCTGGATGCGCTGGTCGATCGCGCTCTCGCGGGTGCGCAGGCGCTCGTTCTCGGCCTTCTGCTGCCGGTTGTCGCCCAGTGCGGTCTGCAGCTCGGTGCGCAACTGCTTCACCTGCGCGACCAGCGTGGCCACCGTGTCGCGCGGCGTGTCGCCCTCGATGCCCAGGGCCTTCATCTCCTCGGGCGTGAGCGGGTCGGCCGTGCCCGACAGAGCGGGCCGCTGGCCGGCGGGGCCGGAGAACAGCTTGATGCCGACGAACACCAGCAGCAGGATCACGGGGATCAGCAGCCACTTGAGCAGCGGGTTACTTTTCATCGGACGCTCCTCCTGCCGTGCCGGCGGCACCGGACGGCGGCAGGTTCACGCTGGCGTCGATGGGGCTCAGCCTGGGCAGCAGCGCCTCGGCCAGACCGCGGCCGCGCGTGACCAGGTAGACCACGGTGGTGTCGGACGCCTGGCCGGCCGGCCCCAGGTTCGGGTGCTGGAAGGTGGCCGCCACGAAATTGCCCTGCAGCGCACGCGGATCGAGGTCCAGCCAGCGCGCCGCCGTGTTGGTGAGCCGCACCGCCGTCACCCACTGGTCTTCGAGCCGCCAGGCAGCCAAGGCCCGCGCCTGCACCGGCAGCGTCGGCAGCAGGGTGTCCAGCGGGAGGTCGCGGCGCAGGTTCACGCGGCCGATCCCGGCGACCGGCTCGACGGTACGCAGCGGCGCGTACAGGTTCTGCGCGGCGTAGCGTGTCAGCACGACCGGGACGGGTGTTTCGCGCTTGCGCACTCGCCGATCCGGCGCGGCGGCTTCCGTGGCGTTGGCCGTCTCGCCGCCGTAGCGCGTGGCGGGCGACTGCTGCGCGTCCACGATGCGCACCGGCTCCAGCGGCGGCTGTCCGTCCTGCGCTGGTTCGGCGGCGATGTCGAGGAGAATCAGCGCGCCGGACTCCACGTCCTGCAACTGCAGCCGCGTCGGCGGCAGCGGCTCGCTCGCCCGCAGGTAGATCGCACCACCCGCGCTCTGCACCCGCAGGTGCGCGGCCGCGCTGTCCGGTACGCCGACACGCACGTTGCGGTCGATGAAGATCACCCGCTCCTGGCCGACCACCAGCGGCACCGCCAGCGGCAGGCGCTCCCAGCGCAGGATTTCCACAGCCTGGGCCGGCGCGAGCGCGAGCCACAGCAAGACGCCGGCCAAGGCCGACAGGGCATGGCGTTTCATGGGGAGTCTCCCTGCGAGTGGCCGGCTGCGGCGCCGGGCGTCGGCGACGTCTCGATGCGCTGAGGCGCGCTGGCATGGCAGTCCAGCGCCAGGCCGAAGGGGTTGCGCTCGGGATCGACGTCCATGCGCACCACCTTGAGGGCGTAGCGCACCAGGGCACGCTTGACCTGCTCGGAGCCGTGGTACTCGTCGGCGCTCACGTCCAGCGTGACGATCCAGTCGCGGTCGGAGACCGCCTTGACGCGCGTGCTGGGGCTGTCGCCATAGCCGCGGCCGGGAATCTCGTAGATGCCACGCACGCGCTGCCGCAGCTCGCCGCTCGAGCGACGGTACTCGTAGTCCTGTTGCAGGAAGGCCCGGCAGCTCGGCGTGAGGTAGGCCGACAGCGCGTGCAGGTTGCGCGGGTAGTCGGTCTCGCCGTTGGTGGGCCAGCGCTGCACTTGCTGCCAGATGTAGAAGCTGAACGCGTACACGCTCTCGGGCGGCACGTCCCACCACTTGCGCACGCTGCCCGAGCGCAGGTCGGGCGGCACGTGGATGGTCAGATCGCGCGGCGCGCTCCACCAGCCGAAACCGAGCAGCAGCGCCACCACGAACAGCGCCGCGCCGCCCAGGCGCAGCGTCTTCACGTGTGCCTGCAGGTGCGCGACCTCATTCCTGAAACGGCTCATGCCGCACCCCGATCGGCCGTGCGCCGCGTGCTCCACCAGCCGGTGCGGGTGACCAGACGGCACCCGCCCAGGTGAGCGGCGAGCGCCGGGTAGCGCAAGGTCAGCCGCCACTGAAGCTGCCGGTACAGCCAGGTGTCAGGACGGCCGCGCTTCTGGCTGCGCAGGAAGCCACCGCCGACGAAGACGCCGAGCGCGATGCCCGCGACGATCAGCGTGGGCACCATGGCGATGCTGCGCGTCAGCCAGGCCAATGGCATACCGAGCACCAGCCCGGCGGCGGCCGACAGGCCGGCGCAGATCCACAGCTCATCGGCGGTCAGTCCGCGCACGACCACCGGCTGGCGATTCAACCGGTGCGGCAGGAACGTCACCAGCGCGTCGCGCGCTGTCTCCGCGGGGGTGGCCATCGCGCGCAGCCCTTACAGCACGCCGGTGGCTTTGGTCAGCAGCCAGATGCCGACCACCAACAGGATCGCACCCACGGCGACGGTCAGCCCGAACTGGCCCCAGGTGGCGCGACCCGTGTGAATCTCGGAGTAGCGGGTGTAGGCGTGGTAGCAGACGCCGACGAACATCGAGGCGACCACGAGCAGCGCGATCAGCATCACGATGTCGTAGCCGTAGTTCTGCAGCGTCTGCATGAGGCCGCTGCCCTGGCCGCGGGAGGGGTCTTCCATGGTCGGCAGGCCCTGCGCGAACGCGGATGGCGGCAGCCCCAGGAGCGCCAGTGGTGCCAGCAGCGCGGCGATGCGCGAGGGAACGCGAGAGGTAGTCGGAGGCGTATGCATGATCGATGGCCCTTCGTGGTGGTCAGGAGAGGAGGAAGAAGGTCAGCACCAGGTACATCGCGACGAAGCGGATGCAGACGCCCAGGAACTGACGTTGGTTGATGCGGTTCTCGGCCCAGCCCACGTAGGCCGTGCGCATGGCCCACACGCCCCACAACAGGAGCACCGCGAACACGAAGCCGAGCACCACGACGGACACAGCCGAGGGCGCAAAGCCGCCGTTGGCCTGGAAGGCGGCGATCTGCTCGGCGGTCATGGCGAGGGCTCCGCCTGTTCGTCGCGGCGCAGGTAGTCGCCGGCCAGCGGCACGGGATCGCGCGGCTGGGCGCGCTGGGGCACGAGGAAGTCCTGCACGCCGGTGCGCACGCGCTTCAGGTCGGCGCGCAGCCGGGCGTAGTCGAAGTGGTAGCGGGCGCGCGCCTGCGGCGCGGTGTTGGCGGCGTGCTCGGCCAGTCGGTCGATCAGGTCGAGCTGGCGCGCGAGGGCGGCCAGTTGCTCGTGTTCAGTGGTGACATCGCCGGCCGATGCGGGCGATGCGCCGGCCAGAGCGATGGTCAACGCCAAGGTCAGGGCCGGCAGGCGGCGGTAGGGGGTCGTCGGGTTGCCAAGGGGTGTCATCACGCCGTTCCGCAGTCGTCTGGATGGCGGGATGCTGCGGCGTGAGGCCGGGGTGTGCCGCAAACAATCGGAACTGGTGGTGCACCGGAATTTTCTGTGGTCGACGGGCGCTATCGGAGCAGGAGGTGGCTGGCGCTACCGCAAATGGCCTCACCCGTTCGGAGGCGGTCTGCTCTCAGCAGAAAGCACGCCATTGGCAGCTTTGTGTTGTGCATCAGACTTGCCTACTGTACATTGCAGTACATTTGCAGTGGTTCCTGGAGAGGCTATGGCCGCAAGCAAGACCGCCACGCTGACCTTCCGAATCGATCCTGGGATCAAGGAAGCGTTGCGCGCTGCCGCAAGTTTGGAGCATCGATCCATCGCCAATATGGTGGAGGTGATGATTCGCGACTACTGCGAGCAGCGCGGCATCGAGGTCCCGCTCTCCGCGGAAGCCAAAAACAACGACGGAGTGCGCTCATGATCAAGACGGTCAGGCAGGCCTGCCGCTTCAACCCGATCATCCGGGACTACCGGATGAGTCAAGGTATCGAAAACCTGGCAGAGCTTATCAATGACGAGGGTGACGGCCGCGAGTTCTTCTCGCGAAACTATGTCACTCACGGCATGGAACAGCTCTTCCGCGAAGGGCTTTTGCGACTGTCTGGTAAGTCGGATCAGGCGGTGTTCGAGCTGACCCAGGCCATGGGTGGCGGTAAGACGCACATGATGATCGCGCTCGGGCTGCTGGCCCGGCACCCGCATCTGCGTCCGGAGGAGTTGCCGGAAGACCTGATAGACCGAATCGACTTCGGTCAGGCTCGCATCGCCGCATTCAACGGGCGCAACAACCCGGACAACTACATCTGGGGCGAGATCGCCAGCCAACTCGGCGCCGAAGAGGCCATCAAGCCCTACTGGGTGAACGGTCCAAAGGCAGTCGATCAGCGCAAGTGGAAAGAGATCCTCGGCGACAAGCCGACACTGATTCTCCTGGACGAACTGCCGCCTTATCTCGACAACGCCAGCACCCAGGTTTTCGGCCAAGGCACGCTTGCCAACATGGTGGTGTACAGCCTCTCCAGCCTGATGAGCGCCGCGCTGGAGCTACCCAACTGCGCCATCGTCATCGCCAATCTGTCTGGTAGCTACGGCGCCCAGACCAAGGCACTGCGCGAGGCGGTTTCCAACTTGCAGCAGGAGACGCGCCGGCAGGCGATGACCATCACCCCGGTACAACTGGCTGGCAATGAGATCTACGAGATTCTGAAGAAGCGGCTCATCGACGAGCTGCCCGACGAGCGTGTCATCGCCGACGTCGCGGAGGAGTACGCCCAGCAGATCAAGAAGGCCGAGGACGGCGGTTACATCGTCGCCAGCAGCATCGAACAGATTGCCGAGCAAGTCCGCGAGACCTATCCGTTCCATCCATCTTTCAAGCACCTTGTCGCGCTGTTCAAGGAGAATGAGGGTTTTCGGCAGACCCGTGGCCTGATGCAGTTTACGGCGCGCGTCCTCAAGAGCGTTGAAGACCGCGAAACCGATGACGTCTTCCTCATCGGCACCCAACACCTCAATCTCAACGACGAGCAAGTCAAGGACGAAATCGAGCGCATCGCGCCGAAATTGATCCCCGCGGTGACACGTGACATCGCTGACAGCGGCAATGCCATCGCCGAGCACGTCGATGACGAACTCGGAGGCGACGCCGCGCAGCAGCTCATGACCTTGCTCTTGGCCTCCAGCCTTTCCCGTGCCGTGGGCGGTCGAATCGGCTTGTCGGAAAGCGAGCTGATCGAGTTCCTCGCAGCACCTCAGCGGAAGCCGGACGAGTTCCTGCAGACGCTGCAACGCTTGCGCGAGTCGGCCTGGTACCTGCACCGCGAGGAACAGCGTTTCTTTATCAAAGAAACCGAGAATCTGTCGCGCCAGATCGAGCGCAACGCCAAGGAAGTACCGCAGCCAAAGATCGACCAGGCGCTCATCAACCGGCTGACCGGCATCCTGCAACCTGAACGCAAGATTGCGTATCAGGATGTTCAGGTACTGCCGAAGCTGGATGAACTTCGGCTCAGCGGGCCGCGCACGCTTATCGTGATCAAGCCCGATGGCAAAGTGCCGCCCAGCCAGTTGCAGAACTTTTTCGACTACCAGCAAGAGAAAAACAATCTACTGGTGCTGACGGGTCAGGACAGCCTGCTCGCGGATGCGGTCGAAGAGCGCCTGCGAGAGCTTTATGCCATCGAACAGATCCACAAGCGCTTGAAGTCTGGGGACACGCTGTACGAAGAAGCGCGTGATCGCCTGGAAGAGGCTGAGGATCGCTTCACCAAGGCATTGTCAGCGGCCTATAACCGTCTGTATTTCCCGGTGAACGATTCCGTGGATGGCCGCGACGTGTTGGTTAGCGTCACCATCGATCAGGGATTGAAGCTCGGCAAAGATGAGCAGTCGGCAGAGGCACAGGTCGAAGCGCTGCTGGCCAGCCCGCGCGCCGATTACAAGCTGGTGCCCGAACTGACCAAGGACAACCTGGGGGAATACTTCGCGATGGCCGAGGAATACCTCTGGCCATCCGGGAGGGACAACAGGCGCACGCCGTGGAAGGACGTGGTCACCCGTGCCAAATGCTCCCCCATCTGGCCGTGGATGCCGGGCGCAAGCGGTCTGGACGCGCTCAAGACCGAGGCGCTCAAGCAGGGTCGTTGGCGGCTGGGTGAAGACGGCTACATCGAGAAAGGCCCGTTCCCGAAGGACAAGGCCACGGTCAACGTTTCCATCGTCAACGTCAAAGCGGATACGGCCGAGACCGTGCTGAGCCTGACGCCACGTCACGGTGGTGATAGCCCCGTCGTCTACTATTCCACCAGGCCGGACGTCTCTGAAAGGGATCAGAGGGTCGAGGACCTGGACAACTTCACGACGGGTGAAGGCACCCTGTACTTCTGGGTCAAGGAGCCGACCGGCCAGTACGACAGTGCGCCGCCGGTGCGCTGGCTGGCCGACCTCAAGATCCGCCACCAGGTGGAACCTGCCGCAGACAAGCGGTTCGTGCGCCTCGAAGCGGTGCCGAGGGCCGAACTCTTCTACACGCTGGACGGCTCGAACCCCAAGGACGGCATCCGTTACGACGATCCGTTTGAGATCGGTCCGGGAAGCTACCGGCTGCTGGTTTATGCGCGCGCCGGCGACGCCAACAAGACGGCCGACTTTCAGATTCCTGCCAGTGGCGACAAGACCGTGCAGATCGTCGATGCCAAGCCGGCACGACTCCAAGGCAAGAAGGTCGCGCTCGACACGACCGACCGCGTGTTTGGTGTGATCAATCGGTTCAGGGATCAACCGGCGGCGCTGTTCAAAGGGGTGCGCATCGAAATCGGCGAGGGCGAGAACACCGTCACCGTGCGTTTCCAGGAGCGCCAAGTCACTGCCGCGGTGATCGAAGGTGTCGTCAACAGCATCCGGGAGGTTCTGAAGGAACCGGAAGCACTGGTCAATATCGCCATCGCCGATGGCATTCACTTCGACACCGGCTTCGCCTTGAAGGAGTTCGCGAAGCTCGCCGGCATCGAACTCAAGCCCGGTGACGTGAGCCAGGAGGAATGAGCATGGCGCGAGTCAAGGCCGCCAGCGCCAAAGCCGATCCGACGCGCGTGCAGGCACAGCCCACGCTAGGCTTTGGCGTGCCTGCGACCTCGGACCCGCATCATTTCAAGGTGTTCATCCCCAAGAGCAGCACAGGCAAGATTCAGATCTCCGAATACCTGGGGTTGCAAGCGGCCGCCAGCGACAATGCGGTCATCGACCGCGTGCTGCTGGATCGTCCCCGGTGGACAGCCATCCGTGCCGAGGTGCAAAGAGCGTTCAATGCGAGATTGGCCGCGCACAACCTGAAGCCCAGCGCCTGGAAGGTCGGGGAAAACCTGGTCGACCGTCTCTTGGGCAAGGAGTTGTGCGTGCTCGCTTGGGCCGTGGAGCGGATGGATACGGACAAGATTCCGGTGGCCGTGCGCAATTGGGTGGCGTTGCGGCCGGAGGAACGCTGGTGGCTGTTCGGTATGACCGCCATGACCACCGGCGGCGTGCTCGATGCCGGCAAGGGCTGGCGTGCGGCCCTGCAGCATGCCTTGGGCGATGTTGCGCAAAGCGAGTTGCTGGCTCCGCGTGCTCGCCGGGGACGACACGACAGCACGGAGTCACGGCCCACGCTGGATCTATTCGGAGACGATAACGGGTGACTACTCAGGCTCCGCGACAGCTCTCGCCAAGTTATCTGGCAGGCATCACGTGCAGAAATAGGGGATAGGCATGGTCGCAACGATTGCCGAACAGCCAAATGTTTGGCCCTATCCGGGCTCCCGCTGGTGGAAGTTCGACTTTCACACGCACACCCCCATGTCGCTAGATACGCCGTGGCATCGGCAAAACCTCGATCTGTCGCCGGAGCAATGGTTGCTCAGATTCATGGTGGCCGGAATCGACTGTGTGGCCGTGACCGACCACAACAGCGGTGCCTGGGCCGATTCGCTCAAGGCAGCTTACGAGGGATTGAAAGCTCAGCGCCCGGAAGGCTTCCGCGAATTGACTCTCTTTCCGGGCGTCGAAATTTCGGTGCAGGGCGGCTTTCATCTGCTGGCCCTCTTCGATCCTGACGCCACGACAGGTGACATCGATACCTTGCTCGGGCAAGTCGGCTACAACGGGACCAAGGGTGACAGCGACGGCGTGACGCGCCGCGGTGCTGGCGAGGTGGTTCATGCGGTGTTGGAGTCGGGCGGGCTTCCCATCCTCGCGCATGCCGATGGCGACAAAGGGCTGTTGGCTGTGCGCGAAGGCACGCGCGAATGCCGGCTCGACGCGAACACGGTCCTGGAAGCGCTCGATACCGATGGGCTCCTGGCCATGGAATGGCTCGATATGGCGAAGCCGCTCCCCGAGCGCGTCGAGAAACGGGCGAGCAAGCTCGCCCGTGTGCTCGGCAGCGACTGCCACAGCTTTCAAGGCAACGGCGGGGCTGGCTCACGCTATACCTGGGTCAAGATGGCCGCGCCCACCCTCGAAGGACTGCGGCTGGCGCTGCTCGACGGCAATGGCGTTTCCATCCGGCGTAGCGACGAAGGGCCCTTCGAGCCGTTCAGGACGCCAGCACACTTCATCACCGGCATCGAGGTCGAGTCGGCTCGCTTCATGGGTAACGGGCAGCCAGAGCGACTCGCCCTAACGCCCTACTACAACGCCTTGATCGGAGGGCGTGGCACCGGCAAATCAACCATCGTCCACGCGACGCGCTTGGCGTTCCGGCGCGATGACGATCTGAAGCATCTGACCGAAAAGAGCGATCCTCGGCGCCAATTCGAGGACTTCCGAAAGGCCGTCAGGGGACGGGATGGCGACGGCGCGTTACGCGAGAACACCGAAATCCGCATCGAACTGATCTGCGATGGTGTTCCGCACCGCCTGCGCTGGCGAGCGGACGGTCAAGGCGATGTAGTCGAGGAGCGTGGTGAAAATGGTCAATGGATGGTCTCGGCGAGTCAGGCCATCCATGCCGAGCGCTTCCCGATCCGCTTGTTTTCGCAGGGGCAGATTGCCGCCATGGCCGGCGACAGCCGCCAGGCGCTGCTCGACGTCATCGACCAAGCGGCCAACATCGCGCCGGTGCACCGCGCGTTCGAGGAGGCCAAGCGCGCTTACTTCGCCCAACGGGCGAAGCTGCGCGAGCTCGATGGTCACTTGAGCGGTGGTCCCGAGTTGCAGCGCAGGCATGCGGACCTGAGCCGCAAGATCGAGGCCCTGGCGCAATCCCACCACGCCGAGGTGCTCAAGGCGCATCAGCAGGCGCAACGACAGCGCCGCGAGGTGGATCAGGCGCTCGAACAGTTGCGCGCATTGCCTGCGCGGATCGAAGCCTTGGCACAGGATCTTCTGCTCGACGACTGGCCCGATGGTGCCTTCGATGTGTCGCAGGATGCCGATGTCTTGGCTTGGCGACATGACGCCGAGGCTGCAATGGCGGAAGTGCGTGACGCGCTGTCCCGTGCAGCGACTGCGTTGCGTGGGCGGACGGATGCGCTAGGTGCGGATGAACGGCTGGCGACTTGGCGTCGGCGTGTGGACAAGGCGCGGGAGGCTTATGAGGCACTCCAAGCCGCATTGGCAGCGCAAGGCGTGGCCGATCCGCAGGCTTTCGGCCGCTTGGTACAGGAGCGACAGCAGCTCGAAGCGCAACTGAAGCAGTTGGAGCAGATCGGACGCGACCGGGAGCGCCTGCAGGCGGAGAACGACGAGCAATGGCTGCGCGTGGCGCAGGCGCGTGTCGCCATCAGCCAGGCACGTTCCGCCTTTCTGGGGGATGCGCTGCGTGCCAACGAGTTCGTGCGCATGGAGGTGGTGCCGTACGGCTTCGACGCGAGGATCATCGAGCGCGATCTGCGCGAGCTGCTCGATGTCGCCGGCGACCGCTTCGAAGGGGACATCCTGCAACTGCGTGACGATGAACCGGTGGGCGGTTTGGCCTTTGATCTGGCGCAGGCCGATGACCGTGCGCGAACCTTGCAGGCCATCAAGCAGCGGCTGATCGACATCGATGGCGGTTTCGGCGGTCATTTCCGCAACTACCTGCAGCGCAAGCTGGAAAAGCCCGAGTTCGCCGATCACATTCGCTGCTGGTTCCCGACGGACGACCTGCGCATCGAATACAGCCGCACCGGCAATGGGCGAGACTGGGCCGCCATCTCGCAGGGCTCGCAAGGTCAGCGTTCGGCGGCATTACTTGCGTTCCTGCTCGCATTCGGCGATGAGCCGCTGGTGCTCGATCAGCCCGAGGACGATCTGGACAACCACCTGATCTACGACCTGATCGTGCGCCAGATCCGGGCCAACAAGCTGCGCCGGCAACTGATCATCGTGACCCACAATCCCAACGTCGTCGTCAATGGCGACGCCGAGATGGTCCACGCCTTCGATTTTCGCGGAGGCCAGTGCCGGGTCGTCGAGCGCGGTGCGTTACAAGAGCTGACGGTGCGCGAAGAAGTGTGTCGCGTGATGGAAGGCGGCCACGAGGCCTTTGCACGCCGCTGGGCGCGCTTGGGCCGGGAGCTTTGAGATGCTGGCGACCAGAAGCGAACTCATCGACAAGATCCGCCTCGGCGAAGACAGCTTCCTGGAGCTGAAAGAAGTGCGTTTCGCCGGGGGCAAGATCAGGGGACCCGAGCAGAACGATCTGGCCGACGAGCTGGCGGCCTTCGCCAACAGCCGCGGCGGGGTGTTGTTGCTCGGCGTGCATGACAAGTCGCGTGAGGTCCTGGGCATCCCCGTGGACCGCCTCGATGCGGTCGAAGCCTTGGTGCGCCAGGCTTGCGAAGACTCCATCCGGCCGCCGCTGGCGCCCGTCATCGAACGCACGACCCTGCCCGACGCGGCGGGCGTCGAACAGCCGGTGCTGCGCATGGAGGTCTCGCCCAGCCTGTTCGTCCACCAGAGCCCCGGAGGTTACTTCCACCGGGTAGGCTCCTCCAAGCGCCCTATCCCACCCGAACAGCTTGCACGGCTGTTCCAGCAGCGCAGCCAATCGCGCCTGATCCGTTTCGATGAAACGCCCGTCGCGCAGGCAACGCTGGATGAGCAGGAAGAGGCGTTGTGGCGGCGCTTCGCGAGCAGCGCTACCCGAGAGCCCCCTGAGCGGCTGTTGTCCAAGCTGGCGATGGCGGCGCAGGACGACGCTGGCACCTGGCGGCCGACGGTGGCCGGTATTCTGCTGGCCAGCCGTGATCCCCAGCGCCATATCCCGGGCGCTTTCATCCAGGCGGTCGCCTATGCTGGCGTGGGCGTCACGCCGCAGACCGCAGCCGCCTACCAACGCGACGCGTTGGACATCACCGGGCCGCTGGACCAGCAAATCTTCGGCGCCTGCGATTTCGTGCGCAGGAACATGCGCATGGCGGCCCGCAAGGGGGCTGGCGGCGGACGGGAAGATCTGCCGCAGTACGACCTGTTGGCAGTATTCGAAGCCGTGACCAACGCAGTTGCCCACCGCGACTACTCGATGGCGGGCAGCAAGGTACGGCTCCGGCTGTTCGACGATCGTCTAGAAATCTACACGCCGGGCATGCTGCCAAACACCATGACGCCGGAAAGCCTGCCCTACCGTCAGGCCGCGCGCAACGAGGCGATCACCAGCCTCTTGGCGCGCTGCCCGGTGGAGCGAGACGACGTGGCTGCCCATCGGACCCACATCATGGACAAGCGCGGCGAAGGCGTGCCGATCATCCTGGAGCGCAGCGAGGCGTTGTCGGGCAAGACGCCGGAATATCGGTTGATCGACGACAGTGAACTGCTGCTGACCATCTACGCCGCCGCAGAACCGGAACAAGAGTGATGAGCATGCTCGATGAAACCTTGATGCAACAACCCGAACCAACGGTGACCGGAACCGCCTTGCAACCCCTGGCTCTTAAAGATGCGCCCGCGCTGATCGAGACGGTTTTCCCGGCGCAGAAGGTTTCGTTCGAAGCGCAGAAGGAACGCAAGGCGAATCTCGGCCAGACCCTGACTGGGCTTGGCTCGTACTGGAAAGGCCGCAAGCCGCTGATTCTGGTGCGCGCCATCGTGCTGGGCAGCCTGCTGCCGCCCACGGACGACGCAGAAGCCGACCTCGCCATCTTCGAGAAGCTGATGGCCTTCGACGACGAAGGCTTGGCGCGCCGCGCGCTGGCCGCCAATGCCTTCTCGGCAGCCAAGTTGCAGGAATTGATCCCAATCTCCGACCCGGAACGCTACTTCGGCGGGCGCGGCTGGCGGCGCGACATCACTGACGACGACAAGCTCGTCCTGTACCGGCAGGCACTGGCGACATTGCCCGGCTACGAAGAAAAGGCAGGCATCAGCAAGCGTCCGGAAGAACTGGATCAGGATTGGCTCTATGCGCCGGTGTGGGCGGAGGTCAATTGCCATTACGCGCACTTGGGCGTGAATGTGCAGTCGTTGCCGGAGCTGGTCGAGCAGTTCGGCATCCTGCGCTACGGGCACCGCCCGCGTGTGGGCGACACCTTCAGCGGTGGTGGCTCCATTCCGTTCGAGGCGGCGCGCATCGGTTGCGATGTCTATGCCTCCGACCTCAACCCCGTCGCCTGCATGTTGACGTGGGGCGCTTTGAACATCATCGGCGCCAGCCCGGAGCGGCGAACAGAAATCGCGAAGGCGCAGGAACGTGTCGCCAAGGCTGTGGACGCCGAGATCACCAAGCTCGGCATTGAGCACGACAAGCAAGGCAATCGCGCCAAGTCATACCTGTATTGCTTGGAAGCTCGTTGCCCCGAAACGGGATGGATGATTCCGCTGTCGCCCTCGTGGGTGATTTCCAAGGGCAGGAACATCGTCGCTCGGCTGAAACCGGATCACGGCAACAAGCGTTTCGACATCGAAATCGTCAGCGGCGTTTCTGCCAAAGAAGCGGCAGCCGCCGATCAGGGCACGGTGCGGGAAGGCGACATGGTCTATACGCTGGACGGTAAGACCTATCGCACGCCCATCAAGACGCTGCGCGGCGACTATCGGAATGCCGATGGCAGCACCGGCAATCGCCTGCGCCGTTGGGAGAAGAGCGACTTCAAGCCAAGGCCCGACGACATCTTTCAGGAACGGCTCTACGCCATTCACTGGATCGCCAAGGCCACGCTGAATAAGTCGCGGCAGGAAACCTGGTTCGCCGCGCCGACCGACGCCGATTGGGAACGCGAACGCCGCGTGGAGACACTCGTCGCCGAGAACCTGAGTCGCTGGCAGGACGAAGGCTTGGTGCCGGATATGGCCATCGAGACGGGTGACAAGACCGACGAGTTGATCCGCACGCGAGGTTGGTCGCACTGGCATCACCTGTTCAATGCCCGCCAGTTGCTGTTGATCTCGCGCTACTTCCAGCATCGCACGCCGGAAGACTACGTGTTCAACGCCAAGTCGCTGGATTGGAATTCCAGAATCGCCAACTGGATGAACCATTGGGAGAAGACCAACAACGTCTTCTACAACCAGGCGTTGAACACGTTCTACAACTACGGCATCCGTTGCTTCGCCAGCCATGAAGCGGGCCGGTCGTTCGGCTTCGCAAATGGTCCGCTCCCGAATATTCGCAGTCAGATCAAGTGCCTCGATGCAACGACGTTGCAAGACGATTCCGATGTCTGGATCACCGATCCGCCGTATGCCGATGCGGTGAACTACCACGAGATCACCGAGTTCTTCATCGCGTGGCTGCGCAAGAACCCGCCCAAGCCGTTCGACGAATGGGTATGGGATTCCCGGCGCGCGTTGGCGATCAAAGGCTCGGATGACGATTTTCGCCGTGGCATGGTTGGTGCCTACAAGGCGATGGCCGACCACATGCCCGACAACGGGATGCAGTGCGTGATGTTCACGCATCAGGACACCGGCGTCTGGGGTGACCTGATCGGCATCTTCTGGGCGGCGGGCTTGCAAGTGGTGGCCGCGTGGTACATCGCAACGGAAACCAATGCCGCCATCAAGAAAGGGAGCTTCGTCCAGGGTACGGTGATCCTGATGCTCAAGAAGCGCGCTGCTGGCGAGCGCACCGGTTTCAAGCAGCGCCTACTGCCTGCCGTGCGGCAGGAGGTGGCCAGCCAGATCGAAACCATGATGCACCTGAACGACACGGTGAAGGCGCATCACGGCGAGCCGGTGTTCAACGATTCCGACTTGCAGATGGCGGGCTACGCGGCGGCGCTGAAGGTGCTGACCGCCTACACCCACATCGGTGGCGAGGATGTCACCAGCTTTGCCCTGCGCCCGCGCGCGCGCGGCGAAGTGACCGTGGTGGACGAAATCGTGCAGCAGGCGGCGGAGACCGCGTCCGGCCTGTTGGTTCCCGAAGGGCTGACGGCGGATACGTGGGCCAAGCTCGCAGGGATCGAACGCTTCGTGCTGCGGATGCTGGACATGGAGACTACCGGCGCGCAGAAGCTCGACAACTACCAGAACTTCGCCAAGGCCTTCCGCGTGGAAGACTACAGCCGCGTGATGGGCGACATGCGCCCCAACCACGCGCGCCTAAAGCGCGTCACCGAGTTCGCGTCACGCGATCTCACCGAGTCCACGGAGCTGGGCGCCAGCCGCCTTGGTCGCCTCGTGATGGCCCTGCAGCAGCGCCTCAAGGACGTAGAGGCCCAGGCCATCATCGATCAGATCCGCCATGAGATGGCCGACTTCCTGGAGGTCCGCCCCTTGCTCGCGGACATGCTCGCCTTCATCGAACGCAAGTCGTCGGAGGACGAGGTCCGCACCGCAGCCGAGGTGCTGGGCGCACGGCTTAAGAACCTGCGGTTTGGTGCATAGGAGGTGCGTGGATGACGATCCGGCGCTTCTCCTCGCGCATCCACCGGCTCGATGCCAGCTTCCTGATGGGGCACCTCGCTGGGGCGCGCAGCTACAAGCGCATCGCGGGCTATTTCACCAGCTCCCTGTTCGAGGTGGCCGGTGAAGTGCTGGAAGGTATTCCCGAGGTCCGGATCGTCTGCAACGTCGATATTCATCCGGACGACCTCAAAGTCGCACAATTGCGCGAGAGCAAGATGCTCGGCCGCTGGAACGAGCGGGCTCTGGAGGCCGAGGCGCTGCTGCACCGCGACCGCTACCGGCGGCTGGATGCTTTCCTGCAGAAACACGGCCAAGCCGTGCGGGTGGCGCCGGACGAGATCTGCGGCTTCGTACATGGCAAGGCGGGTGTCATCACCCTGGCCGATGGCCGCAAGCTCGGCTTCATCGGTTCGATGAACGAGACCCGCAGCGGCTGGCAGCGCCACTACGAGATTCTGTGGGAGGATGAGTCGCCGGAGGGTGTGGCCTGGATCGAGGACGAGTTTGAGTTCCTCTGGAATGCGGCCAAGCCGCTGCCGCAGGCGGTGATTCGTGAGGTGCGCCGGCGCGGTTATCGCCGCGAGGTGGTCTTCGACGAGATCGACGAGGACGAGGACCTCGCGCCCGCAGCGCTGATCGAATCCCCGCTCTATCGCGAGGGCCAGCAGCTTCAGCCGTGGCAGCAGGGCTTCCTGACCGAGGTTCTGCGCCACCATCGTCTGCATGGTTATGCGCGCCTGCTGCTTGCTGACGAGGTCGGTCTCGGCAAGACGTTGTCGCTGGCAACGGCGGCACTGACACTTTGTCTGCTGGCGGACAAGGAAAACGGCCCGCGGCGCCCCGTAGTGATCTTCGCGCCAGCCACGCTGACCGAGCAGTGGCAGACCGAGATGTTGGACAAGCTCGGCATCCCGACCGCGCGCTGGGACACTGTGCGCAAGGTCTGGCTCGATGCGGACGAGCGCGCCATCTCGCCGCCCGGGCGCGAGCAGATTGCCCGCTGCCCGTTGCGCATCGGCATCGTGTCCACCGGCCTGATGATGCGTGACTCACTGGAAAAGCAGCACCTCCTGGGCCTGCGTTTTGGCGTCGTCATCCTCGACGAGGCGCACAAGGCCCGTGTCCGCAAGGGCTTTGGCCGGGAGGCGGGGACGCCCAACGAGCTGCTGGCCTTCATGCGCGACATCGCGGCGCGGGCGGATCACGTGCTGCTGGGTACGGCGACGCCGATCCAGACCGATCCGGCCGATCTGTGGGACTTGCTTGGAATCCTGCATCAGGGCAGCGGGCGCTTCGTGCTCGGGCACGATCTGGCGCTTTGGCATCGGGCGGACGAGGTGCTCGATATTCTCGCCGGGAGGCAGGAGGTCGTGGAATCTGGCCATGCCTGGGAGCTGCTGCGTTCACCGCTGCCACGAATGGACTCAACCGCAGAGCCGCGTGCCCGTAGGCTCTTTTCGGCCGTCCGGCAGGATCTGGGCCTCACCGGGAGCGAATGGCAGACCAATCGCCCACTGTCGGACATGACGGTCGAGACCCGCGAGATTCTCGACGAGGAACTCGAAAGGCGCATCGCGGGCGCCACCTTCTTTCAGCGCGAGAATCCCGTCGTCCGCCACGTCGTGCTGCGCAAACGCCAGCAACTGGAAGATGCAGGCCTGCTGGCACGGGTGGGGGTCGATGTTCACCCGGACCGCGCGCTGGCAAAGGAGCCACGCGCCTTCGATGCGCTTTTCGAAAGCAAGGCGCTGCGCACCAGCGAGGATTTCCGTGAGGCCTATGGGCAGGCGCGCTTGTTCGGCAAGGCGCTGACGAAACGCGGAAAGGGTAGCGGGTTCATGAAGAACCTGATGGAGCAGCGCATCTGCTCCAGCATCCACGCCGGCTTGGCAACCGCCAGACGATTGCTCTGCGGCGAGGCCCTGCACGAGGAAGGCGACGAGTTCGAGGCGGACTTGACTGTCGAAACTTCGGAAGAGCGCGAGGCCTTGGAGCGATTGATCAATCGCCTTGAGCGGCTGGATGCGGATCCGAAGATGGAAGCCGTCGTCCATTATCTGGAGAAGGAAAAGTGGCTGGAGCTAGGCGTGATCATCTTCAGCCAGTACTACGAGACCGCGCGCTGGTTGGCCAGTGCCTTGGCTGCGCGTTATCCCGATGAGGCGGTTGGTCTCTATGCGGGGGCCGGCCGTAGCCGTCTGTATCAACGCGGAGACAGCGTCACCGTCGAGCGCGAAACGCTCAAGCGCATGGTGGCCGAGCACGAGATCCGCATCATGGTGGCCACGGATGCTGCCTGCGAGGGGCTCAATCTGCAGACGCTCGGCACGCTGATCAACGTCGATCTTCCCTGGAATCCGACCCGTCTTGAACAGCGCATCGGGCGCATCAAACGCTTCGGCCAGAAGCGTGAGACCGTGGACATGCTGAACCTGGTTTTCGAGCAGACAGTGGACGAGAAGATCTATGAGCGTCTGTCCGAGCGCATGCGCAACCGCTATGACCTGTTCGGCTCACTGCCCGACACCATCAAGGACGAGTGGATCGACGATATCGAGACGCTCGGGGAAAAGCTCGACCAGTACATTGATGCGCAGAAGACCGCGACCGGGTTTGACTTGCGTTACACCGGCACGATGGCGCCGCCCGAGAAGGATTGGCGCGATTGTTCCGAGGTCCTGTCCCGGCGTGACTTTGCGACGCTGATGAGTGCGGGGTGGGGATAGTGGCTCGCGGTGGATGTGTAGTCTGCAAGAACAGATCGCCTCGCGAAAGCGCCGGAGCAGCAAGCTTGCGCCAATCTGTTCGGGTGGCCTTTAGTTCCGCACGGATTACCTTGAATGAGGAGTCTGCATGACCCGCTCTCATCTGCGTTTCCAGGTGGATTCCCGCCTCGCCACATTGCTGAGCCAGGAGTATTCCTCTTCCGAGCGGGCGTTGAAGGAACTCGTTGACAATGCTTGGGATGCCGATGCGGAAAGGGTGTCCATCGCGCTTCCAAAGCCAATGAGCGGAGACCCCATCGTTATCCAAGACGACGGCACCGGCATGACGGAGGAGGAGCTGCGCAGACATTACTTGTCCATCGCAGCGGACCGGCGTTCGCGGCGCGGCGAGCGTACAAGCGGGAAGAATCGTTTGGTCAAGGGGCGCAAGGGTATCGGCAAGTTCGCCGGGCTCATGGCCGCAGCCGTGATGACACTCGAAACCCGTGCGCGCGGCCGATTGTGTCGTATCACCTTGCGGCTGGACGCTCTCTCCCAAGTCGAAGACATTGAACAGTTGAATATCGGCCTGCAGAGCGAGCCTTGCGGGCCGGAACTGCATGGCACGACAATCACGCTGAGCGATCTGCATCAGGGCCTGGCTTATCCGGATGCCAATCGGCTGCGCCAGATCCTTTTGCAAGACTACGGGCGCCAGGATGACTTCGCCATCACAATCGACGGCAAGCGGCTCGACGTCGATGACGTATCCGGAAGCTACTCAGAGCAGGAACAAGAGCTTCCAAGTGCCGGCAAGGTAAAGCTGCGTTTCTCCATCAGCGACGGCAAGTCCGGGTTGCGTCAGCCAGGTATCACTCTGCGTGTGGACGGCAAGGCCGTTGGACGGCCTGGGTTCTTCGGCCTTGATCAACGAGATGACTTTCCATCCAAGCTGCTGCGAAAGCTCTACGGCGAGATCGAAGCAGATGGACTGCGCGACCACATCACGGCGGGCTGGGATGCGGCGGTCGAGAACAGCGAGCTTCTGAGAGAGGTTGAGGGCTACGTCCAGCCCATCTTGCGAGAAGCCTATGAGCAGCAGTACCGGCGCGAAATTCAGTTGGCGCAGGCCCGCTTGCAGAGAGCGATCCTCACGCGCCTGTCGGCTCTGCCAGAGCACAAGCGTGTATTTGCCGACCGCGCGATCAAGAAGATTCTCGACAAGTATTACGGCGAACCGGAGAGCAAAGTCGAGCCGGTGGTAAATGTGCTGTTGGAAGCGATGGAGCGTTCCGACTACCGCATCCTTCTGGAGCACATCGCAGAAGCAACGCCGGGCGATGTCGCTGGGGTAGCCGAGCGCCTGGATGAATTTGGCTTGGCAGAGATGGCCTTCCTTGTACAGCAAGCGACGGCTCGCCAGGTCTTCCTTGATCAACTGGACGCGCTCGCTCGTGACGCCGTTACGACGGAAGCCGTCGTGCACAAAGCTCTGGAGCGAAACCTGTGGGTATTCGGTCCCGAATACTCGCTATTCAGCTCGAACAGTACATTGCGGCGGCAAGTGGAAGATGTCCTCGGAAAGACCTACACAGGTGACAAGGCCGACAAGCGCCCCGACCTGCTCCTCAACGAGAACCTCGGCGGACAGTACCTGCTGATCGAGTTTAAGCGGCCGAGCCATGCTCTGAATCACGGAGATTACGTCCAGGCGATTGGCTATAGGCACGAACTGGCAAAGTATCTCGGTTCCCCGATTCAGGTTCTGCTCGTCGGCGGTAGTCGGTCTTCCGACTTTCCTACAGACAATCGCGAGCCACATGTCGAGGCTCAGATTTTCGGGCAGGTCATCTCCACCGCGCGACGGCAGATTGAGTGGCTGCTGCGCACGGCGGAGACCTGTTCAATCTGATCCACATGTCGTTCCGCACTTGATGGCGCATACTCAATCGCAGTCAAGTACCCAGATCACAAGTACTTCTTGAACGTCGCCGCCGCGATGCACACCGCCACGCCGAGCAGTGCGGCGCTGGGCAGCAGGATCAGCAGCGGGTTCACGCTCACTGGCAATGCGAGGTAGATCACCCAGGGCAGCACGGCCAGCGGCATCAGCGCGGCCTTCGCTCGGTGGTAGATGAAGCCCGACTCGCGGCCGGCGCCGAAACGGCGCACATCCCGGCGCACCAGACCGTCCACCAGCCCGACGAAGGCGGACATCAGGAACAGCGGCAAGGTCAGGCACAGCACCAGCAGCCGCACGAGGAAGACCAGCGTGGTGTAGGCGGCCGCGATCAGGTAGCTCTCCACGTTCACGTAGACCAAGCCGATGTAGTAGCGGAAATCCTTGGTCGGGCGATGGCTGCCGGCGCTGGCCTGCGTCGAGGCATCGCGTATCCAGTCCAGCAGGCCGCTCTTCACGAACAGCCAGTCGTAGCCGTGTTCGACGAGCCGGTGCGCGGTGCGCCCCGGCTCCTGCACCAGGGCGCTGCGCGTGAAGTGCGTGGAGAGCTGATCCAGCTCGTAGTGCAGCATGCCCTGCGCGTGGCGCCAGCCCTGATCGGGCCAGAAGAAGTGCATGCCGACGCATTCGATCAGGATGCACAGCAGCAGTGCGCCGCACAGCACGCCGAAGAAGCGGAACGGCAGCGTGACCAGGCCGGCGATCAGGCCTTGCTGTCGTTGCTGCTGGCGCTGTGCCGCGACGGCTGGATCGCTCATGCTTCCGGTCCGTCAGCGGCGGCCGCCATCTGCTTGAAGTCGTCCACCAGGTCGGCGGGCAATGCGCCGTCCTGCAGGCCCGGCATGCCCTGGTTCTCCCACCAGTCGCCGGCCTCGACGTAGTGCTGGCGCATGTAGCCGGCCAGCTGCTGCAGATCCTGGGGCATGGCCTCGTCGGGGTCGGGGGCCGGCAA
Source organism: Pseudomonas sp. PIC25 (assembly GCF_002286785.1). GTDB lineage: Bacteria > Pseudomonadota > Gammaproteobacteria > Pseudomonadales > Pseudomonadaceae > Pseudomonas_M. The sequence continues at coordinate 46,983 of NZ_MUJY01000046.1, read as the reverse complement.
GGGCATGCGCACCTTCCAGAGCGTGCCGCCCTCGATCAGCGCGAAGCACTGCCCCTTGGGCAAGGCCACCACATGTGCGGGCTCGATCAGCGGCACGCTGGTCGTGCTGATGCGGTCCTGGGTGCTGGACGTGAAGGCGGTGTTGCCGAGCGGATCGGAGCTGTCGGTGGCGCCGCTCATGATCGCGGTGGCGTGGACATCGACCTTGGGCAGTTGCCGCGTCAGCAGTTCCGCGGTGGCGGTCTCCCTTACCCTCAACATGAAGAGGTTGTTGAAGTTGCCGATCACCTGGCCTGCCTTGGCGCGGTTGCCGATGCGCGCCTCAATGTCGCTGAGCGTCTGCGTGTAGGCCGTCACCTGCACACCCGCGCCGCCCCCCTTGTTGACCATCGGGATGAACTCGTCGCCCATCAGTTCGTTGAACTCGTCGGCGTGGACGTTGATGGGCACCTTCACGCCGGTCGACGCACCCGGCAGGCCGTCGTCGATGCCGAACTTGTAGATGTGCCCCGCGACCGACACCAGATCGCTGAACATCGAGTTGCCGACAGCCGCGGCCACCTCCGCATCGGACAACGCATCCAGCCCCACGTAGACCACCGCGCGCTTGCGGATGATCTGCATCCAGTCGAAGATCGGCCGCGGGTCGGACAGGTCCGAATAGTTCGGTGCCAGCAGTTGCGCGATCTTGCCGGTGGTCAGCTTCTCCAGCAGCGGCAGCAGCGAGGCGACGATCTTGTCGAAGTAGGTCCGGTCGTAGCGCACGGCCGACCGCAGGCCGTCGAGCACCGGGTCGTAGACGCGCACCTGCGACAGGTACTGCTCCAGCGCCACGACGCGCTTCTCGCGCCCGATCATGTTGCGCGGGATGTTCTTGTCGTTGAGCCTGGCTTCGAGCTGGACGATGACCTCCCAGGCCTTCGGCTCGTTCTTGGCGAAGTAGTGCCGCGCGTACTCGATGAACAGCGCGTCGATGTTGATGACGTGGCGCTGGATCAGCAGGTAGTCGGGCCGCTGTCCCAGCTCGACCAGGGCGCGGGCGATGATGTTGACGAAGCGCCAGGCGAACTCGCGGAATGCGGCGCTGTTGCCTTCGCCGGAGAGCTGGCCGGCGATGCGCGTGGCGACCTCGGAGATGCGCCCGAAGCGGCCCACCGCGTTGTAGCGCGCGCTGATGTCCGGCCAGCCCAGGTGGAAGACGTAGAACTCGCCTTCGCGCCCGGCGCGCTTGGCCTCCACGTACATGCGCTTGAGCAGGTCGGCATCGCCCTTGGGGTCGAAAACGATCACCACCTCGTACTCGCCGGCCGCATTGCGGCGGCGGATGTCCTGCGTGATGAACAGCTCGGCCAGCCGCGTCTTGCCCACGCGCGTGGTGCCGAGCACCAGCGAGTGGCCCACGCGCTCGCCCAGCGGCAGCGTCACGTCGGTCTCGTGGGGTTCGATGCCGTGAAGCCGTGGCTGTCCGCCCACCGGCGGCAGCGGCCGGGCCGGGTTGAATGGGCTGTCCCAGGCCAGGACCCGCGCGAGCTTCGATAGTGGAAACGGCGCGAACTCCAGCCGCTCCTCCATCCGCCGCGCCGTGCGATAGATTGCGGTCGGCTCCACGAAGCGGCGGAACTCCGGCCGGCAGGTCTGCATCAGCCGGTGCGTGTGCCGCTGCTCCCACTTGAAACCCCGGCCGACGAACAGCCGTTGCTGGCTCACCGGCACGTTGCGGCTGGTCATCACGTAGCGCGGCAGGCGGCGGATGTTGCGCCGGTAGCGTAGGATCGCCCAGGCGTCATGCAGGCGGATGGCGCCGAAGGTCAGGAAGGCCAGCGCCGTTCCCAGGCCCAGCAGCGGATTCAGCGCGAGCGACCACGGTGCCACCAGGCACAGAAGCGCGGCGCCGGCGCAGACCGCCACGGTGTAAAGCTCCACCGCGGGACGGAGCAGAACTTCCACCGCATGCGGCTGCGCCATCGTCTCACTGCTCGATGCCGGTGGCGGTGATGAGCACCGGGTAGTGGCGCAGGCCCAGGCGCTGGGCCAGGTCGTCGCCCGACGCCGGCGCGAGGGTCAGGCCGGGCGCCAGGCGGCGCAGCTCGACCAGCGCCGCCGTCGATTCCACGTTGACCACCAGGCCCGCGGCGCCCAGCTCCCGCAGCGCGGCGTGGCGCTGCCGCAGCCAGGCGCGCGAGCGTGCATCGTCGCCGACCAGGAACAGCGGCGTCAGGCCCGGCGCGCGGATCACGCGGCGCGGCACGTCACCCGGCGACAGGTTCGCCGAGCGCACTGGCAGCATCGCGGCTTCGGCCTCGGCCGAGTTGCCCACGTGCGGGCGTGGCAGCGGGGCTGGCCGCGCGGTGTCGTCCGGCTGCGGATTCAAGGGCTGGTAGTACGGCAAGGCGGACGCGCCGCCACGGTCCTCGACGACGATCAGCGGCGCGGAGGCGGTTTGGGCAAAGACGGTGGTCGCGGACAGCAGCCCGATGGCGGCGACGAGGACGATGTGGTTCATGGCGTGGTGGCCTTGAGGGTTGGAACGGGAACGCCGGGGTCGAGCACGCGGGTCAGGTGCCGATGCACGCTGCGCCGGTAGCGCGCCGCGGGGGCGCCCCCGGCCGGGCGGTGGTAGCGGCCGATGGCGAGCAGCCAGTCCTCGCCCGGCGAGTGCTGCTCGCGCAGGATCTCGGCGGCGATGGCGAGGTTGCGGTACGGGTCCAGCAGCTCGCAGGGCTGCGTGTAGCGATGCGCGTGGTAGCCGAGATTGACCTGGCCGAGGCCGGCGTCGATGCGATTGGCCGGCGTGTAGGTGAGCGCACGGTGCAGCCCCGCGCAGGCCTCGGCGCGGGTGACATAGCGCTGCGGCGTGCCGGCGACGTTGAGCGTCCACGGCCAGGGGATCAGGCGCCCGCGCAACATGGCGCCGCTCTCCTGCAAAGCCACCGCGTACAGCACCGCCGCCGGCACGTCTGCGCGATGCGCCGCCAGTTGATAGGCCGGCGGCACTTCCCGCGCCAGGGCGGCCAACGCCCAGCCGCCGGTGGCGAGCAGCAGCACGGCGCTGGCGCAGCGGATGGCGACGCGGGATGGCCGACGCTCCCGGCCCGGAGTACCTATTGCCGCTGCCATTGACCGTTCACCTCGCGCACCACGGCCGGCAGCTCGCCGGGCAGCCCGAGCGACAGCCAGCGCCCCGCATCGTGGTTGAGCGTGATGGTGCGGGCGCGCACCCTGGCCGGGTCGATGCCCGCCTGGGTGGCCCACTGCCGGATGCGCGCGTCGTCCTGACGGCTGCCGACCACGTAGAGATCGAAGGCCGTGCCGGCCGCCTGCAACTGCTGCACGCGCTGCGCGCACGGTGCGCAGTCGGCCTTGACGAAGACCGCCAGGCGCCCGGAGCCGGTGTTGCCGGCACCCTGCGCCTTGGCGCCGGGCAGGCTCACGCGCGGCTGGCCGGGAAACAGGCGCTGCCACGCCGCGTCGTAGGCCCGCTGGTAGGCCAGCGTCTTGCCGACGCGCCGGGCCTCGGCCTGCACCTGCAACTCGGCGTAGCGCCTGCGCTCCTCCTCGCTGCGGGCCTCGATGCCCAGCGCCGTGAGCGGATCGAGGTTCGGGGAGTAGACGCCGAGCGGCCCCTGCATCAGTTGCCGATAGCGCGCCCACTCCTCGGGCTGAAGCCCCCATTCCCGCGCCTGCCTCTCGTCGAGCGCGGCATCAGTGCCCGGCTGCACCTGGGCGGGCACCATGCGCGAGTTCGTCACCGGGGCCGGCTGGGCGGATGCGCCGAAAGCGGCGAACAGAACGACGGCAGCGAGCGACGGCCGCAGGTTCATGGACAGCCTCCGCCGAGCCGCCTCAAGGAGGCTGAAGCCCCCTCGGGGGGCAGCGAACGAAGTGAGCGTGGGGGCCATGGCATCTCCTACGGCACCGCGACGCGCTGCGTCTGGCCGTTCACCTGGAACACGCCCGCCTGCGCCTCGATGGACTGCAGTTGCCAGCCGCCCTCGGCATCGCCCTCGCGCAGCAGCCGGGCGCCCGCGAGCGAGGCCGCGGCGGTGGAGGTGATCGACAGAAAGCGCTCGCATCCCCGCAGCTCCACGCCGAGCACCCGGAACGGCGGCTCCGGCACCTTGGGCTTCGTCGCAACCGGAGCGCGCGGGCGAGCGGCGGATGCCACCTGCCGGGTCTTCTCCAGACGGGTCTCGATTCCGTTCACGCGCGCCTGCAGCGTCTGCAGGTCGATCGCCAAGGCCCTCGCCTCATCGGTCTCTTCGAGGCGCGCCATCCGTTCGTCCAGCGCCTGCCGCGCGGTGGCGAATTCGGCCTGGCTGATCGGCGCCGGACGGCGCTTGTCCGCATCGGCCTGTTGTTCGAGATCGGCCACGCGCAGGCCCAGCGCATTGACCTGCGCATCCTGTGTGCTGCCCTGGGTCTGTTCGGCGAGCCGCGACAGGCCGACGCTGTTGATGAGTGCCACGGCACTGATGAGCAGCAGCCAGAAGGCCGCGGCGACCTTGAGCCAGCGCGTGCGGGAATTGCGCTCGGATGGCGCTTGGGGGAAGGTCATGGCTGCATCTCCTCGGGCCGGTCGGCGTCCGGCGCGGGCGTGGCGGTGCCGGGCGGGTTGGCGGAAAGGAAGGTGGGAGTACCGTGCCGGCTGAAGCAGACCTGGCGGGTCAAGTCATCGACCGACAGCTCCCAGGCGGGGCCGGCAAGGGTCAGCAATGCATCGCGCAGCATCAGCGGGCCCAGGCGCAGGTGTGCGGCAGGCAGCGGCAGCGCGTAGAGGGTGGCGGCCTCGGCCGCATCGCAGAGCCGGTAGCCCGAGCGCAGGAGCACATGGCGCATGGCGTCGCCCACGCTGGCATCGAGCATGGGCGGAATCGAGACCTCCACCGCCTGCTGCAAGAGATCACGCTGCGCGGGCTCCGGCACCAGCTCGACCAGGGTGTAGCGTCCGTAGCGGGCCACGGGGATCAGCGTGGGTGCTATGGCATCGGGCGGTACCCTGACCGCCTCTTCCACGAGTGGCGGGCTCGGCGGCGCCGCGGTGGTGGCACATCCGGAGGCCAGGAGGCAGACCGCCAGCAAGCCGGGCGCGACCGGGCGGCGAAGGAAACGGTTGGACAGTCGCATGTGACGGCTCCCTGGAACGTGGAACCGTCACCATCGCCGCGGCAGGTATTCGCATCAGCAAACAAAGGGAACCGCGATTCAACCGACTTCCTGGAGGGCGGATGGTCAGGCGCGGCCTCCTTGGGGATTCAGGGAAGCGGCTGGCGAAGCCGGGTGAGCAATTTGTTCGCGTTAAATCACGAATAATGATATGTTGCGCGAAACGCTTGAGGAAACTCCATGGCCGCCCCCAGCCCCTTGTCTGCCGTACTCGACGCGGCCGAACGTTCCGGCAAGCTGAACCTGCGCACAGAGGACATTCGCGCAGAGCTGCCTGGCGTCAGCCCAGCAGCACTGCACCAGGCACTGCATCGGCAGCAGCGGCGTGGCCGGCTCGTCCGCCTGTCCCGCGGCTCGGATCACTGGCTCATCGTGCCCCTGCAGCACGCCGCCTCCGGTGCCCCACCCCCGGAAGCCTGGCTGGACCGCTACATGAGCAAGACGCTGGGTGTTCCCTATTACGTCACGTTGCTGAGTGCCGCCGAAACCTATGGAGCGTCGCCTTACGCGGTGATGGTGACGCAGGTGATGGTGCCCGAACGTCGGCGTCCCATCACGGTCGGTCGCCACGAGGTGGTGTTTCACACCCGCGCACGGATCGAAGACATGCCGACCCGCTGGCACGAGACGCCGGACGGGCGCTTCAAGGTCGGTACACCGGAACTGACTGCGCTGGAACTGGTAGAGCGCGTGGCCCTGGTCGGCGGCATGGCCCGAGTTCGAGAGGTACTGCGGGAGTTGTGGGTGTCCTGCACGCCGCAGGGGTTGATCGAGGCGCTGAATGCCCTGCAGGAAGTCCCGACCGCACAACGTCTCGGGGCCTTGCTTGCCCTGGAGGACCAGGGCGCCCTCGGGTCGCGGGTCGCCGAATGGTTGCGCGACAAGGCGCTGCGTCTCATCCCCCTGGAGCGAGGACAAGCGCCGGATACATCGTCTGAAGTCGATACCACTTTCAAGGTGCGACTGACCTTTGATGCCAGGAGCGCCAATACATGATCCAGCATGCCCACCTGACGGCCTGGCAGAGCCATGCGCCGTGGCCCAAGCGCAGTCAGATCGAGCAGGATCTGCGGCTATCCCGTGGTGTGGCGGCCATCTTCGCCGATCCTGTCCTGGGCGAACATTTGGCGATGCGCGGTGGCACGGTCCTACACAAGGCGCACCTGGCACCGGCCGCACGCTATTCGGAAGACATCGATCTGGTGCTCGTCAAGGCGATGGATACGGAAACGCTGGATCAACATCTGCGCCGCGTGCTGACGCCGGTGCTGGGACAGCCGGCCGACTCGCTGATCGCCGACGCCTGGCTGGCGATTCGCAACGTACTGCGGCCGTCGAAGATTCTGCGCACCGCCTATCGATTCGTGCCAGTGGGCCTGCGGCGCGAGGAAACCATCAAGGTCGAGGTCAACCTCAACGAAAGCGCGTCGCTGTACCCGCTGGTTGGCGTCGAACTGGACACGCTGGACGAAGAAGGCGAGCGCATTCGTGCCGTCGTGCGCTCCTACGACATCAATGAAATGTTGGGCACCAAGACGCGGGCGTTGATGCAGCGCGAGCAGGGACGCGATCTCTTCGATCTTTTTCATGCCTTGCAACTCAGTGAGGCGGGTACCACCCCCTATCCGGTGGACGGCGCCATGGCGATGGAAGCCTTCGCCTGGTATCTGGACAAGGAAGGAACTCGAATGGACTGCGACGAAGCCAATGCACTGCTTGATGCCAGGCTGCGTAAGGCGGCGTTTCGTCGCGACATGGACACGCTGTTGCGGCCGGGATTGCCCAAATTCGATGTTGATCAAGGTGCCGTAATTGTGCGGGCGGCTTATTTCAAGCACTTGAAGCCATAGTGTTATGGCACGGGAGATTAGGTTCTCTACCGAGTTGCACGAAGCATTGAACGACCTTTCACGGCGACCGGAGGCCGAAATAACCGGGGACATCAGCATGCCATGGCTGCCTTGGAATGCTTGCGACGCGATGTCACTGGCAGCAAAGATATGCTCGGGCAAACGCATCAGCAAACAATGGGAAGCCTATGCGCCTTGGCCAACGCGCAGTCAGATCAAGCAGAACCTGCGCCCGCCCCGAGGTGTCGCCGCCGTCTTCGGCGACGAAGTACTGCGCGAGCAGACGCTTACAGTGGTTGCACCAATTTGGCCAAATGAATCGAACTGATTATGAGTGATGATGACGCTGGCGCAGCACCAATAACCATCGACAAAGTTCGAGCATCAAAGGCGGGCCATGCCTTTCATGAAGCTTGGGCCGCGCGCTCCGCTCTTGAACTCCTGCCGCCGTCGACCGACCTTACCGCTATCACGCTCGAGGGTTTCGATGAGCGAGACGAACAGAGCTTGGGAACTGGTGCGGTCGAGATTGCCGATCTCGTCCGGTACCACGGTGCCACCGATGTCGCCCGGGCGCATCGAGTCACGGTCGTTCAGTTCAAATACTCGATCGCAAGCGCCGACACGGCAGTGCGAGCTGCTGACTTGGCATCAACTCTTGCCAAGTTTGCCGCGACCGATGCCGAGCTTCGGGCGATGCATGGGGATGATCATGTTCTCGCCGTGGTCCGGTATGAATTTGCTACGAACAGGCCCATCCACGAGAACTTGGGGAAGGCGATCGCAGCGGTTGTCGCAGGCACGCAAGAAGCCGGTGATGTAGCCCGCCAAGCAGGCCAGATCAGTGAAGCTCTGAAAGAGTATCCCCATCCCTTTGCAGACCTACTGCGGCGAATGGAAATGGTCGGTAGCAAGGGAAGCTTGATAGAGGCTGAGCGTGCGATTTCAACAACGCTCGCCGCATGGAGCGAGCCAGGGGATCCGGATGCGGAGAAACGCCTGCTGAAGTTGCGGAATCTCATCAGGATCAAGGCCGGTCCCGGTAGCGAGACGGACAAACGCGTTGACCGGGTAGCGGTTTTGGCTGAGTTGGAAGTGGAGCACGAGGATCGGCTGTATCCCACGCCCGACGCGTTCCCCGAGGTTGAGGTAGTCATTCAGCGCGATGTTCTTGGCGACATTGCGACCCTCGCCCGCGAAGCTGGTCTTCCTCTCGTTGTCCATGCTGCGGGCGGGATGGGCAAGACTGTCTTGATGCAAGGCCTCGCCGACCGATTGCGAGCCGATGGCCCCGTGGTGCTCTTCGATGGCTTCGGCGCCGGTCGCTGGCGGGATCCTGCTGACGGTCGGCACCTCCCGGAAAGGACGCTTGTCCACCTTGCCAATCTCATGGCCGGACAAGGCCTGTGCGACATTCTGTTGCCAGTGGCGGACGTTACGGGCTTGCTCAGGGCATTCCGCCGACGGCTCGCTCAATCGGTGGAGACGGCTCGGCGAACTCGCAACGATGCATGTGTATCACTAGTGCTCGATGCGATCGACCACGCCGGGCTTGCCGCGCGGGAAACCGCGACATCATCCTTCGCACACCTTCTCATGCGCAGCATCAGCGTAGAGCCAATCGACGGCGTTCGCATCGTCGTATCGTGCCGGACTGAACGGCTCGCGCTGGCAACCGGCGATACCTCGCATCGTCCTTTCACAATTCCACTGTTCACTGACGCGGAAGTACGAGCCCTCGTCGAGCGGCGTGTGCCGGATGCTTCGGCCGACGAGATCGCCGCTTTGCTGACACGGTCAGGTCGCAACCCACGCTGTCTCGACAACCTGATCGCGGCCGGACGGCCGTTTGATCCCGTGTCTTTCCCTGACGCCCCGGGAGAGCCGCAAGATCTGCTCGACGTGCTGCTTCGCAAGCGTCTCACCGAAGCGCGCGAAACCGCACGCGCTCGTGGTGCAAGCGATGCGGACATTGACCTCCTGCTCACAGGCATCGCCTTGCTGGCGCCCCCAGTTCCTATTGAAGAGCTTGCTGCGGCTCACGGCTTGATCGCGGAGCAGGTTGAGAGCTTCGCGGCCGACCTCGCCCCCTTGCTTGAGCGAACGCCACACGGCCTGATGTTCCGCGACGAGCCGACCGAAACCCTGATCCGATCGAGCTACGGCGCGAGCCAGGCCGGTCGAGATCGCGTTATCGCCGCTCTCCAAGAACGCCAACTCACTTCAAACTATGCAGCCCGGGCACTGCCCGCGTTGCTCACCTCGCTACGCGATGCCGATCAGCTCATCCAACTCGCCTACGACTTGCGTGTTCCCCGAGGCGCTTCACAGGTAAGCGCACGCGACATCCGTCTGTCGCGGATCACTGCCGCGATAGCGCTGGTGGGAGAGCTGAAGCGGCGCGATGATCTTCTCCGTCTGCTGCTGGAAGCATCGCTCGTTGCCGCGGGCCATGAGCGATCCGACCGCTTCCTATACCAGTATCCTGATCTCACCGCGGTAGCGGGTGACCCAGAAGCCTTGCGACGGCTTTTCGCGACCAATGTTGGCTGGCCTGGAGGGAAACACGCCGCGCTTGCACTTGTGAACGCCTTCGCCGGTGACCGAGACGAAGCCCGTCGCCATGCTCGGCGATCAATCGATTGGCACAATTGGGCCGCGCATAGCAAACGTAGCGCGCGCTTTAGCGAATCGAGCACCTCAAGGCAATGGGACGACATTGGCTTCGCCTATGTCGAGATGCTGGCGGGCAATGACGTGCGCGTTGCAGAGTTCTTCGCCCGTCGAGAGGACGGTGTGGCCTTCGCCAAGTTTAGCGACTTGTTCGATCTTCTGGATCGACACCAGTGTTCGGCGCATCCGCCCAAGACGCGCGTCGCAACGCGGCTGTTGCGTTGTCGACTGCCATCTCGCGCACTCTACGCCGCCGCGCTTCCATTCGTCGGCCGTGAACCATCCCACGCCAGAAGGCTTGTCACGGCACTTGCAGCCGCATCTTCTGGGACTGGCAAAAGCGAAGCCTTGGCGATGGCCAGCGTACTGGCATCGGCCCTGGCGATAGTGCTCGGCATGGAGAAAGAGGCAGCAAGCATCCTCGCTGGAGCTGCACTTACACCACCAAGCGTTTATGACTATTCCAGTCACTATCCGAGCGACCGTGCGATCCACGCGACCGTACTGGCCGCCGGTGTTCGAGCCGCCTTGAGCCGGAAGCGCGCCGCCTTGGCTGACATAGCGCCAGCGGAATTCATCGGGTTGGTGCCTGCAAGTGCTCGATCGCGGGGCGCAGCAACCTTCAGTCGGGTGCTTAACCAGAAGCTAGCGGCTCCCAAGTTCGATGGAACTCGGCACCGACGGAAGAGGCGCAATGAACTCGACGAGGAAAAACGATCAAATTACTCGCGTGCGCTTGGCAGCCGAATCCTGCCGATGCTGAACTATGCGCAGGATGTCGCCGACATCATTCGACCGCCAAATGGAAAGGCGCGGGACGAGATGGTGGCCTCGGCCTTTGACCGACTTGTCCATGAAGTCGCGCAGTCATCCGACTATCCGTATCGGGACGGGAAGGCATATCTCGCGCGAAACGGCTTCCGAGTGATTTTCGAACTTGCCGACTCGTTAGGTGCGCTCAATGCCGCGATGGCGAAGCGCATGGTCGAGTGGGCAGCGAGCGCGCCGGGCCTATTCACGCCGGAACTTACCCAGGCGGTTGCTCGACTATCGCGCCTCCCACAGTGCCATGATGCAGCGCTCCTCCTTGCTGGCCATGTCGAGCGCAAGATCCAACTCGATACCGATGTCGGATCCCGCATCTCATCCTACGGTGATCTCGCTCGCGCAGCCTGGCGAGTGAGCACCGAAGAGGCTGCGGCCTATTTTCGCCGTGCGCTCGATCTTGCCGAGGCCATTGGATCGGATGACTTCGATCGTACCAATCACTTGCTGGAGCTGACCGGCCACTATTCGGGTCCCGAACTATCGCCGGCGGCGGTGCACACCCTGGCGCGTATCCTCGAACTGAATCAGAACGAGGATGGCAAATTCCCCTGGACGGAGTACGCGAAAACGATGGTGCCGATTGCTGGTCGGGCGATGTTGGCTACGTTGGCACGGCTGGATGATCGTGACGCTGCTCGGCTCGGACTGTCGCTCGGCCCAGCGTTGACTGTCCTCGTTCGTGATTCGAAGCTTTCAGTTGAAGCCGCCGTCGCGCTATTTGGTTTGGCTGCTCCAGTCGAAACGTGGACGTGGCACATCTCGGGCTTCGCGTCAGAGGTCATTGGTCGCCTACCTCAAGAGCGGCGGGAATGGTTCTTCGACCTCCTTCTGGTCGAGATCGATCGTGAGGATCAACTGTCTCCCGCACGGGAGACGATCGAAGGGCTACATGACCTCGCTGAGCGCAGTCTTCCTGCCACTTCTCATGCTCGAACACGAATTGAGGGCCTGCTCACTCGCCTTGGACCCCAATCCGAATCGCGAACGGTCATCTCCCCGTCAACCGCGATGGAGCCGCCGGTCGTCTTCCCGGTGGACCTCACGGACTCGGACGACATTGACCGCCAGATTCTCAGCGAGGAGATTGATCAGTCGGGACGGCGCTGGCCGGTTCGGACACTGATTGATCTGGCCAAGCGAGCAAACTCTCTCGCCGAACGCCTCGGGTTCGTCCGCGCGGTCGTTGAAGCAACCGCTGCCACGCTTGCCGACAAAATCCACGCGCTGGACGACTACTTGGAGGAATGGGGTAGGTCGTCGGCGGCTATGCGCGATGCTCTGCCTGACTTGGGACTGCGCCTTGCCACCAAGCACGCCGCCGAACTTGCCAGTTCAAGCACCGACGCGTGGGGCAACTGGCGGGGGCTGGAGCAGCATTTTCATGCCGACCGTGCAGTTCTTGTCGAGCACGTAGTTGCAGCGCTCCGGAGCACCGCGGACAGTCTTGGTGGTAATGCCTGGCTCGCACTCGCCGCGAGACTGGCGTCTGACGTCAGTGCCAGCGCCATTGCGGAAGGCCTCGAACGGTTTCTGGAGAACACAGATGAAAAGCTGCCGTCCGAAGTTGGGGACGGGCCGTGGGACGCGCGTTTTACGGTTCCGTCTGACGAGGCGACATTCGTGGCGGGACTCGTGTGGGCGAGGCTCGGCCATCCCATCGCAGCAATGCGCTGGCGCGCAGCCCATGCGGTGCGGCGCCTGGTGGTGGCCGGACGGTTCGATGTCATTGAACGACTGATCGAGCGATTCGGGTCTGCTTCGAGCTTGCCGTTCGGCGATGCGAAGCTGCCTTTCTACTTAATGCATGCGCAGCTCTGGCTGTTGATCGCACTCGCTCGCGTAGCGAAAGACGCTGCTTCCGCGTTTGCCTCCCATCGCGCGTTCTTCGAGCGAATCGCCTTTTCCGCTGAGTTCCCGCACGTTGTCATGCGTGCGTTCGCGATAGACGTACTTCGCGAGCTTGCGCCTGCACTCGCACCCCAAGAGCGCGAAGCTCTGATCGCCAAGCTTGGCCTCGCAAACCGGTCGCCCTTCCCATCGGCTCCTCGAACCGACTACCGCGAGTTCCGGTATGCGCCTAGGCCAGACGCCTCGCCGCGCCCAGAGGATGGCTTCCACCTCGACTACGACTTCAACAAATATCAGGTCGAGCGTTTGTGCCACGTCTTCGCTTGTCCAGGCTGGGAGGTGGAGGACCGCATCAGCGCGTGGGTGCGGCGTTGGGACACAACCGTGCGAGGAATGCATGATTGCCCGCGTGGCAGAAGCGATGACGCATCTTGGTCTTCGGGGTATGTTCCGGATCGAGATCCGTACGGGGGATATCTCGGATGGCACGCACTCATGCTTGTCGCCGGTGAGTTGCTGGCGACACGGGCGGTTGTCGGCGAAGACTGGGGCGGTGATGCTTGGGCCGCGTTCCTGGGGGAGTACACGCTGTCAAGAAGCGATGGTCTCTGGCTTGCCGATCTCACCGATCCGTTTCCGCTCGACCTTACCAAGGAGGCGGACATGCCTATGCCGGAGAGCGGTGAGAGAGGCACCGTTCGCGAAGACAGCAATCTGCTGGCACCGTTGCTCGGCTTACTGGACGGCAAGGCGGCGACGGATTGGCTTCCGGTCGCAGGACGTTGGTCGATCGGGCGAGACACAACTGTCACGCTTCAAAGCGTACTGGCGAATGCCGGCGATGCGCGAGCGGTGGTCTTGACCGTGCTATCAGCTGAAGCATTCTTTAGATGGTTGCCGGACGATGAAGATGAGATTGCCCGTCACTTCGGCGGCGACGGTCACACGGTTCAGCCATGGGTCGCAAAGACACCGAACACCGAGCGCCAGCTCGATCGGCATGATCCTTATGGTGCCGCCACCGCACTCGACAGGCCTTTCCCATCGGATTGGACGCGAGAGCTGTTGGGGACAGTCGCGGATGATGAGGTAGTCCGCAGTTGGTCAATCGGCGGGAGAACAGCGTATCGCGTAGAAGCTTGGGGTGCTGAGGGCGGACGGGGTGAATACGCCTGGAGCGAGACTGGGCACCGCTTGTTCGTCGGTCGTGACGCATTGCTTTCCCTGCTCAAGGTGTCCGAGCGTAGTCTTGTCGTCGCACTCACGCTCCAGAAATACCATAAAGGGAAATCGAGCGGACGTGCCGGAGACTCCAGCGGCTTTACCCATCGGTCGCTGGTGGTTGTCATCGATGAACGTGGCCAGATTTGGTCGCCGCGAGGCCTCTCTCGACAAGCCAAGGGAGCTCTTGCGACGCTCGACCCCGATCAGCGACGCGATTTCTATCCGCGGTTCCGCGCAATCGCGGGCCTGCCCGATGAGCGGCACCGTCGGCGCGACAACCTACTGGATCTCGAAGGCATTGACTTGGCGTTCATCAAGAATCCGAATGGAAGTTAACCGGCTCACTGCCGACCGATACTGACATCCGGTCGTATGAGCGCTGTGGCCGAGCAAGAGACGCCCTCGTGGCATCAGCCTGAACGACCGTGGTGGGTCGATTGGAGTCCCTCATTCCCGGCTCCAATCGCAAGTTGAACGAGTAAAAAACAGCGGCCCCCGAAGGGGCCGCGAAAGCTCGTCGAACTCAATGCACCAACTGCCGAGCCAGTGCCACCTCCACCGAGTCGCCGTCCTGGTTCAGGACATCGAGTCCGGACTCGGGCACGTCGCCCGACGTGCTCTGCGACACCATGATCTTCCGGGCCATCAACCCCAGGCAGGTCATCTGCGAGGAGTTGGCGTAGCCGAGGTAGATCACGCGCACCGGCTGCTTCTGGCCGATGCGCCATGAGCGCCGGGCGGCCTGCTGCAACGAATACACGTTGTAGCCGGACTGGAGGAACACGATGGTCGGGAACTCCAGCAGGTCCAGGCCGGTTTTCACCAGCTCGGGATTGGTGATGAGCACGTCGATGCCACGGTCCAACTGCTCGGCGATCCAGTCTTCCCGGCGGGAGGCATCCACGCTCGCGCGCAGTACCGCCACCTTGAAGCCTTCCTGCTCCAGCAGCACCTTCAAACGCGACGTGGTGTCGCGCGTGCCGGTGTAGACCGAATAGACCAGGGTCTTGCGACCTTCTGCTTTCTCCTGCTTGCAGATCTCGATCAGCTCGCGTTCCTTGGGCATCACTTCCAGCTCGTTGAACTGAGCCGGAACGAACGCCAAGGTGTTGCGCGTGCGCGGATGCACCACCGTTTCCGACCGGAAGCAGCAGTCCGGCCAGGCCAGCAGCACGTTGAGGACCACACCGAGCAGCGTTGTGTCGCGCTTCGCCAGGGCCTGCTTCAGCTCCTGGGTCAGGCGACCCGCCAGATCGCGATAGGCCGCAGCTTGCGCCGTGTCCATCGCGACTTCGCGGAACTCCTCGTCGTAGGGCGGCAGCACGTTGCCACCGATGTCCTTCAACTTGAGGAAGACCGTGAACGGCAGGACGCAACGCAGTACGCCCTTGGGACCGAAGCCCGGCGCCTTGACCGTGCGCACGGATACCTTGGTGCCCTTGGCCGTCTTGTGCGCCGTGCCGGTGCTCTCGGAATAGATGTCCTTGAGCACCCCGTGATCGCGCATGAACGCCATCGCGGCCGACGTCATGCTGCCGTTCTTCGTCGGCCGGTAGCCATCTTCGATCATCCGCCCCGGCAGGGCTCGGAACAGCAGGTGGAACAGGTCGTCGCCGTAGCCGCCCATCAGTGTGCCGGTGAGCAGCAGCGTCTTGCGCGCCTTGGCCGCCAACACCCCCATGGCCTGGCCCTGTGCGGAGCCGCCGTTCTTGTACTCGTGCGCCTCGTCGGCGATGAGCAGGTCGAACGTGCCTTGGGGAAGCTGCCTCTTGATGAACTCGGACGGCTGGTAGCCGCCCTCGCCGAAGCCGAACTCCATGTTGGCCATCGCACGTTCCATGCGATGGGCTTGCCGGTCCGAGAAGACCAGCTCGCCGTTGCCATCCATCAGGTTGATGAACTCGTGGATGTTGTCCCCGAGCATCGACGCGAGGAAGGCGTCGCCGAACTTCTGCATCAGCTTCTGCGCGGTGACTTCCCCGATGGTTGGAATACGCTTCAGCGCCTTGAGCACGGTCGAGGACTGGTCGCTGGCGGACAGACCTCTGGGACGGATCAACGACCACAGCGGTGCACGGCAGTGGCTGCATTTGCGGCGGGACTCCTCGGCTTCCAGCTCGACCGGGTTGATCGGCTCGCCGTCGAGGTCGGTGATGATGTGGCCGCAATCCGGGCAGGCCCCCACGTCGCCGTGAGGCGTGCGCCGCCGAACGAAGACAGGCTTCCAGTGGAACCCCATCCGCATCCGCACGCGGCCCAGGACGAAGAACTCCTGGCCCTGCGCCGGCACGCCCAACTGCTCACGCAGTTTCAGCAGCTTCACCAGCGTGTCCGGGCCGTTGAGCACCCAGACCTTGGCACCGGCCACCGTCTCCTGGATCTCGCGCCGCCACTTGTAGACCAGGTGCGGCGGAGACAGAACCAAGGTACGGCGGTAGCCTTCGGCATTGAGTACGGCGGCGGTGGCAATACCCACCGTCGTCTTGCCGCAGCCCATCTCGCCATTGACGATCGCGGCGCGTTCGCCGCGATCGACCAACAGCTCGGTGACAGCGTGGACCACATCGGCTTGCGCCGGGAACAGCTTGCGCTTGAGCGCGGCGAGGATCAGTTGCCGATGCACCCGCACCTGGCCGGTGTAGACCGGAGGATTGGCGCGGTTGAGCGAGTCGAGCAGCTCGTCGCCGAACTCGGACACGAAGTCCTGCAGGCTGAGCGTGAGGGGTGAAGCGGCCGCTTCGAGCAGGTCGCCCTGCACAGCGGTTTCGGGAACGGTTTCGAGATCGAGGGACATGGTGATGCTCCAAAGCAATGGGGCATGCACCTCCCCCACGGGGCGGTGACATGCCCCTGGGTGGGAAGAAAGAAGCGGCGCGAGGCCGCTGGATGCGGATCAGTATTCGCTGGGCAGCAGCAGTGTGGTGACGCTGCGATCCCATTCGGTGATGATCCAGAGCTTCAGGTCGCGCGTGACCTGGTAGGACGAGAACAGACGATCCTCGCCAGACTTCAGCGCGGCGTCGTTCTGCCGCCGATCGCTGTCGCTCAGGTCGCCCCATTCGCCATGAAGATGGCGGCTCAGGTACGGCGTGGGGTTGAGCCGGCCCTGTCGGACCAGCTCGTCGACGCCGGCGGTCATGACCACCTGCCCGGGCGAAAAGCGTGCTTGTGACGCGAGGTTGAGGATTGCGAGTGCCATGGTGGTTTCTCCTTTCGGAAAAGCGGGCCACGGCACCCCATCGGGGCAACGTGACCCCGGTGGGTGGATGAAAGCGACGGCGAACCGTCAGGGAACAGCGATCAGCGGATGGTCAGCACTTCGCCCCACGTGGGCGAGCCCAGCGTCAAGTCCCACGCACGAATGACCGGCACGAACTTGTCGGTGAGGATGCGCGTCTCGGCCACGGAGCCATCGTCGCGCTCGGTGTATTCCGTCTGGAGGGTCTTCTCCTTGTGGGTATCACCTTTGACGACCAGCACGCGCCCGGTCCTGGACTTCACCACGCCGGAGATCGCGCCTGCGGCCAAGGCCAGGGCGAGATGCCAGTGCGACAAGGCCCGCGCGGGCGGACGCAGCGATTGCTGCGCGGCGCCCAGGTGCGTATCGAGCGCCGGCCAGAGTCCTTGCAGCCGGCCGACTTCATCGGCGAACTGCTCGGGCTCCATCGTCACGCGATAGAAGTGCTCCGGCTCGGCCGGGCTGGCAGGGACGGTGTACGGCAGGAACGGCCATTCGAGCGGCAGTTCCTCGGCTTCGGCGTCGCCCTGTCCGATCTGCAGCAGCAGACCGCGCACGGCTTTGACCGACTCCGACGCCTGGTCGCGTTGACGAATCCTGCGACCGAAGATCACCACCTGCTTGAACTGCGTTTCCACCGCACGGTAGATGCGCAGGTCGGCGAAGTGGCGCGTCAGCCATCCGACCAGCTCGGGGTCGAGCACGTAGGACGGCACGATGAAGATCAGCACGCCGCCGTACTGCAGCAGCGGCAGCGCGCACTGATAGAACAGCTTTTCCAGCCGCGCACGGCCCTGGCCCTGATAGCCGATGTTGCCGTTCACGTCCTTGCTCAGGTCGCCATACGGCGGGTTCAGCCACAGCAGCCCGAAGGACTGGCGCGAGATCAGCGTGTCCATCAGGTCACCGTGGATGCAGCGATCGACCAGTTGCCGTGCGTGGCTGGCACGCTCGGCGTCGTACTCAACGGCGAAGGCCTGGACCTGCTCGCGCCCGAGGGCGTGGGCGGCTTCGGCAATCGCCACGCCTTCGCCGGCGCAGGGATCGAGGATGGACATGGAGCCGGGAGACGGCGCCAGTGCGGACAAGGCCCGCTCCAGCGTCGGCTCGTCGGTGGGGAAGTAGCCGTTACGAATGAAATTGCGCGCCAGGCGCGGAAACATGAGTGCCATGGATTTCTCCTGGTGATGGATGAGGGAAGGCGGGCACGCGCGCGCGCATGCCCATGGAGATGGCTCACGCCACACGCCGAAGCGGTGCGTTCGCGGCCAGTTCGTACTGCGTGGCGCCGAGGGTGCCGTTGCGGATCAGCTCGCCCAACGCCTTCGTCAGCGCCGGGACATCGAGGGCCAGCCGATGGCCTTCCAGCGGCCCGAGGGCCAAGGGAAGACCGGTCAGCATCTGCCGTGTCTGCAACAGCTCCAGCACGGTGTCACGCCAGTGGTCGAGCAGTGGCAGCGGGCAGGTGTCCTGCACCAGCGTCCACAGCCGGTCGAGCCGGTGAGCGGAATCCCTGGGCAGAAGCGCCAGCGCGCTGGCGTTGGCCTTGTCTGGCTTCACGCAGCGACGATCGAACAGCCACACATTCGTCAGCGAACCGAACAGTGTTCGCCGATAGGCGCGGGTGATGCGCTTTTCCAGGTTCTCGACGTTGCCGACGAAGACCGGGATGGATGCGCCCTGCTCAGTGATGACGTGGAACTGGTCCAGCCCCTGTTCATCCCGGCCGAGGGTCAGGCGGGCGAGGAACTCCTGAACGGCGGTGTCGCGCGCCCAGATCGAGAGAAAGACGAGATTGCCCTGCTCGTCACCAACGCAACCGTCGGCCATGAGGTCGGGGCATTCGTCGATGCGGTACAGCGGTTTCGCGGAAGAAGGTGCAGGCATGGTGATGTCCTCTTGGAAATGAAGGAGCAACCACAGCCCGCGGGGCCATGCTCGCCCCGGTTGGGTGAAGGAAGATGCGTGCCGCTAGACAGCGCGTCCCGCATGGAAGCGGTGAACCCGCTCGCGCCACTCGGGGCTTTGCACCGGCGCCATGTCGAGATAGCGCAGCGGGCACGAGTAGTAGTACGGATGCACGGACTCATCGAGGGACTTGTAGCCCCAATCGCCGCCCGAGCTTTCCAGCAGATGGCAGCCGATGTAGCAGACGGACTCACCGGCCGCGAGGCCCATGACGCCCGCCTGCCTGGCGGTGACGCGAACCACGGTCCACAGAACGTCGCCGTCCAGCGTGTGGTCGATGACTTCGCAGCAAGCGCGTTCGGACGCCTGCGGAGCGAGCAGCTCGCGGATCAACTGATCGCGCGTCTGACGAACGAAGGTCCAGCCCATGAGGGTCTCCTTGAAGAAAAGGCCGGAGCCCTCCCCGTCGGGGGAGAACCCCGGCGGGTGGCGGTATGCCGCGCGAGGCGGCGGATGGATCAGGCAGCTTGGAGGTGCCAGTCCTGGGACAGCGGAGCGAACTCGTAGCCCAGCTTGTCGAGACGGTCGCGCTGCTGACGCAGCACACGACGATCCACGGTCGCATCGAGCTTCACGGTCTCGCCCAGGGGCCACAAGGCACCGAACAGCGCCGCGTCGTCTGCCTCGGCCGAGGCCGCAGCGGACACGGGAGCCGGTTCGCTGCCGAACGGCGTGGTATCGACCAGGGGATCGCGCGGACTGCGCGGCTTCGCCTTCGGCTTGGCCGGGGGCGTTGCCGGCACGGGCGCCTGCGCCTCCTCGTCGATCGGATCGACTTCCTGCGGACTCAGCCGGCGGGCTTCGTCGCGGCTCAGGGCGTCGATGTTGGACAGCGTCATCCCGCCCAGATGGGCGCGGATCTCGATGACCATGCGGCCGTTGGCGTTGTACGTGGAGGGGCGAATCTCGACGATGGCGAAATCACCGTCGTACTTGCCCTCGCGGTACTGATCGAGTTCGGCGTTCTTCACGACGAACTCGCCGATTGAGGTCGCCAGGCGGCCGACGTTGAAGTCGCCGTTCCTGCCGTGGATGGTCTTGATGGCCAGTTGGCCGGGGATGGTGATCATGAAGGTCTCCTGCTGACGAAGAGAAGACAAGGCCCCGGGGATGGGGCCTTGCGGATCAGAACGACTCGGCAACGGCCAATGCGGGGGCATCGGCTGCGTCGTCGGCAGCATCGGCGACGGGCTCGGAAGGTTCCGGTGCCGAGGCTTGCTGCGCAGCGGGCGCGTCGGACGTCACAGGGACTTCCGGGTCCCGCTCGTCGGTCTCGGTCGGCTTGGGCTCGGCCTTGTAGACGAGCTTGCCGTCGACCTTGATCCAACTGACGAACAGCAGGCGGGCCTTGAGGCTCACACCCTGCTCGCCGGCACGCTTGCCCTTGGAGTAGGTGAAGGTGTCGGTCCACAGGTCGCCCATGCGGAAGCCGATCATCACCTTCTTCTCGGCGTCGACCGCCTGAATGCAGCGGCGCACCAGGTGCTGCGCTTCCGATCCCGATACGCGCGTGTCGAAACGCACATACGAGACGTCATCGCTGGGACCGTTCAGAGCCGCGATGTCGCAGGCCAGGAACGCATCGCCTTTCTTGGGCTTCACTTCGCGGATGCGATTGAGGTACCCGAGGCCGGTGATGTGCAGATCGAAGTAGGACTTTTCGTTGGAAGTGGTCATGGTGAATCTCCTGGGAACAATGAGGCGGAGACACACCCGACCCAAGGCGGGGAAGGTGTGGAACCCCCGCGTGGGTTGATGGAACAGCTTGGTGGCATCGCCATCGAGAACCGATGGCCGTTCGCGCATGGATGCCGGTGCGAACTGGGGTGATCAACGCGGTCGGAACCGCGTCGCAGCCTTGAAGATCGTGGCTGCCTGGGCATGTCGCTGACGGACGTCAGCGGAACATGGCCGGAAGCGTGGCGCCGGGACGGCGCGCAGGCGAGCGGCAATCGGCACTCGCGGCTGTCCGCATTGCCGGGAAGAAAGAGGCCCCCGGAGCGGGGGCCAGGGATGGGCGGTCAGTTACCGCTGGGCGTGGGAGGAACCGCCTGCAGCGACAGGTGTGTCGCGGTGGCGGACACGTCGAGGTCGTCCTCGCTGCGCAGGATGCGCGCAAACACGCCCTCCTGCGGATCGAAGAACTCGCCGAAGTCGTCGCCACCGAACTCGGCACGCGCCAGTTCCCACCAGTCGTCGAAGGCATCGACATCCGGGTTGCAACCGGCGGCATAGGCGATGGTCTTCTGGCGACCATCGGGTCGGCGCTCGCCGCACTCGGCCAGGAAGTACACGCCCTGATCCTTGACCCGGATGACGCGGCATTGATTCGCCACCGCTTCGGCGAGCACGGGCCGCAGCTCCGTGCCTTTGAATCGAACAGTCATAGGTGTGATCTCCAGGGAGGCAGGAAGAGAGGCTTCCCGCCGCGAAGGCGGGAAGCTGCTGGGAGATCAGTGCCGGACAGCCTTGCGACCCGACAACAGGCACTGCACGCGGATGCGCCGCCAACTCCCGTCGTCGATCAGCCGTTCCAGCGTCTCGCCGAGGGTGTCGAAGAACACCTCATCGACCCGTTCGATCAGCTCGCCGTCGTGGTGCAGCTCCACCGCGTAGAGGTCGAGGCCACGCTCATACAGCACGGTGACGCGACCCTGGAACTTCATCGTGGCGACGGTGAAGCCGATGGCAGGCGGCGTGCGGATGATGTCGGCGGGTAGCGGATCAACCCAGGTGATGTCCCGCGCACCGGCATCCACCAGCATGTGGGTGATGCGCCGGAAACCATCGGGAGCGGGCAACTGCTCCAGTTGGTCGACCAGCTCCTGCAGCTCGGGGCAGCGCGGCTCGGGGATCGGCAGCTTCGCCGGTGCGGACCCGAGCACGAACCGCTTCACCGTGTAGG
This sequence comes from Pseudomonas sp. PIC25, assembly GCF_002286785.1. Lineage (GTDB taxonomy): Bacteria > Pseudomonadota > Gammaproteobacteria > Pseudomonadales > Pseudomonadaceae > Pseudomonas_M. The sequence continues at coordinate 25,286 of NZ_MUJY01000046.1, read as the reverse complement.
GCTGGCCGTCGGCGGTGAACTCGGTCTGCTCCTCGGGCGTGTCCGCCCGCTGACCGTCGAAGCGGCGTCTGACATAGGGTTCGACCTGCACCTTGGCGCCTTCGTCGGGCACCTCGGTCACGAGCGTGCGATCGAGCACCGCGAACTCGGCCCGTGCCGTCTTGACGATGATGGCCTCGTCGGTGGTGGCGATGACCTTGCCCTCGAAAGGCTTCGGGTCGATGTGAAAGCCCAGCGTCGAAACCTTGGGCTGGCCGTCGAAGATGTTGAACTTGAACGAACGGACGTTGGAAGGCACATGACCGACAACGAGCGTCGGCATCTGTGCGCGGATGGCTTGGGTATCCATGGGAGACTCCTTGTGGCAACCAAGGGACTCCCGCCCGCAAGGGAGGTCTGTCCCTTGAGGGTGAGGTGGATGGACGCGGTATGCATCCGGCGAAAGAAACGACCAGCACGGCGGACCGCACCGCAGTCTCGAAGGTCTCGACTGCCTGGGCATGCTGCCGGCAACGCCAGCGAACATGCGGCCAGCGTGCGGCACATGGCGGCGGCCGTCCGCCGGGAATCGGCAATGCGCCGGCACCGCGTTCCGCGAAAAAGAAGAGCCCCGACGTGGGGGCTCGAATGGGTTGCGGGTTACTCGTCGTCGTAGAGCGTCAGTCCGTCCAGCACGGGCGCGTCGGCATCGAAGATCAGCAGCCGCACGTCGGCGAGCGCAGCCAGGTGCAACACTTCCACGAGGGACTCCGGCATGCCCTTGGCCCGGTGCTCCTGCCGCAGCTCTTCGGCGGTGATGCCCTCGACATGCTGCAGGTTCGCATCCGTCCAGGGCGTGGCGATCAGCTTCATGCCGACCGCCGGGCTGTAGGGAATGCGGAAGGCCACGAACAGAAAACCGCTCGGCGTGGCGATGTCCGCCAGTTCGGCGAGGAAGCGACCGGCCTCCTCGGTGATGTGCGCCGAACTGATTTCCCAGGCACGGCTGTAGAACCCGGTCTCGAAGCGCAGGCGGCGTACCACCTCGCGCGCGGCTTCCTCGGAGTAGGTATCGCCGACGTGCAGCGGCTGGCCGGCTTCTTCGGCCATGACGGCGTAGACGAGGTTTCGGGCGATGCCGTGGCTGGGGCACTGCGCGTCCAGCTCGGGCGGCACGTTCTGGCCCTCGGTGATCAGCGCGAAGTCGTCGCAGAAGACGCAGGCATGGCGCTCGACCTGGCTGTCCGGCAGGTGCGACTGCGAGATGTGCAGCGGCAGATAGCTCAGCGGGCAGTCGTCGTCGTAGGAAATCGCCAGCAGCCGTTGCACGGACAGGCCATCGTAGCCGCGGACGAAGGGGTTTTTGGAATGGGACATAGGATTCCTCCAGCAGAGGATGGCCGAGGCAATCCCCTGCCGGGGATTGAACCCCAGCGAGTGGATGAAGTGGCAGCCAGTCAGCCGGCCGCGGCGTCGCGCCGCCCTGGTGGCGGGCGGTGCAGGTCAGTGGAAGATGGTGATTCGGGACATGGCCGCTCCTGCGAAAAAAAGGAGGGACATGGCCCCGAACGGGGACGCATGTCCCTCGTGGGGTGGGATGAAAGAACGGGGGGGTTGCCAGGCGCGGCTCACCAGCCGTTGTAGTGCAGCGTGAGGTCGGCGATGACCTGGCGCCGTTCCAGATCGAGGCCGCCGAAGTCGGACAGCCCCTCGAAGCCGCAACGCTTGAGCATCGCGCCGCCCTCGCGGGAGTTGTAGAAGCTCACCATCGCGGACAGGAACATGCGTTGACCGCTGCTCAGCACGCCCAGGGCGTCGTTGAGCATCAGCATGTTGGGCCGCAGATCCCACTTGGTGGTGGCACGCTGCAGACCTTCGCGTGTGCCGTCGCCGAACCACTCGTGGCCGGCGATCTGCGCGCCGCGCTTCCAGGCCTCGAAGAAGGCCTGCGGTGCAGCGTCGAAGTGCGCCTGTTCCAGCGCCATCTGATCGAGCACGTCTTCGGGTAAAGACAGATTCATGAGAGAACTCCTTGAAGGGTGGGAATCAGGGGTGAGCGCGCTGTGTCCAGGCATGGGTATCCAGGGCGCGCTGTGCTGCGAGGTGGCTCGGGAAATACTCGACGGACTCCCGCGATACCGGGCCTTCGTCGTCTTGCGTGCCGATGTAGTGACCGGCCGCGCTGCGCAGCACCTGTAGCGGCAGACGCTTGCCGGTCCAGGCCAGCGCCAGCGCACCACTGCGCACTGCGGTTGCAGAGGAAGATGCGGAAGGTTCAGACATGCCGTGCTCCTTGGGGGTGGGGCGGGGAGCACGCATCCCGCAGGGGATGGGGTTCCCCTCGGGTGGTTGAGAAAAGTGCATCGTCGCCAGGCCGGCGAGCGTCCGCGGTGGGCGATGCGAAGCGGACTGGATCGGTCAACTCGGCGAACCGCGTTGCAGTCTTGAAGACCGAGACTGCCAGGGCATGCCGCTGACGACTGTCAGCAACGCATGGCGTGAGGATGGGCGCGAAGCATGGCTGCCGTCGCAGGGAAAACCGAATCGCGGACGGCCCGCTTTAGGGCAGGCCCGCGTCACGGGACAAGGCAAGGACCAGGGCGCCGAAGGCCACGCGGGCCTTCGGCTGGAGAGGAAGGAAAACCACCTGTGGGCTGCGTCAGCGCAGGCCGTCGTCAAAGCCGTTCGCTGCGTCAGCAATCGCACCCGGCCCGTTTCGTGGCTGGGGCCGGAAACCGCTGGCGTGCATCCACACACAAAGGGAGCCCGTTGTTCCGCCGGCGGGCACCGGCACGGAATACCCTCGGCCCAAGGGGCCTCCTCACGGCTCACGCGGCGGCAAGGCGTCAGGAAGCCCCTCGTGGCCGAGGCAAGGCACACCGATCAAGGGAATGGCGGCGGGCGCGATTCGTGGAGCAATGACCTTCTCGCCCCGTCGCCCGATGGTGGGCAGACGGGGCGCGCACACCGTTGCAGAAGGAGACGCGCGCTTTGGAGTCCCGCGCGGTGCGGGACGTTTGCCTCGCCGCCAGTGAAGGGCCGGCGCGGCAGGGGGAAGCGAGGATCAGGACGCCTTGGAGGCAGCGCGCCGCTTGCGCGGTGCGCTGCGCCGGCCCGTCGGGGACTCGATCGGCAACGTGCCCTTGCAGTCCGGGTAGCGCGAGCAGGACCAGAACGCGCCGCTTTTGCCCGTGCGCTGCTGCATCGGTGCGCCGCACTGCGGGCAGGCCGGCGCCGGCGGCAGCTTGAGCGAGAGCGTTGCGCCGCGGTACTGCTGCACGAGCTGGCCGACCCACACGGACTGCTTCTCGATGAAGGTGTCCAGCGCCATCTGGCCGGCCTCGATCATGTCGAGCGCCTGCTCCCACACCGCCGTGGTGCCGGGGTCGGCGATGGCCGAGGGCACCGCGTCGATGAGCGTGAATGCCGCGTCGGAAGCGCGGACGGCGCGGCCTTTCTTGACCAGGTAGCCGCGACCGATCAGACCGTTGATGATGTTAGCGCGTGTCGCCTCGGTGCCGATGCCGGTAGTATCTCGCAGCTTCTGTTTCAGGCGCGGGTCGGTCACGAACTTGGCGACGGTCTTCATGGCCTTGATCAGCTCGCCCTGCGTGTAGGGTTTGGGCGGCAGCGTCTTCAGCGCCTTGAGATCCACCTTTCCGACCGGGCAGGACAGGCCCGCATGCAGAGCGGGCAGCACCTGGCTGCGCTGCGCATCCTCGCCATCGGCATCGTCCGGCCCCGGCGTCGCCAGCACCTCACGCCAGCCGGTGACGGCGATCTGCTTGCCCACGGCCGCCACCGACTGACTGCCGCACGAGAACTGCGCTACCGTCCGGTCGAACTCATGGTGCGGGAGGAACTGCGCGAGGTAATGGGCGCGGATCAGCCGGTAGACGGCCAGTTCCTTCTCGTTCATGGCCGACAGGTTGGCGGGCTCCAGCGTCGGGATGATGCCGTGGTGAGCCGACACCTTGCCGTCGTTCCATGCACGCGAGCGCTGTTGGCGATCCAGGCGCTCGATCAGCGGCCGCAGGCTGGGGTCGGTCTTGACCAGACTGTCGAGTACGGTCGGCACCTCGGCCAGCATGCTCTCGGGTAGGTAGCCCGAATCCGAGCGCGGATACGTTGTCGCCTTGTGCGTCTCGTACAGCGCCTGGGCAATGTCCAGCGTCTCCTGCACGTCGAGGCCCAACTGCTTGGAGCACACCTCCTGCAGCGTGCCCAGGTCGAACGGCAGCGGCGGACCTTCGCGCATACGCTCCGTCTCGACCGACACCACCTGGGCGCTGCCGGCGGCGCGCAGGCGGTCGGCGGCCTGCTGGGCGACCGGCTGTTGCAAGCAACGGCCAGCATCGTCAATACAACCCTGCGGCGGCGTCCAACTGGCGATGAAGGATTGGCCGGCATGGGACAGCGTGACCTCGATCGCCCAGAACGGCACCGAGACGAAACGTGCGATCTCGCGATCACGGTCCACCACCAGCTTCAGCGTCGGCGTCTGCACCCGGCCCACCGACAGCACGCCGGTGTAGCCGGCCTGGCGCCCCAGCAGTGTGAACAAGCGGCTCAGGTTCATCCCGATCAGCCAGTCGGCGCGCGATCGGGCGAGTGCGGAGAAATACAGCGGCAGCGTCTCGGCGGACGGCTTGAGTGCACCCAGCGCCTTGCGGATCGACGCATCGTTGAGCGCCGACAGCCACAGGCGCTGAATCGGCCCGCGGTAGCCGCATAGCTCGATGATTTCGCGGGCGATCATCTCGCCCTCGCGGTCGGCGTCGGTCGCAATCACCAGCTCGCCCGCCTTGGCGACGAGCTGCTGCACGACCTTGAATTGCGCTGCGGTCGCCGCCTTGGGCTCGACACGCCAACGCTCAGGAAGAATAGGCAGTTGCTCAATGGCCCAGCGCTTGTATTGCTCGCCGTAGCCTTCGGGCGGAACCGCCTCCACCAGATGACCGATGCACCAGGTCACGACGACACCCGCGCCGCTGTAGCAGCCGTTGCCGCGTTGACCGGCACCCAGCACACGGGCGATGTCCTTGCCCTGGGACGGCTTCTCGCACAGGAACACGCGCATGAAGCCTCCTTGGAAATGTGCGGTTCATCGGATGGGCGTCAGCTTGGCGGGGCCAGGAGATGCCGGCAGCAAGGAAGCCGATTGATGCAGACACCGCTTTGTGATCGGCAGGCGCTCCGTTGCCGCAGCGGTGCGCATGGACCGCAGGAGCTGGCACAGCAGAGCTTCGTTTCGGGAGGGCGGCCGGAACTCCGTAGACGACCTTGGAGCTATCCCCTGGGGATAGCTCGCTGGTGCATCGCGGGCGTATGACGGTTGCTACAGCCGCCCTCGGGGGGTGGCGATGGGCGAACTACTGTCCGCCGGCCGGCTTGGCGCTGAGCGCCACCGACTCGATGCGGTACGGCAGGATGCCCACGCGCCGGGCCTCGACCTTGAACGTGACACGCTCGTTCTCGTCGGCGTCCTCCCATTCGTCGCGCACGGTGCGGCCCTCGACCAGCACCCGCATACCTTTCTGGTACAGCGTCTTCCAGTGCTCGGCGTCGCGGTGCCACAGCTCCACGGGCGCCCAGAAGCCGCCGCGATCTTCGTACTCGCCGTCCTTCTTCAGGATCGGGTTGTCGAAGTAGACGTTCAGGCGAAGCAGCCGGCGCGGCTCGTCGTTGCCGTTCGGGAATTCGCGGTAGTCCGGCGCAGAACCGATGTTGCCCTCGCCGACGAAGTGCGTGCTCATGGTGACTCCTTGGTGGTGGGTGGAACGGACGCGGTATGCCCGTGGACGCGCCGCAGGTAAGCCGCTTCGGCCTGGGCGGCCTTGTTGGCGCATTCCAGGGCTTGGCGAGCGATGCTGTGGGTCAGGCTGATCTGCATGTTCAGCACGATGCGCTGCAGTTCCATCGCGTACAGCTCGTCAATCAGCGAGGGCGGCGTCGCGGGGTTGGCCAGCAGGGCCTCCCACAACGCCACGCCCATGGAGGAACGGTCGAGGTTGCGCCAGCGCAGGAAGGTCGTTCCTGCGCCAGTGGCCTGCTGGGCCAGTTGCACGTCGAGCAGGCTGAAGGGGTAGGCGCGCGCCTGGGGCAGCACGCGCCGCTGCGCCAGGCCAATCACGTCGTCGCGCAGCGCTGCGCACTGGCTGGCCCAGGTCTCCAGACTCCCCTTACCCTTAAAAGGCTGTAAAAGGCCTTTTAGGTAGCCTGCGTGTTCCAGGCGCTGGAAGTCCGCCTGTTCCAGCGCCACGAAGCGCGTGGAGTGGCTGATAGGGGGCGATGCTGTCATGCGCCAGCACCCTCATCGCCCGCGGCACCATCGGCTGCGCCACCCGTGGGAGCCGGCGCATCGGGCTCGATGGCGGGCGCAGCAGGCGGCGTGCCGGGCTTGTTCGCCCGCCGCGCGATCGGTGGCGCGAAGCGCGAGCGGCGCGTGCCTTCCAGCACGTCCTGCGGCAGCTCGCCGAACTTCTCCAGCGCCGCTCGCGCCGCCGCGTTCTTCGCCGCGAAGTCGTCGCGCGTCGTGCCCGAGTAGCGGTACTGCTGGGCCAGCGAGAACAGGCTGCGCAGTGCGTGCGCGCCATCGTTGAGCCAGCGCTCCAGGGTGCTGCGGTCGATCAGCGCCGTGTGATGCGCCAGGATGAGCTTGCGCGCCAGGTCGTCGTAGTCGGCCAGCAGGTACACCGCCATGAAGCCGAGCTGTGCATTCACGAACAGCGGCAGCTTCACCGGCTGCACGTTCATGTTCTCGCCCAGCGACAGCGCCGCTGGCACGTCGGCCAAGGCCTGATCCACCTGTTCGCGCAGGGTCTGCAGGCGGGTCTTGGTGTCGGCGAGCTTGTCCTCGATGCGCAACATCCACCAATCCGAGTACGGGTCGTCCTGCTCGGCGCCGCGCTTCATCTTGTTCATCGCACTGATGAAGCCGTTGAGTCCGATGATGCCGGCGCGTCCTTCGGTCGGCGCGCGGCCGTGCCAGATGCGCGATGCGTGGTGGGTGTGCAGCGTCAGCGACATCGCGCTGCGCAGCGACCCGAGATTCAGTCGCAGGGGTTCTGTGCGTTCGTTGGCCATGGGAGCGACTCGTGATGAAGGGACGAGTCGCCAGCATCGGCATCGGCCGGAAGGCTGTCAGTCAACAAACCGCAGCCCATGCACGCCCGGTTTGTTCCGCACGGAAGGCTGCGTGTTCCGGCTATCCCCTGGGGATAGCTCGGCGGAGTTGTTCGCGGCTCGCGCGGAGGTGAGACCGCGTTGCGGGGCTATGCCTCGCGAGGTCTGTACCAGGCGGCCCGTTGCCCCTCCACCTCACGGTAGCGAAGCTCGAACAAGCGGCACTCATGCACCACCTGCCGCCAACTGCTGCAGCCGTACTTGGCTGGAAGCTGCTCGGGATGCCGGTCCGCGATCCAGCGGCCAGCGGCGACGATGGGTGTCCAGCCCTCGACGGCCAACTGCGCGGCGGCCTCGCTCAGCGCGCGAACGATGCCGGTGGCCGGCCAGTCCACCGTGCCGTCCGGCGCGATGCCATTGACCACCAGGTCGTGGAACACATCCGACTGGACGAAATCCGCCGCAAGACGCCGCGCCTGATCCATGTGCTCGGCCCAGCCGCGCAGCTGCTCGAAGTGTTGATCGATGCGCGTGTAGGCGGAACCGAGTTCGCCCTGTGCAGCGCGGCACCCGTCCACGGTCCATAGATCGTGCTGGTCGATGAAGTGGTGCACCAGGGTGTTGCGCAGCGATACCAGGTCTCTGAGGTCGGCCTGGGTCTTGGCGTAGTCCTGCGCAGACAGGCTCAGTTGCACGCGCGTGCGAAAGGAAATCACGTCGCCGGGAAGATCGTCGTCGCGTTCCTTGCCACCATTTCCATCGGTGACGACATACGAACCAAACAGTTGTCCGACCAACGTGCCCAGGGTCTTGGTCGCGGCATCTTCAATCCGCGTTGCGCGAATGGCCTCTAGCGAATGCGCCGGGCCTGAAATCTCGTGGTGCGCCACGATGGCTTTCATGAGGCGCTCGTATTGTTGAAGGCGCAACAGGCATCTGCCCAGCAAGCGTTGAACGTCTCGCTGTAGTGGTTGCAGTGCGTTTGTGGCGGGGGAAGTCGTCATGTCCATCGTCGGCCGGGCTCGTGCGTGGCTGTCCTTGTCTGATTCACAGGCGACAGTTTCGCCTGTCGTTCGGCGGGCGGCAATCGAGCACGGTGGAAGGGTGTCTGTTCCAGCTATCCCCTGGGGATAGTCAACATCAGCGATCACGCAAGGCTTCTCGGAGCTGAGCCAGGTAGGCACGTGCCACCTCGGGGTCAGCGGCACGGGATGCCGGCGGTGACGAAGGCGCAGGTGGCGGGGGCGCTGGCGGTGCCGCTGCACTTTCTCCGGCCCAGGCCTTGAACTCTCCGCGGATCGCCTTCTGGATAATGCCGAACAGATAGCCAGCCGGGTTGCGCACCGTGCTGTTGCGGCAGCGTGCGGTCCATTCGTCGAGCACAGCCTGCCGCTGGGCTTCCTCCACCTGTTGCAACGCCACCAGCGCGCCGGCCTGCTGCTCGTCCTTCAGGCGCAGGAAGCGGTCGGGCAGCCGCAGGTTCTGCAAGGCCCTCGCGCGCGGTACTGTACGTACTTCATTTATACGATCATTACGTACTGTACGGTCCTCCTTCGGATTCCGAAGTGAGCCGTCCGGCGCGGGTTTCGGCCCTGCTTCGGATTCCGAAGACGGGCGCGCGCCATTCCGAAGCAGGGCTTCATGGCCTTCTTCGGATTCGTGGTCCGCACCCTCCTGTGGATAACCTGGCGTCGTCCAGCCATGCCGCGCCATGCGCTGCGCCAGCACTTGCAGGCGGGTCGGCAGCGTGCGCCCGCTGAGCAGCGGGTCTTCGGCGATCTCCCGCAGCGTGTTCATGCCCACGATCTGTACCGCCTTGGCGGCATGGGTCAGCGCCTGGCTGACCAGGCCGAGGTAGTCGGTATCGAGCTGCATCGCCTCGAAGGGTGACAGCGGTTCGTCGTGCAGCACGTAGAGGTTGCCTTGGATGCGGCCGGTCTTCGGGTCGCGCCGTCGTCGCACCAGGCTCAGCCAGCGCGTCAGCCGCAACAGCGTCAGGGCGCGCGCCACGGTCTCGTGCGATGCCTGCGCGGCGCACGGCATCGAGGCCAGGTAGGGGCGCAATTGGTCGTAGGTGGGAAAGGCGGTCACGCCGTCGTCGTTGAGCTGCAGGCGGAACACCTGCCAGGCGTTGCGCTCCAGCGGCGTCAGGCGTCGGTCGAGGAACAGTCGGCGCGGCACGCTCTCATGGCGGTTGCCGCTGTAGAGAAAGCCGTCCTGGCTCGGCGCCGTGCCCTGCGCCGGTTCCTTCGGCTCAAGGTGCCGCAGCGCCTCGTCGAACAACGCCGACAGCGCAACCGGGCCATCGCGCCGTGATGCGCTGCCCGTGGTCATGGCTACACCAGCCCCTGGTCGATCCAGTTCCGTATCGCCGACCAGATCACCGACATGGGCAGGGTCATGGCCTCGGCCAGGTCCATGGTCAGCGCCAGCATCGCCATGTCGTCGGTCAGGGCGACATGGCGCTCGGCGACGCCGGCCTTCCAGCGCTCCCACAAGGCCACGTCCTGCGCCTCGTCGAGCACCGGATGCCGGCCCTTGCGCTTGGGCAGCCCGAGGATGTCGCGGCGCAGCGCCACTTCCTGATGCGTGAGGCCGTAGAACTTGCTGACCATCTCCGTGCTCGCCCCCAGGCGCAGCATGCGGTCCACCGTGGCGATCTCCCGCTCCACGTCGTGCACCTGGCTCAGCAGCCGCTTCAACACCTCCCGGTTCACCGACACCGAACACCACGACACCGTGGCATTCACCAGCATGCTCACGAGCTCGGGGTGTTTCAGCGCATCCAGCTCCTCCTCGCCGAAGCCCATGGCCTTGCAGCGGCGCAACTGGCCGTTGCGCAGGTCATGCAGGGCCTGGGCGATCACGGCCTGGTTGAGCGGGTGCGGTGCCGACATACGGGAGCCTCCTGCGCTCAGGAATCCTGGCTCGCTACGCCGGCTTGCAGATCCAGCAGCCGGCGCGCCAGGCGCAGCAGACGGAACAGCTTCACCAGCGCAGCATCGCTCAGGCGTGTGGCCGAGCCGCCATGGCCATGGAGCAGCGCCGCCAGCTCCTCGGCCAGCCGCGCGCGGTCCAATCCGTTCGCGGCGGGCGGCGCCGCACTCAGCGCATGCAACAGGGTCAGCACCGCCCGCGCGAACGCCGGCAGCGCCTTCGCCTGGCCCACGGCCGGCGCCACGCAGACGAAGCCGATGCCGCCGTCGCTGGCCTCGATGTGGTCGGCTACCGCTGCGTCCCCGGCGATCTCGCGCGCGAATTGCGCGATGTGCACGCGCAGGCGATCCGGCACGTCCAGGCCCGGCTCGATGTACCAGACATCCGAGATGGGAAAGAGCCCGCCAACCTGCACCGGGATCGCACGCAGCGCATCTGCCTCGAAGTCGGGTAGCTTGTCGCCGAGCTGATCCGCGACCATCCGCTGGATGGACTGCAGGCGCTCGGTGGTCGATGCCGGTGTCACGATGTGCCCTTGCAGGCGCTCGTCGCGTTGCCCGTGCTGGTCCTCCGGCGCTTTGGGCGATGCAGGCGGTGTCGCTGCTGGCGCCGAAGGCGCGACCGGCGTGGTGTCGCGCGGCACAGACGAGGCGGGTGGCTGCTGAGGCGCGGAGACCGGCGGGAGAGGACCAGCAGGCACGACAGGCGCTGCCGGTGGCGTCGGCGCCGCCGGTTCGCTGGTCAGCGCACGCTGGCGGCTTTCGCTGTCGTTGATCTCCAGCGCCAGCGTGTCGTAGTCCGCCTCCAGCAGCTCGGCCATCTGACCGACCAGCTCGTCCTGCACCCGCTGCGGCGAGAAGTCGTCCGGCTGTGTGTCGAACTGCGTCAGCACGTCCTGAAACAAGGTGGCGAAGTCCACGGTCACGGTGCGGCCCAGTGCACGCCGCTCCCAGGTGCGCTCGCACGCCTTGCGCAGCACCGCGAGCCGGTCCACCTGATGCCGGCCCAATCCGCCGTACAACAGCGTCGGGATCGCCGGCAGCAGATAGCGCACCGCATCGTTCATGCGGCTGATGTGTGACTGCGGCACCGGATAGCCGTCGGCAGTCAGCCGCCGCGCGAGTTCGCTCTGCGACAGCGCCTGGCCGCTTTCCTGCTCGTAGAACTCGCGCGCCTTCTCGATGCCCAAGGCCCGCTCGATGAAGGTCAGCCCGCCGCGCAGCTCGTTCTCGGCCAGATGCCCGGTCAGCGCCACGATTTCGCCGCGCGCCGGCCACGGGCGGAACAGGCACGCAATGCGGAAGAAGCGTTCCTCCTTGGTCTCGCTCCACAACTCGCGCAGGATCGCCAGCCGCGTGTTGCCGCCGTTGCGAATGATGTAGTGCGCCTCGCCCGGCCTGCGCGTGATCGCGGGGGGCGCGTCCAGCCCGCGTTCGCGGATGGACGCCTTGATCTCCGCATAGGCCGGGTTGCGCGTCACGCGCGGGTCGTGGTCGTAGGGTCGCAACTGGTCCAGCGTCACCACCATCGGCGTGTCGGCGATGGGGTCGCTCAAGGTCGCGGCCGAAGGGCCGCTGCGCTCGAAGCCGGTGGCCAGAAGCTTGGCAGCCATGTCCTGCGGCGTCAGCTCAGCCACGGCCGTTCTCCTGCGCCTGCCGGTCGGCGCGGCGAAGTTGCGCGCGGGCATTGCGGTCGGCACGGTGGTCGCTCGCCGTCGAACTGGTGTAGATCGACGCGCAGCCTTGCTTCGTGAATTTCAGGTGCCCGCCGGACGTGCGCACCACGCGCCAGCCTTCGCCCAGCGCGAACTCGATCAGCGCGCGCAGCCGTTCACGGCCGCGCGCCAGTTCATGTGCGCTCGCCATGGCTGGCCCCTCCCGCATCGGCCCGGCCGGTGACCAGCGCGAAGCACTCCCGCCACGCGGGGAACAGCTCGCCGGCCAGCGTGCGCATGGTCTCCAGCGCCGCGGGCGCCGTGCGCCCAGCCGGCTGCCGGTACTCCACCCGGTGCACTGGCAATCCTCGTGCCGCAGCGCGCGGATAGGCTTCGATGGCCGGCACGTCGGTGCCCAGCACCTGCACGCCGGCCTGTTCCTGGAACACCTGTCGCAGCGCCTGCTGGACCAGCCGCGCGTTCGACGACACCGGATGCACACGGTTGATGAGCAGGCGCAGCGGCGGCGGCTCGATGCCCAGGTGCCGATACGGCGCGATGTCCTCGATCAGTTGCAGCGTGCCGCGCCGCAGCTCGCGCGCCGCGAGGATTTCCGGCGTCACCGGCGACAGCGCCAGGTCGGACGCCAGCACCGCCATCTCCAGCAGCACGCTGCGCGCGCCCTGGGTGTCGATCAACAGCAGGTCATAGTGCGTGCGGAAGACGGGCAGCAAATGGCGCAGTCGCAGGCGCCCATCCGGAGCATGCAGCAGCAGCGTGTTCAGTTCGCCGCGGTCGTCGTTGGAGAGCACCAGGTCCAGGCCCGCGATCGCGGTGCGCGACACCAGTTGCTCGATGCGCCGCTCGTTGAAGGCCAGCATCTCGTAGATGCCGGCGGGCGCGCGCACGTCCAGCATGAAGTAGCTCGACAGCGTGGGCTGCACGTCCAGATCCAGCAGCAGCACGCGCAGCCCGGCATCGGCGATGAAGCCGCCCAGGTTGGCCGCCGTCGTGGTCTTGCCCACGCCGCCCTTGGTCGAAATGATGGACACCACCTGCATGAGCTTCTCCTCGTCGAATGGCATGAACCGAGAAGAAGCGTCAGGCGCGTTCTTTGAGGCGATCAGCGATCCACTGTTCGATCTCCACCGAGTCCCAGCCCACCGCGCGCACGCCCAGGCGCAGCGCCTTGGGGAACTTGCCTTCTTTCATCAGGCTGTAGATGTGCGCGCGCTTGAAGCCGGTCTTGGCTTCGACCTCGGCGCGGCGCAGGATGCGGTGCTCGGTCGGTGCCGCCGTGGCGGTGGTCTGCGAAGACATGAGGGTCACTCCTTAACGCTCAGTGGCGCTGATTGGCGTGACTCGCATTAAGAACGCCGCGTTGAAGAAAGACACCGCAAATGCGGCTTCCGCGACCGCAGATACGGTCTGGCATCGCTCAGGAAGTTGTGCTCTGGAGATTGCGCCGAGCCAGTGCGAACTTGGCCTGCAGGGTGCGCTCGGTGATGCCCATCGCGTTGCCGTGGTGCGCCACCATCGCGCTGATGATGGCTTCCTGCGTCAGGAAGCTGGAATACGGCATGCCGCTGGGAGACTTACCCAGCAGTAGCGTTAGTAACCCGCCAACGATGTTCAGGTAGGTCGATTCGCTGCGCGGCCCCAGCGTGTTCGCACGCTCCGCGTCGACCGCGCAGGCGGCGTGCGTTTTCAGCAGCGCCTCGTGCTCGGCGCGCAGCGTCTCGTGCACGCCCAGGTGTTCCACCAGCCGCGCCTTGATCGCTTCCCGCTCGGCCAGCAATGCGCCCACTGTGTCCAGGCTGATCGCCGGGTGAAGTGCACGCTCGATCTCATCGAACAGAAACGCCGGTTTCTCGCCGGGGTAGTAGTGCGCCATCCAGGATTTCAGGTCGACGTGCCGCACCGTCAGCGACGGGTCGTCCATTGCCAGGCCCTGCGTGTCCCGCACCAAGCCCTCCTTGCCATACGGCATCTCGCCGTGAGCCAGCGCATCGAAGATTCTTTCGGCGTTCAACCGCAGCATCGGCCAGCGCGGAAACTCCGTTGCCTCCGGCAGAGGCCGCTCTCCCAAGGTCGCCAGGATGCGCCGCTCGAAGCGCAGCAATCCGCTCCAGCGGATTGCCGCCTCGATCGGGCGGTAGTAGGTCTTGGCGCCATCGGCCAGGCTGCTCGACTTCGGCATATCGCGCGCCTCCATTCGTCATCGCACCGAGTCCACGCACACGCACCCGCCGTACTGGCGACGTGCGTGGCCGTCCAGAAATCTCCGGGCGAAACGAGCAAGTGGCGAAGCGGCGAAGACCGTGGCATCGACGATGCCGCCGGTTTCGTTGCGAGATGTGCGACTTGCCGCGCATGGCGCCATCACTCACAATTCGCAAGCCGCGAAACATGCTGTCACCAGCGTCATTCGCGGGCACCATGCTTGACCCGGATAACCAGGCCAAAGTCTTTGCAGGGAAAAAGGCCCAGTAAAGCGCGATCACCTCAACATGCCAGAGCCGATGCGCATACGGCAAGCACTGTTGCGCCGCGCGTCTTCGCTGTGACGCGCCACGATGGGCATGCGATTTTCATCGCAGGATGCCAACCGCAACCGCGAGCAACGCCTGGGTGCAGCGCGCCCGTGCACCGCTGCAATGGAATCCCGCTGTGGCAAAACAGGTCTGGCGCTTTGACCAAAATGGAATCGGCCAACCTGCCTGAGGCAGCCTCATGCGAGCCGTTGCGCATCCAACGGCATGTGGCCGACACGCTGCGCACGGTCGATGAAGTGGCGCAGCGGCTCCGACATCGCGCCCTCGGGATGTAGCAGGTAGGTCGTCAACGCCGCCGAGTCTTCATCCAGCGGCCGGACGATCACGTCCGCCTGCCGGCATGCCACCGCGTGCGCCGCGGTGGAAAATCCCACGCCATAGCCGGCCGCCACCAGGGCCAACATCAACGAGTGGGTCGTCACGTACTCGGCCACGACCGGCGGTGTCTCCACCAGGCGCAGCAGGCGCTCGCATTGCCGGCTGCACTCCTGACAAACCTGCGGGTGACACAGCACCAGCGGGTAGCCCACCACCTCGTCCAGCGGTACCCGCTTGTGCGCCAGCAAGGGGTGCCGCGCGGGTATGGCCACCACCAGCGGGTCTTGCCACACCGGCCTGGCGACCACCCCGGCCTCCATCTCGCCGGCCATCGCAAAGGCCGCGTCGTACAGGTCGTTGCCCAGCCCGCCCACCACCTGCGACAGCGGCGCCTCGAACAGCCGGATGCCCACTTCCGGCGCCTCCTCCCGGCACAGCGCGAGAAGCGCCGACAGGCGGGTCCGCCCGATGCCGCCGGCCAAGGCGATGCGCAGGGTGCCCCGGTGTCCCGCCGCCACCGCCCGCGCCTTGGTCTGGGCTTGCTCAAGGGTCAGCAGCACGCGCCGGGCCTCCTCCAGGAACACCTGCCCGGCCGGGGTCAGGCGCACCCCGCGCGGCGTGCGCTCCAGCAGCGTCACGCCCAGGTCCGCCTCCAGTTGGCGGATCGTCCGCGACAGGGGTGACTGCTCCACATGCAGCCGTCGCGCCGCCCGGCCAAAGTGCAACTCCTCGGCCACGGCGATGAAACAGCGAAGATGGCGTAAGTTCATGTACTTCCCCCCAGAAAGTGGAGTCCATTCCTCTGGCCGCAGGGAACCGCATGAGTGCTTCCCGGTGGCGATGCCGGTCACAGAGGCTTCCAGTCAGTTGCGCCATCCGGCCTTCAGTCGCCGGCACGAGGCGGCGAGTGTCCAGGCAAGGCCGGGTTATTCCATCGGTGTTGCCATATCACACAAAACCACGGACAATCAATAATAATTCTCATTAGCATCCGAGTCTGAATGGAGTGAAGCCGATCAAGCCCGACGTGGCGAACCTGTCCGTCACCACCCACGTCACGCCCGCCCTGACGCCGGCGTGACGTCGTCGGCTGCACCGATCGTGAACTCCAGCACGCGTGAGCGCCTGCGCGGCGTGCCCAACGGTGACCCGAAGAGCGCCTGCGCCACGACGCCGGTCTGCCCGCCTTGGCATGGCAGCAGCAGGCACTGACCATCAGCATTCAATGTCCGGGCGGTGTGCGCCGGCCTGCTCCGCGCGCGGGTCGGCGACGGGCCTGTTCCGAACGGGCATGAGGCTTTGACGCGATGCCGTCGAAGGAGGTGCTGATGGGATGCGGATGGAGATGCTGGCGCCCGAGAGGCCGAACCAGAAGAAGACAAACAGGAGGTGGCCTTGGATTTCAGATTGCTGCGTTACTTCATCGCAGTTGCGGAAGAACTGCATCTGGCCCGTGCAGCCGAGCGTCTGGGCATCGAGCAATCGCCTGTGTCGCGTGCGATGCGCGACCTGGAAAGCCAGCTTGGCGTGCAGTTGTTCGACCGCAGCACACGCCTGACGCGGCTGACCTGGGCCGGCCAGGTGTTCCTCGGCGAATGCCGGCGCGTGATGGCCACCGTGGAGCAGGCAGTCAAGAGCGCCAAGGCGGCGGCACAGGGCTACCAGGGCCATCTGCGCATCGCCATCTGCGACAGCCTGGCGCAGCCCCGCATCGCCACCCTGCTGGCACGCAGCCGTGAGGAGGAGCCCGAGCTGGAGATTCGCGTCTTCGAGCTGCCATTCGCGCAGCAGCTCAAGATGCTGCACGATGATCTGCTGGACATCGGCTTTGCCTTGTCAAACGCGGTACATGATGGCCTCGTCGCCGAGCCGGTGTGGACCGACCCGCTGTCGGTGATCGTGCCCGCACGCCATCCCTTGCTGGCACACGTGCAGGTGCCGCTGCCCGAAGCCTTGAAGTTTCCGCTGGTTCTGTGCCATCCCGAATCGGGATCGGGCTGCCGCCATCAGATTCAAGCGCTGCTGCAGGACGCAGGCACGCCGCTCAAGCTGGTCGATGAAGTGACCAGCCTCGGCGTGATGTTGACCCTGGTCGGCGCCGGCTACGGCATCGGCTTCGCCATCGCTTCGCAAGTGCAGACGCTACAGCGCCCGGACATCTCCATTCGTCCCCTGGCCGGCACCCCGCCGATGCTCTCTACCTACCTGCTGCGCCGCCGGGGCGAACCCTCGGAGCCCATGAAGCGGTTCATCGAGCGGGTGAAAGACGGGGCCGCGCCGGTCGATGATGAGCCAGTCCTTTGAGGACGGCAGCTCGCCTGTCCGTTGCGACCTGTGGCGTGGTGTGCCGGTAGACAGATAGACTTCGGAATGAAATCCGATGCTCTGGCTGTTGGCGGATGTGCTTGGCTCGCTTTGGATCACCCGCAACGGCCTGCGTTGACCAGGCCGAAGACTTGAGTCCACAATCGAGTCCATTCCGTGACGCCTGGATCGGAAAAGACGTTCGTAATAAACGAGTTAGCGACCGGGTGCTGTTCCCTTCGCCCGCTCCAGAATCCAGCAAAAAGCCCCGATTTTCGGGGCTTTTTCGTTTCCGATGCCATTCTACTGTCGACTCAAATCCTTTCCGTTCCTCGGAGGCAAGCACGATCTGTAGTGATGGCGGTCGTACAGCCTTGAAACCATCTCGCTTACCACGCCCAACGAGCCTGATAGAACAAGCCCAGCGCAGGGCTGCCAAGGGCCGGTTATTTTCAGAAGGTCGGCCATGCGGCCAGTTGCTTATTTGCAGCCCGCAATCAGGCAGCTTTGGCAAAGCTACTGACGATCCTCGAGCCTGCCGGCAAATTCGTTGATTTTGTCGCTTAGCCTCTTCGAAAGCCTCACCACCAGGTGAGGCTCCGAATCCGTCGCTAAACCCAGCCATACCAATGACGCCGCTGCCAGGCCGAGCCAGGGCATGAGCACCAGGTTCATCGTCTGCCAGCCCAGCATTTCGAGCAGGCCGCCGGCACCGAATGAGCAGACCAGCCCAACCGCGAAGATCACCATGTCATTGATGGCCTGCGCCCGCGCCTTCTCGGCCGGGCTGTAGGTACCGGTCAGCAGGGCCGTGCCGCCGATGTACATGAAGTTCCAGCCCACACCGAGCAGGACCAATGCGCTGGCGAACGAACCGAAGCCCGTTCCGGTCAGGGTCATGAGGATGTGGCCGACGAACAGCAGCACGCCGGTCAGCATGATACGCAGTACGCCGAAGCGGGCGATCAATGCGCCGGTGAAGAACGACGGCAGGAACATGCCGAGCACGTGAAGCTGGATGACCGTGGCGGCGGTGCCCAGGGCGTGGTGGTGATGGACCATGGCGATCGGCGTGGCGGTCATCGCCAGGATCATGATGCCGTAGCCCGTGGCGGCGCCGAAAAGCGCGACCAGATAGGCGGGCTGGGCGACGATCCGCTGCCACGGCCGTCCCTCATCCTGTTCGGCAGGCGCATGCACCGACGCGGGAATGTGCAGCCCCAGCAGGACGCCGGTAGCGATCAGCGACACGACAACCAGCATCAGGAACGAGCCCAGGTACTCCGGCTGCAGGAGGGGCCCGCCCAGGCGGGCCAGCAGGGGGCCGGCCAGGGCCGCGACCACGCCGCCAGCCATCACCAGCGAGATCGCTCGCGAACGATATGCCTCGTCGGCCACCTCGCTGGCGGCGAAGCGATAGAACTGGGCGAACGCCTGGTAGGCACCGATGAGGAAAGTCCCGAACGCGAGCGCGGGGAGCGATGCGCTGGCGATGCCGAAAGCGGCCACGAGACCGCCCGCCGCGCCCAGGAGGGTGCCCAACAGGAAGCCGGCGCGGCGGCCGGCACGGACCATCCACATCGAGGCCGGGAACATCGCGACAGCCGTCCCCAGGAACATCGTGGCGATGGGCAGCGTCGCCCATTGAGGGGATTTGGCGATCTGGCTGCCCGCCAGCGCGCCGACGGTCATGACCATGACCGAGACGATCTGGAACAGCGCCTGCGCGCTGGCCAGGATCAGCACCTGGCGATGCATGGTTTTCTTGTGCATGACGCTTCTTATCCGTGCCTGCTATTCGGTTGCCGAGCCCTTGCACTCCCCATGCTGAGCACCATGCGGAATTTGACGTCGCCGGACTTCATCCTCCGGTAGGCCTCGTCCGCCTGCTCCAGCGGCATGACTTCGATCATCGGGCGCACGCCGGCCAGCACGCTGAAGTCCAACGTCCTCTCGTTCTCGTAGGGCGAGCCGGTAATCGAGCCGAGTACGCTGCGCTCACCGACGACCAGGTGGCCGGCCGAGACCGGCAGCGGGTCCTTGCCGGCGCCGAGCAGCACCAGCCGCCCCTGGGGTGCCAGACCGCCCATCAGCGACGATACGGTGTCGGCATGGCTGATCGTGGTCACGATGGCCTGCGCTCCACCCATGCCTTGCAGCCTGGCGACGGCATTCTCCTGATGGGTATCGATGTAGAGGTGTGCACCTAGCGCCAGCGCATCCTCGACGATGTCACTGCCACGCCCGACCGCAACCACCTTGAAGCCCATGCGACGCGCGTACTGCACAGCCATGTGCCCCAGGCCGCCGATGCCCAGAATGACCACGACGTCGCCGGCCTGGGCACCGCATTTCTTCAGGGCGTTGAAGGTGGCGATACCGGCGCAGAGGATCGGCGCGGCCTCTTCCGAACTCAGTTCATCGGGAATCGACACCAACCCAGTGGCGCGCGCCAGCATCATTTCGGCGTAGCCGCCGTCGCAGCTGGCGCCGACGATGGGCTGGTTCTGGCAGAGCTGGAAGTGGCCCTGGCGACATTGGCTGCATTCGTTGCAGTAGCCGCCGAGGCGCCCCATGCCCACACGCTGGCCGACTTTCCAGATCGATGGGGTGTTGGCGCCGAGCGCGGCGATGCGCCCGACCACCTCGTGACCGGGCACGCGCGGCGGTTGTAGGGCCGGATCGGCCCGTTCGATATCGGCGGCGTCCGCGCCGCAGATGCCGCAGGCCTCGACCTCGATCAGCACTTCCCCGCTGCCCGGCACGGGCGTCTTGCGCTCCACCAGCTCAAGGAAGCCGGGACGGGTCACTTGCACGGCGCGGTAGGTGGTTTTCATGGTTGGGGCTCCAATGGGACAGGGTTTGTCGAGAGGGCTTCTTTTCGTGCGGCGGACGCGAGCAATGCCTGGACACCCAGGCTCGCCGCTTCGATGGCGCCGGCGACGTAGCCGGGAAACTGCGGCGACCACTCGCTGCCGATACCCATCAGGCACCCACGCCATGAGCCGGACGTAGTCCTGGCGACCGGAGCTTCGGCGTGATAGCCGGCACCATCCATATCGGCGGCGGTGGCGGTGTACGGGTCCAGCGCCCAGTCCTTGATGAATTCCGCCTTCGGCATCGCGGCCAAGGGACCGAACATCCGTGCGAGCTGCCCGCGGCAGAGCGCACGCAACTCATCCCCGGACAGGTTCTTGCGCACGCGCACCGGCACGCCGAAGAAGCCGAACAGCGCCGCGCTGCCGCCCGGTACGGAGGCGTCGTGGATCTCGCCCAACGGGCCGCGCACGCTACGGGCTACGCCGGACAGCCCCTGCTCGCGCCAGAACGGCGTGTCGTAGACAGCTAAATACTTCGCGTGGGGCGCCATCCAGGTGGACGTCGCCCGCCATTGCCGCGCCAGTGCGGGAGGCAAGGCCGGCGAGAATTCGATGCGCTCCTCGGCCAGACGGGGTGGTATCGCCAGCAGCACATGCTCGACGTACCAGGTCGAGGCTCGACCGGTGGCGTCCTCGCTGTCCAACTCCAGATGTTGATCCAGCCTTCGCAGGCGGCGCACCGTCTGGCCAACGACGATCCGCGTCGCATCGAGGCGGCAGTGCAAGGCATCGATCAGCGCCACCATCCCGCCCGCCAGGCGCATCGGCGGCGGCGAATTCACGTACCCGTGCATCCGCCTGGGAGGCTCATGGAGCGAGCGTTCCACCAGCATGTCGCCGACTTCGAATTGTTCGAAACGCGCCAGCCCCAGCTCACGGACCAGACGGTCCAACTGGTGCTGGTAGCCGGGCCAGAACCACGATGGCCCCAGGTCGAAGCGATCGATGGCCTGAGGCGTCGAAGGCGAAACGGAGAGGATGCGGCCGCCGAGACCATCGCGCGCTTCGAGCAGCACGTAGTCCCTGATACCTCTCTGCTCCAGCAGAAAGGCGGCGTACAGGCCACTCAAACCTGCTCCGACGATGGCAATGCGAGCTGTCTGCATGTCTATGCCTCCACGGCCATGCCGGCCAGATGGCCGGTCTTGAGATAAACGGTGGCGCCCTGTTGGCCTGCGGCGATTACCGGGTATTTCCCTTCGGGCAGGCGCATCCAAGTGCCCCGCTCGTAGAATCGGCCCTGCTCCAGCATCTCCCCGGTCAGCACCAGGAACTCCGCGCCGCCTACCGGACCGGCGAACAGAAGCGCCCCCGGCGCCAGACGCTGCAGGCAGACCTGCTCGGCTGCGCCCGAGAACAGCGGGCAGATCTCGCGATCCCGCTGGCGCTGCCAGGAAGACGGATCGCGGCTATCGACGCGTACGCGGCAGCACTCGCCCATCCTCATTTGCCGAAGCTTGACGAAGATGACGGCGCCCTCACGGCTGGACGGCCGATGGCTCGAACCCGGGGGATTGCGCAAGTACCAGCCCGCCGGATAGTGCTCGTCCTCTTCGGAGAAGGTGCCGGACAGGACGAGGACTTCCTCGCCCCCTGGATGCAGGTGATGCGGGAAGCTGGAACCGGGGGCGTAGCGCACGATGCTGGTCGCGCGGGCTTTTTCCTCGCCCAGCCGATCCAGCATCACGCGCTCGACACCCTCTTGAGGCGAGGCCACCCACCGGTACTGGTGAGGCGCGACGATTGCACGGCGCGAGAAATCTGCGTTGAGGAACATGACAGGTCCAGACATCGTGGGAGCGGCCGGCTTGACCGGCACGCCCCGATACAACGTGCTATCAGCCAGTGCCGCGTGGACGTCGCAACGAGGGATCAAGCGGTTTGATAGATGCGCACGTCGGGCGCGGCATCCAGCAGCGGCGCGAGGCCGCCGACCACATCGGCGGTGAACAGCTCGCTTTGCAGGTAGGCGTTCGCGTTCTCCTGGCTATCGAAGCCATGCAGTACCTGCACATCTTCGTCACGCACCAGCAGCTCCTTCGACTTCGCACCCGCGATGGTGTTGAGGAACGGCGCCTTGTACTTCTGGTAGATCCCGGCGGCGGCAGTCCGGTTGGCAGCGGCGATCTTGAGGGTGATTTGCAGATAGACCATTTGCACTCTCCTGGCGAGTGGATGAATCGTTGAACGGGCAGCGCCAGCAGCGCTGGAAGAAAAACTATTCATGCGGCCTGCCTTCGGAAGCTGTCCGAAGCAACAGCGGGCTTTCCAACAGTGCTCGCACCCAACGGCCTGGATTCTTTGCCGATTTTCTTCCGCCGACAAACGAGATAATGTGTTCAAAACTGAAAGAAAAACTTTATCGCCATGAAATCACCCGTCCACCTGAACGCCCTGCGCGCATTCGAGGCCAGCGCCCGCCACCAGAGCTTTTCCGCGGCGGCGGCCGAACTCAACGTCACCCCCGCCGCCGTCGGCCAGCTCGTGCGCACCCTGGAGGAATGGCTGGGCACGCCCCTGTTCCACCGCAGCACCAGCGGCCGGGTTCGGCTCGTTGCCACCGAGGCGGCCGAGCGGGCGTTACCGGACATCCGGGCGGGTTTCGACAGGCTTGCGCTGGGCCTGGAACGGCTCAAGGAGGGCTCGACCAGCGGGGTGCTTACCGTGACCGTCAGCCCGGCCTTCGCCGCCAAGTGGTTGCTGCCCCGTATCGAAAGCTTCCATACCGCCTGGCCCGACACGGACGTGCGCCTGGACACCAACCTCAAGCCGGTGGATTTCGTTGCCCAGCGCGTCGATATCGGCGTGCGCTACGGCACGGGAAGCTGGCCGGGACTGATCGCGGACAAGCTGATGGACGAGGAGGTCTACCCGGTGTGCTCCCCCCGGTTACTGGAGCCCGGACGCTTGCAGGAGCCGAATGACCTGGCCCGAGAAACCCTGATCCACGACCTGTCGATGGACAGCCACACCGGTTTTCCCACGTGGAGCACATGGCTGCAGAAGGCCGGCGTGACGGACGTCGCCGCCACACGCGGCATGAAGATCAACAACTCCGCGGCCGTCTTGCAGGCCGCGATCGACGGACACGGCGTGGCCCTGGCGCGTAGCGTCATGGCACGCGACGATCTGGCCGCGAGCCGGTTGGTGCGGCTGTTTCCACAGATTACCTTCGCGTCGACCCTGGCCTACTATGTGGTCTATCGGCCCGAGTGCGCCAGCCTGCCGAGATTGACGGCGTTCCGCGATTGGCTGTTCGAGGTGGCGGCCAACCAGACTCCGCAGAGGCAGTAGTCAGGCGTGGCATCCAGCCGCGCCTGACCATCAGACACAAACGGAGCCGCGCCTCAGCCCTTCAGGCGCTCGCGCAGCGCTTCGGCAAGCGGCACGGCCGAGGCCGGGCTCTGGCCGGACATCAGCACGCCGTCGATGACCACATGCGGCTGCCAATTTTCCACGTAGCTGTACTGGGCACCACGCCCTTTCAGCTCATCCTCGAGCGAGAACAGCAGGTGGTGCAGCAGTTCGATCTCGCTGTCTTCGGCGTTCTTGAATCCGGTGACATTAAGACCTTTCACCAAGTACTCGCCATCGCTTTTCTTGACGTCGCGCAGGATGGCCGGAGCATGGCAGACCATGGCGATCGGGCGGTTCGACTCGTAGAAGTCGCGGACCAGTTTGATCACATGGGAATCGGATGCCAGGTCCCACAACAGGCCGTAACCACCCGGGAAGAACACCGCATCGAAGCCGCTGTAGTCGATGTTGCGTAGCTTGCGGGTGTTCTTGGCGGCGAACAGCGCGACCGGGTCGGCGAGGAAGCGATCGGTGTATTCGGTGGTGAACGGCGACTTCATGCTCAGCAGGTCGATCGGTGCTTCGCCACCGGTCGGGGAAGCGAAGACCACTTCGTAGCCGGCTTCGATCAGGATGTAGTACGGCGCAGCCAATTCGTGGAACCAGGTGCCGGTCTGCTTGCCGCTGGCACCCATCTCGTCGAGCGACGACATGATGAGAAGGATGCGCTTTTGTTGATTGATGTGGCTCATGGTGGTGCTCCTGTGAGGGATTGAAGGAACGAAGCGGGGCGCGTCGATTCAGCAAGGCATTCGCCCCCGACCGAAGCCAGTGCCATGCAATAAAAACTATCCATATTGACCAGTAGTGCTTTCTTCTACCAGCCGCGAGCCGCATGGCTATTGGCGTCGGCTTGATAGAGATTTTTCCCGATCAACCAGGCAGCCAACAAACGAGATTAAATATTCTTTTTTGAAAGAAAAACTTTATCGATGGTCGATACCGATAGGCGCGGGTGCGGTATGGAAGGGGTGAACAGGCGGGCGAATGAATCCCCTACGGTTGGACAGGGTCCGTAGACCGGATAAGCGCAGCGCAATCCGGGCGACAGCTAACGCCAAACCGCACGATTCGCGCCCGCCCTCAACCGATACCCGCCGATAAAACCGTTTCGACTACGCAGAGACGGAACCATGTCACAAATAAATCCGATACCGGAGAACCAGTCACAACGGTAGGAACCACGCGTTGCGTCTGCACTCAGGGCTATGGAATCGTTGCGCCACTTCGGCAGCGACAGCGCCGGAGCGCCCCGCTGGGGCTCGCTCGGGCCGTGAAGGACAGCCCGGCGCATCCAGGGACGAGTACCCAATATCACGCCGAGGTTTCGGGCATGAAGGCGCGGTCTCATCCCTTCCCGGCAGCCGGATGGGACGGAGTTCCCGTTGGTATCCGCACGCCAGACATGGGCCACGGCCCTGACGACTTTCCAGTGATCGCGACCGCCTCGGGCGGATTGTGCGGGGCTTGCATCGCCCCCGCACAGGTAGCGCTTTGCCCGAATGCGGGGCGCTTCGCCAGACGTGATGCGAGGTGAACACGGTTGGATGCCGAAGCCGTGACGTATCAATGCCCGCTGTGCCCGTCGCCCGCCATACTCGGAACCGTTGCCGGGCCGCTCGCCCCTCCCTCCTCTTCTCCCTCTGGTTTTCGCCTTCCCGAGGCGAACGCCCTCTTCACTGCGACAGGAACACCTACATGGCAAAAGTGAATCTCGAACCCTTGCGCGATATTGCCGGCTTCATGGCGGCGGCGCTGGTGGATAGCGAAAGCGGCCTGCTGCTCGCCGTCGACGGCGTTCTGATGGGGCTGGAGGCGACCGCGGCCGCCAATGCCGAGGTAATCCGGACCAAGCGCAAGGTGATCGAGACGTTAGGACTGGACGATTCGATCGAAGACATTCTGATCAGCCTGTCCGGGCAATATCACCTGCTCCGTCCGCTCGAATGCAACGAGAAGCTATTCCTCTATCTGGTACTGGATCGCACCAAGGCCAACCTGGCCATGGCACGCCATGAATTGCGCTCGTATGAGCGGACCCTTGTATTGGCCTGAACGCCTTCTTCGGCGAGGCCGTTTGGGCGAATGAATTGGCTATGTCTGCGTTAAGTGTTGCTAGCTCCTAAACTTACTGTACGGCGTCCCCTTTCTGGAGGTCTGTCATGCGTGCAACAGAGT
>NZ_MUJY01000045.1 GCF_002286785.1 Pseudomonas sp. PIC25 | reverse complement strand
CCGGTACGGTGCTGCCCCTATGTCTTATTCCGAACTCAGCGTCGAAGAGCGCGCCACCATTCAACTCGGTCATGCCCAAGGCTTCAGCCTGCGCAAGATTGCCTGCTTGATCAAACGATCTCCTTCGACCATCAGCCGGGAGTTGTGCGCAATCGAGATAAGTCCCCTTCGCTTCGAGTCGCCTTCTATCCTACCTCTGACTCAACCGCCGGGCTGCCTGTGCTAACCTGCGGCCCATGTTAGTCGGGCCGTTCCGGCCCGTTTCAGAGGTCATTCATGCATATCCACATCCTCGGCATCTGCGGCACCTTCATGGGCTCGCTGGCCGTCCTGGCGAAGGAGCTGGGGCATCGCGTCACCGGCTCCGATGCCAATGTCTATCCCCCCATGAGCACTCAGTTGGAAGCCCAAGGCATCGAGTTGATGCAGGGCTACGAGCCGGCCCATTTGCAACCGGAGCCGGACCTCGTGGTGATCGGCAATGCGCTGTCGCGCGGCAACCCGGCGGTGGAGTACGTGCTGAACAAGGGCCTGCCCTATGTCTCCGGTCCGCAATGGTTGGCCGACCATGTACTGCAAGGCCGCTGGGTGCTGGGTGTGGCCGGGACCCACGGCAAGACCACCACCACCAGCATGCTGGCCTGGGTGCTGGAGCATGCGGGCATGAGCCCGGGCTTTCTCATCGGCGGCGTGCCGCAGAATTTCGGTGTGTCCGCGCGGCTGGGCGGTACGCCGTTCTTCGTGGTGGAGGCTGACGAGTACGACAGCGCTTTCTTCGACAAGCGATCCAAGTTCGTCCACTACCACCCGCGCACGGCGATCCTGAACAATCTGGAGTTCGACCACGCCGACATCTTTCCCGACCTCGCCGCCATCGAGCGGCAGTTCCACCACCTCGTGCGGACGATTCCCGGCGAGGGCCTGATCATCCACCCGACCTCCGAAGAAGCCATCCGCCGTGTGCTTGACATGGGCTGTTGGACGCCGGTGCAGACTACCGGCGACGGCGGCCAGTGGCAGGCCAACCTGCTGGTCGAGGACGGCTCGCGCTTCGAGGTGGTCTTCGACGGCGAGGTGCAGGGCGTGGTGGATTGGGAGCTGAGCGGCCGGCACAACGTTGCTAATGCCCTCGCCACCTTGGCGGCGGCGCGGCATGTGGGCGTGCTGCCGAAGCAGGGTGCCGAGGCGCTGAGCCTGTTCAAGAGCGTCAAGCGGCGCATGGAGAAGGTCGCCGAGGTGAATGGCGTAACGGTCTACGACGACTTCGCCCACCACCCCACGGCCATCGCCACCACGCTGGACGGCCTGCGCAAGAAGGTCGGCGACGCGCCGGTGATCGCCATCATCGAGCCGCGCTCCAACTCCATGAAGCTGGGCGCCCACCGCGACGGCCTGCCGGAGTCGGTGCAGCAGGCCGACCAGGTGATCTGGTACGCACCGCCGAACCTTGGCTGGGACCTCGGTGCCACCGCGGCGGCCTGTCCGGTGCCGGCGGTGGTCTGCGACACGCTGGAGGCGATCATCGCGCGGGTGAAGGGTCAGGTCGCGCCGGGCACCCAGGTGGTGATCATGAGCAATGGCGGCTTTGGCGGACTACATAGGAAGCTGGCCAAAGCGCTAGAGGCTTAAGGAGTTTTTCATGAG
The DNA here is from genome assembly GCF_002286785.1 of Pseudomonas sp. PIC25. Classification (GTDB taxonomy): domain Bacteria; phylum Pseudomonadota; class Gammaproteobacteria; order Pseudomonadales; family Pseudomonadaceae; genus Pseudomonas_M. The sequence goes on along the minus strand of NZ_MUJY01000045.1, from coordinate 21,327 downwards.
CGGACCGGAGCGCGTCACCCTCGCCATGACCGGTGCCTCAGGCGCCCAATATGGCCTGCGTCTACTGGATTGCCTGATCCAGGAAGAACGCGAGGTGCACTTCCTGATCTCCAAGGCGGCGCAACTGGTGATCGCCACCGAGACCGACGTCACCCTGCCGGGCAAGCCGCAGGCGATGCAGGCGTTTCTCAGCGAATACACCGGCGCCGCGCCGGGGCAGATTCGCGTTTATGGCAAGGAAGACTGGATGGCATCGCCGGCCTCGGGCTCCGGCGCGCCGAGCGCCATGGTGGTGGTGCCCTGTTCCACTGGCACCCTGTCTGCCATCGCCACTGGCGCCTGCAATAACCTGATCGAGCGGGCCGCCGACGTGGTGATCAAGGAGCGCCGCCAACTGGTGCTGGTGCCGCGCGAGGCACCGTATTCCAGCATCCACCTGGAGAATATGCTCAAGCTCTCCAACCTCGGTGCGGTGATCCTGCCGGCCTCGCCGGGGTTTTATCACCAGCCGCAGACGGTGGACGACCTCGTCGATTTCGTGGTGGCGCGCATCCTCAACGTGCTGAACATTCCCCAGGACATGCTGCCGCGCTGGGGCGAGCACCATGTGGTGAGTGAGGAGTAGCGGCGTGCGGATGGTGCGGGCGGCGAGTGCCCTGGTACTGGTCCTGGCGCTGGGCGGGTGCGCTACGGTGCGGACGCTGGACGCGGCCAAACCGGGGGCGCCGATCGTCTATTCCGGCACGCGGCTGGATTGGTACAGCCTCAACGGCGGTTGCTGCCCGCTCGACCGTTTCGGTGCCGAGCCGCCGAAATACGCCGCCCTCGACCTGCCCGCCAGCGCCTTGCTGGACACGCTGTTGCTGCCGTTTTCCCTGGCTGCCGCGCTCGGCCTGAGCCTGGGTGTCAGCGGCGGGATGTGAAGCGGCCCGCCTAAACCACGTCGGGATATTGATGCACCAACTCCCACAGATGCCCGTCCGGGTCGCGGAAGGTGCGGGCGTGGAGGAAGTCATGATCCTGCGGCTCCCCATGGACACGAGCGCCGGCCGCCACGGCCTTGTTCAGCAGCTTGTCCACTTCCTGGTGGCTGTCCAGGGCCAGGCTGACCAGCACCTCGCTGCTGCGTTGTGCATCGCAGGACGGCCCGCCGATGCGCTCGCGAAAGCGCGCCTCGGTGAGCAGCATGAGGTAGAGGCCGTCGGCGATTTCCAGGCAGGCGCTGCTGTCGTTGGTGAAGCGAAGGTCCAGCTCGAAATCCAGGCGCTCGTAGAAGGCCATCGAACGGTCCAGGTCTTTCACAGGAAGGTTGACGAAGATCCGAGTGCTCATGCGCTCCTCCCGGTCTTGTGGATACCTGAGGGTGTCTTTGAGTGAAGTACAGGACGGGGGTGTTTGCTTGGGGAGTTGGAGTGGGTGTTTGTTCTGGGGACTGTGAGGGACGGAGGTGGATGCTTCACAACTCGCGAAGCCGCCCCTCCAGAAGCCCCAAGAACGGCTCGACGTCAGCGATGACTACGCCCCAGCTCGCAACGCACGGCCTGTAGATCGGCGATGCGGCGAACGCTGCGGTCGCCGTCGACGGTCACGTAGGCCACACCGCAGTCGTCCACTGCCACGCCGTTGAAAATCCACGACGGCGGATAGCCCGGCGTGCCGCTGTTACCGACCGGCAGGTCCTTCGCCAGTACCGTGCGCTTGCCCGTTGCGAGGTCGAGTTTCACCAGGCGGTCGGCGCCGGTTTCCACCACCAGCAGCGCGCCGGACGGTGTGGCGGCCAGGCCCTCCGGTTGGGCGAATCCGTCGGCGATCAGTTTGGGTGTCGCCAGGGCCTTGTAGCCTTCGGCGACTTGCCAGACCGAGCCGGTGGCCCAGTCCGATACCCAGAGCTTGCCGTCGCGTTGCGCCAGGCCCACCGGCACGCTGAAGCCGCAGCCCAGCGGGTTGCGCTCGATGGTGTTGGCCGGACGCTGCATGACGCAGCGGCTGCCCAGTTCCGCCACCGCCAGATCGTTGCCGAAGCCGATGGCGTTGAGCGGCACGGAGAAGTCGCGGTGGTCGGCCACCACGGTTTCCAGTTCCGGGTCCCAGACCTGCACGGCATTGGAGAACCAGGAGGTGGTGACCAGGTAATCGCCATGGGCGCCCACGCTGAATGGCGTGTTCAACGGGGTGACGCCGCCCACGATGCTGTGGGCGATGCCGCGCAGGCGGCCGCTGCGCGGGGCGTACTCGCGCAACGAGTAGATGTCCGCGACGAACACGGATTCGCGCCCATCCCTCTTGTGCACGGCGATGCCGGCGCCGGTGGTCATGCCGCCGCGGGTGAGCCGGCGGACGTCGCCCGCGTCGCCGTTCAGCGTCACGCGCCGGATCGCCGCGTCGTGGGCGTTGGAGACGTAAAGCGTGCCTTTCGAGTCGAAGGCCAGGTTGTCGGCGCCTTCGCCCACCTCGGCGACCGTTTGCAGCGCGCCGTTCTCCACGTCCACCCGCAGCACCTGGCCGCGCGCCTGGTCGATGACGAACAGGTCGCCGGCGGCGTTGAACTTGACCGCCGCCGGAGTGCTCAGGCCGCTGGCGACGATCTCGACGCCGCCGCTGGCCGGGTCGATGCGCGCCACCTGGCCGTGGTACCACAGTGGGCCGTAGAGCTTGCCGTCGGGGCCTAGGTCCATGCCGTTGAAGCCGCCGAGGTTGTTGGCGAGCAGGCGCGGCGGGTTGGCGCCGGTCAGGTCGATCTGCCACACCTCGTCGGCGAGAAACACGCGGCTGACATAGAGGGTGTTGCCGTCGTCGGAAATCGTGATGGCGTTGACCCCGCGCCCGAGGTTGGCCACGGTGGTTTTCTCGCCGTCCGGCGTCAGGCGGCCGATTTCCCCGGTTAGGAAGGCGGTCCAGTAGAGGTTGCCGGCATGGTCGAAGACCAGATCGTCCGGCGCCTCGACGCCCTGTGCCGGGCCGAGGGTGCGGATCACTCGGCCGCTACGGGGGTTCAACTGGGTGATGCTGCGACCGACGACACTGGTGACGAACAGTTCGTCCCGGGCGTTGACGTAGACACCGTTGGTGCTGGACAGCGCGGCGCCCTTGACCAGCGGGTAGGCGAAGACCGGCTCGCGGTGGCTGCCGCCTGCGGCTGGACTGGCGATGGCGAGCGGGCTGGCGCTGGCCGATAGCGCCAGCAGCGCTGCCGCAAGGCGCAAGGGGGAGGTGGTTGTCGGGATGGTACGCGAACGGGGGAAGGTGGGTGTTGGCATCCTTGTCTCCCAAGGTGTGGAGTGAGCAGGGGCGGATTCCGACTGACGGGTCCGTCACGCTGATTGCCACACCGAGAGGGGCCCCCGCAAGCGCTGTGCTGCCGGCCGGTTCCGTTGTGTTTCGGATTCCGGCAGCCCTTGGCAGACGATCTGTGAGATATGTCCTGTTTTTGCGTGCTTCAGGTCGCCAGGTCACGCACCTCGGCACTGGCTTCGACCAGGGTATAGCGGCCATTGTCGTCGCGGCTCACCCGGCCCAGGGCGGTCGCCGGGTCGTGGGTGAACACCAGCCGGCCGTTGCGTGCCAGCAGGCTGTCGAGCAGGCGTTCCTTCTCTTCGATCAGGCCCTCGGGAAAGCGGTCGTAGCCCATGGTGATGGGCAGGTGGACCCAGGGCGCGCCGGGAATCAGGTCGCCGGCGAACACCACCGGGCCGTCGGGCATGGCGATCTCCGGCAGGAGCTGGCCCGGCGTGTGGCCGTCGCTCCAGTGGAAGCGCCAGTCCGGGCCGAGCAGGGAGAAGCCGCCTTCGCCATCCACGAGTTCCAGGCGCCCACTGGCTTCCAGTAGTTCGAGTAGTGCCGGTATGTAGGATGCCCGGTCGCGCGGGTGCGGGTTGCAAGCGCGCTGCCACTGACGGCGGCCGGTGACGAAGCGCGCGTTGGGGAACAACAGGCGCGGGGCCTTGCCGTCTTCCCAGGCGGCGAGCAGACCACCGGCGTGGTCGAAGTGCAGGTGGGTGAGTACCACCACGTCGATGTCGGCATCGCACAGGCCCACCGCCGCCAGGCTGTCGAGCAGTACGTGGCGGTCTTCCTGCACGCCGAAGCGACGTTTCATCTCCGGGGAGAAGAAGGCACCGATGCCGGTTTCCACCAGGACGTTGCGATCGTCCTCGCGGACCAGCAGGGCACGGCAGCCGAGGTCGATACGGTGGTGCTCGTCCGCTGGCATCCAGCGCTCCCAGAGCGCGCGCGGGGCGTTGCCGAACATGGCGCCGCCATCGAGTTTCTGGCTGTTGCCAACGAGGGTGGTGAGGGTACGCATAGCCGATCCTGCGGGGCGCGCCGGGCGCCCGTCGTTGTCGTTGTGGTTTCAGTCGCGCTCGAGCGCCAGGGCCACGCCCTGGCCGCCGCCGATGCACAGGGTCGCCAGCCCCTTGCGGGCTTCGCGGCGGCGCATCTCGTGCAAAAGGCTGACGAGGATACGACAACCCGAGGCGCCGATGGGATGACCGAGGGCGATGGCGCCGCCGTTGACGTTGACCTTGGCACTGTCCCAGCCGAGTTCGCGGCCAACGGCGAGGGCTTGGGCGGCGAAGGCTTCGTTGGCTTCCACCAGGTCGAGCTGTTCCAGCGTCCAGCCGGCCTTTTCCAGGGCGCGGCAGGTGGCGAACACCGGGCCGATGCCCATGATCGCCGGATCGACCCCGGCGCTGGCGTGGGCGGCGATCCGTGCCAACACCGGCAGGCCAAGGGCGGCGGCCTTGGCGGCGCTCATCAGCAGCACCGCGGCGGCACCGTCGTTGAGGGTGGAGGCGTTGCCAGCGGTGACGCTGCCATCGCCCTTGAACGCCGGACGCAACGTGGCGAGACCATCGACGGTGGTGCCGGCCCGCGGCTGTTCGTCCTGCTGGAAGATCACGGTGTCGCCGTAGCGCTGGGGAATCTCGACCGGGACGATCTCCCCGGTGAAGCGCCCGGCTTCGATGGCGGCGCAGGCGCGTTGTTGCGAACGGGCGGCAAAGGCATCCTGCTCGCAGCGGGTGATGCCGTACTGCTCGGCCAGGTTCTCCGCGGTGATGCCCATGTGGTACTGGTTGAAGGCATCCCAGAGGCCGTCCTCGATCATGCTGTCCACCAGCTTGCCGTGGCCCATGCGCAGGCCGGTGCGGGCGCCGGGCAGGACGAAGGGCGACAGGCTCATGTTCTCCTGGCCGCCGGCGATCACCACCTCGGCATCGCCGCAGCGGATCGCCTGGGCGCCGAGGATCACCGCCTTGAGGCCCGAGCCGCAGACCTTGTTCAAGGTCATGGCCGGTACCGTGTGCGGCAGGCCGGCGTTCAGCGCTGCCTGGCGCGCGGGGTTCTGCCCGGCGCCGGCGGTGAGCACCTGGCCGAGGATCACTTCGTCCACCTGCTCGCCGGCCAGGCCACTGTCGGCGAGCAGGCTACGGATCACCGTCGCGCCCAGCCCGGCGGCCGGAATGCGGCTCAGGGAACCTTGGAAGGCACCGATGGCGGTGCGGCGGGCAGCGACGATCACGACTTCACGCATGGGTCTCTCCGGTGCACCCCGCAGGGGGCGCGCAATGAAAAAGAACGCGGCGCCAAGAGGCGGCGCCCGCGCTCACGCAACTTAGAACTGGTCCGCAGCCAATCCGTACAACGAGGTACTGCCGGCGCGGATACCTGCCTCCAGGGCGAGGGTGCGTGGCAGCAGGCGCTGGAAGAAGAACGCGGCGGTGGCCCGCTTGGCGCCGTAGAAGGCTACGTCCTCGGCCTGCCGGCGCTCGGCCACTTCGGCCATCCGCGACCACAGCCAGGCGTAGGCGACGTAGCCGAACAGGTGCAGGTAGTCCACCGAGGCGGCGCCGATTTCGGCGGGGTTCTGCGCGGCGCGGTCGAGCAGCCAGGCACTGACATCTTCCAGGCGGCGGACAGCGTCCAGCAGCGCCTCGCGATAGGGCGCGGCGGGCGATTCGGCATAAGCGCGGATGAGGCCGGTGAAGCGCCGCAGTGTGGCGCCGCCGTTGCCCACCACCTTGCGGCCGAGCAGGTCGAGGGCCTGGATGCCGTTGGTGCCTTCGTAAATCTGGGCGATGCGCACATCGCGCACCCGCTGCTCCTGACCCCATTCACGAATGTAGCCGTGGCCGCCGAACACCTGCTGGCCGTGTACGCAGCTGTCCAGACCGGTGTCGGTGAAGAAGGCCTTGGCCACCGGCGTGAGCAACGCCAACAGCGCTTCGGCTTCGCGCTGCTCGTTGGCGTCGTCGGCGAATTTGGCCAGGTCGAGCTGCTGGCCGACGAAGCAGGCGAAGGCGCGGCCGCCCTCGGTCATGGCTTTCATGGTCAGCAGCATGCGGCGCACGTCAGGGTGGACGATGATCGGGTCGGCAGGCTTGTCCTTCGCCACCGGGCCGGTCGGCGCACGACTCTGGATACGCTCGCGGGCATAGGCCACGGCGGCCTGGTACGACGCCTCGGCGCAGCCGATGCCCTGGATGCCGATGGACAGGCGTTCGTAGTTCATCATGGTGAACATCGCGGCGAGCCCTTTGTTGGCTTCGCCGACCAGCCAGCCGCTGGCACCGTCGAAGTTCATCACACAGGTGGCCGACGCCTTGATGCCCATCTTGTGCTCGATGGAGCCGCAGGACACGGCATTGCGCTCACCCAGGTTGCCGTCGTCATCGACCAGCACCTTGGGTACCAGGAACAGCGAGATGCCCTTGGGACCGGCCGGGGCGTCCGGCAGGCGGGCCAGCACCAGGTGGACGATGTTCTCGGTCAAATCCTGTTCGCCGCCGGTGATGAAAATCTTGGTGCCGGTGATGGCGTAGCTGCCGTCCGCCCGCGGTTCGGCGCGGGTGCGGATGAGGCCGAGGTCGGTGCCGGCGTGGGGCTCGGTCAGGCACATGGAGCCGGCCCAGCGGCCTTCGTACATCGGCGGCAGGTAGCGGCTTTTCAGCGATTCGTCGGCATGGGCGTCGATGGCCAGGCAGGCACCGGCACTCAACGCCGAGTAGAGGGCGAAGCTGGAGTCGGCCGCGTAGAGCATTTCCTCGAACTGCACGGCGAGCATCTTCGGCATGCCCATGCCGCCGTGGGCCGGATTGCCGGAGAGGCCAACCCAGCCGCCTTCGGTGTAGGTGGCGTAGGCTTCCTTGAAGCCGGCCGGGGTGGTCACCGCGCCGTCCTTCCACTGCGCGCCTTCCTCGTCGCCGCCACGGCTCAGCGGGGCGATGAGCTGGCCGGTGACCTTGGCCGCTTCTTCGAGGATGGCGTCGGCGGTATCGCCATCCACCGTGCCGGCCAGAGCCGGCAGGCGGGCCCAGAGCGCCGGGGCATCGAAAACCTCGTGCAGGACGAAACGCATGTCGCGCAGGGGGGCGTTGAACTCGGACATCGGTCACCTCATGCAGGACGCCGGGGCAAACCCCCGGCCGGTAAGGAATAAAAAGGGGCCGGCATGTGCCGCCGGCCCGTAGGGTCAGTCGGCATCGGGTGAGCCGCTGACGGAGGTTTTCGGGCTGGCGAAGCACAGCAGGTGGGTGCGCTCGACCAGGATGTACAGCGCCGCGCCGGCAGCCAGGCCCCAGCCCGCGCCATACACCGCGAGGACCACGCCCATGGTGCCGGCGATGCCGCGCTCGGTGTTGTTGTCGAGCTGCTCGAAGCCGACCATCAGGCAGATGTAGCCGGTGAGGATCAGCGTCAGCGACAGGGCGATCGGCAGCACCGGCTGGAAGAAGCTCACCAGCGGCAAGATGAACAGGGCGATGAAACCGGTGATCCAGAAGGTGCCGGCGCCGCTGAAGATCGAGTCCATTGCCTTACGTCCGTACTTGTAGCGCTCGGCCATGGTCGCCGCGGCGGCGGTCCACAGCGGGCCGGCGAGGCCGGGGTAGGGCGCGAAGAAGGCATGCAAGGCGTTGCGCAACGCGGTGACCAGATGGATGCGGTCGACGTTGTTGTCGATCTTCTCGTCGGTGCGCAGCTCATCGGCGCGCTGCATCAGCGACTGGCCGACGATGATGTCGCCGAAGGCGATGATGTAGGCGATCAGCGCGGTGGGCACGGCGTAGAGGAAAATCTTCGCGTCGGGGAAGCCCAGGCTGAACGGCAGGTACTGCCAGAGCTGGTCGAAGGCCGGCCGGGTGATACCCCAGCGGATGTCCGGGACCTTGTACTCGCCCACCGCGATACCGATGAAGATCGCCACCAGCATGCCCGGCACCATGCCGTAGTTGACGATCCTGCGTGCCATCGGCACGCGCTCGGTGAGGCCTTTGAACGACACCGAGAACATCAGGTACAGGCAGATCAGACTGCCCAGCACCAGGGACACCGGGGTGTTGGCCAGGCGCCCGCCGGTCTGGATCTCGCCCATCAGCGCGGCCATGCCGGCGCCGATGATGATGCCGCCCTTCATCGAGTTGGGCACCAGGCGCACCATCACGCTGCCCAGGCGCGTCACCCCGAGCAGGAGGAAGATCAGAAATACCAGGAACTGCAGGGCGAACAGTGCCTGGATCGCCTGCGGGCCGGGCTGGTAGTCGCTGAGGAACAGCAGTACCACGGGGATGCCGGGGGTGATCCAGCCGGGCACCAGCGGCACGCCGAGCAGGGCCGGGAGCATGAAGCCGATGCCGCAGATCACCACGTAGGCGAGGGCGACGTCGTAGGGCAGGCCGAGGTACTTCTCCAGCAGCGGGATCATGCCCAGGCTGACCACGAACATGATCAGCGCCTGGAGCATCTCGGCGGTTTCCCAGCGGTAATGGACGAACGGCAGGCGGACCTTGAACGGGCCGAGGGACCAGTGGGGCTGTTCGTCGCCGTCACGACGCTTGAATACTTGCATTGCGGTTCTCCGTTGGCCCCGTGGGCCGGTTCTTGTTGTTGTGCAAACGGCTTTTCGCGGGCATGGCGAGGCCCGGGAGCGGCGCGGGCCGCTCCGGGTATTGCGCGTGGGTCAGAGCGCCTTGGCCATGTCGCGCAGGACGAACTTCTGGATCTTGCCGGTGGAGGTCTTCGGCAAGGTGGTGAAGACCACCGTCTTCGGCACCTTGAAGCCGGCCAGGTGCTCACGGCAGAAGCCGATGATGTCGGCCTCGCTGACCTGCCGGTGGTCGGCCTTGAGGGTGACGAAGGCGCAGGGCGTCTCGCCCCATTTCTCGTCCGGGCGCGCCACCACAGCGGCTTCCAGCACGGCCGGGTGGCGGTAGAGCACGCCTTCCAGTTCGATGGTGGAAATGTTCTCGCCGCCGGAGATGATGATGTCCTTCAGCCTGTCGCGGATTTCCACGTAGCCGTCCGGGTGGCATACGCCCAGGTCGCCGGTGTGGAACCAGCCGCCCTCGAAGGCTTCGGCAGTGGCGCTGGGGTTCTTCAGGTAGCCCTTCATCACGGTGTTGCCGCGCATGAAGATTTCGCCAATGGTCTGGCCGTCCCGGGGCGTTGGCGCCAGGGTCTTCGGATCGGCCACCATCACGCCTTCCAGGGTCGGGTAGCGCACGCCCTGGCGCGACTTGATGCGGGCCCGCTCATCCAGCGGCAGGGAATCCCATTCTTCATGCCAGGCGCAGACGGTGACCGGACCATAGACCTCGGTGAGGCCGTAGACGTGGGTGACTTGGATGCCCATTTCCTCCACCGCGCCGATCACCTTGGCCGGCGGTGCGGCGCCGGCGACCATGGCCTTCACCGGATGATCGATGGCGGCCTTGGCCGACTCCGGCATGTTCACCAGGGCGTTGAGCACGATGGGCGCGCCGCACAGGTGGGTGACCTGGTGTTCGCGGATCAGGGTGAGGACCTTTTGCGGATCGACCCGGCGCAGGCACACGTGTACACCGGCCAGCGCAGTGACGGTCCAGGGGTAGCACCAGCCGTTGCAGTGGAACATCGGCAGGGTCCAGAGGTAGACCGGGTGGTTGCCCATGGCCCAGGTCATCTGGTTGCCCAGGGCGTTCAGGTAGGCGCCGCGGTGGTGGTAGACCACGCCCTTCGGGTTGCCGGTGGTGCCGGAGGTGTAGTTGAGGCTGATGGCTTGCCACTCATCGGCCGGCCACTGCCAGGCGAACGCCGGGTCGCCCTCGGCGAGCAGGGCCTCGTAGTCCAACTCGCTGACCGGGCGGCCTTCGCCGTACTCCGGGTCGTCCACGTCGATCACCAGCGGCGGGTGATCGAGCATGCCCACCGCCGCATGGATGACGTCGTGGAACTCGCGGTCGGCGATCAATACCTTGGCTTCGCCGTGCTGCAGCATGAAGGCGATGGCCTCGGCATCCAGGCGAACGTTCAAGGTATTGAGTACCGCGCCGATCATCGGCACGCCGAAGTGCGCCTCCAGCATCGCCGGGATGTTCGGCAGCATCACCGCTACCGTGTCGCCCTTGCCGATGCCGCGGCCGGCCAGGGCCGAGGCGAGGCGTCGGCAGCGCGCGTAGGTTTCCGCCCAGGTGCGGCGGATCGAGCCGTGGATCACGGCGGGGTAGTGCGGGTAAACGGCGGCGGTACGCTCGATGAAGCTGAGCGGGGAAAGGGCGATGTGGTTGACGGCGGCAGGCGAAAGGCCTTGTTCGTAAATCGACATGCGGGCACCCAGTGGCTGTTTGTTAGCTCTGTCCTCCCCGGCACGACGATCTGGGAGGATGGTTTCTTTGTCTGGGTGATTTATATATCTGTTCTGATTTTTATGGAAGTACTACCAGTGTAGTATAGTGAAAATACTATATTTGATTCGGAACCGCTTTACGCTGTGCTGTACAACGGCGATGCTCGCGCTCCGGTGCGCTCGGAACCGGATCGAGGCGACGAACGGGAGGGTGGCGATGTACGACATGCGGGTGCAGTTGCAAAGCTGGTTGCGTTTGCAACAGGAAGCGGTACCGCTGGCGGAGCGCGCCGATGCCCTGCGCCACGCGCTGCAGGCCTGCCCGGAGGTACGTCAGGCGTTCTACCTGTGCTGGCAGCCCGACAGCGGCATCTACAGCCACGCAGGTCGGGCCCAGCAATTGCCGCCCGGCTTCGGCGATCCGCTGCAGGCCAGCGACCAGTCGCTGTTCGATACCCTGCTGGAGCGCCGTCGGCTGACCTTCGCCGAGCTGCGCCAGTTGCCCTGCTGGCTGGCCGGACGGCTGCGCCGCGCGGCGATCAGCCATGGCCAGGCGCTGTCGCTGGCACTGGACGAGGGCCAGCCGGGGCTGCTGTTGATTGAGGTGGCAGAGGGCGTCGACCTGCACTGGCTGGGGTTGGTCCACGAGCTGCTGGATACCCTGCTCGCCGTCGCGCTGCCGGTGCGCGGAGCGCTGCTGCCAGGGGCCGACCCGCAGCCCAGCCTGCTGCTGGATGCCGAGGCGCGGCCGCTGGAGCTGAACGCCGCGCTCCAGGCGCTGCTCGGCGAGCGTCCGGTGGCCGAGGTGGACGCCTACCTGCCGGTGAACCACGTGCAACTCGTGCGAGCCTGTCTGGAGCAGGCGCGTCCCATCGAGGGCGTCGAGGCGGAGCTGGACGATGACATTTTCATCTGGACATTCATTCCCGACCGGGTGGCCGGGCGCGTCCTGGCGCGAGCCCGCCAGGCGACCGAGGCGGTTCGCGACGAACGCGAGGCGGCGCGGGCCCGGCGGCTGTACCGGTTGATCACCGAGAACACCACCGACCTGATTTCCCGCCACACCCCCGACGGTTGCTTCCTCGATGCATCGCCGGCTTCCTGGACTCTGCTCGGCTACTGGCCGGAAGAGCTGCGTGGGCGCTTCGTCCAGACACTGTTCCATCCCCAGGACCAGGCACAACTGGAGCAGAGCACCCGCGAGGCGCTGGAGCAGGACGGCTACCACACCATGACCTACCGTATCCGTCACCGCGACGGTCATTACCTGTGGTTCGAGACGGCCAGCCGGGCGATCCGCGAGACCTACACCGGCGCGGTGGTGGAAATCGTCAGCGTTTCGCGGGACATCACCGCCCGCGTCCAGGCCGAGGAGAATCGCCGGCGTCTGGCCGAGGTGGTGGAGGCGAACACCGACCTGGTGCTGTTCCTCGATCCCGAGGGGCACCTGACCCACCTCAATCCTTCCGCCCGCCGCGCCTTGCGGATCGCCGACGATGCCCCGCTGCCGACGCTGGATGCCCTGCTGGCGGCGCAGGACATGGCCGCCTTGCGACGCGACGGTTGGCGCACCGCCGATGCTTCTGGCGTATGGAGCGCCGAGGCGCGCTTGCAGCCGCTGGGCGATGCGGCCTCCCTGCCGGTCTCCCTGGTGCTGCTGGCGCACTGTGCCGCCAGCGGCGAGCGCTATTACTCGCTGGTGGCCCGCGACATGACTGAGCGCGAGCTGCGCGAGGCCCAGCAACGCCGCCACCAGGACGAACTGGCGCACACGGCGCGGCTGGTCACGCTGGGCGAACTGGCGTCCGGCATCGCCCATGAGATCAACCAGCCCCTGGCGGCGGTGGTCAACTACGCCAGCGCCAGCCAGCGCTACCTGCAATCCCTCGGCAGCAACCCCCAGGCGGCCGAGCGAGTCGCCCAAGGGCTGGAGCGCATCACCGAACACGCCAACCACGCCTCGGAAGTCATCAAGCGGCTGCGTGCCTTCCTGCGCAAGGGTCAACGACGCACCCAGGCGCTCGACGTGGCGCAGGTGGCGCGCGAGGCGGTACGCCTCTGCCTGTGGGAGGCGACCAATTGCCAAGTGACGATCGATGAGCATCTGGCGGACAATCTGCCGCCGGTCTATGCCGACCCGGTGCTGATCGAGCAGGTGCTGCTCAATCTGCTGCGCAATGCCATCGACGCCAATCGCGAGGCCCATCCCGGCGCACCGTCGCGCATCCGCCTCGATGCGCGGCGCGATGGCGCCCAGCTGTGCATCGGCGTGAGCGACGAAGGGCCTGGCGCCAGCGAACAGGCCCTGGCGCAGATGTTCACGCCGTTCTACACCAGCAAGCCGGATGGGCTGGGGCTCGGCCTGTCCATGAGCCGCAGCATCGTCGAAGGTTTCGGCGGCGCCCTCGAAGCACGTCCCGGCGAGACCTCCGGCCTGCGTCTGGAATGCCGGCTGCCGCTGGGCCGCGCGGAAGAGCCCAGGGTACGAGAAGAACAACAGGAGTGACGATGTCGCAACAACCCGAACAGCTCGTCTACGTGGTGGATGACGACCAGGGCATGCTCGATTCGACGGTCTGGCTGCTCGAATCGGTCGGCCTCAAGGCCCTGCCATTCACCAACGGCCGGGATTTCCTCGCCGCCTGCGATCCGCGCCTGAACGCCTGCGTGCTGCTGGACGTGCGCATGCCCGGCATGGGCGGGCTGAACGTGCAGGAAGAAATGCGCGCCCATGGCCTGGATCTGCCGGTGATCTTCGTCAGCGGCCACGCCGACGTGCCCATCGTGGTCCGCGCCTTCCGTGCCGGCGCGGTGGACTTCATCGAAAAGCCCTACAACGAGCAGTTGTTGCTGGACAGCGTGCAGCAGGCGCTGAGCCGCTTCGCCGTACAACCCACGGCCGGCGCCGGCCTGGCCGAAGTCCAGGCGCGTCTGGACAGCCTCACCCCGCGCGAACGCGATGTATTGCTGCCGCTGGTGCGCGGCTACACCAACCGGGAGATCGCCGAGCAGCTCGACGTCAGCGTGAAGACCGTCGACCTCTACCGCTCGCGGGTGATGAAACGCATGCAGGCCGAGACCCTGCCGGATCTGGTGGGCATGGCGGTGGCTGCTGGGCTGGTCGACCCGCTGCGTCTGCGGGGCTAGGGTTGCTTGCATTGCACGGGGCAGGGGCTCAACCGTAGGGGCGAATGAATTCGTCCCTTGCCGGTCCGTTCGCCAGGAGAGCAGGAAGGCGTACGCAAGCGCCAGCCTAGTCCGCCTCCAGCCTCAGCTCATCCAGCAACAGCAGCGCCGGTGGCGGCAGGCTGGCGCCGTGGCGGCTGATGACGCCGTAGGGTTCGCTGGCCGAGCGCAGGTGCAGCGGCAGCCGGGCGAGCATGCCGAAGCGCGCGGCGGAGGCAGCCACCTCTTCGGGCAGTAGGGCGATCAGCGCCGAGTCCTGTTGCAGCAGCGTCAGGGTGGTGAAGGTGGAGGAGGTTTCCAGCGGATAGCGCGGGAATTCCAGGCCCGCTTCGCGGAATTCCCGCTCCAGCAGCAGGCGCATGGGCATGTTGGTCGGGTAGACCACCCAGCGGCAGTCGCCGAGGTCCTGTAGCTCCAGGCGTTCCGCCCGCAACAGCGGGTTGTCGGGATTGCACACCACCCATAGCGGTTCGCCGTACAGGCACAGACAGTCGTAGGCGTCCGGCCGGCGGCTGACGCTGGTGCGGCAGATGGCCAGGTCGAGACGGCCCTGGTCGATCAGGTCGAGCAGGCGCGCGCTGGTGTCTTCGACGATCTCCACCGACAGCTCCGGCTGCTTCTCCCGCAGACGCCCGAGGGCGCGCAGCAGCAACGGCACCGCGCCCATGATGGCGCCCACCGCCAGCCGTCCGCCGTGGCCCTGGAGAATCCCGATCATCTCTTCGCGCAGGTGCGCCAGGTCGCTGTGGATCAGCCGCGCGTAGCGGATCACGCAGCGGCCCAGGTCGTTCGGTTCCAGGCCCTGGCTGGTGCGGGTGAACAGGCTGGTGCCGAAGGTGCTTTCGATCTCGTGCAGGGCCTTGGTCGCACCCGGCTGGGTGATGGCGATGCGTTCGGCGGCGCGGTGCAGCGAGCCGTGCTCGTCGAGGGCGATGAGCAGGCGGAGCTGCTTCAGGCGCAGGCGGGAAACGATGGCGGGCAGGGAAGCGATCATGGGGATGAGGAAAAGTTATCGCTCGATCAGAAGCCGTCATTAGGCAGCAGCCTCCGGGATTTTTAAAGTGCCGGCATCGCAACCGAAAACAGACCCAAGGAGCCCGGCATGCGCCTGATCCAGTTCGAGAACCCCAATGGCGAGCGTCGGGTCGGCGTGGTGGCCGGCGAGCGCATCGAGGTCGTGGCGCAGGCGCGCAGTACCCGCGAGCTGGCCCTGGCGGCGATCCGCAATGGGCGCGGTCTGGCCGAGGAAGTGCAGGCGCGCGGCTGCGAGCCTGGCCCGCTCTACCGCGAGCTGCTGGCCGAGCGGCGCGTGCTGCCGCCGCTGGATCACGAAGACCCGGCCCACTGCCTGATCAGCGGCACCGGCCTGACCCATCTGGGCAGCGCCGCGACCCGCGACAAGATGCACCAGCAGAGCGAGCAGCAGGAAGACAAACTGACCGACAGCATGCGCATGTTCCGCTGGGGGCTCGAAGGCGGACGTCCGCAACCCGGTCGCGTCGGCACCCAGCCGGAATGGTTCTACAAGGGCGACGGCAGCATCGTGGTGCGCCCGGGGGCGGATTTCCCAGCGCCGGACTTCGCCGAGGACTTCGGCGAGGAACCGGAACTGACCGGGTTGTATGTGATCGGCGACGACGGCAAGCCCTATCGCCTGGGCTTCGCTCTCGGCAACGAATTCTCCGACCATGTCGTCGAGCGCAAGAACTACCTCTATCTGGCCCATTCCAAACTGCGCTACTGCGCCTTCGGCCCGGAGCTGCGCCTGGGCGAACTGCCCCGTCATCTGGCGGGTACCAGCCGCATCCGGCGCAACGGCGAGGTGCTCTGGGAACGGGAGTTCCTCTCCGGCGAGGACAACATGTGTCACAGCCTGGAAAACCTCGAGTACCACCATTTCAAGTACGCGCAGTTCCTCCGGCCCGGCGATGTGCATGTGCACTTCTTCGGCACCGCCACCCTGTCGTTCGCCGATGGCATCAGGGCCCAGCCGGGCGATCGCTTCGAGATCGCCCAGGATGCTTTCGGCGAACCGCTATGCAACGGCATCGAGGTGCGTGCCCCGGTCATCTCGGCAGGCGGAGTCTGCGCGTTGTAGCGCGGCGCCTGCCCGGAACCCTCTTCAAGGAGCCTCCATGTCGGACATTCTCGGTCATAACTATATCGGCGGTGGGCGCAGCGCGGCCGGCGATGTCATCCTCTACAGCGTCGATGCCGCCAGCGGCGAGGTGCTGCCTCATCGCTTCCACCAGGCGACCTCCGACGAAGTGGATGCCGCCGCGCGGGCCGCCGCCGAGGCCTACCCGGTGTATCGCAGCCTGCCGCCCGCCCGGTGCGCCGAATTCCTTGATGCCATCGCTGCCGAGATCGATGCCCTGGGCGATGAATTCATCGCCACGGTATGTCGTGAAACCGCGCTGCCGCCGGCGCGTATCCAGGGCGAGCGCGCCCGCACCAGCAATCAGTTGCGGCTGTTCGCCCGGGTGCTGCGGCGCGGCGACTTCCATGGCGCGCGCATCGACCGTGCGTTGCCCGACCGGCAACCGCTGCCGCGCCCCGATCTGCGCCAGTGCCGCATCGGCCTCGGCCCGGTGGCGGTGTTCGGTGCCAGCAATTTTCCCTTGGCCTTTTCCACCGCAGGCGGCGATACGGCCGCAGCCCTGGCCGCCGGTTGCCCGGTGGTGTTCAAGGCGCACAGCGGCCACCTGGCCACGTCGGAGCGGGTGGCGGATGCGCTGATCCGCGCCGCCGAACGTACCGGCATGCCGGCCGGGGTGTTCAACATGGTCTACGGCGGTGGGGTCGGCGAGTGGCTGGTCAAGCATCCGGCGATCCAGGCAGTGGGGTTCACCGGTTCGCTGAGGGGCGGCCGCGCCCTCTGCGATATGGCGGCGACCCGGCCGCAACCGATTCCGGTGTTCGCCGAGATGTCCAGCATCAACCCGGTGATCGTCCTGCCGGAGGCGCTGAAGGCGCGCGGCGAGACGATCGCCGCCGAACTGAGCGCCTCGGTGGTGCTCGGTTGCGGGCAGTTCTGCACCAATCCCGGCCTGGTCATCGGCATCCGTTCACCGGCGTTTTCCGGTTTCGTCGAGCGCCTCGCCGGGCACATGGCCGAGCAGCCGCCGCAGACGATGCTCAATGCCGGCACCCTGGCGAGCTACGCGCAAGGGCTGGCGCGCCTGCAAGTGCACTCCGGCGTGACGCATCTGGCCGGCCAGGCGCAGCAGGGCAACCGGGCCTGGCCGCAATTGTTCAAGGCCGACGTCCGCCTGCTGCGGGAAGGCGATGCGCTGTTACAGGAGGAGGTCTTCGGGCCAACCACGCTGGTGGTGGAGGTCGACAGTGCCGATCAATTGCGTCAGGCCCTGCTCGGGCTGCGCGGCCAGCTCACCGCCACCCTGATCGCCGAGCCGGTCGACCTAGAGGCGTTTGCCACGCTGGTCCCGCTGTTAGAGCAAAAAGCCGGTCGGCTGCTGCTCAACGGCTACCCGACCGGGGTGGAGGTCTGCGATGCGATGGTCCACGGCGGGCCCTATCCCGCTACCTCGGATGCGCGCGGCACCTCGGTGGGCAGCCTGGCCATCGAGCGTTTCCTGCGTCCGGTGTGCTACCAGAACTACCCGGATGCGCTCTTGCCGGACGCGCTGAAGAACGCCAACCCGCTCGGTATTTCGCGCCTCGTGGATGGCGAAAACACCCGTGATCCGCTGCTTTGAGACATGGTCAACCATGCGTCGCTTCGATCGTTGACAACCAATCATATGATGATTAGCCTGCAGAACACTCTAAAAATAAACGCGCATGGCAGAGGTGACGATGTCCAGCCGTTTCCATGCATCGACCGTCGACCGCCTGGGCTCCTGGATCGCCTCGGGCAATGTTCTGCCGGGCCAGTCGCTGAAGGTCGAAGCGGATCTCTGCGAAGAGCTGGGCATCAGCCGGACGGTGCTGCGCGAAGCGATCAAGACGCTGGTGGCCAAGGGCATGCTCCAGGTCGGGCCGAAGGTCGGTACGCGGGTCATGCCGGTGCGCAATTGGAACCTGTTCGATCCGCAGGTGGTGGGCTGGCTGGCGCAACACGGCCTGCCGGAAAACTTCGTCATGGATCTGCTCGACCTGCGCCGCACCATCGAGCCGGTCGCGGTGCGCTGGGCCTGCCAGCGGGCGACGCCGGAGCAGATCGCCGAGATCCAGGCGGCCTACCGCATGCTGGAAGCCTCGATGGGCGACAAGGACGCCTACAACGACGCCGACCGGCGCTTCCACGAAGCCATTCTGGCGGCCAGCCACAATCAATTCATCGAGCAGATGCTGCCCGCCCTGGGTGCGCAGATGGCGGTGTCGTTCGAAGTGTCTTCGGCGGTGCCGGACGAACTGGGGCAGACCCTCTCGCTGCACAAGGATCTGGCCGATGCCATCTCCGCTCGCGATGTGGCGCGCGGCGTGTGGGTCTGCATGACCCTGATCGAGCGGTCCGCCGTGACCATCTCTCAGCACTATCCGGAACTGTTCGCGCCTCGCGAACAGCGGATGAGCACGCCCTGACGGGAGGTTGTATGGAGTGGCTGCCGCTGTCGCATCACCGCTTCAAGCTGGCCGAGGGGCCGTTTTGGGATTGCCGCGACCAGGCCCTGTACTGGGTGGATATCGCCGGTTTCCTGGCCTGCCGGTTGTGTGACGGCCGCTTCGAACAGTGGCGCTTCAACGAGCCGGTTTCCGCCTTCATTCCCTGCGAGAGCGGCGACGCCCTGGTAACCCTGGCCAGCGGCGTGTATCGCCTGGACCTCTCGTCGCACGCCGAGGATCCGCGCCTGACGCTGCTCTGCGTCGCCGACAACGTCGCTGGCAACCGCGCCAACGAAGCCCGCTGCGATTCGGCGGGCAGGCTCTGGCTCGGCACCATGCAGAACAACCTCGACGCCAAGGGCGGCGACCTGCCGATCACCCGGCGCTCCGGCAGCCTGTTCCGGGTCGACGAGTATGGCGTGGTCAACCGCCTGCTCGGCTGCATGGGCATCGTCAACACGCTGCTCTGGAACCGCAAGGCGGACACCCTCTACTGCGCCGACAGCCTGGACGGCGTCATCTACCGCTACAACATCCTCGGCGACGGCGACCTGCTGGATGGCCGCAGCGTCTGGGCCGGCCCGCATCCGCGCGGGGTGCCCGACGGCTCGGCGATGGATGCCGAGGGCTACGTCTGGAACGCCCGCTGGGGCGGCCATTGCCTGTTGCGCTTCGCCCCCGACGGCAGTCTCGACCGGGTGGTGGAGCTGCCGGTCAGCCACCCCACCAGTTGCGTCTTCGGTGGCCCTGGCCTGAGCACCTTGTACGTCACCAGCGCGGCCCCGGCCGGCGCCGGTGGCGGATTGAACGGCGCCGTGCTGATGGCCGATGTCGGCGTCACCGGCCTGGCCTGCCAGCGTTTCGCCGGCTGAGCCCGCATGCGCCGGCCCTGGCCGGCGTCCATCCATTCATGCAGGAGTGTATCGACATGGCGTTACCCCTCTCTCTCCCGCCGGTTCCCGAGCCGGTGCGCGGCGAGCGTCTGAAGGACAAGGTGGTGATCGTCACCGGCGGCGCCCAGGGCATCGGCGAGGCCATCGTGGCCTGCTTCCAGGCCCAGCAGGCGAAGGTGGTGACCGGCGACATCCAGGGCGAGAAGGCCGAACGGGTGGCCGCCGCCTGGCGCGAACGCGGCGGCGAGGTCCTGGCGATGCAGGTGGATGTCACCCAGTCGGCGCAGTTGCAGGCGCTGGTCGATCTGGCCATCGAGCGCTACGGCAAGGTCGATGTGCTGGTCAATTGTGCCGGGGTCAACGTCTTCCGCGACCCGCTGGAAATGACCGACGAAGACTGGCGGCGCTGCTTCGCCATCGACCTGGACGGCGTCTGGCATGGCTGCAAGGCCGTGCTGCCGCACATGCTGTCGCGTGGCATGGGCAACATCATCAACATCGCCTCGGTGCACTCCACCAACATTATCCCTGGCTGCTTCCCCTACCCGGTGGCCAAGCACGGCCTGCTCGGGCTGACCCGCGCACTGGGCATCGAGTACGCGCCCAAGGGCATCCGCGTCAACGCCATCGCCCCCGGCTACATCGAGACGCAGCTCAATATCGACTACTGGAACGGCTTTCCCGATCCCCATGCCGAGCGCCAGCGCGCGTTCGACATGCACCCGACACGGCGCATTGGCCAGCCGGTGGAAGTGGCCATGACCGCGCTGTTCCTCGCTACCGACGAGGCGCCGTTCATCAATGCCGCGTGTATCACCATCGATGGTGGGCGCTCGGTTCTTTATCACGAATGAAAAGTGGGTCACGTTCGGTTATTGATCACATGATAAGACTGTAGGGCCTGACGTCCGATACGCTCCCCGCTGTTTCCGGGGCACGGTGGCCGTGAAAGATCGCTGGACGCTGTAGCTATTCAATAAAAATAAGGAGGTAGCTATGTTTCGTCGTCGCGGGATTCGTTCCCTGTGCTTTGCCGCTCTCACCGCCGGCGCGCTCGGCTTCGCCGGCGCCTCGTCCGCCGAGGAGGTGAAGATCGGGTTCCTGGTCAAGCAGCCCGAGGAACCCTGGTTCCAGACCGAATGGGCATTCGCCGAGAAGGCGGGCAAGGAGCTGGGCTTCACCGTGCTCAAGATCGCCGTGCCCGACGGCGAGAAAACCCTTTCCGCCATCGACAGCCTGGCCGCCAACGGTGCCAAGGGCTTCGTCATCTGTCCGCCGGACGTGTCCCTCGGCCCGGCCATCGTCGCCAAGGCCAAGCTCAACGACCTCAAGGTGATGGCGGTGGACGACCGTTTCATCGATGCCAAGGGCGAATTCATGGAAGAGGTGCCCTACCTGGGCATGGCGGCCTTCGAAGTGGGCCAGAAGCAGGGTGCCGCCATGGCCGAGGAGGCGAAGAAGCGCGGCTGGGACTGGAATGAAACCTACGCGGTCATCAACACCTATAACGAGCTGGATACCGGCAAGAAGCGCACCGACGGTTCGGTGGATGCGCTGAAGAAAGCCGGCCTGCCGGAGGACCACATCCTCTTCACGCCGCAGAAGACCCTCGACGTGCCCGGCAGCATGGATGCCACCAACTCGGCGCTGGTCAAGCTGCCGGCCGGGGCGAAGAACCTGATCATCGGCGGGATGAACGACAACACCGTGCTTGGCGGCGTGCGTGCCACCGAGAGCGCCGGTTTCAGCGCCGACAACGTGATCGGCATCGGCATCAACGGCACCGACGCCATCGGCGAGCTGAAGAAGCCGAAGAGCGGGTTCTTCGGCTCGATGCTGCCGAGCCCGCATGTGGAAGGCTACGAGACCGCGCGGATGATGTTCGAGTGGGTCACCACCGGCAAGGAGCCGCCCAAGTACACCGCCATGGACGAGGTCACTCTGATCACCCGGGAGAATTTCCAGGCGGAACTGGAAAAGATCGGTCTCTGGAAATGAACCGGGCGATCCACTGGCAGGCCCGTCGCGACGGGCCGAGCCCCGCGGTTTCGCGTCCGGTGACCGAGGCGGGGGAACGGG
>NZ_MUJY01000044.1 GCF_002286785.1 Pseudomonas sp. PIC25 | reverse complement strand
CTCTGTTGCACGCATGACAGACCTCCAGAAAGGGGACGCCGTACAGTAAGTTTAGGAGCTAGCAACACTTAACGCAGACATAGCCAATGAATTCGCCCCCTACAAGCGAGACGTTCGTGACTGGCAGAATCGCCAACTCCGTCCGGTGGGGTAGCAGGATCGGCTCACGGATTCGCCCACGACCGCTGCGTTAAGATCTAACCCCCTCGCGAGCGGTCAAAGGAGTGACACCATGCTCAAGCAAAGCCTTCAACGCATATTCGGCTATGCCGCGTTCCGCCCTGGCCAGGAAGCGGTCGTCGAAACCGTGGTCGCCGGCCGGTCGGCGGCGGCGATCTTTCCCACCGGTTCCGGCAAATCGCTGTGCTACCAACTGCCGGCCCTGCACCTGCCGCACCTCACCCTGGTGGTTTCGCCGCTGCTGGCCTTGATGCAGGATCAACTGGCCTTCCTCCACCGGCACGGCATCGCCGCCGCCAGCATCGACTCCGCGCAGAGCCGCGAGCAGGTCAGCGAGGTGATGAGCAAGGCCAAGGCCGGCGAGCTGAAGATCCTCATGATCTCGGTGGAGCGCCTGAAGAACGAACGCTTCCGCCACTTCATCGCCCAGGTACCGATATCCCTGCTGGTGGTGGATGAAGCCCATTGCATCTCCGAATGGGGCCACAACTTCCGCCCGGACTATCTCAAGCTGCCTGACTACCAACGGCAGTTCGGCATCCCGCAAGTGCTGCTGCTCACCGCCACCGCGACGCCGCCGGTGATCGCCGACATGCGGGCGAAGTTCGCCATCGCCGCCGAAGACGTCGTTACCACGGGGTTCTACCGGCCCAACCTCAATCTGCTGGTCGAGCCGGTGAGCGGCCGCGACAAGCTGCGCCGGCTGGTCGACTGGCTGTCCAGCCGCTCGGGTCAGCCGAGCATCGTCTATGTCACCCAGCAGAAAACCGCCGAACAGGTGGCCGAGCACCTGAGCCGGCACGGCATCGCCGTCAGCGCTTACCACGCCGGCATGCCCCACGAGAAACGCGAGGCGATCCAGCGCCAGTTCATGGAAGGACGTCTGAACGGCATCGTTGCCACCATCGCCTTCGGCATGGGCATCGACAAGTCGGACATCCGCAACGTGGTGCACTACGACCTGCCGAAATCCATCGAGAACTACAGCCAGGAAATCGGCCGCGCCGGTCGCGACGGGCAGCCGTCCGACTGTCTGGTGCTCGCCAACCGCGACAGTCTTAACGTGCTGGAAAACTTCGTCTACGGCGATACGCCCGAACGCGACGGCATCCGCTGCGTGCTCGACGAATTGCTGGCCGCACCCGACGGGCAATGGGAGCTGATGCTCAACACGCTCTCCGAGCAGAGCAACATCCGCCAACTGCCGTTGAAGACCCTGCTGGTGCAACTGGAACTGCGCGGCCTCATCGCCCCGCGCTACGCCTATTTCGCCGAGTATCGCTTCAAATACCTCATCGAGCCGGAGGCTCTGGTCGACCATTTCGATGGTGAGCGGCGCCAGTTCGTCGAGGCCATCGTGCAGACCTCGGCCCGCGCCCGCACCTGGTGCACCGTGGATTTCGATGCCCTCTATCGGCACCACCGTGCCGAGCGCAGCCGGGTGGTCAAGGCGCTGGACTGGTTCCAGGAAAAAGGCTGGATCGAACTGGAAAGCAAGCAGATGACCGAGGTCTACAGCGTGCTCCGGCGCGACTTCGACGCCGAGGCCCTGAGCGGCGAGCTGCATGGCTACTTCAAGCAGCACGAAACCAGCGAAATCGACCGCATTCATGCGATGCTCGCGTTGTTTGCCAGCGACCGCTGCCTCAGCCATCGCCTGGCCGATTACTTTGGCGACCACGACGCCCCGATGCGCTGCGGGCACTGCTCGGTGTGCCACGGCCACGTCGCCCGGTTGCCCGAGCCACCCGCCTTGCCGTCGCTGGAAGGGCTGGACGTGAACGCTCTCTGCGGCGAATTCATCCAGCGCTATCAAGCGTTGAAAACGGGCCACCCCAGTGCCGAGTGCCTGACCCGCTTCCTCTGCGGTATCGGCATGCCGCTGTTCACCAAGCTGAAAGCCAAGGGCATCGCCGGCTTCGCCTCCCTGGAAGACTACCCCTACGCCGCGGTGCGTACCTGGCTGGAGACGCGGTCGGGAGCCTGATCGTAGAGACGGGAGGCGCCTGCATGTGCGGAGATTCGGTTTGTAGGAGCCAGCTCTGCTGGCGAAGCTTCTCGGCGGTTCCCTTCGCCAGCAGAGCTGGCTGCTACGAAAAAGGCCGAGTGGTTGTCGCGGAATTCGCCGCTTTGGGTTTGCAAGCTGAATCGATTCAGCTAAGTTTTACCCACCTCGAACAACAACAAAGGACCTCACCATGCATCGCTCCCACCTGCTCGTCGGCATCGCCGCCTGCTTTTCCCTGCCTGCCATGGCCTGGGAACGTGTCCTCATCGACGCCGATACGCCGGCGCAGAACTGGCGCGTCACCAGCGAAGAGCTCGGCATCAAAGCCGACCGGCCATTCAGCATCAGCCTGCGCACCCTGCATGGCGGAAGGCAGGAAGGCGTCAGCCTGATCGACATCGATAATGGCGCCATGACCCTCACCGTCATTCCGACCCGCGGCATGAACGTCCTCCGCGCCCAGGCCGGCGACGTGCGCCTGGGCTGGGATTCTCCGGTGGACGAAGTGGTCAACCCGGCCTTCATCGAACTCAACGGACGTGGCGGCCTGGGCTGGCTGGAAGGCTTCAACGAACTGGTCACCCGCTGCGGCTACGAATGGGTCGGCCACCCCGGCATGGACAACGGTGAACTGCTCACCCTCCACGGCCGTGCCGCCAACATCCCGGCCTCACGCGTGGTGCTGGAAATCGACGAGAAGCCGCCGTACCGCATCCGCCTGCGCGGCGAATTGCAGGAAAAGGCCTTCAAGAAAGTGGACTTCAGTATCTACACCGAACTGGCCATCGAGCCCGGCGCCACGGCCTTCAGTCTGCACGACACCCTGACCAACAACGGCGACTATCCCAAGGAATACCAAGCGCTGTACCACAACAACTTCGGCACTCCCCTGTTGGAAGAGGGCGCCCGCTTCGTCGCGCCGGTGAAGCAGGTCTCGCCCTTCAACGACAAGGCCAAGGGCGACCTCGCCACTTGGCAGACCTACCGCGCGCCGACCCCGGACTACGACGAGACCGTCTACAACGTCGTGCCTTATGCCGATGAACGCGGCGACACCCTTGCCATCCTCCATAACAAGGCTGGCGACCGGGGCATCGCGGTGGGCTTCAATACCCGGCAATTGCCGGTTTTCTCCCTGTGGAAAAACACCGACACCCAGGGCCAGGGTTACGTCACCGGTCTCGAGCCTGGCACCAGCTTTTCCTACAACCGCCGCTACCAGCGCCCGCTCGGCCTAGTCCCGTCCATCGGCCCGAAGGAACAGCGCCACTTCGATGTGCGTTTCCAACTCCTCGCCGACAAAGCCGCCGTGGACAAGGCCGTGAAGCAGGTCGACAGCCTCCAGGCCGGTCGCAAGACCGAAGTCCGCGAGACGCCGTTGGTCGATCTGAGCAAGGAGTGACCGGGATCCGCACCGTCCGCTTCGCCTATCCCAGCGGCAACGAAGAGGACGTCCAGATCATCAGCGAATCCGGACTCTATCGCGTTCTCCACCGCTACGCCCGTCCGGACCGCGCCCTGCGCCGTTGGCTCACCCACGAAGCCATCCCCATCCCCCGGCGACAGCCAGGCCACCACACCGCACAACCCGCGCCGCACCCAGATGCACTGGGCATCGCAGCAGGTCAACGTACTGGAGTGGCAGGGAGAACTCCGGGTGCCGCTGAACAGCCTGCCGTGGTTTGGGCGTACGGGTGGCAAAGCGGCGCTGATGGGGCGGCGGTTGTGGGGTAGGTTGCTGCGATAAGGGGAACCGTGCGGGCTTTGATCGTTCCCACGCTCCGCGTGGGAATGCCGCCACGCCGCTCGATTTCTGTGTTTTTCTTATAGCCATAAAATCCGCATGGTTGTGAGGATTCTTTGTTAGAGTAGCGTCTGCCTTTTGGAATCCTTACAAGCATGAGGATTCCAGGGAAAAAAGCTGCGTTTTCTATTTTTCCTCACGCTCATGAGGATTCCGCTATGAAGCTGATCATCGATTCCCCCGAAACGCTCGGTAGGGTCATCCGTGCCAGCCGTAAAGCCATGGGAATGCGCCAGGACGATGCGGCCGGCAGCATCGGGGTGAGCGAGAACTTTCTCGGTAAAGTCGAGCGCGGTGGTGAGACGGTTCAGTGGGGCAAGCTTTTCCAAGTGATGCAAGAGTTGGGGCTCGCCGTATCCGTGGAGGTGCCGGATCAGTTCGCCGCCGATGTCGAGAAGAACCTGAAGTTCCGCCAGGGCAAGGTCGTGCCTGGTCATGCGGCATCGCTCGGACGGAATGAGGTGGAGCCATGACGCGGGCATTGAATGTCTGGATCAACCACACCTTGATCGGTGTGCTCAGGGAGCGGAATGGCTTGTGGACCTTCGGCTACAGCCAGGCATGGCTGGGCGATCCGGCCGCCTATCCCTTGTGTCCCGGCTTACCGTTGCAGGCCGAGGAGCACGTCGATGGCGCCACCTATCGCCCTGTGCAGTGGTACTTCGACAATCTGCTGCCCGAGGAGGGGCTGCGCGTGCTCATGGCCAGGGTAGCCAGGGTGTCCGATGCGGATGCCTTTGGGTTGCTGGCCCATTTCGGTGCCGAGTCCGCCGGTTCGATCACACTCCTTCCTTCCGGAGAAGCGCAGCCCGCGGAAGGAAGTCTGCTGCCGCTGCCTGGCGAAGAGCTTTCCCGCCGCATCCGGGAGATGCCTCGGGTTCCTCTCGTGGAGCGTTCCGCTAAGCGCATGTCTCTGGCTGGCGCCCAGCACAAGGTCGCAATCGTCTATGACGGGCGAGAGTTGCTGGAGCCCACCGGAAATATCCCATCGACCCATATTCTCAAGCCTGACCACCCGGACGAGGCCTGGGCGCACTCGGTCATCAACGAATGGTTCGTCATGAGGCTGGCCAGCAGGGTTGGGCTGACGGTGCCAGCGGTATACCGGCGCTATGTGCCTGAGTCTGTTTATTTGATCGAGCGTTTCGATCGGCACAAGGGCGCGGCGGGGTGGGTGCGTTTGCATTGCATCGATGCCTGTCAGTTGCTCGGGCTCGATCGGAGTTACAAATACGCCGAGGGAAGCATGGCGCGATTGGCGGAGATCGCCAGTCAATGCCTGCCTCCGGCAAGAGCGCGGTTATCACTGTTTCAATGGCTGGTGTTCAACGTGCTGGTCGGCAATGAGGATGCTCATCTGAAGAACCTCAGCTTTCTGATAGGGGGCAGAACCGCGGTGCTGGCGCCCTTCTATGACCTGCTGTGCACGGCCGTATACGGTACGCGGGCGTTCGGCCAGGATAGATGGCCGCAGCAGGCCGCAATGGCTTGGCCGATTCTGGGTATACAGCGTCTGCAGCAGATAGGCGCTGCGGAGCTGGTAGCCGCCGGCGAAGCCATGGGGATCAAGCCCGGAACGGCCCGAACGACCATCGACAAACTGGTGGCAGGTGTTCGCGATCAGGCCCAGGTACTTCTGACGGAAGTCGAGCAGGAGAACGCGCTACTCAGGAAGAGCGATCCCGCTATTCAGGCTATGCTTGCCGGCGAGATGAGACTGCTACGGGCGATCGTGAATATCGTGATCGTCGAAATGGCCCAACAGCTTTCAGCGTGAGCATCCTGCAGCTTGATCGTTCCCACGCTCCGCGTGGGAATGTCGCCCGTGACGCTTCGTGTCACAGCCGTCAGGCCCCGGCCATAAAAAACGCTTCGACTGCTGTCCTGGCCTGCTCCCGTGCCGCTTCCAAGGCTGCCTCCCCCCGCGCCGTGCCTTCGACGGCGAAGTAGTGCAGGTCGTGCAGGCCCACAGTCCCCAGCGCGGCCGTGAGGTAGGGGCGCAGGAAGTCGGGTTGGCGGGCGTTTTCGCCGCTGATCAGGCCGCCCGAGGCGATGGCGACGTGCACGGGGCGGTCGCGCAATATGCCCTGCTTGCCCTGGGGCGTGCCGATGAAGGTGACACGGATGCGCACGATGTGGTCGATCCAGGTTTTGAGCGCCGAGGGTACGGTGTAGTTGTGCATGGGGGTGGCGATCAACAGGACGTCGGCTGCGTCGAGTTGCCGGATCAGCACATCGGAGCGGTGCAGGGCGCTGCCGGGGTGCGTATGCTCCGGCTCGACCGGCGAGGCGAGGGCGGCGGCGTAGTCATGGTCGACATGGGGCAGGTCGTTGAGGTCAAGATCGGTGAGTTCGAGGCCGCGTTCGCCGGCCTGGTTCGCCAGCCTGTCGAAAATCTGCTGCGACAGTCGGTAGCTTTCGGAGTCCGATCCGCGTGGGCTGCAGATGAGGCGCAGTACGCGGAGGGGGGCGGTGTCCTGGAGGGGCATGGCGTGGTCCTCGGAAGTGATGATCAGTGGCTATCGAGCAGCTTCTGGAAGCGCAGCGCGCCGGTGTAGAGCCCCTCGCGGAAATAGAAGCGCTGGGCCCGCGCATTGGCGAGACCGGTGTCCAGCACCAACCGGGCGCAGCCTTCGGCGCGTGCCACGCGGTCGAGTGCGCGCAGCAGGCGGGCACCCCAATGGCCGCCACGGTGGGGCTCGGCGGTGATGAGGTCGTCCACGTAAAGGAAGGCGCCATACACCAGGTTCTCCTGCAACCGGTAGCCGGCCAGCGCCACCAGCGCAGTGCCATCGAAGGCACCGACGAGACGATAGCCTTGCGATCGCATGCGTTCGATGCGGGCGAGGAAGTCGGCCTCGCTGGCCAAGTGAGGACGCAGTTCGCGCATCACCGGGTAGGCGGCACGCAGGTCGCCGGGGCCGTCGAGTGGACGTAACGCCGGGTCGGCCAGGTCGAGCACGCTAGGGAGCGATTGGTGGTGTAAGTAAGTCATGACGGCATGGTAGGCCGGCTATGCCACAATGCATTGAGCCATGAAACGACTTTCCGACTAGGCCATGTCCATGCAAGACGCCTTCCTACCGCTTTCTCCGCAGGGAGAAGAGCCGCTCTATCGCCAACTCTATGAACGGGTGCGAGGCACCATCGCCGCAGGCACCCTGGGGCCGGGCGACCGCGTGCCGTCGGCGCGCGCGCTGGCCAAGGACCTGGGCGTGGCGCGCGGGACGGTGGAGCTGGCTTATTCGCTGCTAGTCAGCGAAGGCTACCTGCTGGCGCGCGGACAGGCCGGCACGGTGGTGAATCCGGAACTGCAACCCATCCTGCCGCCCGCCGCACCTCGCATCGATACACCGCAGCCACACGCCTTCGAGCAGGATGTGCTCTGGCGACCCTCGCACCTGCTGCCGTTCCAGATGGGCGTGCCGGCGCTGGATGCGTTTCCGCGCAAGACTTGGGCGCGGCTGGGCGCGCGCTACGCGCGCGGCATGAGCCTGGCGGACCTGGACTATCCGCCGCCCCATGGCTTGCCCGCCCTGCGCAGCGCCATCGCCTCGTACCTGCAAGTGGCGCGCGGTATCGACTGTGGGGCGCATCAGGTGTTCGTCACCGCCGGTTGGCGCAGCAGCCTGCAGTTCGTCGCCCATGCCTTGCTGCGTCCGGGCGAGCGGGCCTGGGTGGAAGATCCCGGCTACCCGCCGGCACGGCAGATCCTGAAGCAGTTCGGACTCCAGACGGTGCCGGTCGCGGTGGATGAGGAGGGGCTGGACGTGGCGCGCGGCGTTGCGCTCGCCCGCGATGCGCGGGTGGCGGTCGTCACCCCGGCGCACCAGAGCCCGTTATCGATGACGCTCTCGCTGCCCCGCAGGCAGGCGCTGCTAGATTGGGCGGCGGCATCCGGCAGTTGGGTGGTGGAAGACGATTACGATGGCGAGTACCGCTACGTGAGCCGCCCGCTGCCCGCCCTGGCGAGCCTGGACCGTCACGGCCGCGTGCTGTACACGGGCACCTTCAGCAAGGTGCTGTTTCCTGGTATCCGGCTGGCATATCTCGTGGTACCGCAGGCCCAGGTCGCCATCTTCGAACGCGTAGGGCGCATGCTCTTCGCCGCGACGACACCGGCAATGACCCAGGCCATCGTCGCCGACTTCATGGCCGAAGGCCACTTCGCCCGCCACATCCAGCGCATGCGCCGGCTCTACAGCGAGCGTCGGACCCTCACCGCCGCCGCCCTGGCGCGGGGGCTGGGTGGCTGTGCGCGGGTGGAGCCTTCTCCGGGCGGCATGCACCTGCTCCTGCGTCTGCCCGGTGAGGGCAGCGACTTGCGGGTGGCCGAGCGGCTGCTGGCGCATGGCGTGGCCGGGCAGCCGCTGTCGCCTTGGTGGGCGTCATCGCGCCGCGATGCGGGGCTGCTGGTCAGCTTCACCAACTGCGCCACGGCCAGCCAGGCCGAGCAGCTCGGTGCGCTGATCCGGCAGTCGCTCTGACGCGCGGCCTCAGCTCAGGTTGGCCTTGTCCAGCCCGTACAGCTTGTCGAGCGTGCCCGGCACCGCCTGGAAGGCCACGTTCAGGCGGTTCCAGCCGTTGATGGCGACGATGAGGAAGGACAGATCGGACAGTTCCTGTTCCGACAGCTGTTCGCGCACGCTGTCGAACAGCGCATCCGAGACGCCATGCGGCGGCAACTGGGTCAACGCCTCGGTCCACGCCAGTACGGCGCGCTCGCGTGGCGAGAACAGCGGCGATTCGCGCCACACCGCGACATGGTGCAAGCGCAGTTCGCGCTCGCCGCGGATCTTGGCCTCCTTCACGTGCATGTCCACGCAGAAGGCGCAGCCGTTCAACTGCGAAGCACGCAGCGTGACCAGGTGGCCGACCTCGTTGAGGAACGGCTTTTCGGTCAGGAGCATGTTGAGTTCGACGAGTTTGTTGGCGGCTTGGCTGGAAGTCTTGAAGTAATCGATGCGCTGGCTCATGGTCGTCATTCACTGATAAGAGGGAAGGGATACCGACGTCCGTCTGCGCTTGCAGAACAACCGTGGCCGGTGAAGCGAAATCTACGCAGCCTTGGCCCGGTGACCCAGTGCCAAGATTGGTGTTTCGGACTGGGCCATGATCGGGGCAATCCAATCAGACTCTCACCACGATCTTGCCGAACTGCTCGTTGGACTCCAGGTAGCGATGCGCCTCGACGATCTGGTCGAAGGCGAAGGTCCTGGCGATCACCGGCCGTAGCGCGCCGGACTCCAACCCTTCGAGGATGAAGCGCTTGGCGGCGTCCAGGCGGACCGGGTCGCCGGTGATCTCATGGACGAGGTAGCCGCGCAGGGTCAGCCGCTTGCTCAGCACGGCGAACAAGGGGAAGGGCGTGGGCTCGGGGCTCAGGCCGCCATATTCGATGAAGATGCCACCCTCTGCCATGGCTGCGGTCAGGGGTTCGACAATCGGGCCGCCGATCGGGTCGAGTACGACCCGCACGCCCTGGGTGCCGCTGATTTCCGCCAGCCGAGCGGCCAGGTCCTCTTCGCCCGACGCCACCACATGCGCTGCGCCTTGTTCGAGCAGGGCCTGTTTCTTGGCGGAGGTCCGCGTCACCGCTATCGGTATCGCCCCCACCCGGTTAGCGATCTGGATCGCCGCCACGCCGACGCTGCTGGAGGCTGCTGTCACCACCACGAAGTCGCCCCGGCGGAGCCCGGCGAGGTCGATCAGGGCGCCATACGCGGTCAGGTAGGGCATCCAGGTGGCGGCGGCCGTGTCCCAGTCGAGTGCCGCCGGGTGCTTGACCACCAGTTCGGCGGGCATGTTGATGCGCTCGCCATAGGTGGGCCAGCGGACCATCGATTGCGGCGGCACCAGGCTGACCGCGTCGCCCGGCACGAGCCCTTGCACACCGGGGCCGACCGCTTCGATGAGGCCCGCCGCTTCGAGGCCGAGGCTCGACGGAAAGGTTGGCGTTTCGATGTAGGTCCCAGCGCGTAGCAGCGCTTCGGCCCGGTTCAGGCCCAATGCCTTGACGCGAATCCGGACTTCGCCCTGGCCGGGCTCCGGTACGTCGACATGCTCGATGCGCAGAACCTCGGGACCGCCGAGTTGGTGAAAGCGGACGACGCGTGCCATGGTGTTCGACTCCAAATTGAAAGGACCGAATAAACTATGGCGATGCCGTATCGGCGGATAAATCGCCGTCCAGCCAGAACAGTCGAAACCAGGAGTTTCCAATATGGATCGCCTCACCAGCATGGCAGTGTTCGTCAAGGCCGTGGATCTTGGTTCGTTCACCGCGGCTGCCGAGGCGCTTGAGTTGTCCGGGCCCATGGTGGGCAAGCATGTGCGTTTTCTTGAGGAACGCCTGGGCGTACGCCTCCTGACCCGGACCACTCGCCGCCAGAGCCTCACGGATTTCGGTCGTGCCTATTACGAACGCTGCCGGGTGGTGTTGGCCGAGGCGGAAGCAGCGGATGCGCTGGTGGCCGACCAACTGGCCGAGCCGCGCGGCCGGTTGCGCGTCACCATGCCCGTGCACTTCGGTCGTCGCTGCGTGGCGCCTGTGTTGCTGAAGCTGGCGCAGCAGTACCCGGCGCTGGAGCTGGACCTGTCTTTCAGCGACCGCTTCTCCGATCTGGCCGAGGACGGCTACGACCTCGCCATTCGCACCGGCGATCCAGAGGAAAAGCCCGGTCTGGTCGCCCGCCGCGTGGCGCGTCAGCGCATGCTGGTGTGTGCGGCGCCCGCTTATCTCGAGCAGCACGGCCGGCCGCAGCGGGTGGAGGAGCTGGCGGGGCACCAAGCCGTTATTTATCGGCGATCCGGGCGCATCCGCCCTTGGCT
Source organism: Pseudomonas sp. PIC25 (assembly GCF_002286785.1). Lineage (GTDB taxonomy): Bacteria > Pseudomonadota > Gammaproteobacteria > Pseudomonadales > Pseudomonadaceae > Pseudomonas_M. The sequence continues at coordinate 24,945 of NZ_MUJY01000044.1, read as the reverse complement.
GTTTCCACAGGAAGACCAGCCGCCGCTGGAAATCACACCTGCCAATCGCCTTCGTTTTGACGATCTGGATGCGGTTGCCGAGGCCGCCATACTGGGGATGGGGCTTGCCTGGCTACCTTCCTGGCTGGTTCGTGAGCGCATCGCCTCCGGTGCGCTCGTGCAGTTGCTGCCGGAGCATCCGGCGTTTCTCTACGATGCCCATGCCCTGTGGTTACAGGCCCCCCATTTACCGCGTCGGGTTCGCCTCGCCGTCGAGGCGCTGACGGACGCTTTGCCTGCAATGATGTGATGAATGGTAGCGGCGGCGGCTTGCTGACGGCTTTACGCGCTTTTCCAGCGAGAGCGTGTGGTTCGTCTCGCTGGATCACGTCTGACAATCTCCTTCGTTTCGACGATCTATGGATTACAGACACCCCATTTGCCGCGTCGGGTTCGCTCGCCGTCGAGGCGCTGGCGGATGCTTTGACCGCAATGATGTGATGAATGGCATGGGAGGCCTGAGGACGGGCCTTTTCGCGTGTTGATTGTGAAAAAGCGTGACTTACCTCTCTGTTTATTTGTATTCCATGTCTCGATAAGTTTGCCAACTACGGCGAAAGGTCCCTCACATCCCGTTAATTGTCCACTTGTACGGGTTCTGATCGAGACGGTAAAAATTCCGAACTCCTCCTAATTCCATAAGAGCCTGTCGCTAACGGAACTCGTTCTTGCGAACGATCCCTTGGATCCGGCCACTAGGTGCTGTGCGTGTTTGAAGTTCGGAAGCTCAGCGTCGCCAGGTCGGGCAAGCCTGTCGTTCGCAGTCTGTATCTGTCGGTAACGAGCCCCGGGGCGTTGACGCTGATCGGGCCCGGCGGCGCGGGCAAATCCTCCTTGTTGCAGGCCGTCGTCGGCGAGCTCGACGCTGGCATGTCGGTGAGCGGAGCGGCCTTGCTGGATGGCTTGCCCTGCCATACCGCCCCGCGGGGTGTCGGCTGGTATCGACAACATACGGGCATCGAGGCTGGTGTGCGCAGGCCGCACGGCGACGCGGAGCGACGGGCCTGGAGTGCGAGCAGGCTGCGGGCGCTGCGCACATTCGTCGACGTCCCGCGCTCGCTGTATGTGCTCGACGAACCGACCGCTGGCATGACCGAAGACGACGCCCTCCAGGCGAGGGCCTGGTTGAAGCCGTTGTCGGAGCGGTCCTTCGTGCTGATGGCGACGCATGACCGGCGCGATTGCCTGGCCCTGGGCGGCATGAGTGCGATATTCGATGCCGGCGCGGTGGTGGAAGCCGGCCGTTCCGATCGCCTGTTCGCGCAACCGCGTACGGAGGCGGGCAGGCATTATGTGGAGACCGGCCACCTGGCCGGTTTCGGCTCGCGCAGCCGCGAGCAATCCGTCGATGGCATCTGGTGGGTCGTGCCGGGCGTGCTGTGCGGTATGAGCCGTCCCGGGCTGGTGGCGCCGGCCGAGCGGCAGTTCCGTCAACTGGCGGACGCCGGTGTCCGCCATCTGGTGACGCTGGAGGAGGAAGTGCCCGCCCTCGCGCGGAGTTGCTCGTCCTTCGGCATCGTTCACCACCATTTCCACATATCCGACATGGATGCGCCTGACTTCGACCAGGCATTGGCGTTCTGCCGCCTGGCCGAGGAGGCGGTCGCCCGCAACGAAGGCATCGCCTTCCACTGCCGCGGAGGCCTGGGCCGGACGGGTACCGCCATCGCGACGGTATTGCTCTGGTATGGCGAGCCAGTCGCCTCCGCCATTGCCCGGGTGCGCGGCACGCAGGCCTATGCCATCCAGAGCCAGACACAGACGCATTTTTTGCACCAATTCGCCGATCGCCTCAGCGATGGGCACCTCTCGGCCGTGTCGAGCCATTCATAGGAGAAATGAAGATGTCCCTAGATCAAGCACTTACCCAGGCGCAAACCAGCATTCCCGAGTGCGTCGCCAGCGGTTTCGTGGATATGTCCACCGGCATGCTGCTGGGCGTGAAGACCGTCGATTCCCATCCCGGCGAGGTACTCGATCTGGTCGCCGCCGCCACCAGCGACCTGTTCCAGGGCCGCAATGTCGTGGAGATCGAGAAGCTGTTCGACCGCAGCCGCGGCATCACCGACCGCAAGTCCCATTACTTCCAGGAAATCATCGTGTTCAGCACCAACCTGCTGCACGTGTTCCTGCGTTCGAAGAAGGACGAGAACCATGTGGCGGTGTTTGTGACCCGCGCGTCGGCCAACATCGGCATGGTGATCGTACGTTCGCGCGCCGCCATGGCTGCGATCGACGCTTCCGTCTGACCGCGCGAAACGAGACAGAGGCCATCCGGTCGAGAGATATGTCGGAATTGTCAGTTACATGTCTGTTGTTCGACGAGGATCAGCTCAAGGCCCTGTTATCCATCCTGCCCTTGATCCGGAAATACCTGGATCGCGAATGGCGGGTGGATACGGACCCTTCCTCGGTTTCCGACGTCGTCGTGGTGAATCTCGACGACTCGGCAGGTGGCCCTCTGCTCGAGGCGCTGGTGGGCAAGGGCATCCATGCCGTCGGCTGTGCCCGCCACCCCCGCCTCCATGTGGCGGGCACGCTCCATCGGCCTTTTCGGGGCTATGAGGTGCTGGCGTTGTTGCAGGAGGGCGAGCGGCGTGCCTTCGATCGTTCCCGGCCATCCCGGCGGGAGCTGGAAAGCGAGGTACACCGTTTCGCGCTGGCCGAGTGGCCGGCGGAATTCCGCGAATGGCCGAAAGAATGGTGGCGCATCCTGGCGGCCATTCGCACGAATTGCCTGTCGGCAGCGCAGATCGCGCAACGCTGCGATTTGCCGGAGGCCGAGGTCATGGCCTGTCTAGATATCCTGCAGGAGCGCAAGGTCGTGAGCGTCCGGGTCGATATCGAGACCCTGGACAGCGTGAAAGAGGGGCGTCGGCCGGGCTTCTGGCGGCGTATCGGGGCACGCGTTGCCAACTTACTGGGCCGACGGTGATGGACCGAAAAAAAACCTACAAGCTTGTATTCGTCGGTGCGCCCGGCTCGGGCAAGAGCACCTGTATCGGTGCGGTCAGCGACATCTCCGTGATTTCCACCGACGTGGCCTGCACCGACGGGCTCGCGGCGATCAAGGAAACCACGACGGTGGCGATGGACTACGGCGAGATGTCGTTGGGCGACGACGAGCGCCTGCTGCTCTACGGCTTGCCCGGCCAATCCCGGTTCACCTTCATGTTCGATACGGTGGCGGAGAATCTGGCCGGCGTCGTGATACTGATCGACGCATCGTCCGCCGCGCCGCTGGAGGGCCTGGAGGAAACCCTGCGGACTTATGCCGGGCGGATCGGGGAAACACCTTTCGTCGCGGCGATCAACAAGGTACAGGGCAATGTCGATGCCCTGCGCGAGCAGGTGGCGGAGACGCTGCGCCGGCATGGCCTGGTCGGGCCGGTGATCGTCGTGGACGCCCGTCGCCGCGAAGACATGGCGCTGATATTCGACTTGGTTTTCCTGTGCGCGGAGTACAGCGATGTCTGACAGGCAAAAACACGCTCCCGTCATGCTGCCGACACCGGACCGCCGGCAATGCGAAAGGGCGTTGGACGAACTGGTGGCACGTAACGTAGACGGTATCTCGCTGGCCTTGCTGGCGTATCGGGACGGGCATCCTTACCTGTTCCGCGGCAAGGACCTGCAGAACGCCGGCAAGCTCGCCGCCATGGCCAGCTCGATGGCGGCGCTGTCCGGCACCATGCTGCGGGAAATCGACAGCGATTCCGGCGAAATGACCCTGCTGCAAGGCAAGAAGGGAAAGATCATCATCGTCCAGGTGCCGGCGGCGAATAACCTGATGCTTCTGGCCGTGCACACCACCGAAGAGGTCAACCTTGGCCTGTTGCTGGCCCATACCAAATCCTGCGTGACGAGGGTGGCGGCGAGCTTCGGTTCGACCCAGGACGGACAGCCGTAGGAGGGCGCCGGGCGAGATGGCATCTATCCCGCCCAGCGGCCTTAGCGTGTCAAATCCACCAGCCGATTCGCCACGTCCTTGGTTCGCTCGGACGTATCGGCCGTCACACCGCTGGAGCTTTTCAGTTCGTCGAGCAGCTGGGTGAGGGCGCCGACCTCGCCGGACTGGGTCTCGATGTGCTGGGCGACCTGGCGGATGGCGGTGGCGAGCTGGTCGACGTCGTGGCTGATTTCCTCGGCATTCTGCCCGGTCTTGGCGGCAAGCTGGCGCACCTCGTCGGCGACCACGGCGAAGCCGCGGCCCTGTTCGCCGGCGCGCGCGGCCTCGATGGCGGCATTGAGGGCGAGCAGATTGGTCTGCTGGGCGATTTGCTGAATGATCTGCACCACCGACTGGATGCGCTGGCTGTTCTGCGCCAGTTCGCGGGCGCTGCCGACCACGTCGTCGGCCTTGTTCACCAGTTGGGTCACGGCGCCGCCGGCCTGGTCGATGACGCCGGCCTGGCGGTGGATGGTGTCGGTGAGGTCGTCCACCGAACCGTGCAGGTCGGTGGAGCACTGGCGCAGTTGCTCGGCGATGCTTTCCCGCTGGCGCTGGGCGTCGAGCAGGATGTGGCCGAGGTCGCCGAGGCCCTGGAACACCGGGCGGATGTGCTCGTCGAGGCCGTTGATGTCGAGGCTGGTGGCGTAGTCCTGGCGCTTGAACTGCTCGATCTGCTTGACCACTACCTGGCTCAGCCCGGCGAGTTTCTTGATCTGCCGACGCAGGAAGAACGCCTTGAATTCGCTGTGGTAGCCGATGAAGTTGTCGGTGTATTCGTCGTGGAAGTTTTCCGGATCGTCGGTGCGGAAGAAGAATACGGCGGTCAGCGTCTGGTTCAGGTTGAGCCCGAGAATCTCGCCGTAGGTGGAGAAACCGATTACCGGCGCACCCTTGAATACGTCGTTCATCCCGGCAAGGGCCTGCTCGTTGTTCAGGCGGCGCAGAATGCAGTCGTTGAGGATGCCCACCAGCGGCGTGCCCGGCTTGTTGCGCATGAAGCGCTCGAAGTCGCGGCGAGTGGATTCGGCCAGCGGGGTGCGCTTGACCATGATGAGTTCTTCGCCCGGGGCGACGTCGCAGAACAGGTGGACGCGTTCCTGGGCATAGTCGATGCGGGCGATGGAGCGGACGAATACTTCCTCGCCGACGCGAATGGCGAAGGAGTAGTCGGCCAGTCGCGCTTCCAATTGTTCCGGTGCGCATTTGAAGGTATCGCAGAGGGCGGCGACCATCGAGCGGATGTTGCCGCGGTTGTCCACCACCTGGCTGATGTAGCGCTCTTCCAGGGAGGCGCTGAGGACGTTGAGGCTGAACGGCGTGGGCTCGAAGTTCTGGCTCTTGAACACGCCGAAGCGGATGTTCCGCGCGCATTTGAGGAAGACGATCAACGCGTGGTTTTCGTAGCTGCGCTTGCCGTCATGAAGTTGGGTCTGGCGAAAGTCGCCCTTGCCGCCGGCGGAGCCGCCGACGAACAGGCAGGGGAAGCGCCCGGATTCGTACAGCGCTTCCATGAAGAAGGATTCCGAGGCCGAAAGCCCGTCGAAGAGGATGTTGGCCAAGGTATCGCGGTAGTCGATGGCCATCGATACGTTGAGCCGCTTGATCGACTCGGTCAGCCGGGCGATACGTTCGCCCATCGTCAGGCGCTTGCCCTGGCCGCGGATGTCCTGGCTCTCCAGGGGAACGTGGACGATTTCCGCTGCGGCGATGACGCTGGCATCGAAGAGCTGCAACGCAATGCGGTCCCACTGGTTGCCGGTGCCGCAGTAAAGCCGGTCGTTCTGGCTGCACAGTTCGCCGGCGGTGGTGCAAAGGCTGACCACCGCGCCGGGGAAGCGTTGGCCGATCTGGCGTGCCACGTCGTCGAGGCTGATGTGCGGCGAGACGAAACCGCAGACATAGGTCGGCTTGATGCGCGCCTCGGCGAGTTTTTCCGGCAACTGGCGCGAACTGCAGAGAATGCCGAGTACGCCGTCGGATTGCTTGCGTGCGGACAGGAAGCGGGGCAGGGAAATCATGGTGTCGTGGTCTCGGTACGTCATCAATCGCCCCGGCGGGGCGGCCGTATCCTGCGCCTTCCTGGCACCCGGATGCAGGGGCTCGTGCCGAAGCGGCTCATGCCGGCTCGGACGACGTGTCAGCTATGTTCTCGGCGGCGCGGTGGGTGTTTTTAGGCCCGGTTCACCGAATCGATACCAAAGGATGAGATCGTGGTGCCATCTCACTCTCGTCGACCCGAAGCGGCAGGTTATTGATGCGCGTCAATCGGCCGCACTGAGGGGCGGGCCATTCCGATGAGGTGCCAGAGGTCCGCGCCATCTCGCAGTGCGCTCGGGCACCCGAACCTGAATGCCTGTGCTACCGCACGGGCCTCTAGTGTCGGGCGATACCGTCCGCCGCCACCGCCTGGATCTCTCCGATCAGCCACTGCAGCGCGGGGTCGCGCTGGCGCTGGGCGAGGTGGACGATTTCCAGGTGGAAGGGGCCGAGGGCGAAGGGCAGGTCGAACAGATTCAGCGGCAGCAACCGGGCGAAGTGGCGTGCCAGTTGGGTTGGCAGGACTGCAACCAGTTCGCTGCCGGCGACGATGTGTGCGGCCTGCAGGTAGTTCGGTGTGGTGTAGAGGATTTGCCGGCTCAATCCCTGTTCGCCGAGCCATTGGTCGACCATGCCGCGGGTCTGCCCGCCATGCACCCAGAGATGGCGCAGGGCGAGGAAACGCTCCAGGTCGGGCGGGCCGTCCACCAGCGGGTGGTCCCGCTGTACCGCCAGTTGCAGGGTCTCGCTCATCCAGTGCTGGCGGGCGAAGCGTGCCGGCACTTCATCGAAGCGTCCCAGCACCAGGTCCAGTTCGCCCTTGTCCAGGGCTTCGGCCGGTAGTGTCGGGCTGAGATGCCGGATGTCGATGCCGATCCCCGGCGCATGCTGGCTGAGGCGGTCCAGCAGCGATGGCATGCAGACCAGCTCGACATAGTCGGTCACGGCGATGCTGAAGCGCTGGCGGCTTTCGGCCGGATCGAAGGTTTCGCCGGCGGCCAGGCTCTGCTCGATCTGGCGCAGGGCGCTGCGGATCGGCGCTTCCAGGGCGAGGGCGCGGGGAGTGGGCTGCATGCGCCGGCCGATGCGCACCAGCAGCGGGTCGTCGAGCAGTTCGCGCAGGCGGTTGAGGGCATTGCTCACTGCGGGCTGGCTGAGGGCGAGGCGCTCGGCGGCGCGGGAGACGTTCTGCTCGCGCAGCAGGGCGTCGAGTACGCGCAGGAGGTTCAGGTCGAAGTTGGCGATATTCATGCGGAGAATAGGATGTATCACAAGACTAAATTTCAAAAATAGTAGCCGCTTCCTTATCGTGACTGGCAGTTTTCTGGTCGTACACGAGAGGAACAACAATGCTTCATGCCGTCTCGAAGATTCACAGCGCCGCCGTCATCGGTGCCGGCACCATGGGCCGGGGTATCGTAATGAGCCTGGTCAATGCCGGTCTGCCGGTGCGCTGGCTGGACAACAACCCGCAGATGCTCGAGCAGGCCCGGCAGGCAGTCGCCGACACCTACGCGCATAACGTGCGCCAGGGCCGCATCGACGAGCAGGAGGCCGCCGCCCGTCGCGCGCGCATCCAGCCGGTGGGCGACTACGCGGCGCTGGCCGAGGTGGATCTGGTGATCGAGGCGGTTTACGAGAACCTGGAGCTGAAGCAGCAGATCTTTCGCGAGTTGGATGCCGTGCTGAAGCCCGAGACGATCCTCGCCAGCAACACCTCGGCGCTGGACATCGATGCCATCGCTGCGGTCACCGGGCGCCCGGAGCAGGTGCTGGGCCTGCATTTCTTCAGCCCGGCGCACATCATGAAACTGCTGGAAATCGTGCGTGGCGCGAAGACCGCGCCAGCCGTGCTGGACACCTGCCTGGAGCTGGGCCAGCGCATGGGCAAGGTGGCGGTGGTGGCCGGCAACTGCCACGGCTTCATCGGCAACCGCATGCTCCATACCTACGTACACGAGGCACGGATGATGCTGCTGGAGGGCGCCTTCCCCCACCAGGTGGACGCCGCGTTGCAGGGCTTCGGTTTCGCCATGGGGCCGTTCCGCATGTACGACGTGGTGGGCATCGACCTGGAGTGGCGCGCCCGCGAACTGGCTGGCGAGGGGCAGGACGCCGACGAGGTGCAAGTGGACAACCGTCTCTGCGCCCTCGGCCGCTTCGGCCAGAAGACCCGCATGGGCTATTACCGCTATGCCGAGGGCAGCCGCCAGGCCGAGCACGACCCCGAGGTGGATGCGCTGGTGCAGCAGGTCTCCGAACAGCTCGGTTATGAACGCCGGAGCGTGGGGCCGGAGGAAATTCTCGAGCGCTGCCTGCTGGCGCTGGTCAACGAGGGGGCGAAGATTCTCGAAGAGGGCATCGCCGCGAACAGCCAGGACATCGACCGGGTCTACCTGAATGGATATGGCTTTCCGGCAGACAAGGGCGGGCCGATGGCCTGGGCCGACAGCCAGGGGCTGCCGGCGATCCGCGAACGGCTCGTCCATTTGCAACAGCGTTTCGGCGAGCACTGGCGCCCGGCTACGCTGATCGAACGGCTGGCCGCGGCGGGCAAAGACTTCGCCGAGGCGAAGGAGGTGGCGGCATGAACTACCGGGCTCCGCTGCGCGACATGCGTTTCGTGATCCATGAGCTGTTCGACGTCAGCGGCCACTGCGCGCTGCTCGGCAACGGCCTGGACCGCGAGTTGATCGACGGCGTGCTGGACGAGGCAGCGCGCTACACGGGCGAGGTGGTCGCCCCGCTGAACCGTAACAGCGACGAGGAAGGCGTGACCCTGGTCGATGGTGCCGTGACCACGCCCAAGGGCTTTCGCGAGGCCTATCGGCAATACGTGGAGAACGGCTGGGCGAGCATGACCGGGCCGACCGAATTCGGCGGCCAGGGCTTTCCGCAACTGGTGGCGTGCAACTTCCACGAGATGCTGATGGGCGCGAGCCTGTCCTTCCGCATCTATTCCGGGCTCACCGAAGGCGCGGTGCTGGCCTTGTACAAGCACGGCAACCCCGAACTGCAGGCCGCCTACCTGGCCAAACTGGTGAGCGGCGAATGGACCGGCACCATGTGCCTCACCGAGCCCCAGGCCGGTACCGACCTGGCCCTGCTGCGCACCCGCGCCGAGCCACAGGCGGAGGGCAGCTACAGGGTCAGCGGCAGCAAGATTTTCATCAGCGGCGGCGAGCACGACATGAGCGAGAACATCGTCCATCTGGTGCTCGCCCGGCTGCCGGACGCACCGGCGGGTGTGAAGGGCATCAGCCTGTTCCTCGTGCCGAAATTCGTCGCCAATCCCGACGGCACGCCCGGCGCGCGCAACGCCCTGAGTTGCGGGGCCATCGAGCACAAGATGGGTATCAAGGGTGCCGCCACCTGTGTGATGAACTTCGACGGCGCCACCGGCTGGTTGGTGGGCGAGCCCAACCAGGGCCTGGCCTGCATGTTCACCATGATGAACGACGCGCGCTTCCAGGTCGGCCTGCAAGGGCTGGGTATCGCCGAGCAGGCGTACCAGGGCGCGTTGAGCTATGCCCGCGAGCGCCTGCAATCCCGCGCCTTGACCGGCCCGGCGCAACCGGGCAAGCCGGCCGACCCGATCATCGTCCACCCGGACGTGCGACGCATGTTGCTGACCCAGAAAACCCTGGTGGAAGGCTGCCGCATGCTGGCTGCCTACACGGCGCGCCAGCTCGACCTGGAGCACGGCCACCCTGATGCCACCGTTCGTCACGCGGCCGGTAAACGGGCGGCGCTGCTGATTCCCATCGTCAAGGCGTTCTTCACCGACATGGGCCAGGAAGTGGCCAGCCTCGGCGTACAGGTCTACGGCGGCCACGGCTACATCCGCGAATGGGGCATGGAACAGTTGATGCGCGACAGCCGCATCACCCAGCTCTACGAGGGCACCAACGGCATCCAGGCGCTGGACCTGATCCGTCGCAAGCTGCTGGGTGATGGCGGCGCGGAGTTGAGCGCGTTGCAGGCGGAGTTCAGCGAGCTGTGCGACGACCAGGCCAAGCGCCCGGCCCTGCACGAACTGGCCGCCACGGTGCAGGCCCGCCTGGGCGAATGGCGCGAGCTGGGCGCCGAAGTGATCGCCGCCAGCCAGCGCGACCCGCAGGAGATCGGCGCCTGTTCCGTGGATTTCCTCCAGTATTCCGCCTACGTACTGCTCGCCGGCCTCTGGCTCCAGGCGGCTGCGCGTGCGCAGGACGCCCTGGAAGCGGGAAGCGGGGAGGTCGCCTTCTATCGTGCCAAGCTACAGGGTGCGGATTTCTACCTGCGCCGTGTGCTGCCAAGGGCCAGTGCCCACCGGGAAGCGATCCGGGGCGGGGCGCAGTGCCTGATGGCGCTGGACGAGGACAGTTTCGCGTTTTGAGGAAGGTGTTGGTCACCCGTCCGTTCCCTCTCCCATGAATAGAAGAGGGGCCAGTACTGCTTGGGCTTGAGGGGCGGGTGGCCAACGAATGCCATACAAGAACAACAGGAGGCGCTCATGCACCCGTTCAGCTTTGCCACCACGGCCCAATTGATTTGCGAAACCGGCTCGTCACGCCGGTTGGCGGCGATCTGCCGGGAGCGGGGCGCTCGTTCGGTACTGATCGTTACCGACCCCGGCATTACCCGCTTCGGTCTGCTCAATGACGTCCTGCCCGGTTTCTCCGCCGAGGACCTGGCCGTGGCCGTGTTCGATCAGGTGCTCGCCGACCCGCCGGAAGCGGTGGTGCTGGACGCGGTGCAGCGGGCCCGGGATATCGGCGCCGGGTTGATCGTCGGCTTCGGCGGCGGCAGCTCGATGGACGTGGCCAAACTGGTTGCCTTGCTCGCCCATCCGCAGTGCGAGCAGAGCCTCAAGGACATCTACGGGGTCGGCAACGCGCGCGGCCAGCGCCTGCCGCTGATCCAGGTGCCGACCACCGCCGGCACTGGATCGGAGGTAACGCCCATCGCCATCGTCACCACCGGCGAGACGACCAAGATGGGCGCGGTATCGCCGATGCTGCTGCCGGACCTGGCACTGCTCGATGCCGACCTCACCCTCGGCCTGCCGCCAGCGGTGACCGCCGCCACCGGAATCGACGCCATGGTGCATGCCATCGAGTCCTACACCAGCGCGCTGAAGAAGAACCCGCTGTCCGACCTGCTGGCCCGCGAAGCGTTGCGCCTGCTGGCGAACAACCTTGACCAGGCGGTGCGCCACGGGCAGAACCGCGAGGCGCGCCAGGCCATGCTGCTGGGCGCCTGCCTCGCCGGCCAGGCCTTCGCCAACGCGCCGGTGGCGGCGGTGCATGCGCTGGCCTATCCGCTGGGCGGGCATTTCCACATTCCGCATGGTTTATCCAACGCCCTGGTGCTGCCCCATGTGCTGCGCTTCAATGCGCCAGCGGCGACAGCGCTGTATGCCGAGCTGGCGCCGTTGCTATTGGGCGAGCGTCTGAAGCCGGGAAGCGCCGAGAGCCTGACCGCCCAGTTCATCGACGAACTGGCGGCGTTGAACGAACGCCACGGCCTGCCCAGCCGCCTTCGTGACGCCGGCGTACCGGAAGCGATGCTGCCGCAACTGGCCAGCGACGCCATGCTCCAGCAGCGCCTGCTGGTGAACAACCCCCGCGAAGTCACCGAGGCGGACGCACTGGCGATCTACCAGGCGGCGTATTGAGGCGTTTTGCTCTGTAGGGGCGAATTCATTCGCCCAATACCCTGTTACGGAATACGCTCGCCCACGACGATCCACCAAGGGAAACCCCATGACCGAATCCCGCCACACCCGCCCCAATTACCGCCACTTCCAGCCCATCACCACCCGCTGGCACGACAATGACGTCTACGGTCACGTGAACAACGTGACCTACTACGGCTTCTTCGACACGGCGGTGAATACCTACCTGATCGAGCGGGGCGGGCTGGATATCCATGAGGGCGACGTGGTGGGCTTCGTGGTCAGCTCATCCTGCGACTACTTCGCCTCTGTTTCCTTTCCCGAACGCATCGAGGTGGGATTGCGGGTGGGCAAGCTGGGCAACAGCTCGGTGCAGTACGAGCTGGCGGTGTTCAAGGCGGGGGAGGAAGAGGCGTGTGCAGCAGGGCGCTTCGTCCATGTCTTCGTCGACCGCGCGAGCAACCGGCCGGTGAGCATTCCGGCGCGGTTGCGCGAGGCGTTGGCAGCGTTGGTGGTTTAGAGCCTGTTTTTATGCAGCAGGGCCAACGCGCAGAAGATCGTGAACAGGCTCTTAGAGACCTCGGCAGGTATCGCCGAAGGCCCGGATCAGTGCGGTTTTGTGCAGAGCATCCAGATGTTCGCGCTTGCTGCGGCGGCGAATGCCTTCGTACAGCGTTTCGGCGCAGCCGTGCTGTTGCAGTTCGGCCAGGGCCGGGGCGAGGTTTTCCAGGATTTCCACGTTGATGGTGTTCAGTCGCGCACGGATCGCATCCAGGCTGACCGGTGTGTCGCTGGCGGGGGCTGGCCTGGCCAGCAGACGGTACTGGATCAGCTTGTTGGCTTCCATTTGCCATTTGAAGAAGGCCGCCACCTGCTCGGGGGTTAGCCGGTAGTCGGGGGCCTTGGCCGAAAGTGTCGTGAGCTGCTCGCTTTCCCGTACCGTATCTTCCACGGCCTTGCCCGACTGCGCCTTGCTGGCGGCTACCTGGTCCGCCAGCAGCAGGCGTTCGGTGCTCACCCGGATCAGCGCGTCCAGCGCCGGGGTGGTGGTTTCGCCGGCCTGGGCGGTGCCTAAGGTGAGGCTGAAGAGGAGGGCGGCGAGAGGGATTCTACGGATGCGCATGGGGGTCTCCTTCCGGTGGGGCGTGTCCGAATCCGGCGACCCTAGCCGAGTTGGCGCGGCGAAAACAGCGCTGGCGATTTGCTCCGCTCCTCTGATGCGAATAGTTTCACGGCCAGAGTGAGACGGACCTTCTTCGCAATTTCCACAGCCCCCTGCGCCCGGCCAATCGCGCCCCGATATACTGCCGCATTGCCACGATCGTCGCCGGTATGTGCCGACGAGGGGCGGCGGCGACGTCCACATTGGACCGTCTCTCGCGGGACGCGGGTTTTCCTCATTTTGGGAAGCAGAGCATGCAATGGATTTTCATGCTGGTTGGGTTAGTGGTGGGCAGCGTGGCCGGCGAATCGCTGACCGCCGCCCTGCTGGGCGCTTTGGTGGGGCTCGGACTGGGACAGGCCATTCGCCTGCAGCAGTTGTCGGCGGAGAACGCCACGCTGCGCAAGAGCCTGGATACCTTCGCCCAGCGCTTCGAGGCCGGTACCACGGCGGTCGTCGAGCGATTGCTGCGATTGGAACAGGGCTTGCCGCCGCAACCGGCCCAGGCGCCTGTGCCGGAACCGGAGGCCGCCGCGCTTGAACCGGCGCCAGCCCCGACCGCGGCGGCGGAAGCCCCCGCCGAAGCCATCGAAGAAAGTCGCGACAACGATCTGGTCTGGGACCTGCCGGAGCTCGCGATCGAGCAAGCCGCCCGGCCCGAAGCGCCGGAGCCGGTCGCCGCCCGGGTCGAGGCGCCCGCCGAGCCCATTCGCCCACGTCCGGCGCCGATTCCGCCGAAACCCCGCGAACCCTCCCCAATCGAGCAGGCCATCGACTGGGCGCAGAACTGGCTGTTCGGCGGCAACACCGTGCTGCGCGTCGGCGTGCTGCTGCTGTTCCTCGGCCTGGCTTTTCTCCTGCGCTACGCCACTGAAGGCATGGTGGTGCCGATTGCGGTGCGCTACGCCGGCGTGGCAGCCAGCGCCATCGCGCTGCTCGGCCTCGGCTGGTGGCTGCGCCGGCGCAATCCGGGCTACGGGCTGATGCTCCAGGGAGCGGGTATCGCCGTGCTGTACCTGACGATCTTCGCCGCCATGCGCCTGCATCCATTGCTCGGTGCCAAGGAAGCCCTCGGGCTGCTTGTGGTGGTGACGGTCTGTTCGGCGGTGCTGGCCGTGGCGCAGAACGCCATGGGCCTGGCCGCGGCGGCGGCGCTCGGCGGCTTCGCCGCGCCGATCCTGACCTCCACCGGCAGCGGCAACCACGTGGCGCTGTTCACCTACTTCATCCTGCTCAACGCCGGCATCCTGGCCATCGCCTGGTTCAAGGCTTGGCGCCTGCTCAATCTGATCGGCTTCGTCGGCACCTTCGGCATCGGTTTCGCCTGGGGGCTGCGCTCCTACCGGCCAGAGCTGTTCGGCAGCACCGAGCCGTTCCTGGTGACGTTCTTCCTGATGTACGTGGCCATCGGCCTGCTATTCGCCCGCCGAAAGCTGCGCGAGGCCGCCGATGCGCCCACGGAGCGCGACGCGCTGCTGCGCTGGTCGGTGGGCAAGGCCGACTACGTGGACGGGACGGCGCTGTTCGGCCCGCCGCTGATCGGCTTCGGTCTGCAATATGCGGTGATCCGTCACCTGGAGTTCGGCCCGGCGTTCAGTGCGCTGGCGTTGGGGCTGTTCTATCTGCTGCTGGCTCGTCTGCTGGCCAGCCGGGTGCGCAACCAGGCGCTGTTGTTGGTGGAAACCTGTCTGGCCCTGGGCGTGGTGTTCGGCACCCTGGCGATCCCGCTCGGCCTGGATGCGCGCTGGACCTCTGCCGCCTGGGCAGTGGAGGGCGCCGGCCTGTTCTGGCTGGGGTTGCGCCAGCGGCGTCCACTGGCGCGTGGCTTTGCCCTGCTGTTGCAAGTGGGCGCGGCGCTGGCCTTCCTTGGCAAGCTGGATGCCGGTGACGTAACCCTGCTGGATGGTGTGCCGCTGGGCGCTGCGATGCTCGGCATGGCGCTGCTGTTCAGTTGGTGGCAACTGCGCCGTGCGCCGGAAGACGCCGCCAAGCCCTGGGAGCGTCGTGGTTTGCCGGTACTGGCCTGTTCCGGGCTGGGCTTCCTGTACCTGATCGCGCCGCTCAGCCTCGCAGCCGAGGCTACGGCCATCGCTTGGGCCCTGGCTGGACTGGCGACGTTGTTCGCCGCCCTGCGCCTGCAATCGCGGGCCTTCCTGTTCAGCGCCTTTGGTGTGCAGTTGGTCGGCGGCGCGGTGTTCCTGCTGCAACTGGATACGGCGGGTGCCGGCAGCGGCGTGTTCAGCGATGGCTGGCGCGGACTGGTCGGCGCATCGCTGATCGGCCTGGCGCTGATCGGCGGCATGTTGGTGGCAGCGCGCGATCCGCTGGTACGCAACGACGCCCGCCTGCTGCGCGGACTTTCGGTGATCCTGCTGGTGGGGCTGGTGTTCCTCAATCTGGCGGTATTGTTCGTGCTGCCCTGGCAGAGCGCCAGCGCGGTCTGGGCCGGCAGCGGTCTGCTGATTATCTGGCTGGCGCTGCACCTGCAACAGCGCGCCAGCTTCCTGTTCGGTCTGCTGCTGCAGGGCGTCGGGGGCGTAGCCTTCCTTGCCGCCAGCCCGCTGCTGCTTGGCCCGTTGAGCGGAGAAGGGCTGCGGCCGCTGGGCCATGCCGGGTTCTGGACGCCGCTGGGCCTGGCGCTCGCCGCGCTGGTCGGCGCCTGGCGCCTGCATCAGGTGGTTCGCCGCGATCTGGCCGGGGCGCTGGGCGGTCCGAGCCTGGAGCGGCTGTCCCAGGTGCTGCTGGTCTGGGGGAGCGGCTGGTGGAGCCTGGCGCTGATCGGCGAGATCGTCCGCTTCGCTCCCACGGAATTGCAGGCACCACTGATGCTGCTGGCCGCTGCGCTCAGCGTGGCGGCGGCCGTTCTGATCGCGCCGCGCTTCGAATGGCGTACCTTGGCGCTGCTCTGCACCCTGTTGATGCCGGCGGCGGCCGTGCTGCTGCTCTGGGCCTG
Source organism: Pseudomonas sp. PIC25 (assembly GCF_002286785.1). GTDB lineage: Bacteria > Pseudomonadota > Gammaproteobacteria > Pseudomonadales > Pseudomonadaceae > Pseudomonas_M. The sequence continues at coordinate 9,143 of NZ_MUJY01000044.1, read as the reverse complement.
GCATGCGGAATACCACCCGGCGGCGGACTTCGGCTGGCTCGCCTGGGGCGTGCTCTTCGCCGTGCATTTTGTCGGCCTGCGCCGGCTGGCGTCGCTGCTGCCCGTCGGGGCACGGAGTGCCGCCCACGTGTTCGGCTGCTGGCTGATCATCGGTGTGTTGTCGCTGGAGCTGCGTTACCTGCTGTTCGCCCTCTCCGAGCATTACAACGCTTGGCGCTGGCTGGGCTGGGCATTGCTGCCGAGCGCCTACCTGCTGGCCATGGCCGCGTCGCGCGGCTGGCCGTGGCCGGTGTCGGCCTACCGCCAGGAATACCGTCTGTTGGCGGCCTTGCCGCTGGCGGTGGCGATGCTGGGCTGGTTCTGGCTGGCCAACATCGCGAGCGATGGCGCCGCCGATCCGCTGCCCTACCTGCCGCTGCTCAACCCCTTGGAACTGGGTCTGTTGTTCGTCCTGTTCGGCGTCTGGCGCTGGTTGTCGGTGAGCCTGCCGCAACTCTCCCTGGGCGAGGACTGGCGCCGCTGGCTGCCCCAGGGCGTGGCCGGCGTGTCGCTGTTCGCGCTGCTGACCGCCACGGTATTCCGCTTCGCCCACCACTGGGGCGGGGTACCGTACCGGCTGGATGCGTTGCTCGATTCGATGCTGGTGCAGGCCGGGCTGTCGCTGGTCTGGACGCTGATCGCCCTGCCGCTGATGATCGTTGGCCACCTGCGTCTGCGCCGCGAATTGTGGCTGATCGGCGCGGCGCTGATCGCCGTGGTGGTGGCCAAGCTGTTCTTCGTCGAGCTGGGCAACCGCGGCGGACTGGAGCGCATCGTGTCGTTCATCGGCGTTGGCGTGCTGTTGTTGATCATCGGGTATTTCGCGCCGCTGCCGCCCCGGCAGCCGGCCTCTGACGTGGAGCAGGCCAGAGCATGAGCCGTCTTTCTTCTCTCTTCCGCCTGTTGCCGGCGCTACTGGCCAGTGTGTTGGGAGCGCCGTTGGCGCTGTCCGGACAGGAGTCGCCCGACGGCTTCGCCACCCGGGTGCCGCTGGAACTCAGCGGCGAAGGGCCCTGGTATCGGCTGGAGTTGCCGTTGGCGCTGCACCTGACGGCCCGTCATGCCGATCTGCGCGACCTGCGCGTGTTCAACGGCGAAGGCGAACCGCTGGCCTACGCCCTCACCCTGGGCAGCACCCAGCCCAGCGAGACCCATACGGAAACGCCGGTGAAGTGGTTCCCGCTCTACAGCCCGGCGAGTGCCCCGGACAGTCCGCACATCCGCGTACAACGCGGCACCGGCGGTACCCTGGTCGAAGTGACGGAAGGCCAGGCTGCGGATGCGGGTGACGTGCTGCGCGGCTGGGTGTTGGACGCCAGCGCGCTGAAGCAGCCGTTGCAGAAGCTGATTCTCGACTGGAGCGCCGATCGCGAGGGGTTCCAGCGTTTCACCATCGAGGCCAGCGACGATTTGCAGCAGTGGCACTCCTGGGGCGACGGGCAGATTGCCCGGTTGTCGTTCGCCGACGAGCGCATCGACCAGCGCGAAGTGGCCCTGCCGGGGCTGCGTGCGCGCTACCTGCGGTTACTCTGGGAAAGCCCGCAGCAGGCGCCGGCCCTGACCCAGGCCCTGGTGATCAGCTCCACACGCGTGCCAGCGCCGATCGCCTGGTCGGACGACTTGCCGGCACGGCGCACCGGCAATGGGGAGTTCTACTGGGAATTGCCGCTGGCGCTGCCACTGGAACGTCTGCGCATCGAGCTGCCGCAGGCCAATACCCTGGCGCCAGTGACGGTGCAGGGCCGTCGCGACGACCGCCAGCAGTGGTTCTGGCTGGCGCGCGGCCTGCTCTACCGGCTGCCGGAGAATGGCAGCGAAGTACGCCAGGAGACCCTCGAATTACCGGGCACACCCGTACACCAGTTGAAACTGCAGGTGGACGAGCGCGGCGGTGGCCTGGGCAGCGCCACACCCAGGCTGCAGGTCGGCGTACGCACCACCCAGGTGGTCTTCCTGGTACGCGGCACGCCGCCGTACACGCTGGCGCTCGGCAACGCGACGGCCAAGGCGGCGAACCTGCCGCTGGCAACGCTCATCCCCGGTTACGACGACGAGCGATTGGCCCGCCTGGGCGTGGCGACCCCGACTGGCGACGCCGTCACTGCAACGGTGCAGCAAGACCAGCCGGAAGCCGGGACCGACTGGAAGCGCATCGGTCTGTGGGCCGTGCTGGTGGCCGGGGTTGGCTTGCTGGTGCTGATGGCGTTGAGTGTTCTGAGATCGCCCGCGACCCCTCGTCAGAAATGATGGCTATTTGATGTCAATCATCCACACGTAACGGATGGTTTTGCAGTATCTTTAGGCGCGGGCGGAAACGCCCGTTCCTCCATCCATGACCGCTCGGCCCGGGAACATCCCTTGTCTCTTATCCAGACAGCCTCACTACCGGCCTGCAGCGTCCGGGAATTCCTCCGGCGCGGGCGTTTCTCCCCGCTCGCCGGGGTGGTGCTGCCATGAGCGCTTGCGGGGGATCGACCTGGGCGATGAGCCTCCCCGTCCTGCTGACCGGTGCCGTCTGCATGGGCGTGGTGCTGTTGGCGCGCTGGGTCAGGCGGCAGCGCTCCTTCCCCGGTCGTGACAGTTTCATCCTGCTGCACCTGGGCAGCCTCTGGTGGCTGGCCGCGGCGAGCCTGGAAATGGCTGCCCAGGCGCCGACCTGCAAGGTGTTCTGGGCGACCATGGCCTGGCCCGGCATCATCGGGGTGCCGACCTTCTGGGCCGTGTTTCTCTGGCAATACGTGAACAGCGTGCGCCAGCCCCTGCCTTCGCGCAGCCTGCTCGGGCTGACGCTGGTGCCGCTGTTGGTCTGGCTGATGGCCCTGAGCAATCCTTGGCACGGCCTGTTCTACGGCCCCAATACCGCGCCGATGTCTGCTGAGTCGGGGGCGCCGGTGCGTTACGACCATGGACCGCTGTTCCATGTGGCGGCCGTCTATGTCTACCTGGGGATGACGTTCTGCCTGGGCGTGGTGATCCGTGCCGCGGTGATCAGCTACGGTGTGCACCGTCGTCATTACCTGGCGTTCGTGGTGGTCACCCTGGTGCCTTGGGCGGCTAACGTCAGCTATGTCGTGTTCGGCCGCACCCTGTTCGGCTTCGACCCGACACCGTTCAGCTTCGCCTTCACCCTGGCGGCGTTTGCCTGGCTGATCGTCGGGGTGCGTTTGTTCGACTTGCTGCCGGTAGCCCGGCATCTGCTGCTGGAGGAGCTGCTCGACCCGGTGCTGGTGGTCGATCCGCAGTGGCGGGTGCTGGAGGCCAATCCGGCGGCCTTGAAACTGGCCGGCCTGCGCAACGGCTGGCAAGGCCGCAAGCTGGCCGACTGGCCGGTGTTCGGCGCCGAGCTATACGCTCTGCTGCAAACCTCGTGGAGCGGCGAGCAGGATCGCCTGCTGACACTGGCCGGTCCCGCGCGTTATTACGAGGTACGCTGCCGTGCCATCGAGCGCGTCACCCGTTCGGGCACCCATGTGCTCGGGCAGATGCTCTACCTGCGCGACGTGACCCAGCGTCACCTTGGCGAGCTCAAACTGTCCGAGGCCCTGGCCACCAGCGAGGAACGCCTGCGGATCATCTCCAGTCTTCATGAGCGATTGCAGGAGCAGGCGCTCCGTGACCCGCTGACCGGCCTCTACAACCGCCGTTACCTGGATGAATTCTTCAGTCGCGAAGTGGTCCGCGCCCGCCGCGAACGAGAGCCCATCGCCCTGGCGCTGATCGACCTCGATCACTTCAAGGCGCTCAATGACCAGCACGGCCATCTGATCGGCGATGACGTGCTACGGGCCGTGGCGCGACACCTGGGCGAAAACCTGCGCGGCTCGGATGCGGTGTTCCGCATCGGCGGCGAAGAGTTCCTGCTGATCCTGCCCGGCGCCGATGCCGATGAGGCGCGCCGCCGCCTCGAAACCCTCTGCAGGGAGCGCGCCGCGACACCGGTCGAGACCCGTGGCGGGCCGTGCGGTGTGACGCTTTCCGCCGGCATGGCGATCTGGCCGGACCAGGGCCAGGCCCTGGACGAACTGTTGCAAGCCGCCGATGCGGCGCTTTACCAGGCCAAGCGCGAAGGCCGCAACCGGGTCTGCTGCCCGGCCTGAGGCGGGGTTCACCCATTCGGGTGAAAACCGGGATGCTCCCTGTGCAGGGAGTCATATTCCGGGCTAAAGTCCCTGGCATCGTCCATCCAATAACTACAACAGGGACCGTGCATGAAGCATGTGCTTACCCCACTGGCGGCCGCGTGCCTGCTGGCTTTCTCGTCTTCTTCTCTCATGGCCTCGCCCTACGACGGGCTGGTCGTGTTCGGCGATAGCCTGAGCGATGCCGGGCAGTTTCCGGATGCATCCGGGCCATCCGGCTCGACCCGGCGCTTCACCAATCGCACGGGGCCGGACTACAGCACGAGTGCGTACGCGCTGAACTCGACCCAACTGCTCAGCCTGCAGCTCGGCCTCGGCGACCTGACCGCCTCCACCTCGCCGGTGAACGCCGCGCTGGGCTTGCCGGATGGCACCAACTATGCGGTGGGTGGCAACACCACCCAGCAGATTCTCGATTCCATCGTTGGTACCGGCGAGGGTTCGGTGGTCGAGTTGGCCGACGGTACCAACCTGCGCACACGTCCCGGTTACTTGGCCGAGCTGGCTGCGCTGGGGCAGTCGGTTGATTCGAACACCCTGTTCTACGTGAACGGCGGCGGCAACGATTTCCTCGATCTGATCATCAACCCGCTCGCGCCCACGGACGTGGCCACCGCCCAGGCACAGGCCTCCGCGACACGATTGGCAGACGGCGTGCGCGCCTTGCAGGCTGCCGGGGCGCGCTACATCGTGGTGTCGCTGCTGCCGGACGTGGGACAGACCCCGAATGCCCGAGCGCTGGAGTCATTGATTCCTGGAATCTCGGGCACCATTTCCGGCCTGGTTGCAGACTTCAATACCGAACTGATCAGCCAACTCGCCGCCATCGACGCGGAAATCATCCCGCTCAACGTGCCGCTACTGTTCAACGAGATCGTCGCGGACGCGGCGAGCTACGGCTTCGATGATACCCAGGACCTGATCGCCACCTGCTTCGACAGTTGCGCCAGCCAGAACGCCACTTGGGGGATCGGCGGCGCGACCCCCGATCCCAGCGCGCTGATCTTCAACGACAGCGTGCACCCGACCAGCGCGGTGCAGCAGATCTTCGCCGACTACACCTACTCCATTCTCGCCGCCCCCTGGGAACTGACGTTGCTGCCGGAAATGGCCCACGGCACCCTGCGCGCCCATCAGGACCAGTTACGCAGCCAGTGGCAGGCGGATTGGGAGGATTGGCAGGCAGTCGGCCAATGGCGCAGCTTCGTCAATGCTGGCGGGCAGCGCCTGGACTTCGACGAGCAGGAGGCCTCGGCCAGCGGCGATGGCGACGGCTACAACCTGATCCTGGGTGGCAGTTATCGCCTGGACGATGCCTGGCGTGCCGGCGTGGCGCTCGGGCTCTACCAGCAGAAGCTGGAGGCCGGCCGGGCCGATTCCGATTACGAATTGCGTAGCTACCTCGCCACGGCCTTCGCCCAGTACCAGTCGAACCGCTGGTGGGCCGACCTGGCCTTGAGCGGCGGCTACCTGGATTACGACGATCTTTCGCGCAAGTTCGACTTGGGTATCGTCACGCGCAGCGAGAAAGGCGATACCGACGGGCAGGTGTGGGCGTTCGGCGGCCGCCTGGGCTATGACATTGCCCAGCCCGGTAGCACCTGGCACTTGAGTCCCTTCATCAGCGCCGACTACGCCCGCGTGGAAGTGGATGGCTATGCCGAAAGGAGCGACAGCGCGACCTCGCTGGCCTACGACGATCAGACCCGCACATCCAAGCGCCTCGGCGCCGGTTTCCAGGGGCGTTTCGCGGTGAGCCCGAGCACTCAGGTATTCGCCGAAGTGGCCCGCGAACGGGAATACGAGGACGATCCGGGCGAGTTGACCATGAACCTGACCAGCCTGCCGGGGATCGACTTCACCCTCGAAGGCTACACGCCCGAAGACCGCCTGACCCGCGCCAGCCTCGGTTTCAGCCAGAAACTCGGTGGCGAGCTGTCGCTGGGCGCGAGCTATCACTGGCGCAAGGGCGAAGATCTGACGCAGCAAGGAGTGAACCTGTCGGTAGCTTGGAACTGGTAAGAACCCGTTCAAAGTCTGCTCTGCAAACAGGTTCCAGGGGGAACTCCATACAGACGTCGGTGTCTGCAGCATCGACGTTTGTAACGCGCTAAAATGCGCGGGTTTTTTCCTTCCCTTCCGGAGTCATCCCAATGTCCCGCGTTACCCTCAGCCGGTATCTGATCGAGCAGACCCGCAGCCATAACACCCCGGCGGATCTGCGTTTCCTCATCGAGGTGGTGGCGCGGGCCTGCAAGGAAATCAGCCACGCCGTATCCAAGGGTGCGCTGGGCGGGGTGCTCGGCAGCATGGGCACCGAGAACGTACAGGGCGAGGTGCAGAAGAAGCTCGACGTGCTGTCCAACGAGATTCTGCTCGAGGCCAACGAGTGGGGCGGCCACTTGGCCGGCATGGCCTCGGAAGAAATGGACAACGCCTACCAGATTCCCGGCAAATACCCGAAAGGCGCCTACCTGCTGGTGTTCGACCCGCTGGACGGTTCCAGCAACATCGACGTCAACGTCTCGGTCGGCACCATCTTCTCGGTGCTGCGTTGCCCGAACGAGTGTTTCAGCCAGAACGACTCCCTCGGCGAAGAAGCCTTCCTCCAGCCGGGCTCCCGGCAGGTCGCCGCCGGCTACGCCATCTACGGTCCGCAGACCATGCTGATGCTGACCCTCGGCGATGGCGTCAAGGGTTTCACCCTGGACCGCGAACTGGGCAGCTTCGTGCTTACCCATGACAACATCCGCGTTCCGGAAAGCACCGCCGAGTTCGCCATCAACATGTCCAACCAGCGCCACTGGGAAGCCCCGGTTAAGCGCTACGTAGACGAACTGCTGGCCGGCGACACCGGCCCGCTGGGCAAGAACTACAACATGCGCTGGATCGCCTCGATGGTTGCCGACGTGCACCGCATCCTCACTCGCGGCGGCATCTTCATGTACCCGCGCGACGCACGCGAACCCTCCAAGCCGGGCAAGCTGCGCCTGATGTACGAAGCCAACCCGATGTCGATGATCATCGAACAGGCTGGCGGCGCAGCCACCGACGGGCGCCAGCGCATCCTCGACATCCAGCCGGAATCCCTGCACCAGCGGGTGGCGGTATTCCTCGGCTCCAAGGAAGAAGTCGAGCGCGCCACCGCCTACCACAACCAGCAGTAAGCCATGCCGTCTCCCTGGCAGCCCCTGCTCGACTGGTGGTTCGGTGAAGACCGGACCGCCAGTGCCGCCGACGTGGCAGCGGCGAAGAACGGCCTCTGGTTCGGCTACCGCGACAGCCAGGATGCCGAGGCGCGCGAGCGCTTCGGCGAACTGACCGAACAAGCGCTGGCGGGCGGTCTGTCCGAGTGGACCGCCAGCCCTCATGGCTGGCTGGCGCTGATCCTGCTGCTCGACCAGTTGCCGAGGATGATCCACCGCGGGACGCCACGCGCCTTCGCCGGCGATGTCCGGTCCCGCGAACTGGTGCGCCACGGCTTGGAGCAGCACTGGGAAGAGACGCTGCGACCGATCGAGCAGGTATTCGTCTACCTGCCGTTGGAACACGCCGAGGACCGTGACAGCCAGGCACTGTCGGTGGAGCGCTTCCGCGACCTGCGCGAAGCCTCGTCGGTGGATGAGGACGAGCTGTTCGCCGGCTTCCTCGATTATGCCGAGCGCCATCGCGCGGTGATCGAGCGCTTCGGCCGCTTCCCCCATCGCAATGCCATCCTGGGTCGGGAAACCACCGAGGAGGAGGGGGTGTTTCTGCAAGGGCCGGGGTCGCGCTTCTAGGTTCTATCCCTTTCTTCGAAACACGACGGAACCGCAAGGGCGGGCTCATGTCCCATATCCGCGATGTGGGCAGGCAACGGGCCATTGCTTGTGCCAAGCTTGCCTGCATCATCACTCGAGGAGTCGTTCGTTCATGTCCCTGCGTCGTATTGCCGTGCTGTCGTTCTGCATGCTGTTGGCGGCCTGCAGCAAGGTCAACCAGGAAAACTACGCCAAGCTCAAGGCCGGGATGACCAAGGCCGAGGTGGAAAACCTGCTTGGCAAGCCCACCGAATGTTCCGGCGCGCTGGGCCTGTCCAGTTGCACTTGGGGCGACCAGCAGATCTTCATCAGTGTCCAGTTCGCCGGCGACAAGGTAATGATGTTCTCTGGCCAGGGACTCAAGTAAGCCCGGCCACGGCCGTGCCGGGCCGTGGCGTTGTAAAGGAGGTCCCCCGTGCGTTTCCCGCTCGTCCTTCTAGCCAGCCTGTTGCTGACCGCCTGCGCCAATTCCGGCACCGGGCAGGCTCCGCCGGAGACGGTCGGCAAGGTGGACCTGGCCCGTTACCAGGGCACTTGGTACGAAGTGGCCCGCCTGCCGATGTTTTTCCAGCGCGATTGTGTGCAGTCCGAAGCCCATTACCGGGTGCGGGACGACGGCCGGATGGCGGTCACCAACCGTTGCCGCACGGCATCGGGCGAATGGAAGCAGGTGCAGGGTGAGGCGGAGCCCCAGGAAGCGGGACAGACCGACAAGCTGTGGGTGCGCTTCGACAATGGTGTCAGCCGCCTCCTGCCGGGGCTGACCAAGGGGGAGTACTGGGTGCTGTCCCTGGACGACGATTATCGCGTCGCCCTGGTCGGGCATCCCAACCGCAAGTACCTCTGGCTGCTGTCCCGCAAGCCGGACCTGAGCGCAGAGCAGCGCGACGAGTTGCTCAATGTGGCTCGCCAGCAGGGATATGACACGTCGGAGTTGATCTGGCGCGAGGGGCAGTGAGGTCTCTGGCTCCGTTGGGCGAATAAATTGGCTATGTCTGCGTTAGCTGTTGCAAGGGATAGAAGCCGAGCGATTCCTTCATGCAAATCAATGGGTTGAGCTCGTTTGCATAGCGTTCGAGTAGGCGCCGCCAGCCCAGGTAATTGGGGAGGTACTTGGTCGCGACACCATGGAAGCGGGTCATCCAGCCCTTCAGACGGCTGTCGT
>NZ_MUJY01000043.1 GCF_002286785.1 Pseudomonas sp. PIC25 | reverse complement strand
TGCTCACGCGCCTGCCGACGCAGAAGGCCAGCGCCCTGGCCGAGCTGCTGCCGCACAACTGGGTGCCCGCCGGCAAGGTGTGATGCCCGTTCGCTTACCGTGCGACAGCTTGCGCCCAATCTCTACGGTCAACGCTACTTGGGGTTGGGTCAGGCTCGGGGTGGGTATGCCACAAGCCCAAGTAGGCCGTGGTGTTCTCTTCGTTCTGCCATTTCCTACGGGCCAAGTATTCGTGCTTTCTTGAGCGAAAAAAGCTGAATCGGCCACGCCGATCCGTACTTTGTGGGGTAGTTACTTCGTCTACAACAACGTCCTCAGAGTCAAGCAGGTGGCGGCCAAGCAACACCCCACCTGCTTCGGCATGCCACCGCTGATGCTGGGCAAATGCTTTCATCTGCTCGATAGCAGGTGCCACAATGATGAGTCGTTGTGTTGGGCTGACGCGAAGAATGAGTTTCAAGCGCCCCCCCGACAAAGTTTGCAAGGTCGCCCGAAGGCGCGCGCGGCAGCCTCTACGTGTGAGACAGACCGAGCTTCCTTCCACCATGCAGTTGCGCGAAGGCCCTGCTCGATAGCAGTCTTTCCGTCGCCAACCCAGTACCGGTATGACGCCCCACCTTCTCCCTGTAAAGCGGACAGTAGGTGCTCGGTGGCTATCAATCCGGTGTGTCGAGCTTGCAGTGCGCCGTAAGGAACGAAGGTGCTGTAGCAGCCCGTGAGGTTTTTGGACACTGGCTGGTTGGGTTCTAGGAACGATGTGCGTGCGCTCAGCGAGGGCAGGCCTTCATCGTCTCGATAAAGACAATCTAGACACCCCGTACCTTCGCTCCACACAGTCACGGAATGTCCACCCAGATCCAGTGGGTCTAGCCAGCTAAACAGCATCGGAACACGCTTCTTGTAGGTGCGCAGCTGTCGACAAAACACTCGCTCAAGAGTTGGTAACCCAAGCGCAAATACGATGGCGTCGACGTCGTCGAGGCTCGCTTTTGCCAGCCACTCTTGTCCGTACCATGGCAAACCTTGGACTTGGATGCCTGGATAATGCCGCTCAAGCAAGTACTTGAGCCCAGTGATCTTGTAGAAATCGATCCAAGCGGGGTCCAAGGTATGGCGAAACACGTTGTCTTCAGAATAGGTATCTGGGTCAACTAGAGTGAGGCGTCCAACTCCGGCCGCCGCAAGCGAATCGGCAATGATTGAACCAACCGAGCCACACCCGATGACCACGACGTGCTTGTTGTACAAGTCCAGAGATGCGCCGCCGCGTTCTCGCATGTAGGCGGGTGAATGTCGGCGGACGGTGAGGGGAGTCACTGGCTGTCGGGAATCGATCTTGCCATCCCGAGCGCCGAACATGGCGCCCACAATCGACAGTCCTCCGGTGTCTCTGGGGGTGGAAACAAACAGTGCCACTTGCTTGGGGCCGTTTTTGGACGGCCCGACTAGTCGAGACCAAAGGTCGTTCTGAACCGGCGAGAGCTTTGCTAGGACAGCGTCTATAAAGGTTGCATCAAGTTTTGCAGGGAAGGTAGGAGGGGGAACTGGCTCGTCTAGGTGGACATACAGTGCCCGGTGCGGTGCAAGTTTCTTGGTTTCGAACTCCCAAGGCAGCTTTTCATCGCGGTTGGTGACGTACCACTTCCGTGGTGTGACCTGCGAGTTGAGATAAACCGACACGAGCCGGTCATTGCGGTCGACGTTGATTGTTGCACGCGCTAGCTCCGATGAGGGCAGTCCAAGCCAATAACCTTCAAGTTCGTTGTAGAACTCTTTGGTGGCGGCGACGGGATCAGCACTCCATTTCTCCAACAAGTCATACGCCGCAAGAACTGTGAATGCCACGATGTCCGGAAAGCGATCTGGATCTAGGGACAGGCCATGTCCATCACTCACGCATATCGTACCGTGGTAGCCAACGTGGGGTAGAAGTCCACGTGGGGTGCGTAGCTTGATGGTAGGTAGACGCGTCAAGTCCAAGTACTTGCAATTGACTTCAAGGTCCCACTCCTGCACGTCCCCCTTGAGCTGGACTCCCAGATAGTCGGAGTCTCCTCCTTCCAGTCGAACCACTGAGATGCTTCTTTCAGCGCACAGCGCTTCAACGGCCTGAAAGGAGGAGTCCAGCTTCTCCATCGTTGACATCGCGCAGCCGGTCAAGCCGAGGTTCCTGTGCTAATAATGGGGGCTGCGACCGAGCGCGCCGTCTGCGCTTTCTCAGGTACCTTGAAGTCGTCGCCGAACTGCTTGTTAAGTATCTTGCAGGCATCTTCCGGAAGGTCTTCATCGTATGCGTCGGCCAATGCGTCGCGCAGTGTCTCTAGCTTCTCTTTGAAAGCAGTCATTTGCCCATTGGTCATGCCTTCCATTAAGTCGCTGTAGGGCGTTACCGGCAAAATTACCTTCAGCCGTTTGCTCCAGCCGTCTTCGGTGTAGGCGTCTTCAAAGCGCCAAAGCATTGCTTTGATCCAGTCAAGCAATGCCAGAAGGTCTGCGGGCTTTCCGGACGTTTCGAATCGTGGCTGAAACCATTCTTTTGCAGCGACTGTGAGCGCGATACTGAGTGGTGCGCCGCCGTTACGAAATTGAACATCGCGCCAGCGTTTGATGTAGCGAATACAACGGCGGTACTGCTTGAGTTGCTCGGTGTCCTTGAATGCCGAGCAGACGGATTCAGTCAGCTTTTTCGGGTTGGAACCCTCCCATACCCGAAAATCATCGCCTGAATTTTCCTTTCCTTTGGCCAAGTCCAGCAGGTCGTCATCACGCTTGACATAGACGGCTAGGTCCACGTGGTATTCGGGCTTACCGTCGCGCATGTAGTTCACGGTGACACAAGAACGACGAATGGCCACGGTGCGACCATTTGAGTTCAGGGCATCTCGGACTTTTTTCTTGAGTTCGACTGGGTCAGAGTATCGATCTCGTTTGCAGTCAAAAATGAGCCCAACGTCGATGTCATAGTTGCCATCCAGAGGGATGACGCCCGTGTGCATCGAGTAGCTGCCTTGGTTGAAGTTTTCGAAAGCGGGCACGTCATCGGCAAGGTTGGCCTTGAGCGCCTTAAGCAAGTTATCGCGTTTCTCGCGTAGCTTTGCTTTCTCGTCGTCTTCGTCGAGCTTTATGTTCGTGTGGAACTCTTCAAATTGCTTCTGTACTGCGGGCATCTTGGGTTTCCTTAAAGTGGGAAAAGCCAAGCCACGTCAACCGCGACTACCCGAGTCCCCCATAGGGACGCTGCGGTAAACAACGGGCATCTCCGCTCCATGCATTTTCGAACTGGCTGATTTGAGTGTGCCGTCTTCGCATTAGGTGGTCAGTTGTCCATATCAACTCTGCTCAGGACGATATGGCCCACCGGATGCATACGTGAACGAAACTGCTGGAAGCAAAATGGCTCGTCCCTGAGCCAGCTTGATTAGCCCTTGGGAGGGCAGGGATCGTTTCCGTAGCTGTCGCGCGCGCGAATCTGTCCCTTCTCGTTGTGGATCAACAATTCACTCTTTTGATTTCTTGCGATTTCACGTGCGAATTGAATTGCTTCCGCCTGGGTGTCAAGGACCCTGGTTGCTTTTGCGTTGCCTGCGCCTTTGACGGCCCAGTCATTGCCATGGGGGACGACGTGTTGATTTTTCTTAGACATGAGCAATGTCCTCTTCGATATGGATGTCTGAGCATTGGCTCTTTGCCAAGCTTGCCGATTTACTGTGGAGACAGGATCACGAATGAGATCTCATCTCCGACGATCAGCCGTTGACACCGTTCGAGGGTCGTCCATAATCACGCCCGCATTTCCCCAAATGCTCTGTGATTATAGGTGACCCCAATCACGGCCCGTAGCAGTGGGCTTTGTTCACTGATACGGTCAAGACCCACAGCTTCCGGGCCAACGGTTGCTGTGGGTTTTGTTTTTAGTCCCTCCAGTGCTACCTCGTGGTAGCAGGTGCATCCTTGCGCCATTTCCGGTCTATTTCTCGTTTACTCCTGCGCCCCGAATCCTTGGGGTCTATGGTCTTGCCTGTCTGCTGCCATCACCATTTAGCCGCTGCCCAAGGGCAGCGGTCTTGCGACTAAATTGGCGCTACCAGATCGACTGCCGTTTCACGTTAAGTGAGAAGGTTTCACGATCTAGTGATTTTGAGCGAGAGCCTAATCAATCCCAGCTCAACGCCCCACCCGTCTGATACTCAATCACCCGCGTTTCGAAGAAGTTCTTCTCCTTCTTCAGGTCCATGATTTCGCTCATCCACGGGAAGGGGTTGGTGGTGCCTGGGTATTCTTCCTTCAGGCCGATCTGGGTCAGGCGGCGGTTGGCGATGAATTTGAGGTAGTCCTCCATCATCGCGGCGTTCATGCCGAGTACGCCGCGGGGCATGGTGTCGCGGGCGTATTCGATTTCCAGTTGGGTGCCCTGGAGGATCATCTGGGTCGCTTCGTCCTTCATGGCGGCGTCCCACAGGTGCGGGTTTTCGATCTTGATCTGGTTGATCACGTCGATGCCGAAGTTCAGGTGCATGGACTCGTCGCGGAGGATGTATTGGAACTGTTCGGCGGTGCCGGTCATTTTGTTGCGGCGGCCCATGGAGAGGATCTGGGTGAAGCCGCAGTAGAAGAAGATGCCTTCCAGCACGCAGTAGTAGGCGATGAGGTTGCGCAGGAATTCCTTGTCGGTCTCGACGGTGCCGGTGGTGAAGTTCGGGTCGGAGATCGAGCGGGTGTATTTGAGGCCCCAGGAGGCTTTCTTAGCGACCGAGGGAATCTCGTGGTACATGTTGAAGATTTCGCCTTCGTCCATGCCCAGGGACTCGATGCAGTACTGGTAGGCATGGGTGTGGATGGCTTCTTCGAAGGCTTGGCGCAGGATGTACTGGCGGCATTCGGGGTTGGTGATGAGGCGGTAGACGGCCAGCACCAGGTTGTTGGCGACCAGGGAGTCGGCGGTGGAGAAGAAGCCGAGGTTGCGCTTGACGATGCGGCGTTCGTCTTCGGTGAGGCCGTCCTTGCTCTTCCACAGGGCAATGTCGGCGTTCATGTTCACTTCCTGGGGCATCCAGTGGTTGGCGCAGCCATCCAGGTATTTCTGCCAGGCCCAGTCGTACTTGAAGGGGACGAGTTGGTTGAGGTCGGCGCGGCAGTTGATCATGCGCTTTTCGTCGACGCGCACGCGGGCGGCGGCGCCTTCGAGGTCTTCCAAGCCTTCCTGTACGTCGAGTTCGTTCAGCGCGGCCTTGGCGCGGGCCACGGCGTCGGAGTCGTCGGCGGCCACGGCGCGGGCTTCATGGGCGGCGGCGTCGCCGACACTGTCGAGTTTTTCGATGCTCAGTTCGGCGGTGGCTTGTGCAGCGGCCGGCTTGGCGGCGGCGCCTTCTTCGGGTTTGTCGAATTCGTCCCAGCTCAGCATGTGGGTTCCTCCTGGTCGGTGACCGGTGCGTTGCCGGTCGGACTGTTTCGGTTGCCTTTGGGTTTGTGCACGCAAAGGCGGAGTTCTGTGTGGGCTGAGGGGGGCGGGCTTTGGTCCGCCCCCTCACCCTAACCCTCTCCCCAGGGGGAGAGGGGATGCCGCGTTGGGCACGGCGGTTACGGCGTACGGCTTGTAGCTTGTCGCTTAAAGCTTGCCGCTGCTCTTACTGGCACGCCTCGCAGTCCGGGTTGTCGATGCTGCAGGCCTTGGGTACCGGGGCCGGGGCGGGTTCGGCGGCCGGGGCGGCTTGCAGGGTTTCATCGATGGCCGAGGACACGGCGTTGAGCTTGCCGGTGTTGATGGTGGATTTCTCGGTGCTGGTGGCGGCCAGGGCACGGAGGTAGTAGGTGGTCTTGAGGCCACGGAACCACGCCATGCGGTAGGTCACGTCCAGTTTCTTGCCCGAGGCGCCGGCGATGTAGAGGTTCAGGGACTGGGCCTGGTCGATCCACTTCTGGCGGCGGCTGGCGGCTTCGACGATCCAGCGGGTTTCCACTTCGAAGGCGGTGGCGTACAGGTCTTTCAGGTCTTGCGGGATGCGCTCGATCTGCTGCACGGAGCCGTCGTAGTACTTCAGGTCGTTGACCATGACCGGGTCCCACAGGCCGCGGTTCTTGAGGTCGCGGACGAGGTAGGGGTTGATCACGGTGAATTCGCCGGAGAGGTTCGACTTCACGTAGAGGTTCTGGTAGGTCGGCTCGATGGACTGCGACACGCCAATGATGTTGGAGATGGTCGCGGTCGGGGCGATGGCCATGATGTTGGAGTTGCGGATGCCTTTCTTCACGCGCTCGCGCAGCGGGGCCCAGTCCAGCGATTCGGTCAGGTCGACGTCGATGTACTTCTGGCCACGCGCTTCGATGAGGATCTGCTGGGAGTCCAGCGGCAGGATGCCCTTGGACCACAGGGAGCCGTCGAAGGTGGAGTAGCTGCCGCGCTCTTCGGCCAGGTCGCAGGAGGCCTGGATGGCGTAGTAGCTGATGGCCTCCATGGATTTGTCGGCGAAGGCGACGGCCGCGTCGGAGCCGTAGGCGATGTGCTGCAGGTACAGGGCGTCCTGGAAGCCCATCAGGCCGAGGCCGACCGGACGGTGCTTGAGGTTGGAGTTACGCGCCTGCGGCACGCTGTAGTAGTTGATGTCGATGACGTTGTCGAGCATGCGCACGGCGGTCTTCACGGTGCGGCCGAGCTTTTCGACGTCGAGCTTGCCGTCGACGATGTGGTTGACCAGGTTGATCGAGCCCAGGTTGCAGACGGCGATCTCGTCCTTGTTGGTGTTCAGGGTGATCTCGGTGCAGAGGTTGGAGCTGTGCACCACGCCCACGTGCTGCTGCGGGCTGCGCAGGTTGCACGGGTCCTTGAAGGTCAGCCACGGGTGGCCGGTCTCGAACAGCATGGAGAGCATCTTGCGCCACAGGTCTTTGGCGGCGATGGTCTTGAACAGCTTGATCTTGCCGTACTTGGTCAGCTCTTCGTAATACTCGTAGCGCTCTTCGAAGGCGCGGCCGGTCAGGTCGTGCAGGTCCGGCACGTCGGACGGGGAGAAGAGGGTCCACTGGCCGTCGTCGAACACGCGCTTCATGAACAGGTCGGGGATCCAGTTCGCGGTGTTCATGTCGTGGGTGCGGCGGCGGTCGTCACCGGTGTTCTTGCGCAGCTCGAGGAATTCCTCGATGTCCAGGTGCCAGGTTTCCAGGTAGGCGCAGACGGCGCCCTTGCGCTTGCCGCCCTGGTTCACGGCGACGGCGGTGTCGTTGACCACCTTCAGGAAGGGCACGACGCCTTGGGATTTGCCGTTGGTGCCCTTGATGTAGGAGCCCAGCGCGCGCACCGGGGTCCAGTCGTTGCCCAGGCCGCCGGCGAATTTGGACAGCATGGCGTTGTCATGGATGGCGTTGTAGATGCCCGAGAGGTCGTCCGGCACGGTGGTCAGGTAGCAGCTGGAGAGCTGCGGACGCAGGGTGCCGGCGTTGAACAGGGTCGGGGTGGAGGCCATGTAGTCGAAGGACGACAGCAGGTTGTAGAACTCAATGGCGCGCTCGTTCTTCTGCGGCTCTTCGATGGCCAAGCCCATGGCGACGCGCATGAAGAAGACCTGCGGCAGCTCGAAGCGGATGCCATCCTTGTGCAGGAAGTAGCGGTCGTAGAGGGTCTGCAGGCCGAGGTAGGTGAACTGCTGGTCGCGCTCGTGTTGCAGCGCGGCGCCCAGCTTGGCCAGGTCGTAACCTTTGAGTTTCGGGTCGATCAGCTCGAATTCGACGCCCTTTTCCACGTAGGCCGGCAGGGCCTTGGCGTAGAGGTCGGCCATTTCGTGGTGGGTGGCGGATTCGGCGATGCCGAGGAAGCCCAGCGCTTCGGCGCGCAGGGTGTCCATCAGCAGGCGGGCGGTGACGTAGGAGTAGTTCGGCTCGCGCTCGACCAGGGTACGGGCGGTCATCACCAGGGCGGTGTTGACGTCCTTCTCGGCGACGCCGTCGTAGAGGTTCTTCAGGGTTTCGCGTTCGATCAGCGCGCCGTCCACTTCGGCGAGGCCTTCGCAGGCTTCGCGGATGATGGTCTGCAGGCGGCCCAGGTCGAGGGCGACCAGACTGCCGTCGGCACGGGTGACGCGGATGCTCGGGTGCGGCTGGGCCGGCTGTTCGGCGCTGCCGCGCTTGCGCTCCTGGGCGCGGGCTTCGCGGTAGAGCACGTAGTCGCGGGCGACTTTCTGCTCGCCGGCGCGCATCAGGGCCAGTTCGACCTGATCCTGGATTTCTTCGATGTGGATGGTGCCGCCGGAGGGCATGCGGCGCTTGAAGGTGGCGGTGACCTGCTCGGTCAGGCGGCGCACGGTGTCGTGGATGCGCGACGAGGCGGCGGCGGTGCCGCCTTCTACTGCGAGGAACGCCTTGGTGATGGCGACGGTGATCTTGTCGTCGGTGTATGCCACGACGGTGCCGTTACGCTTGATCACGCGCAGTTGGCCCGGTGCCGTGGCCGCCAGATCCAGATTGGAATCGGCCGCCTGCGGCGCGATGGCCTGCGGGTTCTCGCGAGTAGTGTCTGTCTGCATGGGGTTCTCCACGTTTCTAATTTATGTATCGGAGGCACTGGCGTGCCGGCCGTCATTCCTTTGGTCAAAACGCCTCATGCCGGTACTCCGACCGGGCATGCAAATCGTCGACATGGAGCGAAGGCACGGACCGCAAGTGCCTTCCTGGCTCCAGCGTCAGGGCGCGAAAACCATCTTCGCGACCACTACCCCTAGTGGTACGCCCTGTTTCGGGCGACGCACTTTCCGGCTGCCCGGCGCTTACGGCGCCATCCGGCTCGGAGACGGCGCACGCGGGCCGTCGGGGTTGAAAAATGTGCTGCACTTTATATGCCGAAAGGCCCTTTTCATGGGGCCTTTCGTGTGCATCCAATCTAGTGCTTCTTTTTAAGGTGAGACCCAAGATGTAGGGGTCTATCGCATTAGCGATACAAGATAATGCGCTATCTGGGGTATTGCAAGGTGACTGCTCGACGCCGGCCTGTGGATATCTTGTGGGTGAATTGTGGGTCGTTTCCGAGTAACTCCGTGGAGGCCGCGTGGTGGCTGGGCTTGGCCGTTCGTCGCGGTTTTACGCTCCGATGACAGTGCCGTGCGCGGATGTCGCAGCTGCAAGAGGCTACCACTACATATAGTGTTTGGGCTTGCCTGTTGGCATGGGCTGTGCTTTGTGCGGTTTGTCACGATTTATGGGAAGCAGGGGGCGTTGGGAGTAGCGGTCGGCTCTCCTGAAAACGAGGAAGGCCGGCGAACGTCGAGCGGGCTCCGCGTCCCGCTCATTGCTACAATGCCCACCGCTTTGCAGTCCTGACGGGGAGACAGCGGTGGAGCATGAAGGCTGGCAAATCCTGATCGTCGAAGATGACCGCCGTCTGGCCGAGCTGACGCGGGAGTATCTCGAAAGCAACGGTTTGAAGGTGGCCATCGAGGCCGATGGCGCCAAGGCCGCCGAGCGCATCGTGCGCGAGCAGCCGGACCTGGTGGTGCTCGACCTGATGCTGCCCGGCGAAGATGGCCTGAGCATCTGCCGCAAGGTGCGCGACGGCTACGACGGGCCGATCCTGATGCTCACCGCGCGTACCGACGACATGGACCAGGTGCTCGGCCTGGAAATGGGCGCCGACGACTACGTGTGCAAGCCGGTACGTCCGCGCGTGCTGCTGGCGCGCATCCGGGCCTTGCTGCGGCGCAGCGAGGGCCCCTCGGAATCGGCGGGCGAGGGCACGCAGCGCCGCCTGACCTTCGGCCCGCTGGTGATCGACAACGCCATGCGCGAAGCCTGGCTGGCCGAGCGCAGCATCGAGCTGACCAGCGCCGAGTTCGATCTGCTCTGGCTGCTGGCCTCCAATGCCGGGCGCATTCTCTCCCGCGAGGAAATCTTCAATTCCCTGCGCGGCATCGAGTACGACGGCCAGGACCGTTCCATCGACGTGCGCATTTCGCGCATCCGCCCGAAGATCGGCGACGACCCGATGCACCCGCGGCTGATCAAGACGGTGCGCAGCAAGGGCTATCTGTTCGTCGGCGAAGCGGCGGTGCTGTGAACTCCATCTTCCTGCGCATCTACGGTGGCATGCTGGCCGCCTTGGTGCTGGTGGCGTTGCTGGGTGTCGGCGCGCTGCACCTGGTCAATGAGGTGCGTTCGGACCAGTACCGCGAGAGTCTGGCGCGCGGCACCTTCCGCCTGATGGCCGACAACCTGGCGCCGATGAACGCGGTGGAGCGGCGGCGGGCGACGGCGCTGTGGGGGCGGCTGCTGGGTATTCCGCTGGATGTCTTGCCGCTGGCCGAGCAGGGCATCGACAGCGGTTCCCGTGCCCGGCTGTTCCGGGGCCAGGTTCTGGTGGAGCAGACCGGACCGCATGCGGCCAAGGTGTACGCACTGGTCAGCCAGGCCGAGGGCTTGCTGTTGGTGGGCTCGGTGCAGCAGATCAGCGAACAGTTGGCCCGCGCCACCATCTATCTGTTGATCGACGAGCTGGTGCGCTTCCCCGTCGATGAGCAGCCCACGCGGCTGGCCGACTTGAAGGCGGCCAAGCAGTTCGGCTTCGAGCTGCACTTGGTGACCCTGGACAAGGCCGATCTCGATCAAGACCAGCGCCGCCGCATCGACGAGGGCGACACGGTAATGGCACTGGACAAGGGCGGCGATGCAATCCGCGTGTTCGCCGGCATCGTCGATACGCCCTGGGTGCTGGAAATCGGCCCGCTGTACCAGATGAACCCCTATCCGCCGCAGTTGCTGGTACTGATCGGCGTACTCGGCCTGAGCCTGATCGGGCTGATCGTCTACCTGTTGGTGCGGCGCCTGGAGCGGCGCCTGTCCGATCTGGAGAGCGCCGCCACGCGTATCGCCGGGGGCAGCCTGGAGGCGCGCGTGCCGGCCAGCGGGGCGGATTCGGTGGGGCGGCTGGCGGCGGCTTTCAACCATATGGCCGAGCACCTGCAGCAGCTTCTCTCGGTGCAGCGCGAGATGGTCCGCGCGGTGTCCCATGAGTTGCGCACGCCGGTGGCGCGGCTGCGCTTCGGCCTGGAGATGATCGCCGACGCCGAGACGGAGAAGGCGCGGCAGAAGTACATGGAAGGCATGGACAGCGACATTCAGGACCTCGACCGGCTGGTGGACGAGATGCTGGTCTATGCGCGCCTGGAGCAGGGCTCGCCGGCGCTGAATTTCCAGCAGGTCGATCTGCGTGCGCTGCTCGATCAGGTGATCGCCGAACTGGCGCCGCTGCGCGCCAGCGTACGGGTGGAGCACGGGCCGTCGCAGGATGCGCCGGAGGGCGGGGCCTGGGTCGAGGCGGAGCCGCGTTACCTGCATCGCGCCTTGCAGAATCTGGTGACTAACGCGATGCGCCATGCCGAGTCGCGGGTGCGGGTGAGCTACCGGATCGGTCACCGACGTTGCCGCCTGGACGTGGAAGACGACGGACCGGGTGTGCCGGAGGAGGCATGGGAGCGCATCTTCAGCCCCTTCCTGCGCCTGGACGACAGCCGCACCCGCGCTTCCGGTGGGCATGGGCTGGGGCTTTCCATCGTGCGGCGGATCATCTATTGGCACGGCGGTCGCGCCCTGATCGGCCGCAGCGACCTCGGCGGCGCGCAATTCAGTCTGGTTTGGCCGCGTCGGCAGGGTGAGGAAGAGTAGGCGGCAATCCATGCGAGGCTGCCACTCCGTGTAGGGCGAATTCGTTCGCTTGGCGGGATCGCCATTCTCTCCGTAGCCCGAATAAACCGGGGCGCAATCCGGGACCACGCCGCCCCGGATTGCGCTGGCGCTTATTCGGGCTACAGGTTTCGTGGCTGCGGATTCACTCCAGGAAGCGCCGGCAGGCCGGCCAGCGGCGCATCAGCAGGTAATAGGCAAGCCCGGCGGGCAGCAGGCTGGCGTACCAGGATATGGCTGGGAAGCTCAGGGCCACGGCGGCACCGAGCAGCGAGGCGGCGATGGCGGCGTAGTTGACGCCACGGTACGGCCCCTCGGCGTCGTAGAGCTTGGCGATGTCCAGGCGGCGCCGGCGCAGGATGAAGTAGTCCACCACCAGCACGGCGAAGATCGGGCCGAGGAAGGCCGAGTAGGTCTGCACGAAGAGTTGCAGGCCGGCGGCGGATTCGTCCTTCACCAGCTCCCAGGGAAAGGTGCCGAAGGCCAGCAGCCCGACCAGCACGGTGGCGGTGCGAAAGCGTAACTTGAACACGTCCATGAGGATGTAGGTGGGTGGCACCACGTTGTTGAGCACGTTGGTGGTGACCTGGGCGAAGGCGATGAACAGCAGGGTGGCGACCAGCAGCGGGGTGTTGTCCACCGCGCTGGCGAAGACCTTGATTGGGTCGGAGACGCCGGTGGCGCCGGAAACCATCAGGCCGATCAGACCCATGAACAGGGTGCACGGCAGGATCGACATGGCATACAGCGTGGTCAGCAGGCCGGGACCGCTGCCCTCCTTGAGTTCGCGGGAGTAGTCGCTGACGTTGAGCATCATGGTGCTGTAGATGCCGAGAAAGAGCAGGGTAGCGCCCCAGAAGGGCAGGCCCCAGGTGCCTTCGATGTTCACCAGGTTGGTGGTGATCGCGTCGCCGTAACGGTCGATCACGCTGTAGAACATGTACACCAGCGAAACCAGGATGAAGGCGCTGCCGATGTTCTCCAGCCACTTGATGCCCTGGAAGCCGAAGATCGACAGGCCGATCTGCAGGAACTGGAACACCACGAAGTAGAACACCAGGTTGTCGAAGCCGAACAGTGTGCTGGACACGGCATTCAGCGCTCCGGCGCCGATCCAGCTCTGGAAGCCGTACCAGACGATGGCCGGCACCGCCCGCACCAGGCCGGGGAAGCGCGTGCCGCTGAAGCCGAAGGCGCTACGCGCCTGGACCATGAAGGGAATGCCGTACTTGTAGCCGGCGGCGCCGTTCAGGGCCAGGGCGATGCCGATGACGAAGCAGCCGATGGCAATGGCCAGGGTTGCCTGCAAGAGGTTGAGGGTGCCGACGATGCTCGAGCCCATGGCGAAGGTGCCGATGGAGACGCAGCCGCCGAACCAGGCCAGCAGGTAGGACACGCGTCCCATGATGCGGGTTTTCTGCGGGGCCAGGGATTCTTCTCCGGCGGCCTTGCCGGCGTCACTGGCCGATGGGGTGTCGAGCCGCAGGGGCTGCGGGTGGATGTGTTCGCTGTGCATGTGAAACCTCGCTGGAGGGATTTTCCCTCGCTCTTGTTCTTGTTTTCCTTGCCCCTTGGGGCTGCGAAGCGTTACTGCCGGCACGCGCCCGCGTGCCTGGATGTCAGCCTCCGGAGAGGTAGTCGAAGCGGCCGCGGAAGGTCTTCGGCCGGGGGAAGTCCAGGTCGCCATGTTTGCTGGTAGCCAGCCCGAGGCTGACCAGCGATTCCGCCAGCTTCAGCGCGGCGGTGACGCCTTCGACGATCGGCAGGCCCACGGCATCGCGGATTTCGCCGGTGAGGTCGGCCATGCCGCCGCAACCGAGGACGATGGCGCCGATGTTGTCTTCCGCCTTGGCCCGCAGGCATTCGTCGATGATCCGGTCGAGGGCCCGGGTGCCGCTGTCTTCCAGGTCCAGCACGGGAATTTCGGCGGCGCGCACGCGACGGCAGTGATGGGCGAAGCCGTAGGTCTGCAGCAGGTGCTCGGCGATGATTCCGGTTCGCGCCAGGGTGGTGACGATGGAGAAGCGTGTGGCGATCAGCGTGGCCATGTGGAACGCGGCCTCGGCGATGCCGATCACCGGTGCGCGGGTCAACTCGCGGGCGGCGAGCAGGCCAGGGTCGCCGAAGCAGGCGAGGATGTAGGCATCGGTCCGCTCCTGCTCGCCGGCGCGGATTTCCTCCAGCACACCGACGGCGCTGATCGCTTCGTCGAAATGGCTCTCGATGGACACCGGCCCGCTGCTCGGATTGCTCGCCACGATCTCTGTGCCCGGTGCGGCGATACGGCGTGCGGCATCGCCGATCTTCTCGGTCATGCTGCTGGTGGTGTTGGGGTTGATGACGCGGATCTTCATGGTCGCTCCTGTGCGTTGAACAGGCTTGGGTGATCTTTTGTACATCAGTTTTTTAAAGATTGCATACAAAATTTGCTGTTCAGTGTGTTCAATATATTGACTTTAAAGTCAGAAAATGGTTGGCATCCAGCTGTGGAGCGTCTGGAATGGGCATGCGAGTGGCGAAGGTCGGTGTGGGCCATCGCGAATGAATTCGCTCCCACAGAAATGGCTCGGGGACGTGTAGGAGCCAGCTTGCTGGCGAAG
>NZ_MUJY01000042.1 GCF_002286785.1 Pseudomonas sp. PIC25 | reverse complement strand
AGGCGGAAAAAGACAACCCGGACCTGGACCTGAAGAAACCCGAACCGCTGTACGCCTGGCAGTATCGACCGGAGTTGCAGTTTAGTTTGTATGAGTTGACCGTCGATTCGATAAAAAGGACGGAGTTCGATAGCTCAGTAGCTCAACGAATAGACCTGAACAAGCCGGCTTTGACGGCTACCGACAAACTTGTTGAGTTTGTTTACAGTCTTTTGCAGAACGAATTCCAGCAAATCTCCCCTATAGATATGAAAGGTGAACGGGAAATGATCCTGGCTATGGGAGAACAGGAGGCCAAGGTCAAAATAGGAACTAATCAAACCATCACGTTCGAAAATATCGACCATCTTGCAGCTTTGGATCGGGATGACTTTCTAAGTATTCGCCTGTATGCAAACAACGATGTTGGCAACATCCTGTGGGAGTGGGCGTTCGAGCATATGCTTGTCATTCCTTTACCCTTGTCGAATGGAGGAACGGTCAAGATAACTGCCGATACGGCCGCAGAAGGATTTCAATCCATAGAGGGGTTGGTATTACGACCAGAGGATAAGGAGGCCGAAAGGCCTTATACGATGAGCTGGTCCGTTCAAGGAAACGGTTCTCTCACAAGTACCGGTGAAACCAACACATCGGGATACTTTTTCACTGCACTGAAACTTCCTACGACGGCCAAGCAGAGAGTCAGTGTTACGGCCCATTTCAGAGAGCCTTACGATCTTAAAGTCCAGTCCGCGACCTATGAAATCATCCCTGGTAAGCCTTATGAGATTACCCATACCTCTTCTGGTAAGACCGTAATTGGTGGTTTAGGTGGGGTCGAAATGACTCTAACCGTTAAGGACCGCTATGGAAATCTAGTGGCGGACGGAACACCCATAGGCGTCAATGCCACTGATATGCGTATTGAAGGGGGCCTTGCGACGGTTAATGGCAAAATCACGATCAGGGCGATTGGTGATAACTCCCCCGGCACTAAAACACTTACTGTGACAGCTGGAGATGTTCAGCAGAGTATTCCCGTTACTGTGGAGGATGTTGCACTGGTAGTCGAGGCACCCTCAGACCTTGCGGTCGGAGGAGGTGGTGATGTAACGATTAAAGCTGAATCTCCCTATGGGGATCTAACCGGGTTACCCATTCAGGTCACCAGTCTGCGAGGTGTGGTCGAGCAGAGCGACGTAAAAATTGCCGCTGGCAATTTGGTTAAAGTTCGTTTGAAGGCTGGCGATTTCGAAGGAGCCGGTAAGGTCATTGCACGTATTAATGACAAGCTCTATGACAAGACTT
This sequence comes from Pseudomonas sp. PIC25, assembly GCF_002286785.1. Taxonomy (GTDB): domain Bacteria; phylum Pseudomonadota; class Gammaproteobacteria; order Pseudomonadales; family Pseudomonadaceae; genus Pseudomonas_M. Next base: position 4,116 of record NZ_MUJY01000042.1, on the reverse strand, counting down.
TTTCCGTCAGGCCCCAAGGTAATGCTTTGCGGGTATCCAACAGACTCTTGGTCAGTAGCCGTATAGGCGCACCGGCTGGCGCGGAAGGTTTCAGTGCAGAAACGGATGTATTGGTTCCTGGCACGGTGGGGGAAACGGTTTCGATCGATTTGAGAGATTACCTCAAGCCCAACCTATTACCTATGGCGTTCTGGGGACTACAAACGCCCGCCATTGACGGCCGTTTTTTTGATGATGAATTTGGGCGAGAGCTGATTGGAAGCAAGATTCAGGTACAGAGCATCGGCTCTGGAAAAGAGAGTAACTTCGTCGTCTTTAGCGCGCCCGACAACCGTCTTGCACTGGCTTACGACGACGCATTCGCTCGAACCGATAATGTTGGGCTCAGCTTGGCTTTTAATGCCGACCCGGCTGCTTTTGGGCGTGGCCTTGTAGAGTTCCCTGCTAGCGGCATCAAGATTGAGTTGACCCCTGCCGGTGTGGTCAAAGTAACCGTTCTCATGGAGAACACCACGCGGGAGATAACGACCGCGGCGATTGAGCCGGGTACTTGGCATCGTCTGGGCGTACACGTTATCGATCAGAACCTGATCGTTCAACTGGATGAACATATTCAGAAAGTGCCATTGATGGCTCCGCTCCAAGGGAAGCAGGAACAGAACGCCCTAGTTATCGGCAATGGATTTCAGGGCCGGCTGAATGAACTAGGTCTTTTTGATTGGTCTCAGGCCCCTGTGTTGCAGCTCGCCAGCGGCGGCGAACAGGCTGCTGCCACGGTTGGTGCGGATGGATTGGCCAGATTCCGGTTGATCTCCAATTTCAGTAATTTGATGGCACTTCGGGAGGACCCTAACAAGGGAATACTCTTCAGTATCAGCCAAGTGCTGGTTGCGCACGCTGTGGCTGCAGACGATACAGCCGCCTGTAATCCGGTACCCACGGATAGCTTGATCGGCACGGCGGAAGCGTTCCTCAAATTTGTAGTGGATTGTCAATTACAGAAGAAAATTCGCCAAGCTGAAATTAAGGTTAGAACAGCGAGTGGTGTGCTGGAAACCGCAGTTGCCTACGCCGAACTCAGTACATTGAAAACCCTGCAAACGCAGTTAAATGTTGCGGGGACATCGATGATCTATTTGGCGCAGTGTGTCGAAGGCATCGTGACCGGAGGCACCGATAGTATGGCTAGCACCGTCTGCGATTTTGTGGCCAGCTTGCTATTGGTTGGCGATATCCGGGACTTCGTGATCCATGGTTATTACTTTTATACCGACAATACGGAGAAATTCGATCAGGCAACGTATGTATTCGCCGGTCTGGGAATAGTCGGTACGCTGGCCGAGTTGACCGGTGCCGGGGTTTCGGTTGATGCCGTATTGGCCGGGGGCAAGACTGCTGCCAAAGTCATGAAGGGCAGCAAGGTGCTTACGAATCTGGTCAGTTATCTTGATGCAAAAGTGCTGAATGGGGTATCAGGGGCACGTACGGCAGCATTGAAGAAAGTAATTCCCATACTCCAAGTGGTTGCTTTCGCTGCGTACGAGGGCGGCGCGATAAAGGATTTCCTGGTACAGGCAGTGGATAGCGTCGATGATTTCGATATCTGGGTCAGTTATACATACTGGATGATCGAAGAAGGCGCCATTAGTGCCGTTACGATGACACAAAGCTCGACCCTGGACCGATACGTCGCCTTTTTTGTCGGTGCGGCCTATGCGGTAGGTGTAGACGATATTCTGAAGAACACCTCGGTAGCAGCTTTTATCAAAGTCCTTAAAGAAGTGGAGGAAAAGACCAAACCCTTTAAATCCAAAAACAAGGTGGCAGCCCACTTTACTCAAGTCATTGGTTTTCTGGTAAAGGAGCGAGGCGGCAATCTGGATGAATTGGCGAAGAAATCACCTGACTTGATGGCGTTAATTGCGGTCTATGCTCGTACCGGGACGGAGGGGCTGGCAGCTTTGCGCAGAACCCCCTGCACCCCTTCCGATTGTTTTGGAGGAAAAACATTCAGCGAGTTCGCTCAAGAGTTCTATAATCTGGAACTGAAGTTCTCGAAAGGGGTAGATCCCCAGAATTTTTCGAAGGTATTAGAGCAAATTGGCGCTTTCGCTAAGGATAGCTATGATCAAGCACTGATTTTTGTTGCCAGAGGTGGTGCGGGTACGGTCCGGGTTGCGTCGAAGAAGTTCACCCGGGAGGGGGATGAAATTCTAGGCTTTGAAATAGGCCTATCCGAAGCCACGCAAAAGGCCTTTGGCAAAAGGACCTATGATGTTGTGGTCAAACGCGGTGGGGTTGACTATTTTGTTGAGGTGAAGTCTTGGAATAGCCATATCGCACTGGATCGAATCAAAGCCTCCCTGAACTTCAATTTGAAGAAGGATGGTACCGATGGTGCGCCTGGGCAGTTGATGAAAGATTTGGGTACCTATCTAGGTTCGGGCGGGAATAAGAATATTCGGTGGGAATTTTCCGACGAAGGTATTGGGCGGGAAGCATTAATCAAAGCTGTTAGAGAAGAGATCATTTCTAATGATAAATATAAAATCTATTTGTCCCAGAAAATGGGTGGTCGTGATTTTAATCTGATACAAGCGGAAGTGATGGGTGCTGTTGAGGCTATTTTAAAAGGTGTGCCGTAACATGTTGATCTTTAGTTTTCCACATGCGTATTCAGATCTGAAACTTGGCGTGTTGAGTTTTGTTAGTCGGTTGGGTTGGTTGCTTGTTGCGAAAGAAAAGATTGAATTGGTTCCCCGGAGAAATAATTTATTTCATCACATGGGCAGTGTGTGCGAGGAGTTTGATGTCTTGGATTTGTCCGCGGGACGGTATTTATTGCGCTATAGTGGAAATGATTTAGTATTTGAGTCGTTCGGTGCTCCAGTTGTAGGTGGGAAATTTCTTCTTCGTATAGAAGCGGATGCGAATTTAAATATGGAGGCCGTAGCGATGACCCCTAAGGGTGAAGAGCTCTATCGAGCACCTTATCAGCACCCGGTATACATAGGAGATTGTCATCTGGCTCTAAGTAGTGATACTGAGTGGCGCGTTTTCGATATGAAGGGGGAAGTAGTTTTTTCCATCATAAGACCAAGAAGCGATCGTAATCGCGGCGAGGCGCGTTTTAGTAAGCCACTGTTCTTTTTCCCCTTGGGGCTTGGAGAGGAATATGAGGTTTACGACGTGGAACGGGAGCGAGCAACTGGTGTTCGGCGGTTCAATGGAGCCATCCTAGCCGTGCTGGATTTATCAGATAGTAGCGTGTTGGTGGCAGATTATGTAGGTATACAGCGTTTTCAAATAGTGAATGGCGAGTTTGAGATTTCGCCCATGTATGTATTCGAGTCACCGGTCAGCGAGGAAACTCGAGTTCTGGCTTGGGTCGATGATCGGAATGCATATTTTGCGTTCGATATTTATGAAGCGCAAAGTCTCTTGACGCTGCCGCTGAACGGCGAGCCGGTACAACGGCTCTTGTTCCCTGCTGAGTGGCGGATGGATGATGGCGATTACGGTTTCAAAGAAGGATTTAACATACTGTCGTTGGCTCGGCGCTACCATACTTTCGACCGTGCGAAATTAATCTGGGCACCGGAAGAGACGCTTAGCCAAGCCTCATTTTATTTGGATATGTCCAACGATATAGAAATCGAACAGACCGCTTCGGCCGTCAAGGGCAAGCATGGCTACTGCATACGGGTGAAGGATAAGTCGGTCAATAAAGCTATTCGCTCGGCCGCCAGCGAATTGAGTCGTCTTATTCATGAAACCTGCGATCATCCTTTGGGGTGGGAAGGTAACATTCTGGATAAAAAATTTGATGGGAAGTTTCATGTGGAAATTCACTCGCCGGACAAGCCCAGTGAGTTCGAACGGGAATATCTCGTCAATTTCGTAGCGGAGTTTCGCGATAATCTCTATTTTAAACCGGCCAAGAGCAAGGCGAGCTTGGCAGTCGAAGTGGTGTGGAAAGAGTGGAAAGCCGCATAGGGTCGTTTTACTGATATAGGCTGGCCGACACCCTGCGGCGCAAGCCCGACGACCAGATCTACGGCGCGCTGCCGGGCGTACCGGTGACCCTGGGCGGGTTCATCACCGGGGGCTACGCGT
>NZ_MUJY01000041.1 GCF_002286785.1 Pseudomonas sp. PIC25 | reverse complement strand
CTCTGTACGAAAAGTGCCTGCGCTCGGTGATGCGTCGTTAAAAATCGGTTCGGAATGCTCATTTACAACTCGTAAACTCCGCTTCCTCACCGATTTTTGCCTAGCCTGACCTTCGCTCGACGACTTTTCGTACAGACCCTAGCAAAGCACAGCGAGTGCCAATCTTCTTCTGGGCTGCGAAAAGCGGCGCATGATACCAGCTTGCCCGGTGGCGGAGAATTTCTGACCGGACGAGCAGCAAACGTTTACCGATGGAGGAATTGCCATGACCGCCCGAGCCCTGCTCGCCGTCGCCGACGGCGTGGAAGATATCGAAACCGTGACCATCCTCGACGTGCTGCGCCGGGCCGAGGTCGAGGTGCTGGTGGCCAGTATCGAGGACCGGCGCATGATCACCTGCGCCCGGGGGACGCGCCTGACCGCCGATGCCATGCTGCTCGACGTGCTGGCCCAGGACTTCGACCTGATCGTCCTGCCCGGCGGCGGAACCGGCGCCGAACGCCTCGGCGGCCATCAGCCGCTGGCCGAGCGGGTGCGCCAGCAGGCCGCCGCCGGCAAGGATTACGCCGCCCTCTGCGCGGCGCCGGTGCTGGCCCTGCAGACCTACGGCGTGCTCAAAGGGCGGCGGATGACTTGCTACCCGTCGTTCAGCGACCGCCTGTCCGGCTGCGTATTCGTCGACGAGCCGGTGGTGGTGGACGGCAACTGCATCACCAGCCAGGGCCCGGCAACCGCCATGGCCTTCGCCCTCGCCCTGGTCGAGCGGCTGGCCGGCAAGGGCAAGCGCCACGAGGTCGCCAAGGGGCTGTTGGCGTAGTACGGGTACTATCGTCCCACTCCGTTTTTTCTCGCAGCCTCTCTATCTTGGGGGCTGCCGTCTTGTTACTCCCTGAGCTGAACGTTTGTTTTCCTCGGGCAGTCGTACCTTAGGGGCGATTGCCGGCGCTTGGTTGGTTTGTCGCCGTACCGATGCCTTCTGCCGAGGTGCCTATGAACGCGACCGCCACGGACGAGGACGAAGGCCGCTTCGCCGCTCATCCCGTCACCTTGACCGTCAACGGCCAGCGCCGGCGGGTCGAGGTTCAGCCCTGGGTCACGTTGCTCGATCTGTTGCGTGACCGGCTCGGCCTGACCGGCAGCAAGAAGGGCTGCGACCACGGCCAATGCGGCGCCTGCACGGTGCTAGTGAATGGCCACCGGATCAATGCCTGCCTGACCCTGGCGGTGATGCACGAAAGCGCCGAGGTGATCACCGTCGAAGGGCTGGCCGAGGGCGATGCCCTGCACCCGTTGCAGGCAGCGTTCATCGAACATGATGCGTTTCAGTGCGGTTACTGTACGCCAGGCCAGATCTGTTCGGCGCTCGGCCTGATTGTCGAAGGCGAGGCGCGCACGTCCGACCAGATCCGCGAGGCCATGAGCGGCAACTTGTGTCGCTGCGGCGCTTATCCCAACATCCTCGCCGCCATCGAGCAGGTGCTGGCCGACGACGAACGGAGGCCGGAATGAGCCCGTTCGCCTACCGCAAGCCCGCCGCGCTGGACGAAGCCCTGGCGCTGGCCGGGCCCGGCGCGCGTTTCATTGCCGGCGGCACCAACCTGCTCGACCTGATGAAGCAGGACGTGCTGCGTCCGAAGCTGCTGATCGACATCACCGGCCTGCCGTTGCGAGGCATCGCCCCTACCGGCGATGGCGGCTTGCTGATCGGCGCGCTGGTGAGCAACGCCGAACTGGCCCGGCACCCCGAAGTGCTGCGGCGTTATCCGCTGTTGTCCCGGGCGATCCTGGCCGGTGCCTCGCCGCAACTGCGCAACATGGCCAGCACAGGCGGCAACCTGCTGCAACGCACCCGCTGCTACTACTTCTACGACACCGCCACACCCTGCAACAAACGCGAGCCCGGCAGCGGCTGCGCGGCCCGCGACGGGCTCAACCGCACCCATGCGATTCTCGGTGCCAGCGAGCACTGCGTGGCCACTCATCCCTCGGACATGTGCGTGGCCCTGGCGGCATTGGAGGCGCGGGTGATAGTGGCCGGGCCGGAGGGCGAGCGGCGTATCCCGTTCGCCGATTTCCACCGCCTGCCCGGCGACACACCACACCAGGACAACAACCTGGAGGAGGGGGAGCTGATCACTGCGGTCGAGATGCCCCCGGCCGGTTTCGCCTCGCATTGCACCTACCTCAAGGTGCGTGACCGGGCGTCCTATGCCTTCGCCTTGGTCTCGGTGGCGGCGTTGCTGGAGCTGGACGGCGGGCTCATTCGCGAGGCACGCATCGCTGTCGGCGGGGTGGCCCATAAGCCCTGGCGTGACAGCGCGGCGGAGGTCGCGCTGATCGGCCAGCCGCCGGTCGAGGCGAGTTTCCATGCTGCCGCCGACATCCTGTTGCGCGACGCGCAGCCGCTGACGCACAACGGCTTCAAGATCGAACTGGCGCGGCGCTGCATCGTCCGCGCCCTGAGCGATGCCATTGGAGGTGGCCGCCCATGACTGTCGTCCGTTCGCCCCTGGGGCAGCCCCTCGATCGTGTCGATGGAGTGAGCAAGGTGACCGGCCAGGCGCGCTATGCCGCCGAGTTCACGGAACCCGGTCTGCTGCATGGCTGTGTGCTGGGCAGTCGCATCGCCCGGGGACGCATCCTAGCCATCGACGCCGAGGACGCCATGGACGTCGCCGGGGTGCACCTGGTGCTCAGCCACCGCAACCGCCCACGGATGGCCGCCGACGATGAAAGCTACGAGGATGCCGATGCCGCCGAGGGCTCGCCGTTCCGCCCGCTGTATGACGAACGCATTCTCTACAGCGGGCAACCGGTCGCCCTGGTGGTGGCGGACACCCCGGAGCTGGCGCGCTACGCCGCTTCCCTGGTGCATGTGGAGTATGAAGAAGAGGCGCACGAGACCGACCTGTGCAGCTTGCTCGAGCATGCCCACGCCGCACCGGCCAAGCTGCCGCCGGCACGCGGTGATGCGGACGCCGCGCTGGCCGGCTCGGCGCTGTGCATTGAGGTGGAGTACCTGTCGCCGGTGGAGCATCACAACCCGCTCGAACCCCATGCTTCGACGGTGCTGGTGCAGCCCGACGGCAGCCTGCTGATACACGACAAGACCCAGGGCACGCAGAACAGCCAGGGCTACATCTGCCAGGTGTTCGGCCTGGACCCGAAGCGCGTCCGGGTCTGTGCCGCCTTCGTCGGTGGTGCGTTCGGCTCCGGGCTGCGGCCGCAGTACCAGTTGACGCTGGCGGTGATGGCTGCGCTCAAGCTCGGCCGCTCGGTGCGAGTGGTGCTCAGCCGCTCGCAGATGTTCACCTTCGGTTACCGGCCGCGCACCATCCAGCGCTTGCGTCTGGGAGCGGCTGCCAACGGGCGGCTACAGGGGATCGAACACTTGGCGATCGGGCAGACCTCGCGCTTCGAGGATTTCACCGAGCATGTGGTGGAGTGGTCCGGCATGCTCTACCAGTGCGACAACGTCCGCCTCGACTACCGCCTGGTGCCGCTGGACGTGCATACCCCGCTGGACATGCGCGCCCCCGGTGCCGCGTTGGGCCTGTATGCCCTCGAATGCGCGATGGACGAACTGGCCTGCGCGGTGGCCATCGACCCGCTGCAACTGCGCCTGTTGAATTACGCGGAAACCAACCAGAACGAAGGCAAACCGTTCTCCAGCAAGGCTCTGCGCGATTGCTACCGGCAGGGCGCCGAGCGCTTCGGCTGGAGCCGGCGCCCGCTGGAGCCGCGCAGTCTGCGTGACGGCCATGAACTGATCGGCTGGGGCATGGCCGGTGGCGTCTGGGAGGCCTTGCAGATGCCGGCCAGCGCCAAGGCCAGCCTGGGGGGCGACGGCATCCTGCGGGTGAGTAGTGCGACCACCGATATCGGCACTGGCACCTACACGGCGATGACCCAGATTGCCGCCGCCGAATTCGGCCTGCCGGTGGAGCGCGTGGCGTTCCGCCTGGGCGACTCCAGCCTGCCCACCGCGCCACTGCAAGGCGGCTCCGCCACGGTGTCGTCGGTGGGTACGGCGGTGCAGCAGGCGTGCGCGGCGCTGAAGAACAAGCTGTTCGACATCGCCCGCCAGCGACCCGGTTCGGCCTTCACTGGGCTGACGTTGGAGCAGGTGTGCTTCGCCGGAGGCCGGTTGAACCGGCGCGACGATCCTGACCAGGCCATCGAACTGAGCGATCTGATCGGCAGCGGCGCCCCGCTGGAGGCGCGTGTGGACGCCAAGCCCGATCCTCGCCGCGAGGCGTTCTCCAGCGCCACCCACTCGGCGGTGTTCGTCGAGGTACGGGTGGACGAGGCGCTCGGCCGGGTGCGGGTCAGCCGGGTGGTCAGCGCGGTCGCCGCCGGCCGTGTGGTGAACCCGAAGACCGCGCGCAGCCAGATCCTCGGTGGCGTGGTGTGGGGCATCGGCATGGCGCTGCAGGAGGAAACCCTGATCGACCACCGGCTCGGTCGCTACATGAACCACGACCTCGCCGAGTATCACGTGCCGGTGCATGCCGACATTGGCGAGATCGAGGTGCTCTTCGTCGAGGAAGAGGACCCGGTGGTCAACGCCCTGGGCTCCAAGGGCGTCGGCGAGATCGGTATCGTCGGAGTCGCCGCGGCGGTGGCCAATGCCGTCTACCACGCTACCGGGCGAAGGGTGCGGGAGCTGCCGATCACCCTGGACAAACTCCTATGACTCAGTGGCTCGCCCCGCCTCGGGGCGCTGCATGTGATCCCGCTGCGCCAGGGTCGGGAACAGCTTGATCCACAGGCCGGTCACCAGCAGCGTGCCGACTCCGCCCAGCACCACCGCCGGCACGGTGCCGAACCAGGCGGCGGTGACGCCCGACTCGAACTCGCCGAGCTGGTTGGATGCGCCGATGAACAGGCCATTCACCGCGCTGACCCGGCCGCGCATCTCGTCCGGTGTCTCCAATTGCACGAAGGCGCCGCGGATGACCATGCTGATCATGTCCGCCGCGCCGAGGATGGCCAGCACCAGCAGACTGAACCAGAAACTGGTGGACAGGCCGAAGGCGATAGTCGCGACGCCGAAGATACCCACCGAAATGAACATGGTCCGCCCGACCTGGCGCTCGATAGGGAAGCGCGCCAGCCAGAACGACATCAGCAACGCGCCCACCGCCGGCGCCGAGCGCAGCAGGCCGAGGCCCCAGGGACCGGTGAGCAGGATGTCCTTGGCGAACACCGGCAGCAGCGCGGTGGCGCCGCCGAGCAGCACGGCGAACATGTCCAGGGAGATGGCGCCGAAGATGTCCGGCCGGCTGCGGATGAAGCGGATGCCGCCGAGCAGGTTGTGCAGCGTGGCGGGTTCGGCCTTGCGCGGCACGTGATGGTTAGGCAGCCCGAGCATCAGGGCGCAGGCGAGGATGTAGAGCAGCGCCGTCGGTACATACACCCAAAAGGCGCCGAAGGCGTAGAGCAGGCCGCCGAGGGCCGGGGCGACGATGGTCGCCGCCTGTATCGCCGAGGCCGATGCGGCTACGGCGGCGGGAAACAGGGCCGCCGGCACCAGGCTTGGCAGCAGCGCCTGGGTGGTCGGCATCTCGAAGGCACGGGCCGCGCCGAGGAGAAAGGCAAGGACGAAGATCATCTCGCGGGTCACCGCGTCGCTGGCGCTGCCCAGCACCAGCGCAATGGCGATCAGCGCCTGGGCGCTCTGGCAGAGCGCGGCGATCCGACGCCGGTCGTAGCGATCCGCCACATGGCCGGTGTGTAGCATGAACAGCACACGCGGCAGGAACTCCACCAGCCCAACCAGGCCGAGGTCGAGCACGCTGCCGGTCAATGCGTACAGATGCCAGCCGATGGCCACGGTGAGCATCTGGAAGCCGCTCGCCGTGCAGACGCGGGCGAGCCAGAATGCGAGGAACGGACGGTGATGACGCAGCAGCAGTTTGCCGTGGGTGGACATGCGGATTCGATAGACAGGAGAGAAGCGGGCGAGGTTAGCACGCCTGAATAGGGGGAGTGGTTGCATCGGTGCAACAGAGCGTTCGCTGATCGAATGGTCAAGCTTTTTGAATCGATTTGGTCCCCGTGCAGGAGCGAGTTCTGCTCGCGATGGGGCGCGCAAAAGCTTCGTCAGCAGAGCTGGCTCCTACGAAAAGCCAGTGCGCGCCGGGGCGAATTCATCCGCCCGGCGATGATGGGTTTGGTCGAACGAATTCGACCCTATAAGCCAGGCCCGGCATCAAGACATCGACATCTCGCGTTCGGCTAGGCTCTATTAGCGTTTTCACGTTTCGGAGATTCGATATGCATGCCTTGCCGCAGGTCATCGCCCTGGTCCTGGCCGCCGGTCGTTCGCGCCGTTTCGGCAGCGACAAGCGCGCCGCCCGGTTGCCGGACGGCCTGCCGCTGCTGGCAGCTACCCTGGCGCTAGCCCAGCGCAATTTTCCCGAGGTGGCGGTGGTGCTGCGCTCCGACGACGAGGCCGAGGCGTTGGGTGTGCCGTCTGGCGTGCGGGTGATCCGCTGCGCCGATGCCGATCTCGGCATGGGTCACAGCCTGGCGGCGGGGGTGGCGGCGCTGGTCGAGGAGCGCTTCCGTGCCATTGCGGTCATGCTGGGCGACATGCCTTGGATCGCCGACGCCAGCCTGCGCCATCTGGCCGAGTCGGCCGACGTCGACCGCATCGTTTTTCCGCTGCATGACGGCCAGCGCGGCCATCCGGTGCTGTTCGGCCGTCGCTACTGGCAGGAAATGATGACCCTCACCGGCCAGGGCGCGCGCCGGGTGCTGGAGGACCATGAGGAAGCCTGGCTCGGGCTCGAGGTGGATGACCACGGCGTGCTGCGCGATGCGGACACGCCGGCGGCGCTCGCCTGATCAGGTGCGCTTGCGCGCGCCGAGGATGACGAACTTGGGCGTCGCGGCGATCTGCTCGACGTTGCCGAAGAGGCGCTTGAGCTTGAGGTGATAGCCCAGGTGGCGGTTGCCGACGATACGTAGCTCGCCGCCTTTCGCCAGCGCCGCCTTGGCCTGCTGGAACATGCGCCAGGCAAGGAAGTCTCCTACCACCTGCTGCTGATGGAACGGTGGATTGCACAGCACCAGGTCCAGCGAATCCTCCGCTTGGCTGGCCAGCCCGTCGTCGGCGCGGATATCCGCCGGGCGGTCGCCCAACGCGGCCTGCCAGTTTTCCCTGGCCGACTGCACCGCCATGTAGGACTCGTCCACCAGGGTCAGGTGTGCGTTCGGATTGGCCAGCGCACAGACGATGCCGATCACCCCGTTGCCGCAGCCGAGGTCGGCCACCCGGGCATCGCCCAGATCGGTCGGCAGATGCGGCAGGAAGGCTCGGGTGCCGATGTCCAGGCCTTCGCGGCAGAACAGGTTGGCGTGGTTGAGCAGTTCGAGGCGCGGTTGTTCCAGGCGGTAGCGGCTGGGGTAGGGCGAGACCGGCGTCGGCCTTGCCTCTGGCATGGCCTGTAACAGGCGCGCTTTCTTCACCGCCAGCGAGGCCTGGACCGGGCCGATGTACTTTTCCAGTAGATCGCCTGCCGCACGTGGCAGGTGCTTGATCATGGCACCGGCTACCACTTGCGCGCCTGGCGCCAACTGGCCGTGCAGGCGGATCAGTTGCTCCTCCAGCAACGCCAGGGTCTTCGGCACCCGGACCAACACCCGGTCGAAGGGGCCGGCGAGGATTTCGTTGGCCGGGACGAAACGCACCGCATCGACGGGCAGGCCGTTGCGCGTGAGGTTCTTGGCCAATGCCAGGTGCGCCAGGTGCGAGTCGCCGCTGCTGGTCACCTGCATCTGTGTGGCGAGGGACGCGGCCAGGGCGCCGAAGCTGTCATTCAACACCAGGATGCGGATGTCGGCGGGCAGCGCCTGGGCATGGAGCTGGCTCAGCAGGTATTCGTCGGCGGCGTCGAAGGCTTGCAACGGATCGTTCGGTTGCTCGGGCTGGCGGATCAGGTCGAGCTGGGCGAACGGCGAGGTGAGTAGGGACATCGAGGGCTCTGTGCGTCTGGATCGGGGTTTTCCGACGAAAGGTTAGAACTGGCATGACCAATGTTCCGAACTGAGAAACACTTCAAGCCTGCACGCTTGTGCATCGATGAGGCATGCCGAAGAATCCGACCGATCGTTCAGGTGCCGGATGGCGCCCGGACGGTCCTGCCGGATCAAGGCACCAATAATAAACAAGGACAGAAACACCGTGCCGGTTTGATGAGTCCCGGGCCGGCAGCGCAACGCTCCGCCGCGGGTCATTTTCGTTTTTCTTCCGACTCGGGGCCACAAGCCTGTGGGTCGGCCTTGCGAAAAAGGGGATACCCAATGCTGAAGCTTATCGCCACGGCGGCTATCGCTGCCGTGCTGGCCGCTGGACCGGCGCTGGCTGACGATGGTCCGATTCTGATCAAGTTTTCCCACGTGGTGGCGGATGATACGCCCAAGGGCAAGGGCGCGTTGCTGTTCAAGAAACTGGTGGACGAGCGCCTGGCCGGCAAGGTCAAGGTGGAGGTCTACCCGAACTCCACGCTTTATGGCGATGCCGACGAAATGAAGGCTTTGCTGGAGAACAAGGTCCAGCTGCTGGCGCCGTCGCTGTCGAAGTTCGAGCCCTACACCAAGCAGTTGCAGGTGTTCGACCTGCCGTTCCTGTTCGATGACCTGGATGCGGTGAAACGCTTCATGAAGCGCGACAAGAGCCGCGAGCTGCTGCGCTCCATGGGCAAGCACGGCATCCAGGGGCTGGCGTTCTGGAACAACGGCATGAAGCAGCTTTCGGCCAATCGGCCACTGCGCCTGCCGGCCGATGCCCGTGGCCTGAACTTCCGTATCCAGCCGTCCAGCGTGCTGGAAGCGCAGTTCGCCGCGGTCGGTGCCAAGTCGCAGAAGATGGCCTTCGCCGAAACCTTCAAAGCCTTGCAGACGGGGGTGGTACAGGGCACCGAGAATCCCTGGTCGAACATCAGCAGCCAGAAGTTCGATACCGTGCAGCCCTACATCACCGAAAGCGACCACGGCACGCTCAACTACATGCTGATCAGCAACTCCAAGTTCTGGGCCAGCATTCCCTATCAGACCCGCGTGGAGCTTGACGCGATCATCGACGAAGTGACCTTTGCCGTGAATAAGGAAGCCGAGGCGCTGAACCAAAAGAGCCGCGAGCAGGTGATCACCGCCGGACACGCCAAGGTGATCCCGCTAACCGAGCAGGAGCGCGCCGCCTGGCGCCAGGTCATGGAGCCGATCTGGCAGAAGTACGAGGCGGATATCGGCCCCGACGTGCTACGTGCGGCCCGGATCGTCAACCGCCGCTGATATAAGGCCCTGCTGTCCGAGGGTGTTTGCTGCGCGCGCTTTGGGGGACACTGGATGGGCTCGGCAGGGCCGGCAGCGTTGCCGGTCGTGCCACCGTCGAGTCGAATCCCCTGGGGGCGGACATGACAGCCAGCGAAGACAAGTACACCCGCGAGACGCTACTGGACGTCCATACCTGGTCGCCGAACCTGTTCAGCCTGCGCTGTACGCGGGCCTCCGGATTTCGCTTCCGTGCCGGCCAGTTCGCCCGCCTGGGCGTGCGCAAGGCCGACGGCAATGTGGTCTGGCGTGCCTACTCGATGGTCTCGGCACCCCATGACGACTACCTCGAGTTCTTTTCCATCGTGGTCCCGGGCGGTGAGTTCACCAGCGAACTGAGCCGTCTGCGCGCCGGCGATCCGCTGCTGGTGGACAAGCAGGCCTTCGGCTTCCTCACCCTGGACCGCTTCCCCGACGGGCGCGACCTCTGGTTGCTGGCCACCGGCACCGGGCTGGCGCCGTTCCTCTCGATCCTGCAGGACATGGAGGTCTGGAGGCGCTTCGAGCGCATCCTGCTGGTCTACAGCGCTCGCACTGCCAGCGAGCTGGCCTATCAGGCGCTGATCCGGGAGATACCCACGCGCGACTACTTGGAAGGCGCGGGCCGCAAGCTGGCCTACCTGCCGGTGGTCACCCGGGAAGAAGTGCCCGGTGCGCTGCGCGGACGTATCACCACGCTGATCGAGAGCGGCGAGCTGGAGCGCGCCGCAGGCCTGTCGCTGGACCCGCAGCATTCGCGGCTGATGCTGTGCGGCAACCCGCAGATGATCGAGGACTGCCGCGCATTGTTGAAGACCCGCGGCATGCAACTCAGCCTGACCCGGCGGCCCGGGCAGGTGGCGGTGGAAAACTACTGGTAGACGCGTGGAGTAGGGCCGTCAGCCTTGGCGGTCGTTCTGCGCCTTCAGCAGATCGCGGATTTCCGTCAGCAGGAGTTCTTCCTTGCTCGGCGCAGGCGGGGCGCTAGGGGCTTCGGCTTCCTTGCGCTTGAGGTGGTTGATCGCCTTAACGCCCATAAAGATAGCGAAGGCGATGATGATGAAGTCCACCACCGTCTGGATGAACTTGCCATAGGCGAGGGTCACGGCGGGGGCGTCGCCTTCGGCGGCCTTGAGCACGATGGCCAGGTCGGAGAAGTCCACTCCGCCGATGAGAATGCCCAGTGGCGGCATGATCACGTCGCCGACGAAGGACGACACGATCTTCCCAAAGGCTGCGCCGATGATGATACCTACCGCCATGTCGACCACGTTGCCGCGTACGGCGAAGGCCTTGAATTCGCTGAGCAGACTCATGCGGGGACTCCCTGTTTTGACTGAAGATGCCGGGCAGTTTAATCCAGCCGGACGCGGTCTGCCGGCTCGCTGCCGGCACGTCGGCCCGAGTTAATGACCCGGCCGCCTTGGCGTGGTTCCCGAATTGGTCGCGTCTCGCCGTGTCGTACCTCCCGTTTTCCCATGGAATCTCCCTATGGCCGCCTTGGGCTTTTTCAATTTAGAAACCAGTCCGGCCGCGCCTAGCCTTGCGTAGCGCCTGCCAGAGAGATCCAACGGCTCTGGAACGCGCCATTCGAGACCAATAAAGAGGGAAAACCATGACCATTGCCTTGCGTGCCTTCATGCCCAGCCGTCTGCTGACGGGCGTGGCGGCCGGCCTCCTGGCCTGCGCCATCCAGGCCGCCCCGCTGACCCGTGACAACGGCGCCCCGGTGGGGGACAACCAGAACTCGCAGACCGCCGGTGCCAGCGGTCCGACCCTGTTGCAGGACGTGCAATTGATCCAGAAGCTGCAACGCTTCGACCGCGAACGCATTCCAGAACGCGTGGTACACGCCCGTGGTACCGGGGCCCGCGGCGAATTCGTCGCCACCGCCGACATCTCCGATCTGACCGTCGCCAAGGTCTTCGAGAAAGGCAGCAAGACACCGGTCTTCGTACGTTTCTCCAGCGTGGTGCACGGCAACCATTCGCCGGAAACCCTGCGCGATCCGCGCGGCTTCGCCACCAAGTTCTACACCGCCGAAGGCAACTGGGACTTGGTCGGCAACAACTTCCCGACTTTCTTCATCCGCGACGCCATCAAGTTCCCTGACATGGTCCATGCGTTCAAGCCGAACCCGCAGACCAACCTGGACGACAACGCACGGACCTTCGATTTCTTCTCGCACATCCCGGAAGCTACCCGCACCCTGACCCAGCTCTTCTCCAATGAAGGCACCCCGGCCAGCTACCGGCAGATGGACGGCAACGGCGTGCATGCCTACAAGCTGGTTAATGCCAAGGGTGAGGTGCACTACGTCAAGTTCCACTGGAAGAGCCTGCAAGGCCAGAAGAACCTCGATCCGCGTGAAGTGGCCCAGGTCCAGTCGCAGGATTACAGCCACATGACCCGCGACCTGATCGCCGCTATCGACAAGGGCGACTTCCCGAAATGGGACCTGTACATCCAGATCCTGAAGCCGGAGGACCTGCCCACTTTCGACTTCGATCCGCTGGACGCCACCAAGATCTGGCCGAACGTGCCCGAGCGGAAGATCGGCCAGATGGTGCTGAACAAGAATCCGGACAACGTGTTCCAGGAAACCGAGCAGGTCGCCATGGCGCCGGCCAACTTGGTGCCGGGCATAGAACCCTCCGAGGATCGCCTGCTCCAGGGCCGGGTGTTCTCCTATGCCGATACCCAGATGTATCGCCTCGGCGCTAATGGCCTGCAATTGCCGGTGAACAGGCCGAAGGTGGAGGTGAACAACGGTAACCAGGATGGCGCGATGAACAGCGGCCACAGCACCAGCGGCGTCAACTACCAGCCGAGCCGCCTGATGCCGCGTGAGGAAACTGCCCATGCGCGCTACAGCCGGTTGCCGCTGACCGGCACCACCCAGCAGGCGAAGATCCAACGCGAGCAGAACTTCAAGCAGGCCGGCGAGCTATACCGCTCCTACAGCCAGAAGGACCGCCAGGACCTGATCGCCAGCCTGGGCGGCGCCCTGGCCGATGTCGATGACGAGAGCAAGCACATCATGCTGTCGTTCTTCTACAAGGCGGATGCCGAGTACGGCGCGGGGCTGACCAAGGTAGCCAAGGGCGACCTGAAGCGTGTCCAGGCGCTGGCCGCCAAGCTGGCCGATTGATCCACCGGGTTCGTCGTTGCCGGGCGGTGCGGGTTTCCAACTCCCCGTGCTGCCCGGCAGCGACGCTCTTCATCCTTCCTTTATTCGTGACATGGAGGTGGTATGCGTCTCCGGGGATTGATCTGCCTGCTGTTTTTCTCGGGCTGGACGGTGGCTGCCGAGCCGCCATCGGACCCTGCCGGCGTGCAGGCCGAGCTGCGCCGCTACTACTTCGAGGCGGCCCGCAGCGGCGATGACGAAATGATGGAGGCGTTCGTCAAGGCCGGCTTCGACCTGAACGTCCGGGACGATAAGGGCTATACCGGACTGATCCTGGCGGCTTACCACGGCCACGGCGAGCTGGTCGACCGGCTGCTGGCAGCCGGAGCCGATCCCTGTGTCCAGGACAAGCGCGGCAACACGGCGCTGATGGGGGCGATCTTCAAGGGTGAGCTGGCCATCGCCAAACGCCTGCTGGATGCCGGTTGCGCCCCGGACCAGCGCAACGCCAGCGGCCAGACCGCCGCCATGTACGCGGCGTTGTTCCAGCGCGAGGAGCTACTTGCCGCACTCCAGGCGCGAGGCGCCGACCTGCAGGCACACGACGCCTTCGGGAACAGCGCGCGAAGCCTGGCCGAAGGAGAAATTCGTACCCGACCGCAACCTTGAAACCGGTGTGCCGGCCGCGCGGCGGAAAACCGGGGGCCGAATCGATGGCCGCAGGCCATCTCGCCGTCGCTGCGCTAGGCTGAGTACTGCAATGGACCGGAGGGACAGCCAATGCCACTCGAGCATCATCCTTTGTCGCGCGAATTTCCGGAGTACCACAGCGAAATGCGGCAGTTGCTGCAGACATCGGTCAACTTCTCCCGCTTGGCGGAGGAGTACCAGGTGCTGGACCGGCGCATCTACCTGATCGAGGACGGTCGAGAGACCCTGGACGACCTGTCGCTGCAGGGGCTGAAGCTGCAGCGGGTGATCCTCAAGGACGAGATCGCCGCCTGTCTCAAGCAGGTCGGTGGCGTGAAGGACGCTTGATCGGCGTCAATGGGGGTGGCGGAGGGCGCGGCTAGGCTGGAGGCTCTTTCGCTTGAGGAGCTTTTCCATGCACGTCGAACACCATCCGCTGATCAAGGATTTCCCCGAGCTGCGCGAGCAACTGCACAGCCTGCGTGAATCCGACAGCCACTTCGCCCAGCAGGCCGACGAATACGAAGCGCTGGACAAGCGCATCTGCCGCATCGAGGAGGGCACCGAAACGCTCGACGATGCCGGCTTGTCCGCGCTCAAGCAGCAGCGCGTGCTGCTCAAGGACGAACTGGCGCGCAAACTGAAGAAAAAGGCCGGCGGCGCCTGCTGCGGTTGCTGCGGAGGCTGATCCCCGCGCCGCCTGCAGCTATCATGCGAGCTTTCGTCTTTCCGACAGGAGTTCGCGATGGCTAAGGCCAAGCGCATGTACGGCTGCACCGAGTGCGGCGCCACCTTCCCCAAATGGGCCGGTCAGTGCGGCGAGTGCGGCGCGTGGAACACCCTGGTAGAAACCGTAGTGGAGGGGGCGACCCCCTCCGGGCGCACCGGCTGGGCCGGCGATCAGGCGCAGATCAAGACCCTGGCGGAAGTCAGCGTCGAAGAGGTGCCGCGGTTTTCCACCGCGTCCGGTGAGCTGGACCGTGTGCTCGGCGGCGGCTTGGTCGATGGCTCGGTGGTGCTGATTGGCGGCGACCCCGGCATCGGCAAATCCACCATCCTCCTGCAGACCCTCTGCAACATCGCCCAGCGCTTCCCGGCGCTCTACGTCACCGGCGAGGAATCCCAGCAGCAGGTGGCGATGCGCGCCCGCCGCCTGGACCTGCCGCAGGATCGGTTGAAGGTAATGACCGAGACCTGCATCGAAACCATCATCGCCACCGCCCGGCGCGAGCAGCCCAAGGTGATGGTGATCGACTCGATCCAGACCATCTTCACCGAACAGCTCCAGTCCGCCCCCGGCGGCGTCGCCCAGGTGCGCGAAAGCGCTGCGTTGCTGGTGCGCTTCGCCAAGCAGAGCGGCACCGCGGTGTTCCTGGTCGGCCACGTGACCAAGGAAGGCGCCTTGGCCGGGCCGCGCGTGCTGGAGCACATGGTGGACACGGTGCTGTATTTCGAAGGCGAGTCCGATGGCCGCCTGCGCCTGCTGCGGGCAGTGAAGAACCGTTTCGGCGCGGTCAACGAGCTGGGTGTGTTCGGCATGACCGACAAGGGTCTCAAGGAAGTTTCCAACCCGTCGGCGATCTTCCTCACCCGTGCCCAGGAGTCGGTGCCCGGCAGCGTGGTCATGGCCACCTGGGAAGGTTCGCGGCCGATGCTGGTGGAAGTACAGGCGCTGGTGGACACCAGTCACCTGGCCAACCCGCGCCGGGTGACCCTGGGCCTGGACCAGAACCGCCTGGCCATGCTCCTGGCCGTGCTGCACCGGCATGGCGGCATTCCCACTTACGATCAGGACGTGTTCCTCAACGTCGTCGGCGGGGTGAAGGTGCTGGAAACCGCATCGGACCTGGCGCTGATGGCCGCAGTGATCTCCAGCTTGCGCAACCGGCCGTTGCCGCACGACCTGCTGGTCTTCGGCGAGATCGGCCTGTCCGGCGAAATCCGCCCGGTGCCGAGTGGCCAGGAGCGCCTCAAGGAGGCCGCCAAACATGGCTTCAAGCGCGCCATCGTGCCCAAGGGCAACGCCCCCAAGGAAGCCCCGGCCGGTTTACAGGTGATCGCGGTGACACGCCTGGAACAGGCATTGGATGCGCTTTTTGAGTAAAAAGCAGCCACAAGCATCAAGCGGCAAGAGGAGGTCGAGTGGTGCCTGACGCTGGGGTAAGGCTTCGATCATGCTGCTTTTTCTTGCGGCTTGCCGCCGCTTCTAGGTTTCTCCCAGGGCGGCGAGGTCGCGCTCCAACAGGTCTTCGTCGCCCAGGTTGAGTTCGATCAGCCGGCGCAGGTGGCTGATGGAGTCGAGATCGATGTGGCGACAGACGAAGCCGAGCTGCTCGTTCTGGGTCCGGGTCAGGACCACTTCCATCCGTACGTGGATATCGGAGCTCAGGCGGATGTCCGCCAGGAAGGGCTGGTTCGGGTCGCCGTTCCAGCCCTGCGGGCGTTCCACCAGCAGGCCTTTCAGCGACAGGTCGTGCAAGACGACCTTCCAGCGCCGGTCGCCCTGGCTCAGTTCGGTATCGGCATCGAACTCGACGCGGTGGAAACGTCGACGCTCATTGGCAGGCTCGTTCATCACGGGGTTCCTCTGCGGGTTCTATCCACTATAGCCAAGCTGGTCGAGACCCACCCGGCGCGTGCTCCGCAAAACATGGGACCTTTTCTTGGCGGCAAGGTTTGGCTTAAAGCCAGCGGCGAACGCGGGCCTGATAGGCCCGATAGGTGTCGCCAAACAGCCGGGTCAGCAGGCTTTCCTCGTAGCGGATGACCCCACGATTCATGCAGACAATCAGCAAGGGCAGCAACAGCCAGGGCCAGAGGCTGGCGAGCAGTAGGCCGATGCCGCAATAGATCAGCGTATCGCCCAGGTAGATGGGGTTGCGCGAGAAGCGGAAAGGGCCTTTTTCCAGCAATTGCTGCGGCTTGCGGAACGGGTTGATGGTGGTCTTGTGGCGGGCCATCAGCAAGGCGGCCCAGATCATCAGCAACAGCCCCGCATCGATCAGGCCCCAGCCGGCGTACCGTGTCCAGTCGTTGTCCGGCAGCGGGATCGGCAACTGGCGGCTCAGGGCCCAGGCGAAGAGGATGAAAATCAGGTAGATCAGCGGCGGAGCGAGGGTGACTCCGGAGGAGCGGGCAGCCATGGGGGCCTCCTGGCGATGACATGAGGCGCAGTGTAGGGCTTTCCGGCTTCGGTTTGACAGGGAGGGGAGTGTCGCCAAAGCTCCTTAGGCGGTTTTGTTTCCTAAAAATGACGGAGCGCAATATGGACAAGCGACTGTTAGGCAAGGGTCTGATCTTCGGTCTGATGAGCATGGCCAGCGTGGCAGCTCACGCGGATGCGGCCGGTGGCAACGGCTGCGGCTGGGGCAACATGCTGTTCGAGGGCCAGCGCGGCCTGATCCCCCACTTGCTGGCCACCACCACCAACGGCACCTCGGGCAATGCCACCTTCGGCATGACCTCCGGCACCAATGGCTGCGACACCAACGTCAAGCTGGGCTACGGCGGACGTTCGATCCTGGCCATGAACGGCATGCTCGACAACATTGCCGAAGACATGGCGTTGGGGCAGGGCGAAGCGCTGGATGCCTATGCCACGCTGCTGGGAATCGAGCAGGCCGACCGGGCTCACTTCGCCAAGGTGACCCAGGAGAATTTCGACCGGATTTTCTCGTCCCCCGACGTCACCGGAGAGCAGGTGCTGGCCGCGACGCTGGACGTGATGAGCCGCGACAAGCAGTTGGCGCGTTACGCCAGGCAGCCTGCCTGAGGGTATCCACCGATCGCGAATGAAAAAGCCCGGCACTCATGGCCGGGCTTTTTTCGTCAACGCTTCGCTTACTTGCCGTACACCGGGAACTTGGCGCAGACGGCGCGAACCTGCTCGCGTACGCGGTCGACCACGGACTCATCGCCCATGTGGTCGAGGATGTCGCAGATCCAGTTGGCCAGTTCGCGGCACTCGACTTCCTTGAAGCCGCGGGTGGTCACGGCCGGGGTGCCGATACGCAGGCCCGAGGTGACGAACGGCGAGCGCGGGTCGTTCGGTACGGCGTTCTTGTTCACGGTGATGAAGGCGCGGCCGAGGGCGGCGTCCGCATCCTTGCCGGTGATGTCCTGCTTGATCAGGCTGAGCAGGAACAAATGGTTCCGGGTGCCGCCGGAGACCACGTCGAAGCCGCGGTCGACGAACACTTGGGCCATGGCCTGGGCGTTTTTCACCACCTGCTCCTGGTAGGTCTTGAACTCGGGGGACAGGGCTTCCTTGAAGCACACCGCCTTGGCCGCGATCACATGCATCAGCGGGCCGCCCTGGCCGCCGGGGAACACGGCGGAGTTCAGTTTCTTCTCGATTTCTTCGTTGGCCTTGGCCAGGATCAGGCCGCCGCGCGGGCCGCGCAGGGTCTTGTGGGTGGTGGTGGTGACCACGTCGGCGAACGGCACCGGGTTCGGGTACACACCGGCGGCGACCAGGCCGGCCACGTGGGCCATGTCGACGAACAGGTAGGCGCCGACCTTATCGGCGATCTCGCGGAAACGCGGGAAATCCAGGACTTGGGAGTAGGCGGAGAAGCCGGCGATGATCATTTTCGGCTTGTGTTCGACGGCCAGGCGCTCGACTTCGTCGTAGTCGATCAGGCCGGTTTCCGGGTTCAGGCCGTACTGCACGGCGTTGTAGATCTTGCCGGAGAAGTTGACGCTGGCGCCGTGGGTCAGGTGGCCGCCGTGGGCCAGGCTCATGCCGAGGACGGTTTCGCCCGGCTTGACCAGCGCCTGGAACACCGCGCTGTTGGCCTGGGAGCCGGAGTGCGGCTGGACGTTGGCGTAGTCGGCGCCGAACAGCTCCTTGGCACGGTCGATGGCCAGTTGCTCGACGATGTCGACGTACTCGCAACCGCCGTAGTAGCGCTTGTGCGGATAGCCTTCGGCGTACTTGTTGGTCAGGACGGAGCCCTGGGCTTCCATCACCGCCGGGCTGGTGTAGTTCTCGGAGGCGATCAGCTCGATGTGCTCTTCCTGGCGCTGGGCTTCTTGCTCCATCGCGGCGAACAGGTCGGCATCGTAGCGGGCGAGGGTCAAATCACGGCTGAACATGGCAATCCCCTGAGAATCAGCTGGGCGGTAGTGAGAGGGCGCAGATTCTACCCCATCCGTCGCTGGCAGGCATATGAAGGTCGGTCATGTGACAGACAAGCGGGGTTCATCAGAAAAAAGCGGCTTCAAGCGGCAAGCGAGCAGAAAGCGATCAGTTGAGAACGAACAGGGCGGCGCCGCCGAAGTGGTGCTGGAACTGTTCGGCGAGCATCGGCCGGCCGAATAGATAGCCCTGCACCTCGTCGCAGCCGTGTTCGCGAAGGAAGTCGAGCTGTTCCTGGGTTTCCACGCCTTCGGCGATCACCGCCAGGTTCAGGCTGTGGGACATGGCGATGATGGCCCGGGCGATCTGCGCGTCCTGTTCGCCGTAGGGCAGGCCGTCGACGAAGCTGCGGTCGATTTTCAGCACATCGATGGGGAACTGCTTGAGGTAGTTCAGCGACGAGTAACCGGTGCCGAAGTCGTCCACCGCGATGCACAGGCCCAGGCGCTTGAGGCCAGCGAGGATCTGCATGGCTTCGCCGACGTCGCGCATCAGAATGCTCTCGGTCAGCTCCAGCTCCAGGCAGGCCGGCGGAATGCCGCTCTCCTGGAGGATGTGGGCGATGCGGGTGCCCAACTGGCCATCGGCGAACTGCCGGGCGGAGATGTTCACCGAAATCTTCGGCACCCGGACCCGCGCCATGTGCCAGCGTTTGAGTTGGCGGCAGGCTTCGCTCAGCACCCAATCGCCCACCTGGACCACCAGGCCGAGCTCTTCCAGCACCGGGATGAAGTCGATCGGTGGCACATGGCCGCGCCGTGGGTGGTACCAGCGCAGCAACGCCTCGACGCCGGTGAGGCGTTTGCCGTCGCCGGAGAACTGCGGCTGGTAATAGAGCTGGAATTCGCCCAGGTCCAGGGCATGGCGCAGATCGCTTTCCAGTTCCAGACGCTCCAGCGCGCTGGCGTTCATTTCCGCCTGATAGAACTGGAAGTTGTTCTTGCCGCGTTCCTTGGCGTGATACATCGCGGTGTCGGCGTTCTTCATCAGATGGCTCAGCTCCTGCCCGTCCTGCGGGCCGAGGGCGATGCCGATGCTGGCGGTGACGAAGAATTCGCGGCCCTCGAGGATGAACGGCCGCGCCAGACTGGCGAGAATCTGCTCGGCGACGTGGATGGCCCGGTTCAGTGCGCCTTCGCGGGTGGCACGCGGTTGCAGCAACAGGGTGAATTCGTCGCCGCCCATGCGTGCCACGGTGTCGTCCTCATCGACGCAGGCGGCCAGGCGTAGTGCCACGTCCTTGAGCATGCGGTCGCCGGCGGCGTGGCCGAGGGAGTCGTTGATCGGCTTGAAGCGGTCGAGGTCGAGGAACATCAGCACCACCCATTCGTCATGCCGCTCGGCATGTTGCAGGGCGGTGTGCAGGCGGTCCTGGAACAGCGTGCGGTTGGGCAGGTGGGTGAGGGCGTCGTAGTAGGCCAGGCGGTGGATGCGCTGCTCGCTGGCCTTGCGCTCGCTGATGTCGCTGAAGAAGCACACGTAGCTGACCAGATCGCCTTCGCCGTCCTGCACGGCGGTGATGCCGACCCAGGCCGGATAGCTTTCGCCGGTGCGCCGCTTGAGCCAGATCTCGCCCTCCCAACTGCCACGCTGGTCGAGCTGTTTGACGATGTAGCGCAGGTGGTTGGCCTGCTGGCGGTCGGCGGTGAGCAGGTTCGGCAACTGGTCGAGGACTTCGGCGCTGTCGTAGCCGGTGATCCGGCAGAACGCCTCGTTGACCTGCACGATGTAGCCGGCCGGATCGGTGATCAGGATCGCCGCCGTAGAGTGGGCGAATACGGTGGCCGCCATGCGTAGTTCCTTTTCCGCGCGGCGCTGCTGGCTGACGTCGCGGCCGACGCCGAGCATGCCCTCGAAGCGGCCGTGCTCGTCCCACATCGGTACCAGGCGCAGCTCCACGGGGATCTTGCGGCCGTCGGCGCGCAGGCAGTCGAACAGGTGCGGCTGGGTCGGCAACTGGTTGCGCAGCTCGGCCAGCCGTTGCGGATCGCCCAGGGCACCGCGCACGCGGTTGAGCATGGCGTAGAGTTCCGCCAACTGGCGCGGATTGGCGGCCAGCCGCTGGAAGCTGTTGGCCAGCACCCAGTCGGCACTGTAGCCGAGGACCGGTTGCACCGAGGGGCTGACGTAGTTCAGTTCCAGCTCGCTGTCGGTGGAGAAGATCACGTCGCTGATGCTCTCCGCCAGCAGGCGATAGCGGCGCTCGCTTTCGCGTAGCGAGTCGCTGGCCTCGATCTGCTCGGTGATGTCCTTGGCCACGCCGATCAGGCGGCTGACCCGGCCTGCCTCGTCGCGCGACAGCGCCTGTTCGCGGATGCTGAACCAGTGCCAACTTCCGTCCTTGTGGCGCCAGCGCAGGATG
This sequence comes from Pseudomonas sp. PIC25, assembly GCF_002286785.1. Taxonomy (GTDB): domain Bacteria; phylum Pseudomonadota; class Gammaproteobacteria; order Pseudomonadales; family Pseudomonadaceae; genus Pseudomonas_M. The sequence continues at coordinate 90,252 of NZ_MUJY01000041.1, read as the reverse complement.
GATTCGAGCAGCACGTTCTGGCCGACCACCTGCTGCAGGTTGCGGATGCGCCGGTAGTACTCGAAATCGTCCGGGTGCAGGATGCGCTCCCAGAAGTGCTCGCCCATTTCCTTCAGCTCGTCCTTGTCGTAGCCGAGGCGCAGGCCCAGGTGGTGGTTGCTGAACATCACCCGCTTGCTGCTCATGTCGTGCACGTAGAGCGTGTCCGGAACGGCGCGGACGACTTCCGACCAGAAACGCTCGCGCTCGATCAGCGACAGCTCGATGCGCTTGCGGCTGGTGATGTCGCTGATGCTCAGGGTAACCGCGTGGTAGTCCTGGATCATTTCCGGCAGGCGCAGGACCAGCCAGAGGTGGCGCTCCACGCCCTGCGGCGTGACGATCCGGGTTTCCATCTCCAGATGGTTCTGTTCGCCGAGCACGGCGGCGATCAACTGGAAGCGGATACCGCCGGGGCGCAGCGGGCCGCTGTCCACCAGATGGTGCCAGACCTGTTCGGTGGTGGAGACGCCGAGCAGGCGCAGCGCCACCTGGTTGGCCTCGGTGAAGCGCAGGTGCTGGAGCAGTTCCTGATGGCGCTGCGGATGGGCGGCCAGCCAGTCGGCCAGTGCTTCGCTGCCACGCAGGTCCTGTTGCAGCAGGAAGCGCCGCAGGCCGGCCAGGTCGAGCACGCAGAGGGCGATGCCGGTGCCTTCGAAGATGTCCTGGTAGCGGCGGCGGGTTTCGTGCAGCACGCGCATGGCCTGCTGTTTTTCCGTGACGTCGCGCAGCACCCAGACGTAGCCCGAGCGGGCATGGTCGTCGCCGAGATCGCTGCGGGTCACGGCGAACAGCCGGCGCATGCCGTGCTGGGTCACTTCCACCAGGTCCGGGTCGAGATCGCTGTGGAAGGTGGCGCCGTGCAGGAGCAACGGGTCGAGATCGGGCAGCAGGTCGAGCAGGTGGTGTCCCTGGATTTCGCCGCCGCTCAGGCCGAACAGCTGCTCGGCCTGCGGATTGAGGTAGATGAGCTGGCCATCGACACGGGTGACCAGGACCCGCTCCTCGATGGCCCGCAGGGCGCTGGCGGCATAGCGCAACGAGCGTCGCGAGGCGGCGTTCAGTTCATGCAGGATGCGTTGTTCGCGTTGCAGTCCGAACAGGGCGACGCAGGCGAGGGCGCTGCAGAACAGGAACAGCAGCAGCTTGCCGGCCAGGCCCGGCAGGACTTCGCTGCCGAGCTTGCGTTCATCGAACAGGGCGCGCAGTTGCCAGTCGCTGCCGTCCAGCGGCGATACCAGGATGCTCTGGGCTTGCTCTTCGGCGGTCAGCGTGGCGAGCGTTGGCTGCCCCGGCGCCTGCGGGCGGCGAGCGATGACGAGCTGGCTCAGGCGGTCCTCGATCAGCCAGCGGTGCTCCTGGCTGTGCAGGTCGCGCAGCCAGTCGGCCATCGAGCGTGCGGGCAGGCGCAGCACCCAGTAGTCGCTGGCGCCGTTCTTCGAGGACTGGCGCAGGAGCAGGTAGAACTGCCCGTCGCCGCGGTTATCGAAGGCGAAGTGGTAGGGATGATCCCGGTTGCGCTCGACCAGCGCGGCGAGGAACGCGGCGTCGTCGCCCCCGGCTGCGCTATCGACGAAAGACCGCCCTTGGGCATCCAGCCAGGCCAGGCTGCGCAGCCCTGGAAACAGGTGACGGAGGCTGCGGATCAGGGCTTCGCGGTTCTCACCCCGAGGGGGTGGGAGCAAGGCGCTCTGGCGCAGCAGGGCGAGGGCCGCGTGGGCTTTCAGTTCCAGGGTGAGCGTCAGATGACCGGCCAGTTGGCTGCTGTACTCCAGGCTGCGCTGGCGTCGGCTTTCGCGTTGCTGGCCGAATTCCTGCTGCAGTTGCCAGAGCAACAGGCCCAGCATGAGCAGCAGCAGGACCACCAGCACACCCTTGACCGAGCCGCGCGCAGGGAGCGGAGTCTCGTCGGAGGTTCGCGGCGGTGTGGACGGAGACTTCGGCACGGGAAACAGAGTCCTGCGTAACGGCATGACGCACGTGCCTGGATCACGCGCGGGGAAGTTAGCATGCCTAGAAAACTGGCAAAGTGCCAGCTCTGCCGACGAGCGTCGTTTGCCCTCCGGGGCGCATTCCGGTAGCTTTGCCGCACGCGCGCGGGAGCGCCGCCAGCGTCCCCGCCCTCCGTTTCATGTTTTCGTCACAGAACCAAGGTCATCCATGGCTCAATACGTCTACACCATGCATCGGGTCAGCAAGGTCGTGCCCCCGAAGCGTGAAATCCTCAAGGATATTTCCCTCTCCTTCTTCCCCGGCGCCAAGATCGGCGTGCTCGGCCTGAACGGCGCGGGCAAGTCCACCCTGCTGCGCATCATGGCCGGCGTCGACACCGAGATCGACGGCGAAGCCCGGGCAATGCCCGGCATCAAGGTCGGTTATCTGCCCCAGGAACCGCAGCTCGACCCGAGCAAAACGGTACGCGACATCGTCGAAGAGGCGGTAGGCGAGATCAAGCAAGCCCAGGCCCGCCTGGACGAGGTCTACGCGGCCTACGCCGAGCCGGACGCCGACTTCGACGCCCTGGCCGCCGAGCAGGCCAAGCTGGAGGCCATCCTCCAGGCCGCTGATGGCCATAACCTGGAACGCCAGCTGGAAGTCGCCGCCGACGCCCTGCGTCTACCGCCGTGGGAGGCGAAGATCGAACACCTCTCCGGTGGCGAGAAGCGCCGCGTGGCGCTGTGCCGCCTGCTGCTGTCGGCACCGGACATGCTGCTGCTGGACGAACCGACCAACCACCTGGACGCCGACTCGGTCGCCTGGCTGGAACACTTCCTCCACGACTTCCCCGGCACCGTGGTGGCGATCACCCACGACCGCTACTTCCTCGACAATGTCGCCGGCTGGATTCTCGAACTCGACCGCGGCCACGGCATTCCCTACGAGGGCAACTACTCCGGCTGGCTGGAATCCAAGTCCGCCCGTCTGGCGCAGGAAGCCAAGCAGGAAGCCTCCCATGCCAAGGCCATGAAGGCCGAGCTGGAGTGGGTACGCCAGGGTGCCAAGGGCCGCCAGGCCAAGTCCAAGGCCCGCCTGCAGCGCTTCGAGGAACTGCAATCGCAGGAATTCCAGAAGCGCAGCGAGACCAACGAAATCTACATCCCGGCCGGCCCGCGCCTGGGCGACAAGGTGATCGAGTTCCACAACGTCACCAAGGGCTACGGCGATCGCGTGCTGATCGACAACCTCAGCTTCAGCGTGCCGAAGGGCGCCATCATCGGCGTGATCGGCGGCAACGGCGCGGGCAAGTCGACCCTGTTCCGCATGATCACCGGCAAGGAGCAGCCGGACTCCGGCACCATCGAGATCGGCGAGACCGTGCAGATCGCCAGCGTCGACCAGAGCCGCGACAGCCTGGACGGCAACAAGACCGTGTGGGAGCAGATTTCCGACGGCTTCGACATGATCAAGGTGGGCAACTACGAGGTGCCGTCGCGTGGCTACGTCGGCCGCTTCAACTTCAAGGGCGCCGACCAGCAGAAGTTCGTCAAGGACCTCTCCGGCGGTGAACGTGGCCGCCTGCACCTGGCCCTGACCCTGAAGCAGGGCGCCAACGTGCTGCTGCTCGACGAACCGTCCAACGACCTCGATGTGGAAACCCTGCGCGCGCTGGAAGAAGCCCTGCTGGACTTCCCCGGCTCGGCCATCGTGATCTCCCACGACCGCTGGTTCCTCGACCGTATCGCCACCCACATCCTCTCCTACGAGGACGACTCCAAGGTGTACTTCTTCGAAGGCAACTACACCGAGTTCGAGGCGGACCGGAAGAAGCGCCTGGGCGACGCCGCCGCGCAACCGCACCGGGTGCGCTACAAGAAGCTGGCGTAACCGCCGCTTCGGACAGCCCCTTTCCCTGGCGGGAAAGGGGCGTGTCTATCCGTGATTCACTTCGTTTCCAGGCGTCCTTTGTAGAAGCCCAGCAGGGTTTCCGCGGTGTCTCCGATCATCAGCTTGGCTACTGGCATCGCGTACCAATTGAATTTGGTGCTGGTACGGAAGCCGACTTCGATATCCAGCCGGGTGCCGCCTTTCTCCTGGGTGAGCCGGTAGGTCGTGTCCAGCAGGTCGAAATACTGACCGCCGATCACCACATGATCATCCATGGTTCCGGGCGGGAAGGAGTCCGGGTGGAACGCATAGCGCCAGGCGATCTGCCGTCCGGGCTGCCAGTCGGTGATGACTTCGTCGAAATATACGCCGCGTGCCCAAGTCGAACGGCGTATGCCACCTATTCGCTCATCCAGGGTCCGGGCCTGTACCGGGACGGGAACGCCGATGCGATAGGCCAGACCGCTTCGTACTTCTTCCGGACGGATGTCGCTGGGGTTGAGCAGCAGTTTCCAGACCGCATCAGGCGAAGCGTCGATATGCACGCTGCGCTCGATACGGTCGAGGCCATTGCCGCCGGGAATCAGTCCTTCGCCCAGCACCAGCAACAGTGGTAGCAGGGTCAGCCCCTGCACGGAGCGCAGTGGACGATTGAGCTGGCGGCACAGCAGGCCCGTCACCAGGCCGGCTACCGAGCCGATCATGACGAATAGCGGCAGGGCCATGGCGATACAGATCAGCCCCTCGATCAGCGTCAGGCCGGCGCCGACGACGCACAGGGTCACCGACAGCCAGGGGGCGAAGAAGTAATACAGCCAGCCGCGACGGCTTTGTCGCTCCGCCAGGTAGACGGTGACGGCTCCCACGGCGAACGGCATGCCATAGACGAAGGCGCCGGCCATCGCATCAGGCATCGGGCCGTGACCGGAAAACAGCAGTCGTAGCAGCAAGCCATAGGCTCCGCCAACCAGGAACGGTAGCCAGGCGGAAAAGGGCAGGGGTTTTTCGCGTCGGATATCCATATGCACGCTCGGGGCAGGGAGCCGCGAGCATAGCGGCTGGAGGGCTCGAACGCAGCGTTCGGCCCGCCGACGGGAGATCTCTTTCTGAGCTGCGCTTCACAGAATCGCCTTTCCGTGGCGAGCGCTGAAAGGGCGCCCTTACTCGGGCGCCTGGGCCGTCTGCTGCCTGATCAACAGGTCGCGCTGCTGCCGATAGTTCCTGGCTGCCGCCGGTACCGGAGTGCTCACGCCGGTTTCCAGCCAGCGGCGCAGGCGGTTGGCGTCGGCTACGTGGGTGTACTTGCCGAAGGCATCGAGCAGGACCATGGCCACCTGCCGGTTGGCCATGGTCGTGATCATCACCAGGCAGCGTCCCGCCTCGCTGTGGAAGCCAGTCTTGCTCAACTGGACGTCCCAAGTGCCGTTCCTGACCAGCGGATTGGTATTGGAGAAACCGAGGCTGTAGCGGGGGTGGCTGAACGTGACCTGCTGCTGGCGCGTGGTACTCATCTGCAGAATCAGCGGATACTGGCGGGCGGCCTTCAGCAGTGCCAACAGGTCGCGTGCGGTGGATACGTTCCCGCTGTCCAGCCCGGAGGGTTCGACGAAATGGCTGCTGGCCATGCCCAGGGCCTTGGCTTTGGCGTTCATCGCCGTGACGAAAGCGGCGGTGCCGCCCGGATAGTGATGGGCCAGGGTCGCGGCGGCGCGGTTTTCCGAGGCCATCAGAGTCAGTTGCAGCAACTCGCGGCGGCTCAACTGACTGTTGACCCGTACCCGCGAGAACACACTGCGCAATGCCGCCGCTTCGTGGTTGGAAACGCTGAGCTGTTCGTCCAGCGGCTGCTTGCCATCCAGCGTCACCACGGCGGTCATCAGCTTGGTGATCGAGGCGATCGGCATCACCAGATCAGGGTTCTGCGCGAAGCGAATCTCATTGCTTTGCAAATCGACCACCAGGGCACTGCCGGAGGCCAGTTCGAGGGCTTTGGGTTTTTTTACCGGGTCCGCTGCCTGGACGTGCAGCGAAAGGGCTAAGCCTGCGCATAAGGCCAGCAGGCGGGAAGCCGAACGAAAGTTTTTCACAGCGATGTCTGTCGCCTCTTTGGTGAGTTGTGGCGTAGTTGACAGTATAAGAGGGCTGGATGGTGTAAGGCGCAGTTCTTTCGATGGCCGGACACGTCGTCTGCGCTGTCTGTGTCGGCATGGTCGAACGGCTTACCTCCTCCCGGTAAGCGCGTGGGCGAAGGCGTTGCGTTCGTGCTCCTCCCACGCTTCGTCGCGTTCGCTCCGCTGTTCCAGATAGGTGCGCCGTTCGGCCGCTTCGGCTTCCGTCTGGCACTGGTGGAACGCATCGCCCCAGCCTTCCGCGTAGAGCGGGTCGCGCAGGTAGCGCGGCACATCCTTGCGGAAACGGCCGATGCCCTCCACGGCCTGCTTGCCGCTGCCGCAACCGTCCTGGAAGCCGTCGGCGTACGCGGGCGGATAGCCTTGGGCAAGTAGGTAGTCATGGTAGGACTGGCATCCGCCGAGCAGGGCGAGAAGGGGGACCAGGGAGAAAAACAAGCGTGGCATGCGGCATCGTCCGGGAGACGGGATACCGCGTACTCTAGGTCAGCGAATGTGAGAAATTCGTCAAGCGCTGCTACCGATCGTCACCCGCAGCCGGGCATCGCTCAACGGCTCCACGCGGATATCCGTCTGCAGGAACTGACGGATGACTTGGATGTTGCTCTCCAGATGCGCGCTGCTCCGGTGCGTGGTGAAACTGCCGCCACCGGCGAGCGCCAGGGGCAGCAGCAACTGATCGGCCAGGTGCTCGCCCACCGCGGCTTCGCTGAGCAGCCAGGCGCGGGCTTCGTCGATGGCCTGGTCGGCCACCCGCTCGGCACGGACGCCGGTCTGGGCGATGGCGCTGAACAGCTCGCAGACATCGGTGCAGGCGATCTCCAGCAGGAGGATATTGCCCGGCCCGGCGCTCGCCACCGCGCGCTGGTGCAACTGCTCTTGCGGCCAGCGCAGTCGGCGCGCTACCCGTTGCAGCTCACGCTCGGCGATATGGCCGGGCAGATTGCCGATCAGGGCTAGGGCACGCTGCTCCAGTACTTCGCCGCGTGCTTCGAGATGCAGCGGCGTCCCGGGCCGGCACCACCTCGCACTCGATCTCACCGCCACCCGCTGGCGCGAAGCCATGGCGCAGCAGGCGGAAGTCCACCTGAGCGCCCATCCGGCGTAACAGCGGCAACCAACTGCGCTCGATGAAATCGGCCGGTGGCGCGGCCGGGTTATGGGTACCGCCGAAGATGCGTACCCGGCTGGCCGCCGGCCCGTCCAGCAGCGCCGGGAACAACGTCTGCAACACCAGGGTGGCGCTTCCGGCGCTACCGATATTGAAGCGATAGTCGCCTGCCTGAATCTCGCCGGGCTGGAAGTCCAGCGTCTGCGAGCCGAGCTGGGCGCCTGCCACCTCCGCTCCACACACCTCCGCTGCTGCCAGCACGGCGGTGAGATGCTGGCGCAGCAGGCCGGGCCGGCTGCGACCGGAGCGGATATTGTGGATGCGGAACGGCCGCCCGCTGACCATCGACAGGCTCAAGGCGCTGCGCAGGATCTGGCCGCCGCCGATGGAACCGTCGATTTCCAGGTAGTCGCCCATCATGGTTGTTCTCCCGAATGGGCCAGTTGCCGCTCGATGCGTTCCAGGCGCGCCAGTTCTTCCAGCACCCGTGCCCGCATCGGGGCGGGGAGTGGATGTCGTTCTTCCTTATTCATTTCCTCGTCCAATCCAAATCGTTTGTTCTTGATGCATCAGGTGGCTTCCATCAGTCGGTCGTACTGGCTCCCACGACGCTCAGGGTTCTGCGCTGTGGATTCCAGATGGTCAGGCACCAAACACCCCACCACTCCAGGCCTGCATCGAAATAGTCGCTCCAGGGTTCGCTTGATGCGGCATCGAGGGCCTCGCTTGTCCCGTCGGCGGACAGGTTCGAAGTCCAGTCGATGACTTCCGGTTGCTCGCCATCCACAAGCCCGAGCAGGTCCAGCCATTCATGGAACAAGGCCTGGGCTTCGGCCTCCCCACCCAGGAACCGCGTGTCGTAGGGCGGTTTGCGAAAGGCACGATAGAAGGGCTGCTCGGTCCGTCTCAGGCCAGCGACTTCATCATCAGCCAGTCGGCGCGCAAGGGCGCGCTCCGGGTGCCAGTCGATGCTCGGGGCCGGCTGGTTGACGTAGGCAGGGTTCGCCACGAGTTGTCGGTGCCAGGCGTGCAATTCGGCCATCAACTGTTCGTGCATGGCCCACAGAGCCTGGCGGTGCAGGGTCTCGTCCACTGTCGCGTCGCCCTCGAGGGCGAGCACGACGAACTGGAATACACAACCGCTTGCATCCATCCGTACGCGCAGCGCTTCGCTGCGTGCTTGTTCCGTGACGACTAGCATAGGTCTCTCCTTACTTCAGTCGTTCGGTGCAACCGGTAGGCAGGGTGCCGCTCATTTCCAACTCCCTGACACGTGCAAGTAGGGCATCGCGTTGGGGTTTCGGTGTCATCGGATCAACGATCAGATACTGCCCCAGGCACCAGTCGCTCAAACGCTCCAGCGTGCTTGCACGCTCCTCCGGAGAAGCGGCATCCAGACGGCGCAACAGGTAGGCGAGTTGCTGCCAGCCCGGTCTCAGGCGAACCAGGGCATCCCGGCGACCGCTGTCCATGGCCTCGACCAGCCGTTCGTCCAGCGATGTTTGCACTTCCGCCCAAGATTGTTTTCGCAGCAGTTCCGTTGCTCGCAGAAAGACTCTTTTCGAGCCGTCGTTCAGTGCCGTGACCAGCATTGGGATGTTATCCGCCTGCCACTCGAGCGAAGCCAGACGTACGGCTGCCGGGCCGGCGTTTTGGGCTGCAGTTAGCCAGGCTTCATCCAGCGTCTCTTTCAGGTCATGCGCCAGGCCGAGTATGCCGAGCCAAGCTCGCTTGGTCTGTGGTGGCGCCAGTCGCAGGCGTTCGCGTAGCACTGAGCGGGGATCCAGGTTCCAGCGCGGTGCCGCCCAGAGCGCCAGAGCGCGCACGGCTGTGGATGCATCCAGCAGAGCCTTTTGCAGATAGGGGTGCGGCTCGGTGGAGTGGCCCAGTAGGGCGCGCAAGGCCATGACGCGTACACTGGCGCCGGGTGTCTCCAGCGCTCGGACCAGAGGTGGCACGGCTTGCTCGGCCGGCAGTTCGCCACAGGTCTGAACGGCCATCCGTCGTACGCTCATATCAGCGTGGGACACGGCACATCGAAGCAATTGCGGGCGGTGTTCGAGATCTTCCACTAGCAATTCGAACAAAAAGCGTGCTTCCGAGCCACGCGAGTCCCGCCAGGCGTTCTCCAGGGTGACGCGCACCTCCGGCGCTAGCAGCGCGGCACGGGCTGCCGCCAGGATCGGGGCGTGATCGGTACGCTGGCGCTTGGCCAAGGCCATCAAGGGTTTCAGGGCGTACAGCAGCGCTTCCGCCTGTGTCTGCACCAGATACGGCCGTACGCCTTCAATGGCTAGCTCACGAACCTGTGGAACCCAGTCATTGAGGCGCTCCAACAGTGCCGCCAGGGCCTGCGGCGAGGGGCTTTCGAGCAGCCTGCGCACGGCCGCTTCACGTACGAAACCGTTCCCATAGGCGCTCAGGGCGACCCAGTCGCCATTGTTTTCATTGGCCTCCAGAACCGCCACGGCTTCACGCTGGCGATAGTCTTGCCAGTAGTTGCCCGTGGCGGGGCGGCTTTTCAGCCGCTCCAGCCAGTCCTTTGGATTCGTCATTTGCCTATCCCTTCACACACACCACTTGCCGCAGGGTGTGCACCACTTCCACCAGCTCGCGCTGGGCCTCCATCACCGCGTCGATGTCCTTGTAAGCCATCGGGATTTCGTCGATCACGTCCTTGTCCTTGCGGCATTCGACGTGAGCGGTGGCGCGGATCTGGTCTTCCACGGTGAACTGCTTCTTCGCCTTGGTCCGGCTCATGGTCCGGCCGGCGCCGTGGCTGCAGGAGCAGAACGCCTCCTCGTTGCCGAGGCCGCGCACGATGTAGCTCTTGGCTCCCATGGAGCCGGGGATGATGCCCAGCTCGCCCTTCTGCGCCGACACCGCGCCCTTGCGGGTCACCAGGACCTCCTGGCCGAAGTGGCGCTCCTTCTGCACGTAGTTGTGGTGACAGTTCACCGCTTCCAGGTTGGCCTCGAACGGCTTGCCGATGACCTTGCGCGCCGCCTCGATCACCGCATGCATCATCAAGGCTCGGTTCTGCTTGGCGAAGTCCTGCGCCCAGCCGACCGCTTCCACGTAGTCGTCGAAGTGCTTGCTGCCTTCTTCGAAGTAGGCGAGGTCGCGGTCCGGCAGGTTGGCGATGTGCTGGCGCATGTCGGCCTGGGCCAGTTCGATGAAGGTGTTGCCGATGGCGTTACCCACACCGCGCGAACCGCTGTGCAGCATGACCCAGACGCGCTGCGCCTCGTCCAGGCAGACCTCGATGAAGTGGTTGCCGGTGCCCAGGGTTCCCAGGTGGTTACGGTTGTTGGTTTTCTCCAGCTTCGGGTACTTGTCGGTGATCGCCTTGAAGCGGCCGGCCAGGGCCTTCCAGGCGTGATCGGCCTGGTCCGGCACATTGGCCCAGGCGCCCTGGTCGCGCTTGCCGAAGGTCTTGCCGTGGGGTACGGCTTTCTCGATGGCGCTGCGCAGGCCGTGCAGGTTGTCCGGCAGGTCGGCGGCCACCAGCGAGGTGCGCGCGGCGATCATGCCGCAACCGATGTCCACGCCGACGGCGGCCGGAATGATCGCACCGACGGTGGGAATCACGCTGCCGATGGTCGATCCCTTGCCCAGGTGTACGTCCGGCATGACTGCCAGGTGACTGAAGATGAACGGCATCTTCGCGGTGTTGGTCAGTTGCTGCTTGGCGTCCTCTTCCACCGGTACACCCTGGGTCCAAAGCTTGATCGGCTTGCCGTTGGCGACTTCCAGCAGTTGGTAGCTGTGTTCTTTCATGTTCATGTCCTTCTTTGCGCGGTCTGGATCGACCAGCCCGTCGGATGTTCGGGTGAGCGGATGGCGTCGCTCCTTACAGACTTTGATCAGCGCGGTGCGATATTCACCAGACCGTTCAGCACCTGGTCCAGGCCGCCGAAAACGGAAATCCGGTCGATCCGCTCGGCTACCCGCTCGAGAGTTTCCAGTTCCTTCAGGCGCAGTGCCGTCGGGTTTTCTTCCATCACCTTGGCGGTGTTCAGCAGCGAACGGGTCGCCGAGGTTTCCTCGCGCCGGCGGATCACGTTGGCCTGGGCCGCTTTCTCGGCTTCCACCACCTGGGCCAGCAGGGCCTTCATCTCGCCGGGCAGGATGATGTCACGCACGCCGAGGCTGCTGACTTCCAGGCCGGTATCCGCCAGTTTGCGAGCAAGGTGAGCACTCACGGTCTCGTCGATGATCTGTTTGTTCTCCAGCAATTCGTCGAGCGTCCGGGTACCCACCGCTGCACGCAGACCGAACTGCAGCTCGCGATACAGGTGTTCCTGCGGCTTCGCCAGTCGTGCATGAGCCAGCAGCACATCGCTGTAGCGCCAGTTGGCGGCCAAGTTCAGGCGCAGGCTGACTTTGTCGCGGGTGAGGATTTCCTGGCCGCCGACTTCCAGTGTCTGGAGCCGTGTATCCACCAATTCCACGCCGATCTGCCGGTTGAAGCGCCAGAAGCCGTACTGACCGGACGGGAGCAGCTCTGCCACATCGCCGTTGACCTTGAGCACGCCGACCTGGAACGCCGGTACCTGCACCAGTAGTATCGCGTCGAGGCCCACCAGGCCCTGGCTACGCAGGCTGGGTTGGGTCAGCACAGAGACCAGCGCCGCATCCAGCCGGTAGCCGTGGCGCAGGCCGATGCGCTCCAGGCGTTGGTCGGCTTGGCCTTTCCAGTACAGACGACGGGCGCCCGGCGCAAGAATTTCCACCAGTACATCGTCTTCGTAGCGCAGGCCGGCTTCGTGCTCGCCCAGATCCATGCGCGCGAAGTGGCGCTCGATCAGGGCGGGCTCGTTCTTGCGCAGGTAACCGGCGATGCGGTGCTCGAACAACGGGGCATTGAGGCTGCAGGTTTCTACCGCCAGCCGGTTGAACGGGTCGAAGCGCAGGTACAGGCCAGGCTCCAGGACGGACTGGAAGTCGCCCTCGGAAAACAACAGGCCGCGTTCGTTCTTCTTCACTACAAAGCGCTTCAGCATTTTCATTCTTCTTCTCCTTTCAGTGCTGGCGTTCGCCGATCCGCCGGGCGTCCATCGCGGCACGTCGGGGCGGCCCGCATCGCGATCATCCTGATCCGGCGCCGCGTCCTGCGGCTGCAATGCGTGTCCTGCCCGTCGCGCGGCTTCGGTGCCGGGCGGATCGGCGGTGGCATCGGGTCCTTCCCTTTGCCACGCCAGCGGGTACTGCTCATGTGTGAACTGCCTTGGAAGGGCAGGTATTCGAGCGGGACTCGAACCCGCGACAGGCCCTCTGCGAGGGCTGCTCTACCCGACTGAGCTATCGAAGGCCTGGGCAGGACTCGAACCTGCGACGGCCGCCTCGGGCGACTGCTCTACCGACTGAGCCACCAGGCATCGACCGATCATTGCTGCGGCGGCATACGCGGCGCCAACACCAGGGTGGGCCCGCGCACCGGCGGGAGGAACTCCCGGCCCGTCGGCCTGCATGGCGATGCGGTCGGAAGGGATATAGCGAGTGGCGTGCCAGGAGTGCTCTGTCGCTTCGCTTTATTTCTTATCTATTTGAAATTAAAGAAATTATTTCTGGGTGAGGCGAGATGGAAGTAATCCGGCTGTATCGAGAATGACGATAAACGCTATATTTTTGTATCGCTATTTATCTTTAGGTATCGCTATGACGGAAAGGCAAACCGTGGCCATCGGCTTTCTCGGAACGACTCTCGACCGGGTGGGCAAGGGCGCGGAACGCTGGAGAAAATGGCGCCCCACGGTCGGCTTATGCCAGCAGCCCGACCTGCTGATCCATCGCCTGGAGCTGATCCACTGCGAGGATGCCCGCGACCGGGGGCTGGCCGAGCGCATCCGCGATGACATCGCCCAGGTATCGCCGGAAACCGAGGTGCGTCTGCATGCGATGCAACTGCGCGATCCTTGGGATTTCGAAGAGGTCTACGGGGCTCTGCACGACTTCACCTCGGGCTACGCCTTCGATACCGAGCATGAGGATTATCTGGTGCACATCACCACCGGGACCCATGTGGCGCAGATTTGCTGGTTTCTGCTCACCGAGGCGCGTTATCTGCCTGCGCGGCTGGTCCAGACGTCACCGGCCCGGCGCCTGGATACCGAGCGGAAGGCCAGTGGCATCCACACCCTGATCGATCTCGACCTGTCGCGCTACGACCGCATCGCCTCGCGTTTTCGCCGCGAGCGCCAAGAGACGCTGGCCTTTCTCAAGTCGGGTATCGCCACGCGCAACGCGGCGTTCAACCGTTCCGTCGAGCAGATCGAGCGGGTCGCCATTCGCTCCAGGGCGCCCATGCTGCTGGTGGGGCCCACGGGGGCGGGCAAGTCGTTCCTGGCACGGCGAATCTACGAGCTGAAGCGTGCACGGCATCAGATCCAAGGCCGCTTCGTCGAAGTGAACTGCGCGACCTTGCGCGGCGATGGTGCCATGTCCGCGTTGTTCGGCCATGTCAAAGGTGCTTTCACCGGAGCGCAGAATGCGCGCGATGGCCTGTTGCGGGCGGCCGACGGCGGCATGCTGTTTCTCGACGAGATCGGCGAACTGGGCCTGGACGAGCAAGCCATGCTGCTCAAGGCCATCGAGGAACGGCGCTTCTTCCCGTTGGGCAGCGACCGGGAGGTGGAAAGCGACTTCCTCCTGATCGCCGGCACGCACCGAGACCTGCGCGGTCGGGTGACGGACGGGCTGTTCCGCGAGGACCTGTTTGCCCGTATCAATCTATGGACGTTCGAGCTGCCCGGTCTCGCCGGGCGGCGCGAGGACATCGAGCCGAACATCGATTTCGAGCTGGAACGGCATGCTCGCGAGCTGGGTCGGCAGGTGCGTTTCAACGTCGAGGCGCGGCGCCGCTACCTGGCGTTCGCCACTTCGGCGGAGGCGCGCTGGGCCGGCAATTTCCGCGAACTGTCGGCCTCCGTCACGCGAATGGCGACGTTGGCCGACAGCGGCCGGATCGACGAAACACTGGTGGAGGAGGAACTGCAACGGTTGCGGCGCGCCTGGCAAAGCGATGGACCCGACGCGACCCCGCTGCGTGCGTTACTGGGCGACGAGACACTGGCTGGGCTGGACCTCTTCGACCGGCTGCAACTGGAGTCCGTGATCGGCGTTTGCCGCGAGGCGCGCAGCCTGTCGGATGCCGGTCGGCGGCTGTTCGCTGTGTCGCGCCAAGGCAAGGCCAATCCCAACGACGCCGACCGGTTGCGCAAGTACCTGGCGCGGTTCGGGCTGGAGTGGGGCGCCGTGGTTTCGCATCCTGAGGGCTGAGCTAGTAGTGATACCAGCGCAGTTGCAGCATCAGCTCGTTCTCCGGGGGCGTCAGGCTGCTGAACTGGCGTTCGGCGCTCAGCCGCAAGCCCAGGCGGGGGGAGGCTTCCCATTGCTGGGTCAGGCCGAGACTGCGACGGACTTCGCCGTTGTGGAAGTAGTCGCCCTTGGCTTCCAGGGTCAGGTTGCCAACGGGGTTGCGCCAGAGCACGCCGGTATCGAAGCCGAGCGCCGGAGCGATGGCGGCGGCGAAGTCCGGGTTGTGCTCGATGCGCGCGGTGGCGAGGGCAAAGCCGAGCAGGTCTTCTCTCAGTTTCCAGGTGCCGCCCACGCCTCCATTGAAGTGGCCGACCAGACGCTCGTCGCCGTTTTCGCCGGGCACGCGCTCGAGCCCGCCGGCGACCTGCCAGGACCAGGGCTGGAGCAGGTGATTGCGTGGCGTCAGCGAGCGGATGGTGGCGAGATCCAGACGCTGTAGCTGCCAGTGATTGCCTTCGTACTGGCGCATCTTGAGCTGAAGGATTTCGATCTGCGCGCCCAGCGGGAAGCCGTGCAGGTTGTCGTTGAGGTCGTGATAGGCCATGCGCAGGCCATACTCGGCGAAGGCCCGCTCGTCGCGGCTGCCGAGGCCGAGCTGCCAGGTCCGTGATCGATGACCTTGTTCGGGCAGGCCGGGGCGTTCGATGTCCAGCGTTGGCGGTGGGTTACGGTTGATGCCCTGTAACAGGCGGAAACTGCGCGTGGCGATGGTACGGTTGCGCTCTTCGCCGGTCGCTCGGTAGCGCACCAGGCGGAAGGCGGCGTCCTGGGCCAGGGCGCCAGGAACGCGGGGTCGCCCAGTAGCGATTCGTCGTCGGCGAGGCGCAGGACCCAGTTCTGCTCGTCGCGTTCGAGCGGCTCGGCGCGTGCCAACAGTTCGCGTTCGCGCGAGGGGCGATAGTCGATTCGCTCGACCAGCCCGGCGTCCACCACGGCCCGGACGGTGTCGGTGGGAATGGCGGTCAGAGGAAAGTCGTCGGTCAGTTCGATGCCGGGGCGGGCGACCTCCAGCAGTTCCAGCAGGCGGTAGGAACAGTTCTCGTCGAAAAAGTAGTAATCGAAGCGGACCTGCTTGAGTTCCCAGACGTGCTCCACCATGCGCCCGGTCTCTTCGGGCGTCAGGTTCAGGCGGTATTCCCAGAGATCGCGGTTTTCCAGGCGGCTGTATTCGCCCAGCTTGTCGCGGTAGGGCACCAGGGCGAACAGGCCGGGATAGCCACCCATCAGGCCTTTCCAGGCATAGAGCAGGCTGTTGTCCATGCCCTCGATGTAGGCGCCGAAGTTCAGTGCGTAGCTGAGCAGGGCGGTGCCATGGCTGTCGACGTCAGCCTGGTCGATGCGCAGCAGGGTGTGGCCGAACATCGATGACGGGCTGTTCAGGTAGGCAGCGGGGAACACCAGCACCGTACTGTGCGGATTCACGTCTTGATACCAGGTGCGGTATTCCTGGCATGCCGCTTCGGGCAGGTCAGCCAGTCGCAACTGTTCGCGCAGCCAGCGGGTGCGGGCCGGATAGACGCACTGCGCGTGTTTGTCGCCGAGGCTGGCAGGGGCATACAACGCCTCGACGGTGGCGCGCAGTTCGGCGGCGGGATCGCTGTCGCCCTCGGCGGCGAGGAAGAAACCGGCGTCGTCCACATAACTGCGCCAGCCGCCCAGCTTGCCGCGTTCGTAATGGCCGAGGGCGAGCCAATAGGGCGCTTCGGCGAGTGTGTCGAGATGGTCGCCGGAGGGCAGGGAAGCGGCAGGCAGCGGGGAGCAGAGACTCAGTGCGAGGTACGGCAAAATCCGTTTCAAGGTCACTCTTCTTCTTCTCTTGGTCCGGTCGAGCTTTGGATAGGTCGACGGGGCTGTCAAGCGAGTGGCAGATGGCCTGCGTCCTCCTTGATGTGGATCAGTGCCCATTGCGGCGAAGGCGACACACTGGTTACCGAAGAGCCCGGCCGGCCGGGCCATCGTTCCCAGGAGTCCGTCATGACCTCGTTCGACCCCCGATCCGCCCTGGATAACCTGGCTGCCGAGTATGCGGCCCGCGCCGCGGCGATCCGCCGCGACTTGGCGTGCAGCCACTCGCCCGACTTCGCCGAGCAGGCGACGCAGCGGGAGAACGACGAGGTGTTGGAGGCCCTGCTGGCGGAGGCCGAGTCCGGTTTGCGTCAGGTCGGTCTGGCCAGGCTGCGCCTTGCCGAAGGACGCTACGGATACTGCCAGCGTTGCGGCGAACCAATCGACGAGCGGCGGCTGGCGGCGCTTCCGGTGGCCGAATTCTGCCTGCAATGCGCGGATCGGGCCGGCTGAGTGAACGCCTTGCCAGGAGCGCACGGGCAGCGCCAGAATGCAGGCAACACCCCCGCGGCTGTTGCCGCCCGATTCAAGGATGTCCGATGCCCGATCCTTTCGCTGCCGGCTTGCGCCTGGCACCCGACGCCCTGACCCGCCCCTTCGATCCCTCCCAGTTCGCCTTCACCACCACCGATGATCTGGAGCCCTTCCGTGGCGTGCTTGGCCAGGAGCGTGCGGTCGAGGCGCTGCAGTTCGGCGTGGCGATGCCGCGCCCCGGCTACAACGTGTTCGTCATGGGTGAGCCGGGAACCGGCCGCTTTTCCTTCGTCCAGCGCTACCTGAAGGCGGAAGCCAAGCGTCTGGAGACCCCGGTCGACTGGGTCTATGTGAACAATTTCGACGAGCCCCGGGAGCCCAAGGTGCTGGAGCTTCCGGCCGGCACCGCGAGCGATTTCATCGCCGACGTCAACCAGTTGATCGACAACCTGCTGTCCACCTTCCCGGCGGTGTTCGAACATCCCACCTACCAGCAGCGCAAGAATGCCATCGATCGCGCCTTCAACCAGCGCTACGACCGCGCTTTGGACGTGATCGAACGGTTGTCGCTGGAGAAGGGCATCGCTCTTTACCGCGACAGCGCGAATATCGCTTTTACGCCAATGAAGGACGGCAAGGCGCTAGACGAGGCCGAATTCGCTCAGTTGCCGGAGGCCGAACGCGAACGATTCCATAGCGATATCGCGGTGCTGGAAGAGCGCTTGAACGAAGAGCTGGCCAGCCTGCCGCAATGGAAGCGCGAGTCGAGCAACCAGTTGCGCCAGCTCAACGAGGAGACCATCACCCTGGCGCTTCAGCCGTTGCTGGCCCCTCTGTCGGAAAAGTATGCCGAGTGCGCTGGAGTTTGCGCCTACCTCCAGGCCATGCAGGTGAATCTGCTGAAAACGGTGGTCGATCAGTTGCTGGACGATAAGCTGGATGCCCAGCGCCGCGAGATGCTGGAAGACCAGTACAGCCCGAGCCTGATCGTCGGTCACCATGCCAGCGGTGGGGCTCCGGTGGTGTTCGAGTCGCACCCGACCTACGACAACCTGTTCGGCCGCATCGAATACAGCACCGACCAGGGCGCGCTGTATACCAGCTACCGGCAATTGCGTCCGGGGGCGCTGCATCGCGCCAACGGCGGATACCTGGTGCTGGAAGCGGAGAAACTCTTCGGCGAGCCGTTCGTCTGGGATGCCCTCAAGCGTGCCCTGCATTCGCGGCAGTTGAAAATGGAATCGCCGCTGGCCGAGTTGGGGCGCCTGGCGACAGTGACGCTCACGCCGCAGGTGATCCCGTTGCAGATCAAGGTGATCATCATTGGCTCCCGCCAGCTTTATTACACGCTGCAGGACCTCGATCCGGACTTCCAGGAGATGTTCCGCGTCCTGGTGGACTTCGATGAGGAAATCCCGCTGGCCGAAGACAGCCTGGAGCAATTCGCCCAATTGCTGAAGACGCGCACTTCGGAGGAAGGGATGGCACCGCTGACGTCCGCCGCCGTTGCCCGGCTGGCGACCTACAGCGCGCGTCTGGCCGAGCACCAGGGGCGCTTGTCGGCACGCATCGGCGATCTCTTCCAGCTGGTCAGCGAAGCCGATTTCGTCCGCCAACTGGCCAGCGACACGGTGACCGACGTCGGCCATATCGAGCGTGCGCTCAAGGCCAAGGCCACCCGGACGGGGCGTGTGTCGGCGCGGATTCTCGACGACATGCTGGCAGGCATCATTCTGATCGACACCGAAGGCGCCGCCATCGGCAAATGCAACGGCCTGACAGTGCTGGAGGTGGGTGATTCGGCGTTCGGCGTGCCGGCGCGGATTTCCGCCACTGTCTATCCGGGCGGTAGCGGCATCGTCGACATCGAGCGCGAGGTCAATCTCGGTCAGCCGATCCACTCGAAGGGGGTGATGATCCTGACCGGCTACCTTGGCAGCCGCTACGCCCAGGAGTTTCCCCTGGAGATTTCCGCCAGCATCGCCCTGGAGCAGTCCTACGGTTACGTCGACGGCGACAGTGCCTCGCTGGGCGAAGTCTGCACACTGATTTCCGCGCTGTCGCGCACACCGCTCAAGCAGTGCTTCGCCATCACCGGCTCGATCAACCAGTTCGGCGAGGTGCAGGCAGTCGGTGGGGTCAACGAGAAGATCGAAGGCTTCTTCCGCCTCTGTGAGGCGCGAGGATTGACGGGCGAACAGGGGGTGATCATTCCCTATGCCAACGTCACCAACCTGATGCTCGACGATCGCGTACTGCAGGCTGTGCGCGAAGGGCGTTTCCACGTCTACGCGGTGCGCCAGGTCGACGAGGCGCTCGGGCTGCTGGTGGGCGAAGCGGCCGGCACTCCGGATGAGAAGGGGCAGTTCCCCGAGGGCAGTGTGAATGCCCGGGTGGTGCAGCGCCTGCGTGAAATCGCCGAGATGGGCATGGAAGAGGAAGACAAGGGGCCGGCCAAGGCCCTCGCCGAGGAAATCAACACGGCGGTGGCGGCGAAGAAGCCCACCCGCAAAGGCCCGGCCAAGGAACCGGGTACGCCCAAGCCGAAGGGCTCCGGGGCGGCGTGAACCACGGGTTGCGATGCCGCTGCTAGCTGGTCAGCCAGTGAGCAGTGGCAAGACGGCCACGCTGGGCGGCGCGCGTGGCGATCTACCCCCGCGTCGTCCACAGTGTTATCCACAGCTGCCGGGGATAACCCGAGCCTTCCCTCGGCAGCCTGTCGGGGTGTAGGCTGGAGACCGGACCCTGTGAGGAACGCCGCCATGCCGCGCAGCCTCTGTCTTACCCGCCAATGCCTGGGACTGGTGACGCGCATCGAATGTGTGGTGTTGCCTCTGGCCGGCGAGCGAGGGCTCTGGACCCTTCTCTGCGCGGCTGGCATGTCCGGCTCCCAACCTTCCGCAATCAAGTCCCAAGGCCCATTCCACGGGCCTTTCGTGGCCGAAGGCGTACTCGATGCGATAGCCGAAAGCCTGGCCGTTCAAGGCTATGAAGCTTGCTCCGAACCCATGATCTGGCGCCTGCATCTGCAGGCCGAGCTGCGCCGCCTGAACGGCGAGCGCTGCCGGCATCTGGGCGACTACCAGTTCCGGCCCGAGAGCTGAAACGAGGCTGCTCAGCTTTTGTGCAACCCGAGGAAGACTGCGTGGTTGCACGGTGGCAGAGATTCTTCCCGTGCTGATTCACAGCTTTATCCACAGTCCACGGGGATAACTCGATTCGCAATCTTTAACGCGTATTTCCAACGCCCTGTCCGGTCTTGGTCCTGCACGACACGCTGGTATACTCCCGCGCCGGTTCGACTCAACTGCGAGATCCCATGGAACGTTTTATCGAAAACGCGATGTATGCCTCCCGTTGGTTGCTGGCACCGATCTATTTCGGTCTGTCTCTCGCCCTGCTGGCGCTGGCGATCAAATTCTTCCAGGAAATCTTCCATGTGCTGCCGGCGATCTTCTCGATGGCCGAAGCCGACCTGATCCTCGTCCTTTTGTCTCTTATCGACATGGCGCTGGTAGGCGGTCTGCTGGTGATGGTGATGATTTCCGGTTACGAGAACTTCGTCTCCCAACTGGATATCGACGAAGGCAAGGAGAAGCTCAACTGGTTGGGCAAGATGGACTCCGGCTCCCTGAAGATGAAGGTGGCCGCTTCCATTGTGGCGATTTCCTCGATCCACCTGCTCAAGGTGTTCATGGATGCGCAAAACATCAATGACACCAAGCTGATGTGGTACGTGATTATTCACATGACGTTCGTGGCCTCGGCGTTCGCAATGGGCTATCTGGACAAGCTGACCAAGCACTGACCCGCTTCGCATCCTTCAGGTCCGCCCGTCCGGAAATGGACGGGCGATTGTCCCTTGGCCTTGTACTTCCCAGGGTTTTCTACGAAGACTGTAGAAACCGACGAGGATCGGTGCGAGGTGATGCTATGAACCTGCATGATCTGTCCAGCCATGCCCGCGCCGGGCATGTCCAGGAATTGAATCTGATTTCCCTGGAAGGCGGCATATACATCCTGGAGGCGCGGATGGACGATGGCGCCCATCCGCTCAGCGATAACCAGGGACACACGATGCATCTGCGCTCCGTCGAGCATGCCAGGGAACTGCTGCATGCACTGCCGACGCTGCCCTGCAATCTGGTCCACACCATGGTGCACGACGAGATGTGCGGCATCCGCGAGGATAACGGCGAGATCGTTTGCGTCCCCATTTCGCTTTCGTTGCCTGGCTGATTTCGGCCTCGGCGCGTGTGCCGGCCATGGCTGGCGGAGGACTGTGCTAGTCTGGCGGCCCTTTTTTGTCCTGCGGAGCCGAGACGATGTCCGAACTCAACCTTTCCACCGACGAAACCCGTGTCAGTTACGGTATCGGCCGTCAGCTCGGCGACCAGTTGCGCGACAACCCACCTCCGGGCGTCAGCCTGGACGCCGTACTGGCGGGGTTGGCCGATGCTTTCGCCGGCCAGCCGAGCCGGGTCGAGCAAACCGCCCTGGCAGCCAGCTTCCGTGTGATCCGCGAACGCATGCAAGTCGAGGCTCAGGCCAAGGCTGACGCCGCAGCCGGTGCGGGACGGGCGTACCTGGAGCAGAACGCCAAGCGTGAAGGCGTCACGGTGCTACCGTCCGGTTTGCAATATGAAGTGCTGGTGGCCGGCGAGGGTGCCAAGCCGTCCCGCGAGGATCACGTGCGTACCCATTACCATGGCACGCTGATCGACGGCAGTGTGTTCGACAGCTCCTATGAGCGCGGCCAGCCGGCCGAATTCCCGGTTGGCGGTGTGATCGCCGGCTGGGTCGAAGCCCTGCAACTGATGAATACCGGCAGCAAGTGGCGCCTGCATGTGCCCAGCGAGCTGGCCTATGGTGGTCAGGCAGTGGGCAGCATTCCGCCGCACAGCGTGTTGGTGTTCGACGTCGAGCTGCTGGAAATCCTCTGATTCGAAGGGTGGCCCTCGAACGGTAGTCCGTTTCCGCTCGAGGGCCGGCGCGAGAGCGTCGTTGCCCCCGTCATGCAGCCGGCTCCCGGGCGACGGCTGCCCTGGCGCTTCCTTGCGCCGTTTGCTCGGTCAGTGCGGATCGTGGCCGGTTGGGCGCAATGCCCGCGCGTAACAGAAGAGGAACAGGCTGCGTACCAGCTCCTTGAGTACACCGGGTTCGCTGGAACTCAGTCCGGCGAAATCGAGCTCGCCGAGGTCGCGCAGCTCGTCGATGGCATCTTCTTCCAGCATGGCGCACACCTCCCCGGTGTCCCGGTTCAGGATGCGTAGATAAGGGTGTGGGCGGTCCAGCCAAGCGTCAATCAGATAGGTCATGGCGCATCTCCTTGAATAAGTTTTGTTGAGAATAATTCTTATTCGTGAAATGGCAAGCTCTGATTTGACCTTTCGTCGGGCGACGGGAAAAGGTGTGGCATTACACTCGCTGCATGAGCGGGCGTCTTGCGGTTATCCGAAGAACTATGGAGAGGGCCCGCGCGAGTGCGGGCCATTCAGGCAGGGAAAATCAGTGGGTGCGAGCGACGGCGAAGCGGCTCAATTCGACGAGGGCGTCGCGGTGTTCGCTGGCGGGTAGCGCGTCGAGGCAGGCAATGGCGCGTTCGGCGTAATCGCGAGCCAGGCGGGCGGTGTAATCCAGCGCGCCGGCGGCCTCCACTGCGGCACGGATGCTTTCCAAATCCTCGATACCACCTTTCTGGATCGCCTGGCGAACCAAGGCGGCTTGCTCAGGAGTGCCCTCGCGCATGCAATGGATCAACGGCAGGGTGGGCTTGCCTTCTGCCAGATCGTCGCCAACGTTCTTGCCCAGTGTCTCGGCATCTCCCCGGTAGTCGAGCAGATCGTCGACCAATTGGAAGGCAATGCCCAGATGATCGCCAAAGGTGCGCAGCGCTTCGCTCTGCTCATGACTGGCACCGGCCAGGGCGGCGGCGCTGTGGGTCGAAGCCTCGAAAAGCATGGCGGTCTTGCCGCGGATGACTTCCATGTAGGTCTCTTCGGTGGTGCTGGCATCGCGCACCTTGGAGAGCTGCAGGACCTCGCCCTCGGCGATCACCCGGGTGGCCTTGGAAAGGATGCGCATCACCGGCATGGAGCCGAGCTCCACCATCATTTCGAAGGAGCGCGAATAGAGGAAATCGCCGACCAGGACGCTGGGGGCATTACCCCACAACGCATTGGCAGTGGAGCGACCGCGGCGCATGCCGGACATGTCGACTACGTCGTCGTGCAGCAGCGTAGCGGTATGCAGGAACTCGATGGTGGCGGCAAGCAGGCGCAGGTCGTCGTCCTGACGTCCCAGTGCCTTGCCGCAGAGCAGCACCAGCAAGGGGCGAAGGCGCTTGCCGCCGGCGGAAATGATGTAGTCCCCGATCTTTTCCACGAGGGGAACGCGCGAAACGAGCTGCTTGCGGATAATGCCATCGACAGCGGTAAAATCATCCGCCACCACGCTATAGAAGGCCTGGGGTTGCATCAGCGTTACGTGCTCCTCGTAGGTTGCGCGGCATGCTAGGGGGCAGGGTAGGGGCTGTCAAGGCAAAGCCCTGCGGCGCTTGCGGAGATGCGGCGCCTTGCGTACAATCGCGGCCCCTGAACTTCCCTGGGCATTTCCCTGCCTTACGCAAATGCACGGGCGTCCCATCCGGCCCCATGCAGCCATGCCAGCCGATCACTCCTTCTATAAAGCGCTGGGTGAGCAGGATCAACGGAGATATTCCATGTACGCAGTAATTGTTACCGGTGGCAAGCAATACAAAGTCGCCGAAGGCGAGTTCCTCAAGATCGAGAAGCTCGAAGTTGCCACCGGCGAAGCCGTCACTTTCGACCGCGTGCTGCTGGTCGGCAATGGCGATGACGTGAAGATCGGTGCTCCGGTCGTCGATGGTGCCAAGGTCGTGGCCGAAGTGGTTTCCCAAGGCCGTCACGACAAAGTGCGTATCATCAAGTTCCGCCGTCGTAAGCACCACATGAAGCGTCAGGGCCACCGTCAGTGGTTCACTGAGATCAAAATCACCGGTATTCAGGCGTAAGCACTACCTGATCCCCTTTTTGGAGTATTGAACTCATGGCACACAAAAAAGCTGGCGGTTCTACCCGCAACGGTCGCGACTCAGAAAGTAAACGCCTTGGCGTGAAAATGTTCGGTGGCCAGGCTATCAAGGCCGGTAACATCATCGTGCGTCAGCGCGGTACTCAGTTCCATGCCGGTTACGGCGTTGGTCTGGGCAAGGATCACACCCTGTTCGCGAAAGTGGATGGCGTGGTCAAGTTCGAGACCAAGGGCGCTTTCGGTCGCAAATACGTGAGCGTCGTGACTGCCTGAGTCCGGCCTTGCTGAAGAAGCCCCGTCATGCGACGGGGCTTTTTTGTTTCTGTATCCTATAGTTCTTCGTTTTTACTCAGCCCGCCCTAGGGCGGGAGGCGTTCCATGAAATTCGTCGATGAAGTATCGATTTTTGTAAAGGCCGGCGACGGCGGTAACGGCATGATGAGCTTCCGTCGCGAGAAGTTCATCGAGAAAGGTGGCCCCAACGGTGGGGATGGTGGCGATGGTGGCTCCGTCTACCTGGAGGCCGACGAGAACCTCAATACCCTGGTCGATTACCGCTATACGCGTCGGTTTGCGGCCAAGAACGGGGAAAAGGGTGGCAGTACCGATTGTACCGGTGCGAAAGGGGATGACCTCATTCTGCCCGTTCCGGTTGGCACGACGGTGATCGATGCGGGGACTCAGGAAGTCATCGGCGACCTGACCAGGCCGGGTCAGCGCCTGCTGGTCGCCCAGGGTGGTTGGCATGGGTTGGGTAATACCCGCTTCAAGTCCAGCACCAACCGTGCGCCGCGGCAGACCACTCCTGGCAAGCCGGGCGAAGCGCGTGATCTCAAGCTGGAATTGAAGGTGCTCGCCGATGTTGGCCTGCTTGGCTTGCCGAATGCCGGCAAGAGCACGTTCATTCGTTCCGTTTCCGCAGCCAAGCCCAAGGTGGCTGATTATCCGTTCACTACGCTGGTGCCGAACCTCGGTGTGGTCAGTGTCGGTCGCTACAAGAGTTTCGTCGTCGCCGACATTCCAGGGTTGATCGAAGGCGCTTCTGAGGGGGCTGGGTTAGGAATCCGCTTTCTCAAGCACCTGGCGCGTACCCGCTTGCTGTTGCATCTGGTGGATATGGCACCGGTGGACGGCAGCGATCCGGCTGAGGCTGCGGAGGTCATCATTCGCGAATTGGAGAAATTCAGCCCGGCGCTGGCTGAGCGGGACCGTTGGTTGGTACTGAACAAGGCTGATCAACTGCTCGAGGAGGAGCGCGAAGAGCGTGTTCGTTCCGTGGTCGAGCGGCTCGATTGGAAAGGCCCTGTCCATGTGATTTCGGCGCTGGAAAGCGAAGGGACCGAAGCGCTCTCGCAGGCGATCATGCGTTATCTCGATGAGCGTGAACTGCGCAAGGCTGAAGATCCTGCGTACGCCGAGGCGTTGATCGAACTGGATCGGCGTATCGAAGACGAGGCGCGTGCACGCCTACAGGCGTTGGATGATCGCCGTGCCCTGCGTCGCGCTGGCCTGAAGAGTGTCGACGATATCGGTGATGACGATTGGGATGACGACTTCGAGGATGACGAAGATGGTCCCGAGATCATCTACGTCCGTGACTGACAATGAGGTATCGTTCAGCGCCGCTTTCATAGCGGCGTTGTTCTGACTGGCTTGGGGTTGAGAAATGCGGGACAAGGTGACCGGCGCGCGGCGCTGGGTAGTCAAGATCGGTAGTGCCCTGCTGACCGCCGATGGGCGCGGGTTGGACCGGGCGGCCATGGCGGTTTGGGTCCGGCAGATGGTGGCCCTGCGCGAAGCGGGCGTCGAGCTGGTGCTGGTGTCTTCCGGCGCCGTGGCGGCGGGCATGAGTCGGCTGGGTTGGACGGCTCGCCCGAAGGCGATGCACGAATTGCAGGCTGCTGCCGCAATCGGCCAGATGGGTCTTATCCGGGCCTGGGAATCCAGTTTCGCCGAGCACGGCAAGCATACCGCCCAGATCCTGCTGACCCATGACGATCTGTCCGATCGCAAGCGCTACCTGAACGCACGCAGCACCCTGCGCACCCTGGTGGAGCTGGGGGTGGTTCCGGTGATCAACGAAAACGATACCGTCGTCACCGACGAGATCCGCTTCGGCGACAACGATACCCTCGCGGCGCTGGTGGCCAACCTGGTGGAGGCGGACCTGTTGGTCATCCTCACTGATCGTGACGGCATGTTCGATGCCGATCCGCGAAGCAATCCCGATGCGAAGCTGATCCATGAGGCGCGTGCCGATGATCCGGCGCTGGATGCAGTGGCGGGGGGTACCGGTGGTGCGCTCGGGCGGGGAGGGATGCAGACCAAATTGCGTGCGGCGCGCCTCGCGGCGCGTTCCGGGGCGCACACCATTATCGTCGGTGGGCAGATCGAGCGAGTGCTGGATCGGCTCAAATCGGGCGAGCGCCTGGGAACCTTGCTGGCGCCCGAGCGGGGCCTGCTGGCGGCACGCAAGCAGTGGCTGGCGGGGCATCTGCAGACTCGCGGCACGCTGACTCTGGATGCCGGCGCGGTGAAGGCGCTGGTGCAGGATCGTAAGAGCCTGCTGCCGGTCGGAGTGAAGGGGGTGCAGGGTAACTTCCGGCGTGGCGAAATGGTGGTATGCGTGGGGCCGGATGGTCGCGAAGTTGCGCGGGGTCTCGCCAACTACAGTGCCGTCGAGGCTCAGAAAATTATCGGGCAGCCCTCCGATGCCATCGAGAAGTTGCTGGGTTATGTGGATGAGCCGGAGCTGGTTCATCGCGACAATCTGATTCTGGTCTGATTTCTCGGGAGTTTGTAATGCCGGCGTTCAAAGGATTGCTGTGTGGTGTGCTACTGTTTCCGCTCGTGGCGGCGGCCGAGCCGATAGGTGAGGTGTCCACCGTATTCAAGTGGGTGGGGCCGAACGACAAAATCGTCGTCGAGGCGTTCGATGATCCCAAGGTGGAAGGCGTGACCTGCTATCTGTCCCGTGCCAAGACGGGTGGTGTCAAGGGTGGGCTTGGGCTGGCCGAGGATCGTGCGGAGGCCTCCATTGCGTGTCGTCAGGTGGGGCCTATCCGCTTTCGAGCCGAGCTGAAGGAAGGGGAGGAAGTGTTCAAGGAGCGCACTTCGCTGGTCTTCAAGACCATGCAGGTCGTGCGATTCTTCGATCGAAAGCGCAATACCCTGGTTTATTTGGTCTATAGCGACCGGGTAATAGAGGGTAGTCCGCAGAACGCGGTGACGGCCATTCCGATCCTGCCTTGGAAGTAACGGTCTTTGCGGGTTGTCGCTGACGATCCGCAAAGAAGAAGGCAATAAAAAACCGGCCATTTGGCCGGTTTTTTGTGCAGCATCCGTTGCGCTTAGGCGGCAGCGGCTTCGCTGAGTGCCTTGATGTGGGCATTCAGACGGCCTTTGTGGCGAGCTGCCTTGTTCTTGTGGATGATGCCTTTGTCGGCCATGCGGTCGATTACCGGCACAGCCAGGGTGTAGGCGGCTTGAGCCTTTTCCAGGTCCTTGGCGTCGATCGCCTTGACCACGTTCTTGATGTAGGTACGAACCATGGAGCGCAGGCTGGCGTTATGGCTACGACGCTTCTCAGCCTGTTTGGCGCGTTTTTTGGCAGAAGGTGTATTGGCCACCGTCAAGCTCCTCGAAAACAGGGATACAAACAAATAAGGCCGCGAATCATGCCGACCTCCCCCTGGCTTGTCAAGGGTGGCGGCATTCTTCTCAGGCGCCGTTCGACGAGCGTGTCCGCTGGCGCTGGATGATTTATTCGCGGGCGGCCTCTACACTCGGCGGCTTCGCTCCGACGTCCATCTTTGCCGTCGACCGAGTGGCCAGAAAATACAGTAGCGATCAATGCCATGAATCTACTCAAGTCGCTGGCAGCCGTCAGCTCCATCACCATGCTGTCGCGGGTGTTGGGCTTCGTGCGCGATACCATCATCGCCCGTATTTTTGGTGCCGGCATGGCGACGGATGCCTTCTTCGTCGCCTTCAAGTTGCCCAATCTGTTGCGGCGCATCTTTGCCGAGGGGGCGTTTTCCCAGGCATTCGTGCCCATCCTGGCGGAATACAAGACCCAGCAGGGCGAGGAGGCGACGCGTACGTTCATCGCCTATGTGTCCGGCCTGCTCACGCTCGTGCTGGCTCTGGTCACCTTGCTAGGCGTGCTTGTGGCTCCCTGGATCATCTGGATCAGCGCGCCGGGGTTCGCTGACGAGCCGGAGAAGTTCGAACTGACGACCTCGCTGCTGCGGGTAACCTTTCCCTACATTCTGCTGATTTCGCTGTCGTCGCTGGCCGGCGCTATCCTCAACACGTGGAACCGTTTTTCCGTGCCGGCGTTCGTACCGACACTGCTGAATGTCAGCATGATCGGTTTCGCACTCTTCCTAACGCCCTATTTCGATCCTCCCGTCATGGTGCTGGGATGGGCTGCGTTGGCCGGGGGGCTGCTCCAGCTTTTGTATCAGCTGCCGTCGTTGAAGAAGATCGGCATGCTCGTCCTGCCTCGACTAAATCTGCGCGATACGGGCGTCTGGCGTGTTCTGAAGCAGATGTTGCCAGCTATCCTGGGGGTTTCGGTCAGCCAGGTTTCGCTGATCATCAATACCATCTTCGCATCGTTTCTGGTGGCCGGCTCGGTATCCTGGATGTATTACGCCGATCGCCTGATGGAGCTGCCATCCGGCGTGCTGGGGGTGGCGCTGGGCACCATTCTGCTGCCGTCATTGGCCAAGACTTATGCCAGCCAGGACCGCAAGGAATATTCGCGGCTGCTCGATTGGGGCCTGCGGCTGTGCTTCCTGTTGGTGTTGCCCTGTGCGGTCGCTCTGGCATTGCTCGCCGAGCCGCTGACGGTTTCGTTGTTCCAGTATGGAAAGTTCTCGGCCCACGATGCCCTGATGACCCAGCGTGCCCTGATTGCCTATTCGGTCGGTCTGCTGGGTATCATTCTGGTCAAGGTGCTGGCGCCGGGCTTCTATGCTCAGCAGAACATCCGGACACCGGTGCGTATCGCTGTATTCACCCTGGTTGTAACGCAATTGCTGAACCTGGCGCTGATCTTTCCTTTGCAGCATGCCGGTCTGGCTCTGGCCATTGGCCTGGGTGCCTGTCTGAATGCCGGCCTGCTTTACTGGAAACTGCGCGCGCAGCGGCTGTTCCAGCCGCAGCCGGGGTGGGTTCTGTTCCTGACGAAGCTGGTTGTGGCGGTGCTGGTCATGGCTGCGGCACTGTTCGGGTTAATGCAGGTCATGCCGGCCTGGGACGAGGGTGTGATGCTGACACGCCTGTTGCGTCTCGGTGGACTGGTGACGGTCGGAGTATTCGCCTACTTCGGTATGTTGCTGCTACTGGGCTTCCGGCTCAGGGATTTTTCCCGGCGAGCGGTTTCCTGACCTGCGCGCGGCAGCGCCTGCTTGATGCGAGGTCCGGCCGAACTGTTACCGGGCCTCGGGTGTGCGTATAATCGGCCACTTTGTGAGCAAGATGCGTGTTATGCAGCTGGTCCGAGGTCTTCATAACCTGCTTCCCCAGCATCGGGGCTGTGTTGCCACCATCGGTAATTTCGATGGGGTGCACCGTGGTCACCAGGCGATCCTTAAGCGACTGCGCGAACGTGCGGCGGAGTTGCGTTTGCCCAGTTGCGTGGTGATCTTCGAGCCTCAGCCGCGGGAGTACTTCGCTCCGGATAGCGCTCCGGCCCGTTTGACGCGCCTGCGCGACAAGCTCGAGCTGCTGGCTGCCGAGGGCGTCGATCGGGTGCTATGTCTGGCTTTCAACCGACGTTTGCGTGAACTCAGCGCGGCCGAGTTCGTGCATGCGGTGCTGGTGGAGGGGCTGGGAGTGAAGCATCTGGAGGTCGGTGACGATTTCCGCTTCGGTTGCGATCGTGCCGGCGATTTCGAGTTTCTGCAACAGGCCGGCGCTGGCGAGGGTTTCACGGTCGAAGCGGCGGCAACCGTCGAACTGGATGGCGAGCGTGTCAGCAGCACACGTGTCCGCCAAGCGCTGGCGGCGGGCGATTTCGTCTTGGCCGAGCGCTTGCTGGGCCGGCCGTATTGCATCACTGGACGGGTGTTGCATGGCCAGAAGCTCGGTCGTCAGTTGGGCGCACCGACTGCGAACGTGCAGCTCAAGCGCTGCCGGGTTCCGCTGTCCGGCGTCTATCTGGTCAGTGCCAGGGTGGACGATGGGCGGCGCCTGCAGGGTGTGGCCAATATCGGTGTCCGCCCGAGCGTGAAGGGCGACGGACAGGCCCACCTGGAAGTACATCTGCTGAATTTTGCCGGCGACCTGTATGGCCGTCGCCTGACGGTGGCATTCCACCACAAGCTGCGAGACGAGCAGCGTTTCGCCTCCCTGGAGGCGCTGAAGACGGCGATCGATGCGGACATCGCCGCCGCCCGGGCCTACTGGCTCGGTCAACCGCTTCAATAAAGAGCCTGAACGACATGACCGACTACAAAGCGACCCTCAACCTGCCGGAAACGGCGTTTCCGATGAAGGCCGGCCTGCCCCAGCGCGAGCCGGAGATGCTGCAGCGCTGGAGCAGCATTGACCTGTACCGGAAGCTGCGGCAGATCGGCGAGGGGCGCCCGAAGTTCGTCCTGCACGACGGCCCGCCGTATGCCAACGGTAATATTCACATCGGTCATGCGGTCAACAAGATTCTCAAGGACATCATTGTCCGTTCGAAGACTCTGGCCGGTTA
This sequence comes from Pseudomonas sp. PIC25, assembly GCF_002286785.1. Taxonomy (GTDB): domain Bacteria; phylum Pseudomonadota; class Gammaproteobacteria; order Pseudomonadales; family Pseudomonadaceae; genus Pseudomonas_M. Next base: position 59,744 of record NZ_MUJY01000041.1, on the reverse strand, counting down.
CGATGCACCCTACGTGCCGGGTTGGGACTGCCATGGCCTACCCATTGAGCACAAGGTGGAAACCACCCACGGCAAGCACCTGCCCGCCGACAAGACCCGCGAACTTTGCCGTGCCTACGCGACCGAGCAGATCGAAGGGCAGAAGGCCGACTTCATTCGTCTCGGTGTGCTCGGCGACTGGGATAATCCATACAAGACCATGGATTTCGCCAACGAGGCGGGGGAAATCCGCGCGCTGGCTGAGATGGTCAAGCAAGGGTTCGTGTTCAAAGGTTTGAAGCCGGTCAACTGGTGTTTCGACTGCGGTTCCGCACTGGCGGAAGCCGAGGTCGAATATCAGGACAAGAAGTCCGATGCCATCGACGTGGCGTTCCCAAGTGCCGACGACAAGGCTCTGGCAGAGGCATTCGGGCTCGACTCCCTGGGCAAGCCCGCCTGCATCGTGATCTGGACCACCACACCCTGGACCATCCCGGCTAACCAGGCGCTAAATGCGCACCCCGAATTCGACTATGCCCTGGTGGACATCGGCGACAAGTTGTTGGTGCTGGCGGCTGAGCTGGTCGAGGCCAGCCTGAAACGCTATGGCCTCGAGGGGCAGGTCGTCGCCACGACCAAGGGCGAGCGCCTGGAGAATCTGAACTTCCGTCATCCGCTCTACGAGCGTCTGTCACCGGTTTACCTGGCCGAATACGTGGCGCTGGATGCCGGTACGGGGATCGTTCACTCGGCGCCGGCCTATGGCGAGGACGACTTCGTCACCTGCAAGCGCTATGGGATGCATAACGACGACATCCTCAATCCGGTGCAGAGCAACGGTGTCTATGTCGATTCCCTGCCGTTCTTCGGCGGGCAGTTCATCTGGAAGGCCAACCCGCAGATCGTCGAGAAGCTCGCCGAGGTCGGTTGCCTGCTGAAACACGAAAGCATCAGCCACAGCTATATGCACTGCTGGCGCCACAAGACTCCGCTGATCTATCGCGCAACGGCGCAGTGGTTCGTCGGCATGGACAAGCAGCCGAACCAGGGCGATACCCTGCGTCAGCGTGCATTGGCCGGCATCGAGCAGACCGAGTTCGTTCCTTCCTGGGGCCAGGCGCGTCTGCAGGGCATGATTGCCGGCCGTCCGGACTGGTGTATCTCGCGTCAGCGCAACTGGGGGGTGCCGATCCCCTTCTTCCTGCATAAGGCCAGCGGCGAACTGCATCCGCGCACGCCGGAGCTGATGGAGGCGGTAGCCCAACGTGTCGAGAAAGAGGGTATCGAAGCCTGGTTCAAACTCGACGCCGCCGAGTTGCTCGGTGATGAGGCTGCGCAATACGACAAGATCAGCGACACCCTGGATGTCTGGTTCGATTCGGGCACCACGCATTGGCATGTACTGCGTGGTTCGCACCCGCTCGGTCATGCTCAGGGGCCGCGTGCCGACCTTTACCTCGAAGGCTCCGACCAACATCGCGGATGGTTCCATTCCTCATTGCTGACCGGCTGCGCCATCGACGGGCATCCTCCGTACAAGGCGTTGCTGACCCACGGTTTCACCGTGGATGAGAACGGCCGCAAGATGTCCAAGTCGCTGGGCAACGTGATCGCCCCGCAACAAGTCACCGATAGCCTGGGGGCGGACATCCTGCGCCTGTGGGTCTCGGCAACCGATTACTCCGGCGAAATGGCGGTTTCCCAGCAAATTCTGCAGCGCAGTGCGGATGCCTACCGGCGTATCCGTAATACCGCGCGTTTCCTGTTGGCCAACCTGAACGGCTTCGACCCGGCCAAGGATTTACTCGCGGCCAATGACATGCTGGCGTTGGACCGCTGGGCCGTGGACCGTGCGGCGTTGCTCCAGAGCGAGATCGAAGAGGCCTACGGTAGCTACCGTTTCTGGAACGTCTATCAGAAGGTCCATAACTTCTGCGTTCAGGAGTTGGGCGGCTTCTATCTCGACATCATCAAGGACCGTCAATACACCACGGCGGCCGACAGCGTCGCCCGGCGCTCCTGCCAGACGGCCCTGTTCCATATCGCCGAGGCGCTGGTGCGTTGGATCGCGCCGATCCTGGCGTTCACTGCCGAGGAAATCTGGCAGTATCTGCCAGGCAAGCGTAACGAGTCGGTGATGCTGAATACTTGGTACCAGGGGCTTGGCTCGCTGCCGAGCGATGCAGAGCTGGGCCGAGATTTCTGGGCGCGCGTGATGGAAGTCAAGGCCGCCGTGAACAAGGAGCTGGAGAATCAGCGTACCGCCAAGGCTATCGGTGGCAACCTGCAGGCGGAGGTTACTCTCTACGCCGAAGAGTCGCTCATTACGAATCTGGCCAAACTGGGCAATGAATTGCGCTTCGTTTTGATTACGTCGACGGCGACCCTGGCGCCGCTGGCCGATGCGCCGGCCAATGCGGTAGCCAGCGAGCTGGCTGGACTCAAGTTGCTGGTGCGCAAGTCCGAGCACGCCAAATGCGGCCGCTGCTGGCACCACCGCGAGGACGTCGGGGTCAACCCGGCCCATCCGGAAATCTGTGGCCGTTGCGTCGAGAACATCGAAGGGCAGGGTGAGGTCCGGCACTATGCCTGAGGCACGTTGCTTTATGGCTGTCGAGGTGACGGTATGACGTCTCGCTTCGGCAAGCTTTCCTGGCTCTGGCTCACCGTGCTGGTCGTCGTGCTTGACCAGGCCAGCAAGTTCTATTTCGAGGATACGCTGCGCCTGTACCAGCAGATCGTGGTGATCCCTGACTATTTCAGCTGGACCCTGGCCTACAACACCGGCGCGGCCTTCAGCTTCCTCGCCGGAGAGTCTGGCTGGCAGCGCTGGCTGTTCGCCTTGATCGCCGTTGTCGTCAGTGCCGTGCTGCTGGTCTGGCTCAAACGTCTCAAGACGGACGAGACTTGGCTGGCAATCGCATTGGCACTGGTCCTGGGAGGTGCCTTGGGAAACCTCTATGACCGCATCGCCTATGGCCATGTGGTCGACTTCATTCTGGTGCACTGGCAGAGCCGCTGGTATTTCCCTGCGTTCAACCTGGCCGACAGCGCCATCACCGTTGGCGCCGTCATGCTGGCGCTGGATATGTTAAAGAGTAAGAAATCCGGAGAACCCGCCCATGACTGAACAGCGTATAGGCCCGGATAAGGAAGTCACCCTGCATTTCGCCCTCAAGCTGGAAAACGGTGAGGTGGTGGACAGTACCTTCGATAAGAAGCCAGCAACGTTCAAGGTGGGCGATGGCAACCTGCTGCCCGGATTCGAGCAAGCGCTCTACGGCCTGAAGGCTGGCGACAAGCGTGTGCTGCCGATCGAACCGGAGCAGGGTTTTGGCCAGCCCAATCCGCAGAATGTACAGATCATGCCGCGAAGCCAGTTCGAAGGCATGGACTTGTCGCAAGGGCTGCTGGTGATCTTCAACGATGCGGCAAACACCGAGCTTCCCGGCATCGTCAAAGCCTTCGACGAAACGCAGGTCACCATCGACTTCAACCATCCCCTGGCCGGAAAGGCCTTGAACTTCGAAGTGGATATTCTCGAAGTACGTCCGCTCTGACGCCATGTTTCCTCTCCCCATGCTGGAAGAGGAAACGCGTTAAACTCCGCAAAACCTGCCTCTGCGCGCCGAGACAACGCCATGCTCATCAAACTTGCCAACCCCCGCGGCTTCTGCGCTGGCGTCGACCGCGCCATCGAAATCGTCAACCGCGCCCTGGAAGTCTTCGGGCCGCCCATCTATGTGCGGCATGAGGTGGTGCATAACAAATTCGTCGTCGAAGACCTGCGTTCCCGCGGTGCCATCTTCGTAGAGGAATTGGACCAGGTACCGGACAACGTCATCGTTATCTTCAGTGCGCACGGAGTTTCTCAGGCTGTGCGTCAGGAGGCCGATCGACGCGGCCTGAAAGTCTTCGATGCCACCTGTCCACTGGTAACCAAGGTCCATATGGAAGTGGCGCGTTACAGCCGCGACGGTCGCGAATGCATCCTGATCGGTCACGCCGGCCACCCCGAAGTGGAGGGCACCATGGGTCAGTATGATGAGCGCAATGGTGGCGCCATCTATCTGGTCGAAGACGAAGAGGATGTCGAGCGTCTTCAGGTACGGGACCCAGACTCGCTGGCGTTCGTCACCCAGACGACCCTGTCGATGGACGACACCAGCCGCGTCATCGACGCGCTACGCAAGCGTTTCCCCAACATCGGCGGACCGCGCAAGGACGACATCTGCTACGCCACGCAAAACCGCCAGGATGCCGTCAAACAGCTTGCTGACGAGTGCGATGTGGTACTGGTGGTCGGCAGCCCCAACAGCTCCAACTCCAACCGCCTGCGCGAACTGGCCGAACGCATGGGAACGCCAGCCTACCTCATCGATGGTGCCGAAGACCTGCAGCGAGGTTGGTTCGACGGCGTCCGCAACATCGGCATCACCGCTGGCGCCTCTGCCCCGGAAAGACTGGTACGAGGCGTCATCGAACGCCTGCGCGGATGGGGCGCCCGAGAAGTTTCGGAATTGAGCGGGCGTGAGGAGAATATTACGTTCTCCATGCCGAAGGAGTTGAGGGTGCGGGTTTTGGGGTAGCATCAACCGGCTGCTTCTATGGGCAGGTGTGTTGCTGTTTATTCCGACGGACTCTTCCGCTCTTGCTTAGGATGAGCTCGTAACTAATCGTAGTTCCCTGCCGACACAGAGTTAATGTTCCCGCCTGAAATCCGCCATTCAATAGAGTGGTTCGCCCATCAGGTGTATATTGGATGTATTCGCTCACGTTTTCATTTCCCACGAGAATCACTCCATTTGGTAATGGAGGAAAACTTCTGAAGACGAGCTCTCCAGAGTCGGGTGCCCCGTTTCTATTGGCATCTTGAAATAGCGTCCATCCATCGGCCCATGTCATTCCTGTTGGGGCCAACGTAAAACTCTTCCCTTGCTTAATTGCTTCCTGTCGTGCGAGCGATAGGCTCGTCTGCATGGCTTGAGTGCTGCTCTCGAGCTGCTGAATTCGTAGCAGATTTCCGAAGTAGGGAATTGCGAGCGATGCCAGGATAATCAGCACCATAGTCGAGGTAATAGCTTCCAGTAGCGTGAATCCATTCACGTTTTTCATGGGTATCCTACCTTTTGTATCCGTTCGGTTTACTGAGGGGTGTCCGGTTGTCGCCATTCCTTGAGCGGTCATCCGCTTCCTCATGACAGCGGTGATTGAGCCCCCTATGGTTGACCGCACTGAAACAGAGAGTTTTTCCATGCAATCCTCACGAGGTTTTACGCTCATTGAGATGATGGTGACCATTGCCGTATTGGCGGTCATCCTCTCGTTCGCAGTGCCAAGCTTTCAGGATCTGATCCGATCCAACCGCACCCAGACACAGACGAATCTTCTCACCAATGCTTTTAATTTGGCGCGAAGTGAAGCAATCAAGCGGGGTGCGGCAGTTCGCGTATCGGCACTGAATAACGGAAACTGGCATCAGGGATGGCGAGTCTGGGTGGATTCGAACGGTAATAATACTTTCGACGATAGCGAGTTGCTGCGCCTTTTCCCTGCCTGGACTGCTTCCAATACTCTTACATCACAGACTTCCCAAGTGATTTTCTCTTCTGATGGTCGTTTGAGCGGTGTCACCGCAGGAACGGATACCAATTTCAGTCTCAACGTAGGAACTAGCTACTGCCGCTATGAACGGATCATCACCATAAATGCGGTGGGGCGCGCCACCGTCAAGCGCAAGGAGTGCCAGTGATGCCGAGTCGCAATACCATGAAAGGCTTCAGTCTTATTGAAATACTAATTTCCATGTTGGTGCTGGGTATAGGCATCTTGGGGATGGTCGGGCTTCAACTGAATGCGATGAGAGTCAATCAAACGGCTTCGGTGAGATCGCAGGCAACGTTCCTTGCCTATGACATCGTTGATCGAATGCGTGCTAATACTCCCGCAGCCTTAGCAGGGTCTTATGACATATCTTTGACCGCAGCGGCATCAACCGGCACTTCCATTGCCGATCAGGATCTTCGGACGTGGAAAGCTGCATTAAGCAGCCAATTGCCGGCAGGGACTGGGGCAATCTCTCGAAGTGGACAGACACTACGAGTGATCGTGCAATGGGACGAATCAAAGGTAGGGGGGCAAGGTGCGCAGCAATTCACCTTTGAAACCCGACTGTGCGAGAAGAATTGCTTATGAGTCGGTCATTTTCTTTTTATCGCAGTAAAGGCTTGAGTCTGGTTGAGTTACTGGTGGCTATGGCGTTGAGCCTGATTATTGGGGCCGCGGTCATTCAAATGTTTCTGGCCAGCAAATCCAGTCATCGATTGCAAGATTCCATGGCACGAGTTCAGGAAAATGGCCGGTTCGCGGTAGGTTTCCTTGCCAAGGACATTCGTATGGCTGGTTTTATGGGATGTGGCAATATCGATGAAATCGCTATTAATGTGATCGCAAATCCGGCGCCAATCGATGTGGCTAATCCTCTAGGGCAAATTATTGGGGGGGTGAATAACATCGCCGCCACCAACTCTTGGAATGCAGTGGCGGGTACTGATGTTCTTTCGATACGCAAGGCATCCAATGCCGGGGTTGGGTTGGTCGGGAATATGTCGACCGACAATGCCAATATTCAGATCGAAACCAATACCTTGGAGTTGGTCGCAGGGGATGCGCTGTTCATATCAGATTGTCTCTCGGCGGATATCTTCAGGGCAACCAACGTGTCGAGTGGGAGTTCTCATGAGACGATAGCTCACGCAAATAACTACAATACAAGCAATAGGCTGAGTAAAGCCTATGGAGATGATGCCGAGTTGTTTGCGTTTGAAAGTATTGACTATTTTATTCGTGATACCGGGCGTGCTACTGCATCCGGTGATCCTATCCGGGCTTTGTGGGTGACGAAAAAATTTGCTAATCGGAGCGATGCTAGTGCCAATCCGGTGGAGTTGGTTGAGGGTGTGCAAGATATGCAGATCGAATATGGCGTTGCGACGGGAGCCAGTATGATTGCCAATAGTTATCAGACAGCAAATAACGTCACTGATTGGTCGAAAGTTGTAAGCGTTCGGTTTAGTCTGCTGATGCAAAGCACTGAAGGAAATGTAGTAGGCAGCGGTGCTGCCGCACAGCAGTTAACTTTCAACGGTGCTGCCGTTCCTGCTGATGGGAGACTTCGCCAGGTTTTCGGATCGGCTGTAGCGATTAGGAATCGTGTGCGATGAAGAAGAATCATGAAAAAGTCGATTTCATGCGTCAGCGTGGTTCTGCACTGATTATCAGTTTGGTCTTTTTACTGTTGCTAACCATGATTGGTGTTTCCTCCATTCAAGACTCGACGTTACAAGAGCGAATGGCAGGTAACGAGCGAGATCGTAATTTGGCTTTCCAAGCGGCGGAGGCTGCTTTGCGTGAAGGTGAGGCTTTTCTGCGAGAGCAGAGCCCAACTTTTACCGCCAGTGGAACCGGAGGGCTGCTCAGTCCGGATTACACCGGTGCGAAACCTACCGCGGCAAACTATCCTTGGGCAAGTCGCTCGCGTGCAGGCGCCAGTCTGGCAGGGGTGAATTCGGTTCCACGCTATGTCATTGAGTGGCTTACGACGCAAGCCACTGGCCCATCCGATCAAATCGAAGTTTCTGTCGTCAATTCATACCGCATTACGGCTCGGGCCGTGGGTGGTTCGACCGATGCTGTGGTTTTGCTACAAGCAACCTACAGCCGTTGAGGAATGAAAATATGCGTAATATCAAGAGTGTCCTCATAGGGGCAGCATTTGCCCTTTACGTGGCATCCCCTGCCTATGCTATTGGACCTTTCCCGAACCAGCCCTTGTACCTGTCTTCAGCTGTTTCTCCAAATGTCATGCTGTTGATGGATGATTCGGGAAGTATGCGGCATATCATCTGGGAACAGGGCTATGATAATGATGTTAATTATTTTCAGGGTGGTTCTGTAGATTTTTGGAATGGTAGTCGGTGGCAGGACTTGGCGTCAGAAAGTGGTACTTATATTACGAAGAGTGACATGAAGCAAGGTGGGTGCGCTACTGACTTCTCTAGTTTTCGCTTGAATGGTGTTTCTACAAAATGCTTGAGGTTTCCTGATCCTGTTGGTGGAGGGAATACTTGGTTTGTTCAAAACTACATAGCGTATCTAGTAGGAAAATACGAAACGGGAACTGATTTCACAGCTCTTGAAGGGTTTCCAAAAGATTTTCGCATGAGTGTGGCTAAGTCCGTTGCTAAAAACGTAATCGCTAATAATTCTTCTATGCGTTTCGGGCTTTTTAGTTTTATTGGGAAAACTGGTGGTGAGTTGGAGGCCGCTGTTGGTTCTACTCAAAGTACGCTGAATACAAAAATCGATGCATTAACCCCCAATACTTCCACTCCATTGGCTGAGGCCTATTATGAGGTTAGTCGCTATTTTAGAGGCCTGTCCAAAGGCAGTGGGCAAACTGGTACTTACACCAGCCCAATTCAGTATCGTTGTCAGAAGAATTTTGGAATTGTGATAACGGATGGCTTGCCCACTTATGACACTACATTCCCTTCTAACGACCCGGACGATGTGGCGGATACGTCTGCATCCCTGCCTAACTGGGATGGCCTCGCACCTGCGACAGCGAGCCTTACACCCTCGCCAAAATATTCGGATGGTTATCAGCCGCAAGGAGTTACGGAAGAGGATGAAGGGTATACTCTATATCTAGATGATATTGCTAAGTTTTCTTATGACATCGACATGATGAAAAGTGGAAACGATTTGGCGGGTAAAAGCTATAATTCCCTCGGCTTCGTTAAGCAAAATCTACAGACCTTTACAGTTGGTTTTGCTGAGTCCAATCAGATGCTGAGTGATGCAGCCGAGTATGGGCATGGTTCATATTATACTGCCAATGATGCTGATAGCTTGGCTGCAGCTATGAACTCAGCTTTGCAATCTATTCGAGAGCAAACCAGCTCTGCATCAGCGATCACTGCGAACTCTACCCGCATTCAGGAAGATACCCTGATTTATCAGGCCCGCTTTAATAGCGCGGATTGGACGGGCGAGGTCAGGGCCTTCAACGTAGAAGAAAACGGTGATGTTGGTAGCTTGGCATGGACGACTTCTACTCAAGGTAAGATTCCAAACGCCTCTTCTCGAAATATATTTACATACAACGGAACGTCTGGTCGCTCATTGGTTTGGGATAACCTAACCACAGATCAGCGTGAAAGCCTATTTAAGACCACTAGTGCTGTTACCGATACGGAGGAAAATGCTCGTCTTCGACTGGGGTGGCTAAGAGGTGAGAATGATGGGGTAGCTCTTGGAACGCCTTATGAAAGTATTAGGCTCCGCTCGAGAAATCTGCCATTGGGCGACATCATCAACTCGGATCCGAAGTTTGTTGGTGCGCAAAACAATGGATATAACGTCCCTAATACTGACGCTACGGGTGAGCCGGCGGATAGCTATTTCGAGTACCTCACGGCCAAAGCTAATAGAACGCCGTTGGTCATCGTAGGGGCTAACGATGGTATGGTGCATGCCTTTAATGGCAGTACAGGCGAAGAGGCCTTTGCCTATGTGCCCTCTACTTTGTTCAAGAAGCGCACAATCAGCCCTGGGGCAACGCCAGGCCTAATCGCGTTGATGGAGTCTGATTACGATCATCAGTTTTATGCAGATGGCTCTTTTGGCTTAGGCGATGTTTATAACGGTTCTGCATGGAAAACTTACCTTGCAGGCGGGTTGGGCTCTGGTGGTCGGGGGGTGTTTGCTCTCGATGTGACGGATCGTGCCAGTTTCGGAGCGGAAGATGTACTCTGGGAGCACACGGCACCGGATAGCAATACCACAAGTGGCTCGGAAGCGGATTGGAATGACCTAGGTTATGTGTTTGGCGAACCCACAATCGCCCGGACTCAAAATGATACTTGGGTGGCGATTTTCGGTAACGGATATGCCAGTAATAGAGGCAAGGCTGCTTTGTATATTGTTAATGCTACGACTGGCGCCTTGATCAAGAAGATCGTAGTCAGTGACTCCGATGAGACATTGAACAATGGATTATCAGCCGTTACGGCTTTTTTGGATGCCAACAGGCGTATCACATACATTTATGGCGGTGATATTCAGGGTAATCTTTGGAAATTCGACTTGACAGCAAGCAATGCCAACAACTGGGAAGGTTCACTGCTTTTTCAGGCCAAGAAAGGCACGGTTCGGCAGCCGATCACCGGTAAGGTGCGTGTTATCAGCCACCCTGCTCAGGGACGACTGGTTGTTTTCGGTACAGGTAAGTATCTGGAAACCGGCGACAAAACCAATACTGCTCTTCAGTCTCTCTATGGAATCTGGGACCGAGGGCGAAATAATGACGGAACTGTGTTGGTGAGTACGTTAGTTCAGCAAACGATTTCTTCCGAAACCACTAGTAATGGTCGAGAATTCCGAATCGTATCGCAGAATAGTGTGGACTGGACTACCAAGTTCGGTTGGTACCTAGATTTGCGAGTCGGTACCACGAATGCAGGTGAAAGAGTGATCAGTATGCCGCTGGTGAACAAGGACCGCATGCTTGTTTCCACTTTCACGCCTCTTCCCGATCCGTGCCTTTCCGGTGGTGAAAGCTGGATTTTGGGACTTAATGTTTTAACAGGTGGAAGGCTCGATACCACAGTTTTCGATGTCAATGGTGATGGATACTTCAATACATCCGACATGCTTGGATGTGGCGGTGGTAATTCGTGTGATGCCAGTGGCTTCAAGCTGGGGGATGGTACCTTGGACTCGCCGGGGGCTATCTTTGGTGATGGGTTCGATTCGCTCTACAGTTCCGGCCTTGGTGATGGCGGAATTGAGCAAAACACTGCTGCTGGTAGTGGCGGTAAACCTGGAAGAATGTCATGGCGGCAAATTCAATGAAACGGAATAGTATGGGCTTTACTCTGATCGAACTGATGATCACTGTGGTGATCATCGGTATCCTGGCTGCGATCGCCTATCCGAGTTATACCGAGTATGTGAATCGGGCCAAGCGAGCAGAAGCCACCGCTGCTCTATTAGAAGCTGCTCAAGCACTGGAAAGGTATTATTCCGTTAACAATACATATCTGGGGGCTAACGGAAGTCTTGCTGCGGTATTTACGGCGAACGTACCTGCAAGTGGGACCACTAACTATGTGATTGCTGTAACTGGCAATCCGACCGCGACAACGTTCACGCTCAAGGCCACTCGTCAAACCCCGATGGGTTCGGATGCCTGTGGTGATTTCACTCTGACCCAGTCTGGGGTGCGTGGGTTGGCTACAGGTACGAACACCAAATCGGTGACCGATTGTTGGTAAGGCACGCCCTCTGTTGTATAACGGGCCGCTTGATGCGGCCTGTTTTCTTTGGGGGATTTCGTGAAGGTTGTGATCGTCGGTTCAGGTGTTATTGGTTTGCTCTCTGCGCATTTTCTGGCCGAAGAAGGGCTAGATGTCACTGTGTTGGAGCGAGGGGCGAGCGGTAAAGAATCCACTTGGGCGGGAGGAGGGATAGTTTCGCCGCTATATCCCTGGCGTTATAGCCCCGCTGTTACTGCCTTGGCACATTGGTCTCAAGATTTCTATCCTGATTTTGGTGACTGGTTGTACAAGCAGACAGGAATTGATCCCGAGGTTTATGCCACGGGTTTGTATTGGCTGGACTTGGATGACGAAGCAGAGGCGCTTGCGTGGGCTAGAAAAAATGGGCGTCCACTATCGCCAGTAGATATCGAATCTGTCCGAGCGGCAGTGCCCGAGTTAGGTGGGGGCTTCACTCATGCTATCCATATGATTGGCGTCGCGAATATCAGAAATCCCCGCATGGCCAAAGCGCTACGCGACTCGCTTGGCAAAATGCAAAATGTTGTTTTGCTGGAAGATTGCGAGGTAACTGGATTCGTCCTTAAAAGTGACAAAATGAATTCTGTCACGACGTCTCATGGAAATATCCCCGCAGATCGCGTTCTCGTCGCCGCCGGCGCCTGGAGTGGCGAATTGCTGGGCAAGCTTGGCGTTGTGTTACCGGTCGAGCCGGTCAAGGGGCAGATGATTCTGTACAAGTGTGCGGAGGATTTTCTGCCTAGCATGGTGCTGGCCAAGGGGCGCTATGCCATTCCCCGGCGTGACGGCCATATCCTTGTGGGCAGCACGCTCGAGCATGCGGGGTTCGACAAGACGCCGACGAAGGAGGCGCTGGAGAGCTTGAAAGCTTCGGCCGCCGAGTTGCTGCCGGCTCTGGCGGAGGCCGAGGTGGCCGGGCATTGGGCGGGGTTGCGCCCGGGCTCGCCGGAGGGGATTCCGTTCATTGGCCCGGTGCCCGGTTTCGAAGGACTTTGGTTGAATTGCGGGCACTACCGGAATGGGCTGGTGCTGGCACCTGCTTCCTGCCGGCTGTTGGCAGACCTGATGCTGGGGCGTCCGCCAATTGTCGATCCGGCGCCATATGCACCAGCCGGAAGGCTTGGTTAACGCTTAGCGAAGGGGATCAATCGATCCCCAGTTTCTTCAAGCGATAGCGCATCGAACGGAAGGTGAGCCCCAGGCGTTGGGCTGCTGCGGTGCGGTTCCAGCGGGTTTCTTCCAGCGCTTGCATGATCAGCTTGCGCTCGATCTCTTCCAGGTAGTCTTCCAGATTGTCGATCTGGGCCAAACTGGCCTCGCCGCTTTCCGCAGCACCGGATGCGTCGGCCAGACGCAGATCCGGCGCCTGGATCAGGTCGTCCTCGCAGAGGGTGTAGGCGCGTTCCAGCATGTTTTCCAGTTCGCGCACGTTGCCGGGGAAACGGTAGTTCTTCAGCTTCTCCAGGGCTTCGGCGGTAAGTTTTGCCGGAGGTTGGCCGGTGCCTTCGGCGAGGCGTTTGAGCATGACATCGGCCAGGAGGGGAATGTCTTCGCGACGCTCCCGCAGGGGCGGTACGCGCAGCTCGATGACGTTCAGGCGGTAATACAGGTCCTGGCGGAAGCGTCCGGCGGCGACTTCCGCTGCCAGATCCTTGTGCGTGGCGCTGAGGATGCGCACGTCGACCATGACTTCCTGCTGCCCCCCCACAGCGCGAACAGCTTTCTCCTGGATGGCGCGCAGTAGCTTGACCTGCATGGGCAAAGGCAGGTCGGCGACTTCGTCGAGGAACAGGGTTCCGCCGTTGGCGGCCTGGAACAGGCCTTGTTTGTCTTCGATGGCCCCGGTGAAGCTGCCTTTCTTGTGGCCGAAGAATTCGCTTTCCATCAGTTCAGAGGGAATGGCGCCGCAGTTCACCGGCACGAAGGGTTGTTCCGTGCGCGGGCCTTGTTCGTGAATGAGCCGGGCAACCAGTTCCTTGCCGCTGCCCGATTCACCGCTGATATACACCGGGGCTTGGCTGCGGGCGAGCTTGGCGACCTGCTTGCGCAGCGTCCGCATGGGCGGGGATTCGCCCAGGAGTCGATTGTCGACGGGAGCCTCTTCACTGCTGGGTGAGCGCAGGCGGAGAGCGGTGGCGACCAGCTCGCGCAATCGGTTCAGATCCACCGGCTTGGTGAGGAAGTCGAAGGCGCCGGCCTTCAAGGCATTGACGGCGGTATCCAGGCTGCCGTAGGCGGTGATCATGGCGACCGGGACCTGCGGGTGGCGCTGTTGGATGTATTGGACGAGGTCCATCCCGCTCCCGTCAGGCAGCCGCATGTCGGTGAGGCACAGGTCGAAAGGCTCGCGCGCCAGCCACTCACGGGCTTCCTTGACGTTGCGTGCGCTGCGGGTGTCCAGCTTCATGCGTCCCAGAGTGATTTCCAGGAGTTCGCGGATATCGGGTTCGTCGTCGACGATCAGGGCTCTTTGCCGGATGCTCATGTTCAACTCAGCTTGCGCGGATGGGCGAAGGTGATGCGGAAGCAGCTGCCGCCACCCTCACGCGGTTTATAGTCGAGACGGGCTTGGTTGCTCTCGCAGAGTTCCCGGGAGATGTAGAGCCCAAGACCGGTGCCTTTGCTTTCAGTGGTGTAGAAGGGTTCGAACAGGTGCTGCAGTTGCTCCTCGGGCACACCGGTCCCATCGTCCGATATCTCCAGGACGGGAAGGTCGCTGTCCGTATCGCGGAACAGCCTCAGCCAGACTTGCCCTTGGGAATGAAGTTGAGCGCTGTAGCGCAGGCCATTCTGCACCAGATTGGTCAGAACCTGGGTCAGTTGATGCGGGTCCATGCGTGTCTGGATGGTGCTGCCTTCGGTCAGTATATGCAGCGTCTGGTCGGGGCGGGCAGAGGTGCGGAATTCGCTGGCGAAGCGATGGAGCCAGTATTTCAGGTCGAGCAACTGCGGTTCCGACTGACGGCGGCGGGACAGTTGCAGCACGTTCTCGATGACCAGGTTCATTCGCCGCGAATGATCCTGAATGATCTGAGCGAGCCGTCGATCCGCTTCGTCCAGCGAGTCGGACTCCTGTAGTAATTGGGCGGCGTGACTGATGGCACCGAGCGGATTACGGATCTCGTGGGCAATGCCGGCGGTCAGGCGGCCGAGAGAGGCCAGTTTCAGTTGCTGTGCCTGTTGGGCGATCTGGGAAATGTCTTCGAGGAATACCAGCGTGTGCTGCTCGGCACCGCGCTGAAGGGCAACGAAGCTGGGTTGCAGCATCGGCCCGCTTTTGGGCGCCTTGAAGTTCGAGGGGCGCAGTGTCGGATTGCTCAACCACTGTTTCAGGCTTTGAATCAGGTCGGGGCAGTAGGGATCGAGAATCCGTCCGGTCAGTTTCTCGTGGCCGAGCAGGTTGAGGGCGCCCTGGTTGGCCAGGATCACGCGGTGTTGGTTGTCGAGTACCAGAATGCCAGTTCGCATGCGCTGGAGAATCAGCGAGTTGAGCGCTTCCAGATTGGCGACATCCGTGGCGCGCTGTTCGGCGAGCGTCTCAGTGACCTGGAGGCGGCGCGTGATGCTTTGCACGAACAGCGCGGCGGCAAAGCAGAGCGCGCCAAGTGCGCCGGCTTGCAGATACTGGCTGGCGATCGCCGGACGGCTGATGCTCAGGTAGAACACCAGGTAGACCATCGCAATGCTGGCCACGGCGGCGATCAACAGGCCGACACGCCCGCGGAGCAGGATGTTGGCGATAGCCACTGCGACGATGAGCAGGTTGCCGATACCGCTGGACGTCCCGCCAGCGGCATAGAAGAGCGCGGCCAGCAGGATCACGTCCACCAGTGCCAGGCTGAATATCTGCGCGACATGCTTCGGGCGCTGGACCAGCACCGCAAAAAGCGCATTGATGCCGAGGTAGAACCAGCTGCCGTACCGGAACAGCTTTTCGTGAAACAGGTTGAGCAGTTGATCGTCCAGTTCGCTGGAGATCAACAGCACCAGCGCGAGGCCGATGCAGAGCCGGTAGAGGTGATAGAGGCGCAACATTCGGCGGCCCTGTTGGCCACTCAGCGCCAGAGTATCAGCGCTCACCGTCGGTAGAGCCTTGTTCCAGGTGGGCTTGGCTGCAATACCAGCGTTCGCCCTGGTTCAGGGCATGCTCGCGAGGCAGGTGTATGCCGCACTGGGCGCAGCGGACCATGGGTTTGTCGGTGGCAGAGCTGTCCCGGTGAGCCGGGCGGGGGCGGTTGATGCGCCGCCAGAGCCAGATGGCTGCAGCGATGACGGCAATCCAGAACAGAAGGCGAAACAGGCCCATGGGAGTCTCTTCTTGTCCAAAGCCTCGCAGTTTAGCCAAGCTCGCCGCGCCAGCACAGCCGGCAACGTAACGGCTGTGCGTTGTTTCCGCAGAGGCCGATGCGGGAGAATGGGTTTTTTCATGGTGACTGCCGAATTCTGGCGTTACCCGGATTTCTGGAGGCGAGCATGAGCCAAACCCTGCGGGTCGTCATGGCCCAACTGAATCTGCGCGTGGGTGATGTGCATGGCAATGTCGAGCGCATCATCGAGGCCGCCTGTATCGCGCGCGATCAGCGGGAGGCTGACGTCATTGTCTTCCCCGAGCTGGCGCTGTGTGGGTACCCGCCGGAGGATCTGCTGCTGCGCTCGAGCATGCAGTTGCGTATCGAGCAAGGGTTGCAGCGGCTCAAGACGGCGGTGAGCGGCATTTATCTTGTGGTCGGTTACCCTTGGCTGGACGGGGAGCAGCGTTACAACGCCTGCGGAGTGATCGCCGACGGCGAATTGCTGGCCACCTATTACAAACAGCACTTGCCCAATTACCGTGTGTTCGACGAGAAGCGTTATTTCGTCGCTGGCGATCAACCGTGCGTGCTGGACATCAAAGGCGTGCCGGTGGCGTTGTCTATCTGCGAGGACATCTGGTTTCCGGAGCCGATGGCGCAAGCCAGGCAGGCCGGTGCCAAGCTGATGCTGAGTCTGAACGCATCGCCGTTCCACCTGGACAAGCAGCGCGAGCGAGAGGAGATGCTGGCCGAGCGGGCGAAAGAAGGTGGAATGCCGATCCTGTACGTCAATCAGGTCGGCGGTCAGGATGAGTTGGTGTTCGACGGAGGCAGTTGTGTCGTCGATGCCGACGGAGCGGTCTGCCAGCGCGCGCCTGCTTTTGCCGAGGAGCTGTATCCAGTCGATTTCCGGTGCGACGGCGATCGGTTGCTCCCGCGCCAAGCCAGCTGTTCACCGCTGCCTGAGTTGGAGGCCAGTGTCTATGGCGCCTTGGTCATGGGGGTGCGGGACTACGTTCGGAAGAATGGTTTCAAGGGCGTGGTGCTGGGCCTTTCCGGTGGTATCGATTCGGCGTTGACCCTGGCGGTTGCGGTGGATGCGCTGGGAGCGGAACACGTCGAAGCGGTGATGATGCCTTACCGATATACCGCTCAGATGAGCCTGGAGGATGCCGAGGCCGAGGCCAAGGCGCTGGGCGTGACCTACCGTGTGCTGCCGATCGCCCCGATGGTCGAGGCGTTCATGGGCACCCTGGCGCCAGTATTCGAAGGCCTGGGACGGGACACCACGGAAGAAAATCTCCAGGCGCGCTGCCGTGGCACTTTGTTGATGGCCATCTCCAACAAGAAGGGCTATCTGGTGCTGACCACCGGAAACAAGAGCGAAATGGCGGTGGGGTATGCGACGCTGTATGGCGACATGGCCGGCGGATTCGATGTGTTGAAGGATGTGCCCAAGACGCTGGTCTTTCGCCTCTGCGAATACCGCAACGGACTGGGACAGGTGATTCCGCAGCGGGTTATCGATCGCCCGCCATCAGCCGAACTGGCGCCGGATCAGAAGGACGAGGATTCGCTTCCGCCGTACCCGGTGCTGGATGAAATTCTCAAGCTGTATATCGAGTACGACCTGTCCGCCAACGCGATCATCGCCGAGGGCTTCGATGCCGATACGGTCAATCGGGTGCTGCGTCTGGTGGACTTGAACGAATACAAGCGGCGTCAGGCAGCGGTAGGGGTACGAATTACCCAGCGTGGCTTCGGTCGCGACCGTCGCTATCCGATTACGTCGGGATGGCGGTTGGGCGACTGACAGATATGAAAAAGGGAGGCCGAGGCCTCCCTTTTTCGATCTGGCCCGATTAATCGAACAGGCCGAAGGTCATGTAGCTCCACCAGGAGCGGTCGTCGTCGTTGCCTTCGGCTTCGCGTGCATCCTCGCGCGCTTCGTCCTGATTCTCCGGCTTCAGTTCGTCCGGAATCTGTTCTTCGGCATCTTCGTACTGACGGATGACGTCCTGGCTGGCGCGTGTCTGGCCGGGCGGCAGCGGGGTGTCGCTCTCGATCAGGCCCAGCGTGGCCTTGGCCAGCCAGGAGCGATTGTCGGCTTCTTCCTCGCGGGGAACGAACTGGCCGTCCTCGAGGTTGGGGTGATCCGGGTAGTTCAGCTTCAGGGTTTCCAGACTGGTCGCGGCCAGGTCGTTCAGGCCCAGGCGCTGATAGGCTTCCACCATGACCGCCAGGCCGTCACCGACCGATGGGGTCTCCTGGAAGTTTTCCACGACATAACGGCCACGATTGGCAGCGGCCACGTAGGCCTGGCGCTTCAGGTAATAGTGGGCAACGTGAATTTCGTAGGCCGCCAGCAGGTTACGCAGGTAGATCATCCGCGCTTTCGCGTCGGGGGCGTAACGGCTGTTGGGATAACGGCTGGTGAGTTGGGCGAATTCGTTGAACGAGTCGCGGGCCGCACCCGGGTCGCGCTTGGTCATGTCCAGCGGAAGGAAGCGGGCCAGCAGGCCACGGTCCTGGTCGAAAGACGCGAGGCCTTTCAGGTAGTAGGCATAATCGACGCTGGGATGCTGCGGGTGCAGGCGGATGAAGCGCTCGGCCGCGGCCTTGGCGGCCTCCGGCTCGACGTTCTTGTAATAGGCGTAGATCAGTTCGAGCTGGGCCTGCTCGGCATAACGGCCGAACGGATAGCGAGATTCGAGCGCCTTGAGCTTGCTGATCGCGCTGGTGTAGCTCTTGCTGTCCAGGTCGGCCTGCGCTTGCTGGTACAGCTCCGTCTCGCTCAGGTTCTCGTCGACCACTTCGTTGGATGAACAGGCGGCGGTAAGGGCGAGGATGGCGATCAGCAGCAGGTGTTTCACTTGCATGGCGGCTTGCGTCCCTGTGACGGCTGGCTGTCGTGCGCGGAGCCGTCCTGTTATGATGGGCGCCCCGGAACTCCCGGGACAAAAGAAGCCGTATTTAACCACAAGCGAGTAGCCGAACCAAAGGCCGCTCCCCCGCCGTTTCCGAGCATGTCCTCAAATACCGATCAGGCCATCCAACTCCGTGCCGAGGTACCGTCCGAACTGGGCGGTCAACGTCTCGATCAGATCGCGGCTCAACTTTTCTCCGAACATTCCCGGTCGCGGCTGGCTGCGTGGATCAAGGACGGCCGGCTGACGGTGGATGGCGAGGTGCTGCGTCCCCGCGATATCGTCCATGGCGGCTCGCTGCTCGAACTGAATGCCGAGCAGGAAGCCCAGGGCGAATGGGTGGCGCAGGACATCGAGCTGAACATCGTCTATGAGGACGACCAGTTGCTGGTGCTCGACAAGCCCGCCGGGCTGGTCGTTCACCCTGCGGCGGGCCATGCCGATGGCACGTTGCTCAATGCCTTGCTGCATCATGTCCCGGACCTGATCAACGTGCCGCGTGCCGGCATCGTCCATCGCCTCGACAAGGACACCACTGGCCTCATGGTGGTGGCCAAGACACTACAGGCGCAGACCCGCCTGGTCGAACAGCTACAAAAGCGCAGCGTCAGCCGGATCTATGAGGCCATCGTTATCGGCGTGATCACGGCCGGCGGCAAGATCGATGCTCCTATTGGCCGGCATGGCCAACAACGCCAGCGCATGGCCGTCGTCGAAGGCGGCAAGCCGGCTGTAAGTCATTACCGTGTGTTGGAGCGCTTCCGCTCGCATACTCACACCCGGATCAAGCTGGAAACCGGCAGGACTCACCAGATCCGCGTGCACATGAGCCACATCGGCTTCCCATTGGTGGGCGACCCCGTTTACGGTGGCCGTTTCCGCATCCCACCGGCAGCCAGCCAGACGCTGGTCCAGGCGCTGAAGGATTTCCCCCGTCAGGCCCTGCATGCACGCTTTCTCGAGCTGGACCATCCGCTGACCGGCGAGCGCATGCGTTGGGAGTCGCCGTTGCCGGATGACTTCGTCTGGCTGCTGACGCTGCTGCGGCAGGATCAGGACTCTTTCGTCTGATGGGCGCAGACTGGTTGATCCCGGATTGGCCGGCCCCCGCTGGCGTCAGGGCTTGCGTCACCACGCGGGAAGGTGGAGTCAGCCAGCGGCCGTTCGACACCTTCAACCTTGGCGATCACGTGGACGACGTGCCTGCGGCGGTCGCCGACAACCGGGCCCGGCTGATACGCAGTCTGGAATGCCAGCCCGCCTGGTTGCGTCAGGTGCATGGCATCCAAGTCACCAAGGCCGATCCCCATCGAGTGGACGAGGCCGATGCCAGTTGGACCGATACGCCAGGCATTGCCTGCGTGATCCTGACCGCCGATTGCCTGCCGGCGCTGTTCTGCCATCGCTCCGGCGATCGTGTGGCGGCTGCCCATGCCGGGTGGCGCGGATTGGCTGGCGGCGTACTGGAAGCGACGCTGGATGCGCTGGCCGTACCGGCCGACGAGGTATTGGTCTGGCTCGGTCCGGCCATTGGCCCCGCAGCGTTCGAGGTTGGGCCGGAAGTCCGCGATGCGTTCGTCCACAGCCATGCGCAAGCCGACTCGGCGTTTCGTCCCAGCGTCAATCAGGGCCGCTACATGGCGGATATCTACCAGCTCGCCCGGATTCGTCTGGCTGACCGTGGGGTGACAGCCGTATACGGTGGTGGCTGGTGCACGTTTAACGACCCGCGTTTCTTTTCATATCGACGTAGCGCTCGTACCGGGCGGTTTGCTTCTCTCATCTGGCTGGAATAGCCCTTCGGGCCGGCCTGTCCTCCTTACCTGCAACACCCAAGGCTGATCCGGGTCAAAGACCTGAGCCTTGAATCGACCAGAATCGTCCTTATCTAGCGTTCATCTCGGCAGGTTTTTCGTCACCAGGCGTGCTCATCGCGCCGGCCTGCTCCCAACCGGAAGGATGACTTCATGCGAATCGACCGATTGACCAGCAAGCTGCAGCTTGCACTCTCCGACGCCCAGTCCCTGGCCGTCGGTCTCGACCATCCGGCGATCGAGCCGTTGCACCTCATGCAGGCGCTGCTTGATCAGCAGGGCGGTTCGATCAAGCCTCTGCTGATGCAGGTGGGTTTCGACATCAATGGCCTGCGTCAGGCCCTGACCCAGGAACTCGACCGGCTTCCGAAGATCCAGAACCCCACCGGCGACATCAACCTGTCCCAGGATCTGGCACGCCTGCTCAACCAGGCCGACCGGCTGGCCCAACAGAAGGGCGATCAGTTCATTTCCAGTGAGCTGGTGCTGCTTGCGGCGATGGACGAGAACACCCGTCTGGGCAAGCTGTTGCTGGGGCAGGGGGTATCGAAGAAGGCGCTGGAAAACGCTATCGCCAACCTGCGGGGTGGTCAGGCGGTGAACGACCCCAACGCCGAGGAGTCCCGCCAGGCGCTGGATAAATACACCGTCGACCTGACCAAGCGCGCCGAGGAGGGCAAGCTCGACCCGGTGATCGGTCGCGACGACGAAATCCGCCGGACCGTCCAGGTTCTGCAACGCCGCACCAAGAACAATCCGGTATTGATCGGCGAGCCCGGCGTCGGCAAGACGGCCATCGTCGAAGGGTTGGCCCAGCGCATCGTCAACGGCGAGGTGCCGGATGGCCTGAAGGACAAGCGCCTGCTGTCCCTGGACATGGGGGCCTTGATCGCCGGCGCCAAATTCCGCGGCGAATTCGAGGAGCGTCTGAAAGCCGTGCTCAATGAGCTGGCCAAGCAGGAAGGACGCGTCATCCTGTTCATCGACGAACTGCATACCATGGTCGGCGCGGGCAAGGCCGAGGGTGCCATGGATGCCGGTAACATGCTCAAGCCGGCGCTGGCGCGGGGCGAGTTGCATTGCGTAGGCGCCACCACCCTGGATGAGTATCGCCAGTACATCGAGAAGGACGCGGCGCTCGAGCGGCGCTTCCAGAAGGTACTGGTGGACGAACCGAGCGAGGAGGACACCATTGCCATCCTGCGCGGCCTCAAGGAGCGCTACGAGGTGCACCACGGGGTGACCATCACGGACGGCGCGATCATCGCCGCCGCCAAGCTCAGCCATCGCTACATCACCGACCGCCAGTTGCCGGACAAGGCTATTGACCTGATCGACGAGGCGGCCAGCCGTATCCGCATGGAGATCGACTCCAAGCCGGAAGAGCTCGATCGCCTGGAACGTCGGTTGATCCAGTTGAAGATCGAACGCGAAGCGCTGAAAAAAGAGGAGGACGAAGCGACCCGCAAGCGTCTGGCCAAGCTGGAAGAGGACATCGCGAAGCTGGAGAAGGAATACGCCGATCTCGAGGAAATCTGGAAGTCGGAAAAGGCCGAGGTACAGGGCTCGGCACAGATCCAGCAGAAGATCGAGCAGGCCAAGACCGAACTGGAGGCCGCGCGGCGCAAGGGCGACCTGAACCGTATGGCGGAGCTGCAGTACGGCGTGATTCCAGATCTGGAACGCAGCCTGCAAATGGTCGACCAGCACGGCAAGGCGGAGAACCAGTTGCTGCGCAACAAGGTGACCGACGAGGAAATCGCCGAGGTGGTTTCCAAGTGGACTGGTATTCCGGTTGCCAAGATGCTCGAAGGCGAGCGCGAAAAGCTGCTGAAAATGGAAGACATGCTGCACCAGCGCGTGATCGGGCAGCACGAAGCGGTGGTTGCCGTGGCCAACGCCGTGCGGCGCTCCCGTGCCGGTCTGGCAGACCCGAACCGGCCGAGCGGGTCCTTCCTCTTCCTCGGTCCGACCGGGGTGGGTAAGACCGAATTGTGCAAGGCGCTGGCCGAGTTCCTCTTCGATACGGAAGAGGCGCTGGTGCGCATCGATATGTCCGAGTTCATGGAGAAGCACTCCGTGGCGCGGTTGATCGGTGCGCCTCCGGGGTATGTCGGCTACGAAGAGGGCGGTTATCTGACCGAAGCGGTGCGCCGCAAGCCCTATTCGGTGGTGTTGCTGGACGAGGTGGAAAAGGCCCACCCGGACGTGTTCAACATCCTCTTGCAGGTGCTCGAGGACGGCCGCCTGACCGATAGCCATGGTCGCACGGTGGACTTCCGCAATACCGTGGTGGTGATGACCTCCAACCTCGGCTCGGCACAGATCCAGGAACTGGTCGGCGACCCTGAGGCGCAGCGGGCGGCGGTCATGGATGCGGTCAGCAGCCACTTCCGTCCGGAGTTCGTCAACCGTATCGACGAGGTGGTGGTGTTCGAACCGCTGGCGCGCGAGCAGATCGCCGGAATTGCGGGTATCCAGCTGCAACGTCTGCGCAAGCGGCTGGCCGAGCGGGAGCTGAGCCTGAATCTGTCCGGCGAGGCCCTGGACAAGCTGATTGCCGTCGGTTACGACCCGGTATACGGGGCACGGCCGTTGAAGCGTGCGATTCAGCGCTGGATCGAAAACCCGTTGGCGCAGTTGATCCTGGCTGGCAAATTCGAGCCGGGTGCGAGCATCGCTGCAAAGGTGGAGGGCGACGAGATCGTCTTTGCCTGACAGCTTTAGGCGAAATGTGAAGGCGATGGGGAGACCATCGCCTTTTTGTTTACGGATAGCTAACCGCGGCCTTTCAGCAGGCGTTTGAGCGCTTGGGCCTGCTCTTCGGCCAAATCGATGATGTGGAAGCCGGCCCAGCAGTGCTGGCCATCGGCGCCGGGGCGCTGCCAGAGGCAATCGGCACCGAGGCGGATTTCTTCGATACCTTCGATCGTCTGGGTTGGAACCAGGCGGAATTCCCAGAGCGAGTCGGCATTCAGGAGTTCTTCGCTGAACAGCATGAAACCCTCGGTGGAGAGATCGACCACGCGGCCCAGATTGCGTCCGGAATGTAACTCGAAGGCATCCAGAGGCGGTTCGGCCGTTTGGCGCTCTTGCTGGCGACGCTCTTTTTCCATTGGCGGCGGGCTCCTAGCGGGAATCACTTCTGCGGCCAGTCAGGCGCTGCAGCAGGCGGTAAATGACGTTCAGGGCACGGTCCATCAGGGGTTTGGGCGGTTCGGTCGGCAGGATGCGCACTAGGCCCGACTCCATGTCGCCGGCCAGTTGCGCGAGGGATTTCACGGCGGCACGTTGGCCGCTGTGATCGACGAACATGTAGTTTTGTGTGGTCGAGCTGAACCACGACAACTTCAGGATGCGTTTCTGCTCTCCGCCAAATTCGAACCAGGTGCCGAATTCGACGCGCTGGAGTTCGTCGGCCAACTGCCGGCTGCGCCCGGCCAACGCGATCCCTTCGGTCCCGGCATCGACCGCAGCGGCGACACTTGTGTCCACACCCGATGCGACTTTCGACGACGCCTGAACGGGGGCGGGCGGAATGACTGGGTTATGCTGCTCACTCTTCCTGGGCTGCTGGTCGATGCTCAAGCCCTTGAGCAGGCGGCTGATGTCGTCTTCGTGATGGCCAAGCAGCTGTAACCCTTTGCGTAATTCTTCCCGCGTTCCTTGCACGGTTTCCTGGCTTTCGTGATCGGTCGGGCTGCCGTTTCGGGCCAGATGTTCGGCCACTTCGCTTGCGCGTCGCCATTCGCTGCTCTGTTCGCCATGGCGCAGTTGGATGAAAACCAGTACATCGGTCCAGCTCTGTTCGAGAAAACTGCGGATCGCGTCAGGCGGCATCTGATCGGCGAGGATGCGGGCGATGACGTCGGTAGCCTGTCGGCGAGCATCGAGCAGCTTATCCCGGCCTTTCGCCGCCTCGATGGCGCGCCGCTCGCGAAGCTCCACCTTGTGCCTGAGAGTGGCAACGAACAGCGTGAACTCGTCGAGCAGACTTTCGAATATCCCGAGGTCACCCTCGAAGTGCTGGATCACACGCTCCACCACCCAGTGCACCTTGCTCAGCAATTCGCCGTCTTCGCCATCGCCACCATAGATGACCGCTGCCTGAGCCAGACTGTTAAGCAGGCGGCGCGCGGGGTGGCTGTGTTCGGTGAACAGGCTCCGATCCTGAAGAGCCAGTTTCAGGTAGGGGGTATGCAGGTGCGACAGAGCAATCTTGTAGCTATCGCCCAATTCGTCATCGTCGAGGATGAAATCGAACAGCATGCCCACCAGATCGATGACGTCGGCCTGTTCCGAGGCCATTTTCCCTTGGCCGATCGTATCGCTCCGGCTTTCCAGTTGCTGATGAAGTTCCGCCTTCAAACGATCGACTTTCTGTGGTTCCCGCAGTCGTTGGGCAAGCTCCTCGGCGGACTGACCCTGCAAGCGATTCAACGCATCCAACAGTTCGCTGGCGCTGTAGGTCCGCTTGGCCGAGGGCGGTGCGAAGCTATCGATACTCGGCGTGCCACCCAGAAGCGGCGCTTCGGTCTTGTGCAGCCTGTAATCATCCAGCAGGGCG
Organism: Pseudomonas sp. PIC25; assembly: GCF_002286785.1. Lineage (GTDB taxonomy): Bacteria > Pseudomonadota > Gammaproteobacteria > Pseudomonadales > Pseudomonadaceae > Pseudomonas_M. Next base: position 34,802 of record NZ_MUJY01000041.1, on the reverse strand, counting down.
GTGAGACCACCGAACAGCGCCCCCGGATTGCTGGGGGGCGGGGCGCTCAAGTCCTGAGGGGGCGCACTTGCGCCGGTTGTCGCCGAAGGGGAGGGGGCGTCCGGTTTTTTCGTCGGCTTATCCAGCGGAGTGGGCGAGCGCTGTGCAGTGTATTTCAGGTTCGGCAGTATGCCGGCCTCGATCAGCCGCACGTTCAGGGCTTCGTAGAGCCCGTCGAGGTTCTGCATCAACAGGCGATCGAAGAGCACATAAAGGATGGTCTTGATCTTCACGTGCATGGCGCAGGGAGCCATCGCTTCGCGCAGCGACGATGCGATCGCCAGGGGGCCGAAGGGATTGCTGTCTTCGCCGAGCTTGCGTCCCTCGTTCAGGACCGCCAGGCGCTGGTCGAGGGCGAAAAGCGACTGTGCGCACCGCGCCTTGACCCGGCTGACCATGTTGCTGACCTGCAGGCTTTCTTCGTACTCGTCGTTCTGCACCAGCGCAAGCTGCTCGGCGTCCAGATCGACCGGTATTTCCGAGGCGGTGCGGCCTTCGATGAACTCATCGAAGCGCCGGGCAATGCTCTGGTGGTAGAGGCGTTCGATATGCGGCCATTGCTGGCGAATGTCGCGCATGCTGTCGAAGAACAGGGTCTGGACCTGGTTGTTTTCGGCTTTCTCGGCGCAATCGAACAGTGTGTCTTCGGCATGGCTGAACACCAGATCGAGGTGCTCGGCCAGGTGATTCATCGCCAGCTTGCGGCAACCCTGTACCAGCTCGCTGAAACGCGGTTGGATGACACGGTTGGCCAGGGTACTGACGGTTCTGGGGATTTCGGGTGGGGTGCCTTGGGAGCTCATGGATGGTCCTGGCTGAGCCTCGCGCTCGGCATGTCCTGGCTGAGCGCAAACTTCGCACAGATATAACAGCCGTGCTGAGAACTGCAAAGCATTGTATGAAGAAGAAATTCAGGGTTGACAGGCGCGCGCGGAACCGTAAAATGGCGCGCCTCTGATACGGGAATCCGGTAACGCCGGGCCAGTGAAGAGATTGGAAGGCTCGTCGTTCCGCGATAGCTCAGTCGGTAGAGCAAGTGACTGTTAATCACTGGGTCCCTGGTTCGAGTCCAGGTCGCGGAGCCAACTTCCAAGCGGGGTATAGCGCAGTCCGGTAGCGCGCCTGCTTTGGGAGCAGGATGTCGGGAGTTCGAATCTCTCTACCCCGACCATCTCAGGGTCGTTAGCTCAGTCGGTAGAGCAGTTGGCTTTTAACCAATTGGTCGTAGGTTCGAATCCTACACGACCCACCATTTCAAAGAAGCCCACTTCATCAGGTGGGCTTTTTCATTTCTGGCATTCGCTGAAATGGTGCCACGACTTCGGTTTCCATCCACCGTGTGTGGCGCGTTTATTTGGGGCTATCTCACATCTGTCCGGCGGATCGGGTTGCTAGACTGCCACGCCCAGTTGAACCTCCAGGTCATGATGATGCGTTGGATAGCGATCGCTTTCAGCTTGTTGACCATTGCTGCCTGCAACGACAGCGTTCCCTCTACCACTCCGGTTTCCAGCGCGGCGGACAAAACGACGGTGGTATCTGGCAAGTGTGATGCCTTGCGGGATTACGAGGCGCCTTCGCAGCGTTTCGATGAGCGTGCCCAGGATTTGGCCCATGCGACGGGTTGCTTCATCGAGACCGACCTCTCCGAGACGGCTAGCGTGCAGGTACCCGCTGTGAAAGGAAGCCTGAGCATTCGAGAGGCTATAGCCAAATCGCTCGAAGGAACGTCCTTGAAGATCACGCGCAACGAGCCCGATCTGATCGCCGTGGACGTGAATAAATGATGCTCTGCTGAAGATGTCGGCGAACCGCAGTACGGATCGCCGACATAGCCCTTTTCAGTGCAGCTTCAAGCGTGGTTCCGTGCTGCGGCCGATCCGGTCGCTGAGCATCAGGAGCAGCGTGCGCATAGTGCCGTACAGCGCCATCTGGTGCAGGCGGTAAAGGGAAATGTAGAACATCCGGGCCAGCCATCCCTCCAGCTTCACGCTACCCATCAGATTGCCCATCAAATTACCCACTGCTGAGAAGCTCGATAGCGAAATCAGCGAGCCATAGTCGCGATAGCGGTATTCCGGTAGAGGCTGGCCGGCGATCCGCAGCTTGATCGACTTGGCCAACAGAGAGGCTTGCTGGTGGGCTGCCTGGGCCCGGGGAGGGACGTTGCGGCCCTCGCTGCCTGGTTGTGGGCAGGCAGCGCAATCACCGAAGGCGAAAATGTCGTCATCGAGAGTCGTCTGCAGTGTCGGGCGGACGAGCAATTGGTTGATGCGGTTGCTTTCCAGGCCACCCAGCTCGCGAAGAAAGGCTGGTGCGCGAATACCGGCCGCCCAGACCATCAAGTTCGCGGCCAGCGTCTGCCCCTGGTTGGTCTTCAGGCCATCGCGAGTGACTTCACTGACGGCCGCGCCGGTGATTACCCGAACGCCAAGTTTTTCCAGGGTTTCATGCACTGGCTTGCTGATGCGTTCCGGCAGGGCCGGAAGCACACGTGGGCCGGCCTCGATCAGGGTGATCCGCAGGTTCTCCGGAGTGATGCCATCGAGGCCGTAAGCGGCCAGTTGATGGGCTGCGTGGTGCAGTTCCGCCGCCAGTTCCACGCCAGTGGCACCGGCGCCGATAATGGCGATATCGATCTGTGTGGCATCGTTGCCCTCGCGGGCGTGGGCGCGCAGGTAGTGGCTGAGGAACTGGCTGTGGAAGCGTTCGGCCTGCTCGCGGGTATCGAGGAAGATGCAATGCTCGGCCGCACCTGGCGTGCCGAAGTCATTGGTGGTACTGCCCACGGCGATGACCAGCGTGTCATAGCTGATCTCGCGTTCCGGAACCAATTCGAAACCGTGCTCGTCGCGGGTGGCGGACAACTGGATGCATTTGCGGGTGCGGTCCAGTCCGCACATGCGGCCCAATTGGAACTCGAAGTGGTTCCATTTGGCTTGGGCGACATAGTTCAGCTCGTCCCAGGACGAGTTTAACGACCCAGCCGCTACTTCATGCAGGAGTGGCTTCCAGATATGGGTCAGGTTGCAGTCGACCAGGGTGATGTGGGCTTGGCCGCGTTTGCCGAGGCTTCTACCCAGACGGGTGGCGAGCTCCAGCCCGCCGGCGCCGCCGCCGACGATCACGATACGATGGGACATGGGACAGTCTCACAAGGCTTGGAAAATCCGGGGCGGCCGATAGGGCGAGCGCGAAGCAGCTCATAGCACCAGTTGGCTCAGAAGGCGGCTAAGGAGGCCGAGGCCGATGACGACGGCAAGCACAAGGAGCAGGAGCAGCCAGGGGCGGAATGGCTTACGCTCGACTTGATGCTGGGGAGCACTCAGGTACTGGTCGACGCGTTGTTGGTCGTCAGGACTCAGGCGGCTGGGCATGGAGGGCCTCGATGAAGTGTGACGTCATTCTATCCGTGCCCTTCGTTATCGCTCAACGCTCAGGTCGTCATTCAGTCCGATAATGCCGCCGTGCAATACACGGATCACAGCGCGATACCGATGTCGAACAGGATGGTGCGCCCGAGGTTGTTGCGCAGGAAATCCGGAGCGCCCGGATGGGCGAACAGGACGCGGGCGAAGGTTGGGCCGACCATGGACAGCGATCGCCAGCCTTGGCGGAGGTATTCGGTCGGCGGTGGAAAGTGGCTGTTGAAGTCGGGCACGGCGCGTTTGAGATTGACGAAGGCGAGCAGGTCCAGATCGCCGAGATCCAGATCGCGCTCCACATAGTTATGCGCCTTCTTGCGCAGGGTCGGTGCCAGCCGGGCTTGGAGTTCGGTGGCGGGAATGCGCCGTGGACGACTCTCGCGGCGCACCAGTTGGCTAAGGGAGAACGCGCTGCGGCGTCGCTCCAGTTCGGCGCGCCATTCCTCATTCAGCCGACGTCCTTCATCCAGCACGAAGAACACCTCGAAATTGGCGTCACGGAACAGCACATCCGGCGGCTCCTGGCCTGCACTGCCGAATTCTTCGATGCGGTGTGAGACATTCAGCGCTTGCAACAGGCGCTGGCAAACCCAGCGCTCGCGTTCCCATTTGCGGGCGTTGGAGAGAAACGCGTTGGCTTGTTCGGCCTGATGGGTGAGCAGGCGCAGATAGTCTGAGTCATCCATGGCAAGCAGCTTAGCCCGCTTGGCTGGGGAGAGGTACCCCTTCGTCTGGCGTCAGTCGCTGCTGCTTGGGAGAGGTACACTGGTGCTTTCTTCTCGATGGAAGACTTCCATGCAGATTCGTTCGGTCTTGCCTGAGGATCATTCCGCATTGCTGGCGTTATGGGAGTGCACACCCGGTATTCGTATACGACCCGAAGATGCTCTCGAGCCTTTTTGTGCTTATCTGGCCCGAAATCCGGGGCTGAGCCTGATCGCGGAGCATGAAGGGCAACTGATTGGGTGTGTGATGGCGGGGCACGATGGTCGAAGGGGTTATCTACAGCACCTGGTTGTCGATCCGGCATATCGTCGCCGTGGTATCGCTAGGGCTCTCCTGAAGGAGGTGCTGGCTCGTCTCGCTGAGCTTGGTGTGCATAAGTCCCACGTCTTCGTGTTGAGCGATGCGCCTGAGGCGTTGGCCTTCTGGGCCGCCCAAGGGGGCTGGAATCAGAGGCAGGATATCCAGGTGTTTTCCACGCATGGGGTGCGTTCATGATCGGCGCGGAACTGCTCTCCCCCGAAAGCCAATGGCTAGGGTGGGCGCTCTATCTACCGATCCTGCTCTGGGCTGCTTGGCGAGCGCCCTGGCTGGAGCTGTTCAGCGACATGCGTCGGCAACACTTGCTGTTCGGTACGGTACTGGCCTTGTTCTTCCTGTGGCTGGTGCGGCGCGATTTCGATTCCGGGCTTTCCCTTCATTTCATCGGCATGACTGCGGTGACGCTGTTGCTCGACTGGCCGCTGGCGATACTCAGTGGCTTGTCTGCACAGCTTGGCCTGATCGTTATCGGCCGCCAGGATGTTGCCGCGCTGGGGATGAACGGGGTGCTGTTGGTGCTGATTCCGGTACTGGTGACGGAGGTATGCGCGACCTTGGTCGAGCGTGCACAGCCACGCAATCTGTTCGTCTATATCTTCTGTTCAGGTTTCTTTCCGGCCGCCCTGTCTGCACTGTTCTGCGTATTGGCCGGGCTGGGTGTGCTGTGGATCGATGGACGCTTTCCCATGCCGCCCTGGATCGAGGAATTCGCTGGCTACCTCTGGTTGGTGATGTTCCCCGAGGCTTTCATCAACGGCACCGCCATATCGGCCCTGGTGGTGTTCTATCCAGACTGGCTCGAGACGTTTAACCGCAGCCGTTATCTGCAAGCCCCCTGGAAAGGCGACGAGCCGCCCCATTGATGGCAGGCAATTCAGCCAGCGGATCGGCTAGGTTGGGTTGATGTGGATCAAGTCGCCGGTCGTCTTCTGGCAACGATGATCAACACACCGACAACAGGAGCATGGCATGGGAGTACACGATTGGGCGCGTCAGGTGCTGGCGACCGAACTGGCGGCGGCGGAGGGGAGCGGGTTCGATGAAGCGATGGCACTGCGTGCCTTGCTGAGTGCCATCGTCGAGCGCAGCAAGTCTGTCCGGTCCATCGATGACCTGGCGCAAGAGCTTCAGTTCCTGGCCGACAATCTCGATGACGAGAGGGACTATGCTTTCATGCGTCCCTGAGGTTCGTCAGTGTCCCCGAGGCGGAAGGTCGCCGGAGAACAGATCGTCTTCCAGTTGGTCACCGGGTATCGCATGTTCCTCCGCGGCCCAGGCACCCAGGTCGATCAGCTTGCAACGCTCCGAGCAGAATGGCCGGTTCAGGCTTTGTGGGCCCCACTCCACGGGCGCGCCGCAGGTTGGGCATTCAACGGTCATGGGTTGGCTCATGGCTGGCCTCCGCGCAAGGTCAGGTAGAAGTGATGCAGCCGCTCGACTTCGGCCTTCAACCAGCTCAAATCGCGGTCGTTGACGATCACGTCGTCCGCATGGTGCAAGCGCTCCTCACGCTTGGCCTGCACTTGAAGGATGGCATGTACTTGCTCTTCGGTCACTTGATCGCGCTGGATGGTCCGGGCGAGTTGCAGATGCTCCGGGGCGTCCACCACCAGGACGCGCTGAGCCAGGCGATGCTGTCCGGACTCGACCAGCAGCGGAGACACCAGAATCGCGTAGGGGGACTCGGCACGACCGAGATGGGCCAGAATTTCCTGGCCGATCAAGGGGTGCAGGAGACCTTCCAGCCAGCGCCGCTCCTCGGGATTCTGGAAAATCCGTCCTCGCAGCGCGGCGCGATCCAGTTGTCCATCAGGCAGGAGAACTTCTTCCCCGAAATGCTCGGCGATGCGATCCAGGGCAGGGCGCCCGGGTTCGACGACCCAGCGTGCAGCGTGGTCGGCATCCACGAGATGGACGCCAAGATCGATGAAATGCTGGGCGACGGCGGTCTTGCCACTGCCGATACCGCCCGTCAGGCCCAGAATCCAAGGTTTACTCATTTGAAACCGGCGAACTGCAAATAGGTACCGGTTATTTGATCACCCCAGAGCAAAGCAATCCAGCCAGCGATGGCCAGATAAGGGCCGAAGGGAATCGGCGTGCTGGTCTCCGCGTTGCGCAAGCGCAGCATGATCACACCCAGCACGGCCCCGACCAGAGACGACAGCAGGATGGTCAACGGAAGAATCTGCCAGCCACCCCAGGCACCGAGCATGGCCAGCAACTTGAAGTCGCCATAGCCCATGCCTTCCTTACCGGTGATCAGCTTGAACAGCCAATACACCGACCACAGGCTCAGATAACCGGCCACCGCCCCCCAGAGCGCATCCTCCAGACTGGCGAAAAGCCCGAAGCTGTTGACGATCAGGCCCAGCCAGAGCAACGGCAGCACCAAGGCGTCAGGCAGCAACTGGTGATCGGCATCGATCATGCTCATCGCCAGCAAGCCCCAGGTCAGCACCAAAGCCACCCCGGCCGCCCAGCCGAAACCGAAATGCCAAGCCACGTAAGCCGACAACAAGCCGCAGGCCAGCTCAACCAGCGGATAACGCACACTGATAGGCGCCTTGCAGGCCGAACATCTACCGCGCAGCGCCAGATAACTGACGATGGGAATGTTCTCCCACGCTTTGATCTGGTGATTGCAGTGAGGGCAGCGCGAATGCGGCAGTACCAGATTGAAAACAGGCCCGCTGTCCTCAGCCGGCAGGCCCAGCAACTCCCTGGCCTGACTTTGCCAATCCCGGTGCATCATCTTCGGCAAACGATGAATCACCACATTGAGAAAGCTGCCAATCAACAGCCCCAGCACCAACGCACATAAAACAAAGGCCAGCACATGGCTGGCCAAAAAGTCGATCAAAGGCATGTTTAAACCACAGAGCCCAGCTGGAAGATCGGAAGGTACATGGCGATGATCAAACCGCCGACCAACACACCGAGGACGGCCATAATCATGGGTTCCATAAGGCTGGTAAGACTATCAACCATATTGTCAACTTCTTCTTCATAAAAGCTTGCCACCTTGTCCAACATGTCATCCAAAGCACCCGACTCTTCGCCAATGGCTGTCATTTGCACTGCCATGGCAGGGAATACTGCTGTCGTGCGCATGGAAAAATTTAGCTGCATGCCGGTGGAGACATCTTGTTTGATCTTGTTGACTGCGCTCTTGAAAACCACATTACCGGTAGCGCCAGAGACAGAGTCAAGAGCATCAACGAGTGGAACGCCAGCGGCAAAAGTAGTCGATAATGTCCTTGCGTAACGGGCAACAGCCGATTTATATAAAATGTCGCCCACAATTGGCAGCTTCAAAACTGCCCGGTCAATCCAGTTTCGGAAACCTTCTGAGCGTTTATGAAGCTCTTTAAAGGAGAAGCCAATTGCAAAGAAACAAATCAGAACTATAAACCACCACTCTTGGAGAAGTTCCGAAAGATTAATGACCATCATGGTAAAGGCTGGGAGCTCTGCTCCAAAATTTTCAAACACGGATTGAAATTGTGGAACAACCTTTATGAGGAGGATGGCTGATACGATGATCGCAACAACCACGACCGCAATAGGGTAGGTCATGGCTTTCTTGATCTTGGCTTTCAGAGCCTCGGTTTTCTCTTTATAAGTGGCCACGCGATCTAGCAAGGTCTCCAGGGCGCCTGATTGCTCGCCAGAGTCCACCAAATTGCAGTACAGGTCATCAAAATATTGAGGCTTTTTACGGAGCGATGCCGCAAAGCTATTGCCTGCAGCCACTTCTTGCTTAACTTCGTCAACCAATTTGCGCATATTGGGGTTTTCAAACCCTTCGCCAATGATGTCGAAGGACTGGAGCAGAGGAACGCCTGCCTTCATCATGGTCGCCATCTGGCGGGTAAACAAAGCGATATCCAGCGGTTTGATCTTCTTGCCGGCACTGAAAAGTGATACCGATTTCTTACGTACCTTGATCGGGTTGATGCCCTGTTTACGTAGTTGGGCCTTGACCAAAGCAGGGTTTTGCCCGGCCAGTTCACCTTTGACCTTGGTTCCTCTCTTGTCTGTGCCCTCCCAGGCGAAGACACTGGTTTTCAACGCTTTTTCCGCCATTGGAGTTATTCCTTGGTCACGCGGTTGACTTCTTCGAGGCTGGTGACGCCCTGCATGGCCTTGAGCAGGCCCGAGGTGCGTAGGTCATTGAAGCCATCTCTTCGCGCCTGGGCGGCGATATCGATGGAGTTACCTTCTTCCATGATAATCCGTTGGAGCGCTGGCGTAATTTTAACCACTTCATAAATACCGACACGGCCCTTGTAGCCGCCCTTGCAATTTTCACAGCCGACCGGGCCATAGATTTTGAAGGTTCCGATCTTGTCTTCGGGAAACCCTTCCTTCAGCAGGGCTTCACGAGGAACGTCGATTTCCTTCTTGCAGCTGCCGCAAAGCTTGCGTGCCAGGCGCTGGGCGATGATCAGATTGACCGACGTAGCGATATTGAACGCCGGGACGCCCATATTGCGTAGGCGCGTTAGCGTTTCCGCCGCGCTGTTGGTATGGAGCGTCGACATCACCATGTGGCCGGTCTGGGCGGCCTTGATGGCGATTTCGGCGGTTTCCAGGTCGCGGATCTCACCCACCATGATCACGTCCGGGTCCTGGCGCAGGAAGGCACGAAGCGCTTGGGCGAAATCCATGCCTTGGCGTGGGTTAACGTTGACCTGGTTGATGCCTTCCAGGTTGATTTCCACCGGGTCCTCGGCCGTTGAAATATTGATGTCCACGGTATTAAGGATATTGAGGCCGGTATAGAGGGATACGGTTTTCCCCGAACCAGTCGGGCCGGTCACCAGAATCATGCCCTGGGGTTGTTTCAGGGCATTCATATAGAGTTCCTTCTGATCCTCCTCGTAACCTAGGGCATCAATACCCATCTGTGCGCTGGATGGATCAAGGATACGCATCACAATCTTTTCGCCCCACAGAGTAGGGAGCGTATTGACGCGAAAGTCGATGGCCTTGGATTTGGAAATCTTCATCTTTATCCGGCCATCCTGAGGCTTGCGTCGTTCGGAAATGTCCAGACTAGCCATGACCTTGAGGCGTGCTGCAATCCGGCTGGCCAATTGAATGGGGGGCTTGGCAACCTCGTGCAGAATGCCGTCAGTACGGAATCGTACGCGATAAGCTTTTTCGTAAGGCTCGAAGTGAAGGTCCGAAGAGCCGCCTTTAATCGCATCAAGCAGCATTTTATTGACAAAGCGAACCACAGGGGCGTCATCGGTGTCACCGCCCGCGCCAGCATCTGCCTTGTCTTCGTCTACGGCCTCGATATCCACGCCGTCCAGATCGACATCACCCAGATCTTCCATGCCACTGGCGCTGCTCTCGAAAAACTTTTCGATCGCATCGCCTAGCTTGTCATCTTCGACCAGAATGGATTCCGTATTAAGGCCGGTGCTGAATTGAATATCTGTGACGGCCTGGTGGTTAGCTGGGTCGGAAACTGCAACGAATAGCTTGTTCCCTCTGCGCCAGAGAGGGAGGACGCGGTGCTGTCGAATCAGCTTTTCGCTGACGAGGTCCTTAGGCTGTCCTTCTTTATCTATAGCGTTGAGGTCAAGGAATGCCACCCCAAACTGCTCGGCGGCCAGTTCAGCCAAGGCTCGACCTTTTACCAGTTTGTTTTGCACCAGATAGGTGACTAGGGACAATTTATTTCTATGGGCTTGGGCTTGCGCCTGCTGAGCGCTTCGCTCGTCTAGCAGTTCTGCCAGCACCAATTGCTTCGCCAAGCCGGAAAGGGACACGCTGTCGTTCATGCAAAAACCTCATTCAGCACTGCTGCCTTATATCGCAGTAGCCCAGCACTGCCAAATGTGCGTAGATCAGGTGCCAAAAAACGTCACAAGATGGCGAAAAAATTTAGGGTGGTGCGTAGATCTGGCGTGGGAAGGGACGAAGAATGGCGGATGCCGGAGTTGGCATGCTACATGCAGGGTATCAGGCAGGTCACCTGGCCTATTAACTTAGGAGAAGTCTTAAATGAAAGCTCAAAAAGGTTTTACGCTGATCGAACTGATGATCGTTGTTGCGATTATTGGTATCCTGGCTGCTATTGCTCTGCCGGCTTATCAGGATTACACCAAGCGTTCCCATGTATCCGAAGGTCTGACGCTTGCTGCCGGGGCGAAGGCGGCTGTGGCTGAGTACTATTCTTCGCAAGGCACCATGCCGACCACTAACACTGCTGCTGGGCTGGCTACCAGTATTACTGGCAACGCAGTTACCGGGGTTGCTGTAGGCGCCAACGGTGCCATTACTATCACGTATAACAACAAAGTCGATGCCGGAAGAACTATTATTCTGCAGCCCAACGTTACTTCTGGTGGCATCACCTGGACTTGCACTGGCGGTACCGTGAGTACAAAGTACCGTCCGAGCAACTGCCGCAGCGGCGCTTAATCGAAAAAAGCCACGCGTAAGCGTGGCTTTTTCTTTTTTGGTGGTGGTTGGGGTTTTTGAATGTGTGCAGGTTCCTCTTCTTCCTTCTCTTTGGCCTTTTCTATTATTTTCCTCTATTTTTAGATCTTGGCTCTCTCTCTGAAGAAGGCGGTTTCAATTGGCGGGCGATTTTTCTAGCGTTTGATTTTTCACTTGCTGCCGGCCTTGCGGTTTGTTTTTTAGTGCACCTTGGTCTGCTTCTTATCTTTTTCTTATCTTTCTGCTGGCTGGGGCGTAGAGCTGCCAAGGCGTTAGGGGTGAAAGGCAACTATGGGGAAATGTTGCTTTTACTCCTAGGGTGGCTGTCGTTAATGGCTGTTAACTCTAGATATTTTCCTGCCTCTAGCTATTCGGCTGTTCTGTCCTTCCTTCCTGTGTGGTCTTTCGAAGCCCTGCTAGCCCTTTGGGCGGGGGTTTTTATTTCGCTAGCCTGGGGCGGTACTTGGCGTTCTTTCGCATTTTTCACAGTTTTGGCTGGTATGGGCTTTGGTTGGGCGGAGGTTTCCGGCGAGGTGGGCGTGCCGGCAGAAGGCAGGAACGTAATTCTAATTGGCGTTGACTCATTGTCTGGAGATGTCCTTTCTCGATACGAAAATCTTCTGCCAAACATGAGGGGGTTAATGAAAGCAAGTCTCCGCTTCGATAGAGCCTATACTCCTCTAGGACGAACTTTTCCAGCTTGGGTTAGTATCCTGAGTGGAAAGTATCCAGCAGACCATGGCGCTGTTTTTAATCTTAGAAGTTTGGGCCATGTGCAGCGACAAGGCTTGGTTTCGAGTGTTTTGCGCGAGTCAGGTTATAAGACTGTCTTTGCAATAGATGAACGCCGGTTTTGTAATATCGATGAGTCCTTTGGGTTCGATCGTGTGGTGGGGCCCAGGGCCGGGGCTTTGGATTTCCTATTGCAGCGAGTAAATGATACGCCGCTGACGAATTTTTTACTGCAGTCGGCGCTGAGTGAGTATTTGTTGCCTTATTCCTATTTGAATGTGGCGTCTTATACAAACTATTCTTCCTCCGGTTTCGTTGAGGGCGTGCTCCGGGCTGCACAGTCTAGTAAGCCAATATTCCTGGCCGTACATCTGGAATCGGCCCACTTTCCTTATCGGACGCGTCATTCAAGCTTGAGTCTGGATTTGGACAACCGCTTTCTAGAACAACACCTCAGAGCATTGCAGGTGGTGGATCAGCAAATTGGCGAGATAATCCAAGGCTTGCGCGAGCAAGGGCGATTGGATAATGCACTTGTCGTTTTGCTATCCGACCATGGTGAGGGGGTCGGGGAGCTTGAAGCTACCGTGATGCTTGACGGGAAGTCTACAGAGCTCAGAAGTTATGGGCATGGGGCGGATATACTCAGTGATCATCAGAATCGTATCGCTCTTGGCATGGCAGTATTCCAAGACGGTTATCCCGCTAGCTCTCCTGGCGTGAGACATGACCAAGTATCCTTGTTGAATTTGCGCGAAGTAATAGAGCGCTACGTCGGGGCCGGCTCTATAGAGGTATCGGACAAAAATTCATGCTTAATAGTAGAGACAGGGCTACGTATTGAAGCTGCGTCAGATTATCGAAATCTGAAAGAGTCGGAGGTGTTTTCACAGGCAATTGGCCTTTACAGAATTGAGGGGGGGCGCCTAAGTTTGCGTGAAGAGGAGATACCACGCCTTCTGGTTGCAAAAGACATAGGGCTCCGGTGCCGTAATCATATAACTTGGCATTCTTTTGCTCGGCAAAAGTATTATTCCTTTCTCCTCGATGATCGCGGAGTTCCTGTTAGACAAGTGGAAGCGCCGTCTGCTGACATTGAAGAAATAGAAAAATATTCTAATATTTATCGTCAGGGGTTTTGATGCTGCGTGGACGAAATGAGTAGTATTGCGGGGCGACAAGCGGTCTCGTGTTTTTTGCTGGCAGTCTGCTTGTACTTGGTTTCTGCTGAGTTCGTGAGTTACTGGCCATTCGGGGTGCTTGAGGCCGCTCTCGTTATGCTCGGCCTTTTTCTAGGGCGAGTGCAGCGATTAAATGACGGTTTTTTATTTGGTTTGTCTTTTGGTGGAGTCTTCTTTTCTTTTTTTGTTGGGTGTTTTTTGGTTGGGTTGGATGGGCAGCCTGTTTTTGTATGGCAGGGGTTGATTTTTTTATTTTCTCATATGGTCTGGGGGGTATGGTTGTGGTTCTGGCGGGTTGATTGGCGTATCGAGGCGCTTTTTTTGTTGTTTCGTTCTGCTGTGTTCTTATTTTTTGTTTTATTGGTTTTTTCTAATTCTGAGGCTCTTTTTGAGGATCAGGTAAACATTGCTCTATTAGAGTTTTTGTTGTTGATTTTGGCTTTGACTATCTTTAAGCCTGAAGTCAGGGCTGGCTTGCTTTTGCTGTTTTTCTGTCTGGGCGGTATTTCATTAGGCCTTTCAAATATACTTATCCTTAAAGATGGGTATGGTGTATTAGGCTGGGGGCGTATGGCGCAAATTGCCGCGCATGCGGGGTTGGGCTGGGGGCTTTATTTGTGGTTGCGAGAGGATAAAGAAGGACACCGTTGGTGTGCGGCGGCAGTTCTGTTTGGGGTGTTTTCTTACGCACTTGTCTTGTCTGAGGCTTGGATGGGGATGGCTGATCCATGGAGCTATGACTGGTTTTTATCCCCCCCTTTTTATCAGCATATTCGTCATTTGGGTTATTTTCTCTGTGTTGGTCTCGTAGTAAGTGCTTGGGCAGTAATTTCATCGACTGATGGGCGATATCGAATCTTATCTTGGCTTGTGTATTTGTTGGCTGGCTCGATGCTGCTCTGGAGTGGTGGTAGAGGAGCATTCCTGGCGAGCATAGGCGGTGGCGTTGCCTTGATGGGTGTGAGTGCTCCATGGCGAGAGGGAAGGGTCTGGGTATGGCTTCTTATTGGTATATTATTGGCCTTTTTGCTCTCTGCTCTGTTTGCGGTCGAACATCCGGGATTGGGATGGTTGTCGGCTCTGGTTCGCTCGGAGTCGGCAGACTCTCTCAATCGCCTCAGTAGTAGTCGACTGTGGATCTGGACTCATCTTCTTGATTATATACTTCAAAGACCTTTGTTCGGCTGGGGAGGGGACGGGTTCAGGCTGGTCTGGAATTTTGGAAAGATATCTCAAGCACACAATGGGTTGGTTCAGTTTTTGCTCGAGTGGGGAGTTGTGGGGACACTCATTATAGGAATTCCATTGGGGTGGTTATTTATTGAAGGGGTACGGACCTACTTTGGGGCGAGAAGTGGATCGTTGGAAAAGGAGGGGCTTGCACTAGGCATGGGCATAGTGGTTTCACTACTCATGCTAAGTATGGTGGATGGGGTTTTTTACTACGGGAGCCCTTCTGCGTTTCTTGCATTAGGTTTTGCATTATTGGCTAGCAGGTCATCTGTGTTAAGGCAGGGTGGGCTTCGCTTCGACATATAAAAATGCGCTTTGGTGGAATTGCATTTTTAATTCCTTAATGCTAGTTTCCGCCTGCCGCCGGCATAGCTCAGTTGGTAGAGCAGCGCATTCGTAATGCGAAGGTCGTAGGTTCGACTCCTATTGCCGGCACCACAATCTTTAAGCCCCGCCTCCGAGCGGGGCTTTGCTCTTTCTTACAGGCTCAGCCGCATCGAAAGATCCACCGCTTTGACGTCCTTGGTCAAGGTTCCCAGCGAGATGTAGTCGACGCCCGTCTCGGCGATGCCGCGCAGGGTGGTTTCGTTGATGCCTCCGGAGGCTTCGAGTTTGGCGCGGTCGGCGGTGAGGGTGACGGCGGTGCGCATGTCGGCGAGGCTGAGTTCGTCGAGCATGATGATGTCGGCGCCGGCGTCCAGGGCTTCTTTCAGTTCTTCCAGGCTTTCCACTTCGACTTCCACCGGCTTGCCCGGGGCGATGTGGTGGGCGGTTCGTATGGCTTGGGCAATGCCGCCGCAGGCGGCGATGTGGTTTTCCTTGATCAGGAAGGCGTCGTAAAGGCCGATGCGGTGGTTATGGCAGCCGCCGCAGGTGACGGCGTATTTCTGGGCAAGACGCAGGCCGGGGAGGGTCTTTCGTGTGTCGAGGAGTTTGACGCCGGTGCCTTCCACCAAGTCGGCGTAGTGCCGGCAGCGGGTGGCGACCGCCGAGAGCGTCTGGAGGAAGTTAAGAGCGCTGCGTTCGCCGCTGAGCAGGGCACGAGCGGGACCTTCCAGGTGAAACAGTGTCTGATTGGGAGCGACACGGTCGCCGTCGTTGACTTGCCAGTGCACGGCGACGCGGGGATCGAGCTGGCGAAACACGGCGTTGACCCAGGCGGTGCCGCAAACGACGGCCGTTTCACGGGTGATCACGCTGGCGTGGGCCAGTCGTTCGGCGGGGATCAGTTGGGCGGTGATGTCGCCGCTGCCGATATCTTCCGCCAGCGCACGGCGGACGTTGCTTTCGATTTCGGCGGTCAGATCGGCGAGGGTCAGGTTGGGCATGCTGGGCTCCACTGTCTGGATCGGGCGATTATAGAGACAGCTGTCCTCGGTATGCAGCGAATTGCGCGGTCGATGAGGCGAAAAGCCGTGATTCGTTGGTCGCTTGGCTATAGCCGCTCGTAAGGTTGTGCGTTACATCTGTGATGGAGATCATGTCTGTGACAAAAGTCGGCTTGGTAGAGGTAGGGGCATTCCTATATTGTTCCTACCAATCCTTAATTTGACGCCATAAGCTTGACGTTACGGATGACGCCCATGTTCGTTGTGCAGATCGGCCCCTCGTGATGAGCCGTCTGTGGGAGACTCGTAATGCAGACCGATGCGAATGTGGTCCACCTGAACAAGGTGACCTCTGAGCAATCGCCAACTTCGCCGGTAGGAAGGCTGCCCGTGGCGCTTATTCAGGTGCGCGATAAGGCTGCTCAGCAGCTCAAGGAGGCGTTGCAGGCGTTGTTCGATAACGCCGACGACACCTTGTTCGAAATGGCCGACCGTGCCACCAGCAACGCCGAGCAGAATTCCTTCTTCGAGGCCATGCGCGACTTGCGCCTGAAGCGCAAGAGCATCGAGCGCGGCTTCCTGCAGAAAATCTTCGAGTCTTTCAGCACGCTCACTCAATACGAAATCGGCAAGCCGCCGCAATTGGATGCGGTGGTGTCTTTCGACAGCCTGTCGCTGGTCCAGAACGATGAGTTGGAAGAGACCGTGGCCATCGATGCCATGGTTGGCAAGGTGATGAGCCGCGACGCCACGGCGCTGGGCCACCTGACGACGCGTCTGAATACCCTGGTCAGCAAGAAGATCGAGGACAAGACCAACCCGCTGAGCCCGCGTGTGCTCTGTGAGGCTTTCCTGAGTGCGTGCAGCAGTCTCGGCGTGGAGATCAAGGTCAAGCTGATCATTCTCAAGCTTTTCGAGAAGTACGTTCTTGGCGATCTCGACCATCTTTATGCCGAAACCAACCAGATGCTGGTGGCGGCTGGCGTTTTGCCCGAGCTGAAGACCGCTCCGGTGCGCCGCAATCCGACCCGTTCTGCGACTTCCTCCTCTTCCGGCTCCCATGTACACGAGGGCGCTTCGGTGTTGAGTGGGGGGTATGTCGACGAGGGTGTGCAGGAGGTATTCGGCGTTCTGCAGGAGCTTCTGGCAGAAGTCCGTGGGACTGCATTGCCGCGTCGTGAAGTACCCGCCGATGCGATGCCGATCACTACCCGCGACCTGACCCGCCTGCTGTCCCATATGCAGCAGCACTTGCCGATTCAGACAGCCGTCGATTTCGACCTGCGTACCCAGCTCGAGTCGTTGCTCACCCGCGCCAGCGCCAAGAGCGGCAAGACCCGCGTGGTCGGTGAGGTGGACGAGGATGTGATCAACCTCGTTTCCATGCTGTTCGAGTTCATCCTGGATGACCGCACGCTGCCCGACTCGCTGAAGGCCTTGATCGGTCGGCTGCAGATTCCGATGCTGAAAGTTGCGGTGCTGGATAAGACCTTCTTCAGCCGCGGCAGCCATCCGGCCCGCCGCCTGCTCAACGAGATCGCCGCCGCAGCCATGGGCTGGAGCGAGCAGGACGATGAGCAGCGCGACAGCCTGTACCAGCGTATCGAGCAGGTGGTCCAGCGTTTGCTCAACGATTTCGTCGACGATCCGGCTATCTTCACCGATCTGTTGGCGGACTTCCTTGCCTTCACCGGTGACGAGCGTCGCCGCAGCGAGCTGCTCGAGCAGCGCACCCGTGACGCGGAGGAGGGCAGGGCCAAGGCTGAGCTGGCCCGCCAGCAGGTCGAGCAGGCTCTGAACGAACGTCTGCTCGGCAAGACCTTGCCGGAAGTGGTGGTGCGCCTGTTGCAGGAAGCCTGGAGCAAGGTCCTGCTGCTGACCTGCCTCAAGCACGGCACCGAGTCGGAAGAGTGGCAGGCCGCGTTGGCCACGATGGACGACCTGATCTGGAGCGTGGAGCCGCACGAAGAGGCCGAGGCGCGCTTGCGGCTGCTGGAACTGGTGCCGGGCTTGCTGAAATCCCTGCGCGAAGGCTTGACCAGTGCGGCCTTCGATCCGTTCTCGACCGGCGAATTCTTCAGCCAGTTGGAAGCCCTGCATGTCCAGGCCTTCCAGCGCTTCAAGCGGCCTGTGCCGGAGGCGGCAGAGGTCGAGGTGCCTGTGACTGACGGCGCACAGGGCGATCCGCAGGCGTTGGCCGATGGCGGCGATCAGGCTGCCTTGGCGCTGCCGGCTGCGGTCGTCCCTGTTGCCGAACAGCCGAGCATGGTCGAGGTCATCGAGGAAATCGTCTTGTTGGCTCCAGGCGAAAGCCGCGAGCAGGAGCCCGAGGTTCACCTACCGGACGATGATGAGGCCTTGGCGCACGTGGATAGCTTGCGTGTCGGCAGTTGGGTGGAGATCCAGGAGGATGACGACCACAAGCTGCGTTGCAAGCTGGCTGCAATCATCAAACCGACCGGCAAGTACATTTTCGTCAACCGCACCGGTATGAAGGTGTTGGAAAAGACCCGCATGGGGCTGGCCGTCGAGTTCCGCCGCGGTGCTATCCGGTTGCTGGATGATGCACTGCTTTTCGATCGCGCACTGGAATCCGTGATCGGCAATCTGCGTCGCTTGAAAGGCGCCTGATCCATCCTGCTGCTACACAACGCCCGGTTTTCCGGGCGTTGTCGTTTGTGTGGTGTCTTCTTTGTCGTCGACTTGGGCAAATTGGCTTCGGTGTCGATCACCTTCCTCAAATGAGTGGGTGTTCGCTGGAACCGGTTCCGGAAAAACACGAAAATTTTTTGCGTGTGAGATTGCCCGGCGTCGCTGCGCTTTTCGAAGTAGCCAGGGTGTCGACTATCGGATGACAGCCCTCTAGAGTGGAGGCAGCTCAAGGAGTGCTTATGCAGCTGGATCCCGACAGCGGCTGGTGCCAAGGCATCCGCCACTGCCCGTCGCCCAATTTCAACGCCCGTCCGGCCGGGGAAATCTCCTTGCTGGTCATCCATAACATCAGCCTGCCGCCGGGCCAGTTCGGTACCGGCAAGGTGGTCGAGTTCTTTCAGAACCGCCTGCCGGTCGATGAGCATCCTTTCTTTACCGAAATTGCAGCGCTGCAAGTCTCCGCGCATTTTCTGATCGAGCGTGACGGCAGTGTCACCCAGTTTGTCTCCTGTCTGGACCGTGCCTGGCATGCCGGGGTATCGCGGTTCGAGGGGCGGGAGAACTGTAATGATTTTTCCATCGGTATCGAGTTGGAAGGTACGGATCTGGAGCCCTTTACCGACGAACAATACAAGGCGCTGATCGCCTTGAGCCGGGAGTTGCTCAGAAGCTATCCGGCCATCACGTTGGCCCGTATCTGCGGGCACAGCGATATCGCTCCGGGCCGCAAGACCGATCCGGGGCCTGCCTTCGATTGGGCGAGGCTGCGGACGGCCCTGAAAGAACAAGGAGAGAAACAATGAGCTTTCTGGTACTGCTGCTGGTGGTGTGGGTCGAGAAGTTTTCGTCCTGGCGCTGGCGTATCCAGCAGGACGGTCCCTGGTTGCGCCAGTTGGCGAAGGTAGAGGCGAGCCCGCGTCTGAAGGCGGCACCCTGGTTGGCCTTGGGGTTGCTGGTGTTGCTGCCGGTACTGGCGTTGGGGCTCGTACTATGGATGCTGGAACCGGTGGCCTATGGCTGGCTGGTATTGCCGGTTCATCTGCTGGTGGTGATCTACAGCCTGGGGCGTGGCGATGTCCTGGCGGCGCTCGGGCCCTTCCGCGATGCTTGGCGGCGTGGGGACAGCCAGGCGGCGTACCACGTGGCCGAGCGTGATCTGGCACTGGATGCCAGTGAGGGTGGGGCCTTGCTGCTGCGGGTGCAGGGCTATCTGCTGTGGCAGGCCTACCAGAGTTTCTTTGCCGTGATCTTCTGGTATGCATTGCTCGGTCCGATGGCGGCCCTGGCCTACCGCTTGTTGGCGCTGACGGCCGAGCATAGTCAGGAGCCCGCTCTACGCGAGCGGGCGGTGCAGTTGCGTCACGGCTTCGATTGGATGCCGGTGAGGCTGCTCGCCGCCAGTTTCGCCCTGGTGGGCAATTTCGTCGCGGTCAGCCGGGCGTTGCTGCACGAACTGCTGAGCTGGGACGTTTCCGCTGCCCGCCTGGTGATCGATGCCGGCAGGGCGGCGAGCGAAAGCTCCGAGCCGGTACTGGGCGAAGCGGGAGTCGCCAGCCTGGACGCGCTCTGGCAATTGCTGGTGCGTGCCGCGGTGCTTTGGTATGCGGTCTTCGCGGTCTGGACGCTGTTGCTCTGATACCGATCGCAGACTCAGCGCCATAGCCAGGCGGCGCCGCGCACACCGCTGGAATCGCCATGCCGGGCAGGCACCAGGCGTGTGTTGACCCGATCGGAAAACACGTAGCGCGGCAACAGCAGGGGCACCTGTCGATACAGCGCGGCGATGTTGGAAAGACCGCCGCCGAGCACGATGACCTCCGGGTCGATCAGGTTGATTACCGAGGCCAGCCCTCGCGCCAGTTGATCGCAGTAGCGTTCCAGCGCGGCGATGGCCGACTTGTCCCCGTTAACTGCTGCTTGGGCGATGGCATCGGCCGTCATGTCCAAACCACTGCGCGTAGCCCAGCCGGGGCCGGACAGAAAGGTCTCGATGCAATCCTCTTTGCCGCAATAGCAGTGCTGTGCCGGACCGTCCGACACCTGGCGCCAGGGCATCGAATTGTGTCCCCACTCGCCGGCGATGGCGTTCGGACCGGACAGCAGCCGCCCATGAATCACGATCCCGCCGCCTACGCCCGTCCCGAGAATTACGCCGAAGACGCTGGAGGCGCCTGCACCCGCGCCATCGGTGGCTTCCGACAGGGCGAAGCAGTCCGCGTCGTTGGCTAGGCGGACGGGGCGATCCAGCCGTTGCTCCAGATCGCTCTGCAGGTCGCGGCCGATCAGGCAGGTGGAGTTGGCGTTCTTGATCAGGCCGTGGTCGGGCGAACGGGTGCCGGGAATACCGATGCCGAGGCTGCCGCGTTCGCTGAGGTGTGCTTCGGCGGCCTCGACCAGATGCGCCACGGTGTCCAGGGTTGCGTCGTAGTCGCCTTGCGGGGTGGGTAGGCGTTGCCGGAGCAGCTCCCGTTCCCCGCGCAGGGCGAGGAGTTCGATCTTGGTGCCGCCCAGGTCGATACCCAGATGCAGTGTGTCGCGCATGCTTAACCTTAAGTTACAGAGGGGCGGGTCGATATCGGTTATATATGCGGCACGTGGCCAGCACATGAGACCTGCGTCACGTTTATCCGTCCGTATCGACAGGCCTGATCGACATGCCACAGATCGGATGGGCGGGGACGCGGGGGACTGCCTTCTGAAATCCTTATCGCCCCCTATTCGGATAATAAAAACGGGAACAGGAGACGTCTTTGTGAAGACCGCGTTGTATCCTGCCATCGCGCTGATGAACCGACTGAGCTTTGGCATGAAGTTCAGCCTGATCAGCGTATTGTTCTTCCTGCCGATGTTAATTACCAATTTCTACCTGGTGCGCGACTCCTACTGCGATTTCGTCGCCACCCGCGCGGAGCTGGAAAGCCTCGATTTGCTCCGGGCCAGCCTTGAGCTTCGGCGCAACCTGGAAACCCTCAACGACCTGACGCTGATCAATTCCGTCATTGGTCAGTCGGGACAGGCGTCGGATGTGGAGGCGCGCGTAGCCCGTCTGGAGAATGATCTGACCGTGGCGCTGCAGAATCTTTCCCCGGTGGTCAGCGATGCCGAGCAGGTGGCGGAATTCAACGCCAAGCGCGACGAGTTGCTGGCCGCGCTGAAGAGCGCCCAGGCGGAAACCTCGTTGCAGAGCAAGGCCGCGCTGATGGAGAAACTGCTCGGCAATGCCCAGGTGTTCATCAAGTTCATCGCCAGCCAGGCCGGTCTTAGCCAGGATGCGCAGCGTGATGTGAGGCAACTGGCGGAGCTGGTGACCACTGTCACCCCCGAGGTTACTGCCGCGCTGGCTACCGGACGCGCTATCGGCGCCTACTCCCTCGGCCAGGGCTTTCTCAATTCCGCCGCCAGCACCAAGCTGGACGAACTCTTGCTGGAACTGGAGAAACTGCACGCCGAGTACGGCCTGAAGCTGACCGACGTGCTGGACGACAGTCCCGCCGCGCGCACGGCTCTCGACGGTCTGGCCAGCGCCAGCCGGGAAACGCTGAAGGAAGGTGGGCTGCTCTTCGAAGACAAGGTGATCGTCGCCGATACCCTGGACATGCCCTGGCCGCAGTTCTACGAGCAGGTCACCGGTTTGATCGACAAGACCTACCAGCTCAACGATGCCGCGCTGGTGTTCCTCGACCACGAGCTGGAACAGCGTCTGGCGCAGAACCGTGTGCAGATGATCCTGCTGGTGACGGCGCTGGTGTTGGTGTTCCTGTTGATTGGCTACCTCTACGGCGGCTTCTACGTATCGACCCGGAGCACCCTGAAGAACCTCGGCCAAGTGCTGGACAAGGTAGCCGCCGGCGACATGACGGTCAGCTTCCAAGCCCGCAGCCGGGATGAGCTGGGCGAGCTGGGCCAGGTGTTCAACGGGACCGTGGCAAAGATTCACGATCTGATCGAGCGGGTCGGCCAGACCGTGGCCGAAGTGGAGCGTCAGGCCGACCGGGTGGAAGTGGTGTCCGGCGAAAGCAATCAGGCGGTGTCCGGCCAGCTCGGTCAGATCGAGCAGGTGGCCACGGCGATGAACCAGATGTCCGCCACTGCTCAAGAGGTGGCGCGTAGCGCCGCCGCGGCGGTGAACAGTGCCCAGAGTGTCAATCAGGAGACCGTCAGCGGCCGCGCCCTGGTCGAGTCCCAGGTCGGCAGTATCCAGCGGCTGGCGGGCGAGATCGATCAGTCGGTGCTGGTGATCAACCAACTGGCCAGCGACAGCAGCGCCATCAGCCAGGTGCTGGACGTAATCAAGGGCATCGCCGAGCAGACCAACCTGCTGGCGCTGAACGCCGCCATCGAGGCGGCGCGAGCGGGCGAGCAAGGGCGTGGTTTCGCCGTGGTGGCCGACGAGGTGCGCAACTTGGCCAAGCGAACCCAGCAGTCCACCGAAGAAATCGAGCAGATGATTTCCAAACTGCAAGGCGGCGTCGGCGCGGCGGTGAAAACCATGAACACCAGTCACCAGATGGCCGAGGGCACGGTGAGCCAGTCGAGCCAAGTACAGCAGGCGCTGGAGAACATCCTCGGCGCGGTGGGCATGATCGTCGACCAGAACCAGCAGATCGCCGCTGCCGCCGAGCAGCAGACGGCGGTGGCCCACGATATCGACCAGAACATCGTCGAGATCAGCCGTGCCGGCGAGCGCACCGCCGAGGGCGCCAGCCAGACCGAGCAAGCCAGCCGCCAGATGAGCGAGCTGGTGGCGCAGTTGAAGCAGTTGATTGGCGCGTTCCGCGTTTAAGTTCTTGTAGGAGTGAATTCATTCGCGATGCGCCCCACCGCCTTCGCGAATGAATTCGTTCGCTCTTCTCGGGAGCCAGTGTGCTGGCGAGTGGACGGCTATCGCGCGGGCTCAGCCCCAGCCGAACACGGCTTTCGCATTGGCGGTGCTGGCAGCAGCCAGTTCGTCCGGGGTGATGCCCTTGAGTTCGGCCAGGACGGCGCAGATGTCCGGCAGGTGTTCCGGGCTGTTGCGTCCTTCCGGGTGCATCGATGGCGCCATGTCCGGCGAGTCGGTTTCCAGCACGATGGCGTCCAGCGGCAGATCGGCGATGGTACGGCGCAGGCGCTTGGCCTGTGGCCAGGTCGGCGCGCCGCCCAGGCCCAGCTTGAAGCCGAGCTTGAGATATTCCTTGGCCTCCTCCGCACTGCCGGCGAAGGCGTGGACGATCCCGGCACGCTCCAGCTTGAAGCGCTTCAGTGCGGCGATGGTCGGGGCATGGGCCCGGCGCACGTGTAGGAGTACCGGCAGTCCGAAGTCGGCGGCCAAGGCCAGTTGCGCCTCGAACAGCGGCTGCTGGCGCTCGCGGTCCAGCTCTTCCAGGTAGTAATCCAGGCCGAACTCGCCCACGGCACACAGCTTCGGATGCCCGGCACAGCGGGCCAGCCAGTCGCGCAGGGCGTTCAGGTCCTCGGGGCGATGCCGGTCCAGATAGACCGGGTGCAGGCCGAACGCGGCATAAACGCCGGGCTCTTGCAGGGTCAAGTCCCACAGGCGCTGCCAGTTGTCCCGGTACACCCCCAGCACCACCTGCCGTTCGACACCCAGCGCCTGGCAATGCCTCAGTACCTCGCCGCGATCGTCGTCGAAGTCGGGAAAGTCCAGATGGGTATGGGTGTCGATCAAGCGCATCTCGATGCTCAGGGGCGACGCTGTTTGAAGGTTCGGCTGACCGCCTGCACGCCGGCCCGGTAGTCGTCTTTCTCGATGGCGCGCAGGGCCAGATCCAGGGCCTGGGCGGCGATCAGCTCGTGCTGCTGCGACATGGAGTTGACCCGCAGCGGCACGAAGTCGAGCAACTGGGTATCGCCGAAGGTCCCCAGCCGCAGGTGTTCCGGCCATTCGCCACGGGCCTGCAGCACATCGAAGACGCCTTCCAGCAGCACGTAGGCGGTGGTGATCAGCGCATCCGGCAGGAAGCCCAGGCGGTCGAGCAGGACGTTCATCGATTGGCGTCCGCAGGCCCGGCTGAACGCTTCCCCTTGTTCGAGCAACACCTCGCCGGAAAAGTTGCCCAGCGCCTGGCGGAAGCCGGCGGCACGCTCTTGACTGATGATCAGGTCCGGGCGGGCGCCGATCAGGGCGATGTGCCGTGGCGGTTCCGGTACCAGCAGGCTGGCGGTGAGCTGGGCGCTGGCCTGGCGGTCGTCGCTGATCACCGAGCAGAAGCGCGCAGGGTCGAGCACCCGGTCGACCGCCACCACCGGCAGGCCGTCAGCCAGCAGGCGGGCGTAGCTGTCGTCCTCTTCCGGCAGGCAACTGGCGACGATCAGCGCGTCGCAGCGGCGCATGCGGAACAGTTGCAACAATTGCCGTTCGCTGTCCGGCTCGTCGTCGGAGCTGGCGATCAGCAGTTGATAGCCACGGGCGCGGGCGCCCTGTTCGAGCAGTTTGGCCAGCCGTGCATAGCTGGGGTTTTCCAGGTCGGGAAGGATGAAGCCGAGGCTGCGGGTCTGGCCGCTGCGCAGGCCGGCGGCCTGGGGGTCCGGCTGGTAGCCATGCTGTTCGACCACGGCACGCACCCGTTCCACGGTGGCCGGGCTGATACGCCGCTGGGCGGCCTTGCCGTTGATCACGTAGCTGGCCGTGGTGACGGAAACGCCGGCCAGACGGGCGATATCGCTGAGTTTCAAGCTGGGTTTTTCCTGGTTCGACTGACCGTCGGGCGACGGTCGGACTTCAAGGATCGGACATTATGGGTTAACGTGCCACTCATTGTTGGTGAAACGATTCAGCAAGTTGTTTGTCTGACCTCCCTGCCTGGTGGTGGTTCACCACCCCCGACTTGCTGAACAGGGCCTCGCCCGCACCAGCGACAACGCGTCGATAACAATACCCGGCTGCCAGCCGGGATGAGCGGCCGACGGCGCCGCGGAGGAAAGAGCATGCTCGAATTGACCGCAGAGCAGATCCGGATGGGCCAGTCGGCCGCCGACAAATCCCAGGCCCTGCGCCTGATGGCCTCCACCCTGGAAACCGACGGCCTGGTCGCCCCCGGCTACCTTGCCGGGCTCGAAGCCCGCGAAGCCCAGGGCTCGACCTACCTGGGCCAGGGTATCGCCATCCCCCACGGCACGCCGGAAACCCGCGATCAGGTGTTCGCCACCGGCGTCCGCCTGTTGCAGTTTCCCGAGGGCGTGGATTGGGGCGACGGTCACCAGGTCTACCTGGCCATTGGTATCGCCGCCCGCTCCGACGAGCACCTGCATCTGTTGCAACTGCTGACCCGCGCGCTGGGCGAAGCCGACCTGGGCGAGGCCCTGCGCCAGGCGGACAGCGCCGAACGGATCATCCAACTGCTCCAGGGGGCTCCCCAGGAACTGGCACTGGATGCCCAACTGGTCGGCCTCGGTCTGGCGGTGGACGACTTCGACGAACTGCTCTGGCAGGGCGCGCATCTGCTCAAGCGGGCGGACTGCGCGGATAGCGGGTTTGCCGCCAAGCTCCAGCAGACCGAGCCGCTGCCCTTGGGCGATGGCCTCTGGTGGCTGCACAGCGAGCAGGCGGTGAAGCGTCCGGGCCTGGCCTTCGTCACCCCGGAAAAAACCATCGTTCACCAGGGGCAGCCGCTCACCGGCCTGTTCTGCCTGGCCAGTCTGGGCGAAGCCCATCGCGCCTTGCTGGAGCGCCTGTGCGCGCTGTTGATCGAAGGGCGTGGGCAAGTGTTCAGCCAAGCCACCAGCCAGCGCGCGGTGCTGGAGGCCCTGGGTGGCGAATTGCCGGTGGACTGGCCGAGCGTGCGCGTGCCGCTGGCCAACCCCCACGGCCTTCATGCCCGTCCGGCTAACGTGCTGACCCACCTGGCGAAGCGCTTCGACGGCGATATCCGCGTGCGGATCGCCGACAGCGGCGCCACGGCGGTGTCCGCTAAGAGTCTGAGCAAGCTGCTCAGCCTGGGGGCCCGGCGCGGTCAGGTGCTGGAATTCCTCGCCGAGCCGGCCATCGCTGCCGATGCCTTACCGGCATTGCAGGCGGCGGTCGAGGAGGGCTTGGGAGAAGAGATCGAGCCGTTGCCGGCCGCTGGCGAGGGCGAGATATTTGAGGCGCCGGTCGAAGCCCCGGCGGCGCCGGCTGCCGGTAGTATCCTGCCGGCCATCGCTGCCTCGCCGGGCATTGCCATCGGTCCGGCCTACGTGCGGGTGGCGCAGCGCTTCGAATATCCGCAGCGCGGCGAATCGCCGGCGGCCGAGCGCGATCGCCTGGGCATGGCGCTGACGGAAGTCCGCGACGAGATCACCGGGCTGATCCAGCGCAGCGAATCCAAGACCATCCGCGAGATTTTCGTCACCCACTTGGAAATGCTCGACGACCCGGCCCTGAGCGAGGACGTTGCGGCCCGCCTGCAACAGGGCGAGAGCGCCGAGGCGGCCTGGGCGGCGGTGATCGAGGCGGCGGCCAGCCAGCAGGAAGGCCTGCACGATGCGTTGCTGGCCGAGCGCGCCGCCGATCTGCGCGACGTTGGCCGCCGCGTGCTGGCGCAGCTCTGCGGTGTGGAGGCGGCGGTTGAGCCGGACGAACCCTACATCCTGGTGATGGATGAAGTGGGCCCTTCCGACGTGGCGCGTCTGGATCGCGCACGGGTTGCCGGCATCCTTACCGCCCGTGGCGGCGCCACCGCACACAGCGCCATCGTCGCCCGCACCCTGGGCATCCCGGCGCTGGTGGGGGCGGGGCCGGCGGTGCTGGCCCTGGCGCCGCGTACCTTGCTGTTGCTGGATGCCGAACACGGACGGTTGCACGTGGCGCCGGATGCCGATGCCCTGCGGCGTGCCGAGCAGGCGCGCAGCGAGCGCGAGCAACGCCTGCGTGCTGCCCAG
Organism: Pseudomonas sp. PIC25; assembly: GCF_002286785.1. Taxonomy (GTDB): domain Bacteria; phylum Pseudomonadota; class Gammaproteobacteria; order Pseudomonadales; family Pseudomonadaceae; genus Pseudomonas_M. Next base: position 7,850 of record NZ_MUJY01000041.1, on the reverse strand, counting down.
GCCCAGCGCCTGGAACCGGCCCGCACGCGCGACGGTCACGAGCTGGAAGTCTGCGCCAACCTGGGCGATACCAAGGGCGCCACGGCGGCCGTGGAGCAGGGGGCGGACGGCGTCGGCCTGTTGCGCAGCGAGTTCGTCTTCATGGCTCACGCCCAGGCGCCGGACCAAACCACCCAGGAGGCCGAGTATCGCCACGTGCTCGATGTCCTCGCCGGTCGGCCGCTGGTGGTGCGGACCCTCGACGTGGGCGGCGATAAGCCGCTGCCGTACTGGCCGATCCCGGAAGAAGCCAACCCCTACCTCGGCCTGCGCGGCATCCGCCTGTGCCTGCAACGTCCGCAGGTCCTCGAGACCCAGTTGCGCGCTTTGCTATCCGCCGCTGGCGAGCGTCCGTTGCGGATCATGTTCCCGATGGTCGGCAGCGTCGACGAATGGCGCCAAGCCCGTGACATGGCCTTGCGCCTGCGCGAAGAAATTCCGGTGGCCGACCTGCAACTCGGCATCATGGTCGAAGTCCCCTCGGCGGCCTTGCTGGCGCCGGTGCTGGCGCGCGAAGTGGATTTCTTCAGCGTCGGCACCAACGACCTGACCCAGTACACCCTGGCCATCGACCGCGGCCATCCGACTCTTTCCGCCCAGGCCGACGGCCTGCATCCGGCCGTGCTGCAACTGATCGACATGACCGTGCGCGCCGCCCATGCCCATGGCAAGTGGGTCGGCGTCTGCGGCGAACTGGCTGCCGACCCCCATGCTGTGCCGCTGCTGGTGGGGCTCGGGGTCGATGAGCTGAGCGTCTCGGCGCGCAGCATCGCCGAGGTCAAGGCCCGGGTGCGCGAACTGACCCTGGCCGAGGCCCGGACCCTGGCGCAACGGGCGCTGGAGCTGCCCAGCGCGGCCGAAGTCCGTGCCCTGTTGGAGGTGCGGTGATGGCGCGCGTCCTCAGCCTGACCCTGAACCCGGCCCTGGACCTTACCGTGCGCCTGCCGCTACTGGAGCCGGGGCAGGTCAATCGCTGCGAAGCGGTGATCAGCCATGCGGCCGGCAAGGGGCTCAATGTCGCCCAGGTGCTGGCCGACCTCGGCCACGAACTGACCGTCGCCGGCTTCCTCGGCGCCGAAAATCCCCAGGCCTTCGAAGCGCTGTTCCTGCGTCGCGGGTTCCGCGACGAGTTCGTCCGGGTGCCGGGCGAGACGCGCAGCAACATCAAGCTGGCGGAAGCCGGCGGGCGGATCACCGACCTCAACGGACCGGGGCCGGAGGTGAGTGTCGAGGCCCAGGCCGAGCTGCTGGCGCGCCTGGATGCGATTGCGCCCGGCCACGAACTGGCGGTGGTCGCCGGCAGCCTGCCGCGGGGTGTCAGCCCCGAGTGGTTCGCCGAGCTGCTGATTCACCTGAAGCGGCTGGGATTGCGGGTCGCCCTGGACACCAGCGGCGCGGCCCTGCACGCCGGCCTGGCGGCGGTGCCCTGGTTGATCAAGCCGAACACCGAGGAGCTGGCCGAAGCCTGCGGCACGCCGGTGGTTTCCCGGGCCGCCCAGGCGGACGTGGCGCAGCGGCTGCATGCCCAGGGTATCGAGCAGATCGTGATTTCCCAGGGTGCCGAAGGGGTGCACTGGTTCGGTCCGGCCCAGGCACTGGCGGCGCTGCCGCCCAAGGTGAAGGTGGCCAGCACTGTCGGCGCCGGCGACTCGCTGCTCGCCGGCATGCTCCACGGCCTGCTCAGCGGCTGGCCGGCCGAACGCACCCTGCGCCACGCCACTGCCATCGCCGCCCAGGCGGTGACCCAGATCGGATTCGGCATCGGCGATGCCGCACAGTTGGCTCGCCTGGAGTCCGCCGTGCAGGTCAGCGCCCTCCCAGAACAATAAGAGGTCTTCGACATGAAACTCGCCATCGTCACCGCCTGCCCCAATGGCATGGTCACCAGTGTGATCAGCGCACGCCTGCTGGAAGCCGCCGCCCAGCGCCTGGGCTGGACCGTCCACGTGGAAGTGCAGGACCCGCAGCATCCCGAGGCACGCCTGTCCGCCGAAACCATCGCCGCCGCCGACTGGGTGCTGGTGGTCAGCAGCGGTTCCGTGGATATCTCCCGCTTCGCCGGCAAGCGCTTGATCCAAGCTGCTCCGGCCGATGCGCTGCGCGAGCCGGAGGGATTCCTCCAGCGCGGCTCCGTCGAGGCCCAGCCCTACGTCGCCGAGCCCGCGCCCGCGACACCAGCGGCCGGCGCGCCCAAGCTGGTGGCCATCACCGCCTGCCCGACCGGGGTGGCGCACACCTTCATGGCCGCCGAGGCGCTGCAGCAGGCCGCGCAGAAACTCGGCTATGACCTGCAGGTGGAAACCCAGGGATCGGTGGGGGCGCGCAACAAACTCAGCGAGGCGGACATCGCCGCCGCCGACGTGGTGCTGCTGGCCGCCGACATCGAGGTGAATACCGAGCGTTTCGCCGGCAAGCGCATCTTCCGTTGCGGCACCGGCGTGGCGCTCAAGCAGGCCGAGGCCACACTCAAGCGCGCCCTGGCCGAGGGCCGTGTCGAAGGTGGCACGCCGGCCAAGGGTGTCGAGCCGGCCGCCGCGCGCCAGGAGAAGACCGGGGTCTACAAGCACCTGCTCACCGGGGTGTCCTTCATGCTGCCGATGGTGGTGGCGGGCGGCCTGCTGATCGCCCTGTCGTTCGTCTTCGGCATCGAGGCGTTCAAGGAGCAGGGCACCCTGGCGGCGGCGCTGATGCAGATCGGCGGCGACGCGGCTTTCAAGCTGATGGTGCCGGTGCTCGCCGGATACATCGCCTATTCCATCGCCGACCGCCCCGGCCTGGCGCCGGGCATGATCGGCGGCCTGCTGGCCAGCACCCTGGGCGCCGGCTTCATCGGCGGGATCGTCGCCGGCTTCCTCGCCGGCTACAGCGCCTGGGCGGTGAACCGCTGGCTGCGCCTGCCGGCCAGCGTCGAGGCACTCAAGCCGATCCTGATCATCCCGCTGCTGGCCAGTCTGTTCACCGGTCTGGTGATGATCTACGTGGTCGGTACCCCGGTGGCCGGGATGCTCGCGGGACTCACCAGTTTCCTCGATAGCATGGGCACCACCAACGCCATTCTCCTCGGCGTGCTGCTCGGCGGGATGATGTGCGTGGACCTCGGCGGCCCGATCAACAAGGCGGCCTATGCCTTCTCGGTGGGTTTGCTGGCCTCGCAGAGCTACGCGCCCATGGCGGCGGTGATGGCGGCCGGCATGGTGCCGCCGATCGGCATGGGCATCGCCTGCTTCCTGGCCCGCCGCAAGTTCGCCCAGAGCGAGCGCGAGGCCGGCAAGGCGGCGCTGGTGCTGGGGCTGTGCTTCATCTCCGAGGGTGCGATTCCCTTCGCCGCCAAGGACCCGCTGCGGGTGATCCCGGCGAGCATCGCCGGCGGTGCCCTGACCGGCGCGCTGTCCATGCTGTTCGGCTGCAAGCTGCTGGCGCCGCATGGTGGGCTCTTCGTCCTGCTGATTCCCAACGCCATCAATCACGCATTGCTCTACCTGCTGGCTATCGCCGCGGGCAGCCTGGTCACCGGATTGATCTACGCCTTCATCAAGCGCGGCGAGACGCAGGGGTTGGCGGTGGCGGCCGGGGCGGCCTGAACGTGCTCCCGCTCTTGTAGGGGTCAGCCCTGCTGGCGAATCGGTGCATAGCCGAACGCAGGGATCGCCAGCAGAGCTGGCTCCTACAGGGGTAAATGCGTGTCTCACATCTGTGAGCCAGTTGGCGGATCGACGGTGACAGCCGCCGCTCCGTCATGCCTCTGTCAACTCCCTGGCTTAAACCGGTCTTTCGTCAACCTGCGGAGGACCACGAAATGACCGATCCGGACAAGAATCGCCGTCGCCTGCTGCAAGGAATGGGCGCGGGCCTGCTGCTGCCGGGCCTGGGCGCCGCCCCGGCGCTGATTGCCGCGCCGAACGCACGGCCCAGGCTCACCGACGGGGTACAGGCCGGCGACCTGCTGGGCGACCGCGCGGTGATCTGGAGCCGCTGCGACCGGCCGGCGCGGATGATCGTCGAGTGGGATACCCGCAGCGCCTTCCGTCACCCGCGCCGGGTGGTCGGGCCGGTGACCGACGGCCGCCTCGACTACACCGCCCGGATCGACCTGCGCGGACTGCCCGCCGACCAGTCGATCTTCTACCGGGTGCGTTTCGAGGACGCCCGCGACGGCGGCCTCAGCGAGCCCTGGTTCGGCCACCTGCGCAGCGCCCCGGCGCGGCCGCGCGACATCCGCTTCGTCTGGGGCGGCGACACCGCCGGGCAGGGCTTCGGTATCAACCCGGACATCGGCGGCATGCGCATCTACGAAGCCATGCGCCTGCGTCGGCCGGACTTCTTCATCCACAGCGGCGACTGCATCTACGCCGACGGTCCGATCCCGGCACAGATTCGCAGCGCCGACGGCGAGCTATGGAACAACCTGGTCACCGAGGCGAAGAGCAAGGTGGCCGAGACCCTCGATGAATTCCGTGGCAACTACCGCTACAACCTGATGGACGACAACCTGCGTCGCTTCAACGCCGAAGTGCCGCAAATCTGGCAGTGGGACGATCACGAAGTGACCAACAACTGGTCGCCCGGCAAGGTCCTGGACGACCGCTACCAGGTCAAGGACATCGGCCTGCTCGCCGCCCGTGCGCGCCAGGCCTACCTCGAATACGCGCCGATGCGCGTCAAGCGTGCCGACGAATCGGGGCGGATCTACCGCAAGCTCAGCTACGGCCCGCAACTGGACATCTTCGTGCTGGACATGCGCAGCTACCGCGCCGCCAACAGCGACAACCTGCAACCGCGCCAGGGCCCGGAGACCGCCTTCCTCGGCCGTGCCCAACTGCAATGGCTCAAGCGCGAACTGCGTGCCTCGCGGGCGCTGTGGAAGGTGATCGCGGCGGACATGCCCATCGGCCTGCACGTGCCGGACGGCCAGGACGCCCAGGGCCGGGCGCGCTGGGAAGCGATTGCCAACGGCGACGACGGCAAGGCCCTCGGCCGCGAGCTGGAAATCGCCGAGCTGCTGGCCTTCATGCGCCGTAGCGGGGTGCGCAACACGGTCTGGCTCACCGCCGACGTGCATTATTGCGCGGCGCACCACTACAGCCCCGAGCGGGCGGCGTTCCAGGACTTCGAGCCGTTCTGGGAATTCGTCGCCGGCCCGCTGAACGCCGGCAGCTTCGGCCCCAATCCGCTGGATGCCACCTTCGGCCCGCAGGTGGTGTTCGAAAAGGCGCCGGCGGTGGCCAACAGTTCACCGCTGGCCGGTTTCCAATTTTTCGGCGAAGTGGAGATCGAAGCTCAGAGCGGCCTGCTGACCGTCACCCTGCGTGACATCGACGGCGAGCCGGTCTTTACCCAGGAATTGCAGCCGGCGTGATGCCGGCCCTTGCGACAGGAGTGTCCCCGATGCGTTTTCCCTTGCGTCTTTCCGCCGTGCTGGCCGGCCTCGGCGGCGCCATGGCCCTGCCGGGCGCCCAGGCTGCTCTGCTGATTTCCGAGTACATCGAAGGCAGCGGAAACAACAAGGCTCTGGAGTTCTACAACAGCGGCGACAGCACGCTGGACCTCAGCGGCTACCGCGTCGAGTTCTATTTCAACGGCGCCACCGCTGTCGGACGCAGCCTGCCGCTCAGCGGCAGCCTGGCGGCGGGCGACATCCATGTGCTCGCCCACAGCCAGGCCGACCCCGCGGTGCTGGCCGTGGCGGACCAGCTCAGCGACGGCAGTTGGTACAACGGCGACGACGCCATCGTCCTGCGCGACGCCGTCGGCCAGGTGCTGGACAGCTTCGGCCAGCTCGGCGTCGATCCCGGCAGTGCCTGGGGCAGCGGCGACACCCAGACCCAGGACCGCACCCTGCTGCGCAAGACCTCGGTGAACGCGGGCGATCCCGAACCCGCCGATGCCTTCGCCCCGGCCGCCGAGTGGGACGGCTACCCGCAGGACACCTTCAGCCAGCTCGGCCGCTACGGTAGCGGGACGCCGGGCAATGGCGACGCCGGCTTCAAGCGGATTCACGAAATCCAGGGCAGCGGTACCGCCAGTCCGCTGGTCAACCAGATCGTCACCGTGGACGCACTGGTGGTCGGTGACTTCCAGGGGGCCGACGAACTCAAGGGCTTCTTCATCCAGGAAGAGGACAGCGATGCCGATGGCGACCCGCTGACCTCCGAGGGCCTGTTCGTCTATGACGGCGGGACGGGCGTCGACGTGCGCATGGGCGACCGCGTGCGGGTGCGCGGGCAGGTCCGCGAATTCAACGGCCTGACCGAGCTGACCGGGGCATTGCAGGTGAGCATCGTTGCGCGCGATGTGCCGCCGCCGAACGCGGCGACGATCCATCTGCCACTGGCCTCCGCCGATGCCCTGGAGCGTTACGAAGGTATGCGGGTACGGCTCGACCAGCGGCTGACCGTGAGCGAGGTCTACAACCTCGGGCGTTATGGTGAGGTGCTGCTGTCCTCCGGTGGCCGGCTGTGGACGCCGACCAACGTGGTCCTGCCGGGGGCGCCGGCGCAGGCGCTGCAAGCGCGGAACGACCTGAACCGCATCCTGCTGGACGATGGCCGCAGTACCCAGAACCCCGACCCGATCCGCTATCCGTCGCCCGAGCTGAGTGCCTACGACAGCCTGCGGGTGGGCGACGAGGTGAGCGGCGTGGACGGCGTGCTGGACTACACGGCAGGCAGCTACCGCATCCAACCGGTCCGCCAGCCGGAATTCATCGCGGCGAACCCGCGTTCGGCTCAGCCGGAGCGTCTCGACGGGCGGCTGCGGATCGCCAGCTTCAACGTGCTCAACTACTTCAACGGCGACGGCCAGGGCGGCGGCTTCCCGACTTCGCGCGGCGCCAACAGCGCGGAAGAGTTCCAGCGCCAGCGCGACAAGATCATTGCCGCCATCCTCGGTGCGCAGGCCCATATCGTCGGCCTGATGGAAATCGAGAACGACGGCTACGGCGAACGCAGTGCCATCGCCGACCTGGTGAACGGCCTCAACGCCGCCTCGCCGCGCGGGCAGCGCTATGCCTTCATCGAGCCGGGCCACGAGCGGCTGGGTAGCGACGAGATTGCCGTGGGGCTGATCTACCGCGAGGACCGCGTACGTCCGCACAAAACTGCGGCGGTGCTGGACAGCTCGGTGGACCCACGCTTCGACGACGGCAAGAACCGCCCGGCGCTGGCACAGACCTTCCGAGAGCGGCACAGCGGCGAACGGCTGACGGTGGTGGTCAATCACCTCAAGTCCAAGGGCTCCAGTTGCGACGACGTGGGCGACCCGGACACCGGCGACGGCCAGGGCAACTGCAACCTCACCCGCGCCCGCGCCGCCCAGGCCCTGGTGGACTGGCTGGCCAGGGACCCGACCCGCTCGAAGGACCCGGACGTGCTGATCGTCGGCGACCTCAATTCCTACGCCCAGGAAGACCCGATCACCCTGATCCGCTCGGCCGGCTACTCGGATCTGATCGCCCGTTTCGCCAAGGGCAAGGGGTATTCCTACGTGTTCTCCGGCCAGTCCGGCTACCTCGACCACGCTCTCGCCAGCCCCTCCCTGGCACGTCAGGTGCGCGGTGCCGTCGAGTGGCACATCAATGCCGACGAACCGCGGGTGCTGGACTACAACCTGGAGTTCAAGAGCGCGCGGCAACAGGCGCTGCTGTACAGCGCCGAGCCATACCGGGCATCGGATCATGACCCGGTGGTGGTGGGGGTGGATTTACGTTGACCAATTCGCGAGCAAGCTCGCTCCTACAGGTTGGCACCGTGCCTGTAGGAGCCAGCTTGCTGGCGAAGATCGTGGGAATCACCACGATGTCGGGCTTTACCGGG
>NZ_MUJY01000040.1 GCF_002286785.1 Pseudomonas sp. PIC25 | reverse complement strand
CGATAACATCATCCCGTCCACCGTGGAACTGGGCGGCAAGTCGCCGAACATCTACTTCGAAGACATCATGCAGGCCGAGCCGGCCTTCATCGAGAAAGCTGCCGAGGGCCTGGTCCTGGCCTTCTTCAACCAGGGCGAGGTCTGCACCTGCCCGTCCCGTGCGCTGGTGCAGGAGTCCATCTACGAGCCGTTCATGGCCGAGGTGATGAAGAAGATTCAGAAGATCAAGCGCGGCAACCCGCTGGACACCGAGACCATGGTCGGCGCCCAGGCTTCGCAGCAGCAGTTCGAGAAAATCCTCTCCTACCTGGAAATCGCCCGCAGCGAAGGCGCCGAATTCCTCGCCGGCGGTGCCGCCGAGCGTCTGGAAGGCGGTCTGGCCAGCGGTTACTACATCCAGCCGACCCTGCTGAAGGGCCACAACAAGATGCGCGTGTTCCAGGAAGAAATCTTCGGCCCGGTGGTGGGCGTCACCACTTTCAAGGACGAAGCCGAAGCCCTGGCCATCGCCAACGACACCGAATTCGGCCTCGGCGCCGGTGTCTGGACCCGCGACATCAACCGCGCCTACCGCATGGGCCGCGGCATCAAGGCCGGCCGCGTCTGGACCAACTGCTACCACCTGTACCCGGCGCATGCCGCGTTCGGGGGTTACAAGAAGTCCGGCGTCGGCCGCGAAACCCACAAGATGATGCTCGACCACTACCAGCAGACCAAGAACCTGCTGGTCAGCTACGACATCAACCCGCTGGGATTCTTCTGAACCTTGGGGAGCCCGGCGCGTCGCTCCGCGCGCCGGGTTTGCTTGCCAGTGCACCGTCAGGTGCGGGTCGGTCCGGAAGCGCACACAAACACTCCAGTCCCGGACATGATCGTCATCGCAGCGCGGCTTCGGCCGCGTTTTTTTATTAATGTGGGGGCGAATTCATTCGCCCGGCGGAGCATCGCCGGGCATGTTGCAAGAAGGCTCAGAGCCCAACCGATTACTGAGTTTCGCAGACGCTTCTTGTTTCGCCCCCCGGCGAGTTACTTCTGGCAGTCGCCCCAGAAGGTAACCAAGAGGGCTTGCCCCGGCATATGGCCCCGGCTTCGCCGGGGTTCCCTCGCTGGGGGAGAGAATCTGCCAGGCATGGCAACGGTTGCAGCAGCTAGCATTCGTCTGGCTCAGCACCTCTGGGCGAATGAATTCACCCCCTACGGATCTTCGCCAGCAGAGCTGGCTCCTACAACGCTGCAAACGGTGACGCAGTGACAGGCGGTCTATAGTCGTCGGTACGCGCATCGCGCGATTGTCATCGGCACGAGGGAAGAATGGTGCGGACCCCGCCGCACAGGGAGATCGCCATGGATCGCGACATCAGCTTCGCCACTTTCAACCTCTACAACCTACAACTGCCCGGCAAACCCACCTATCCGGGGGCCAAGCCGTTCACGCCCGAAGCCTACCGGCGCCGACTGGCCTGGGCAGGCGAGCGGTTGCGCGAGTTGGATGCGGACGTGATCGCCTTCCAGGAGCTGTGGTCGGCCCAGGCGCTGCGTGAGCTGTTCGATGCCGCCGGGTTGTCCGCCGACTACGACCTGCAGTTCATCAAGGAGGAGTGGTACGACATTGCCGTGGCTGCTGCGGTGCGCAAGCCTTGGAAGGTGACCGCGAAGACCCTGCACAAGCGCTTCCCGGACGGTTTCCGCCTGCTCAAGCGCCGCCACGGCGAGCCCGGTGCCGATGTGCAGCGCACCGACGATGACATCGAGGTGAGTATCGACCTGTTTTCGCGCACGGTGATCCAGTTGACCCTCGGCCATGAAAACGCCCAGGTGCCGCCGGTGGAGGTGTTCTGCGCGCACCTCAAGTCCAAGCATGCCACGCCGCTCGACAAGCCGGAGGCCGGCAACCCGGCGCTCAAGCCGCATACCGCCGCTCTCGGCGCTGCGTTGTCCACCATCCGTCGCACGGCGGAAGCGGCGGCGCTGCGGATGATCCTCACCGACCTGCTCAAGGGGACCGACCGCGCCGCCGTGCTGCTGGGCGATCTCAACGACGGCGTGCACGCCAACACCCTGTCGATCCTCACCACCCAGCCGGTCTACCGGCGCTACGCCAGCTCGCGCAAGGCCGGTGCCAACGACGCCGGGTTGTACGCGGCGAGCTTTCTCCAGGCCCTCGCCGACTTCCAGGATGTGGCCTATTCCTACATTTACAAGGACGTGCGCGAACAGCTCGACCATATCCTGGTATCCGAGCAGTTCTACGACTATTCGAAGAAGCACCACTGGTCGTTCCGCGACCAGCGCATCTGGAACGATCACCTGGATGCCGAGGACCGGGACGGGCCGGAGCGGCCGACGTCCGACCACGGCATCGTCAGGGCCCGGTTTCTCTGGGACCCGGCCTGACCGGAATCCTCGGTGGCGCAGCGGCCGTCGTCGCCATCATGGCACTACCAAGGCACGACGCTGTCTCCTTCGAAAGTACCATTCTGCTGAAGGCAGGCCAGGTGCTTAATGGGACTGTCGGAATGCCTCCGACGCCATAACAAGAGGAATCAGCCATGTGGACTAAACCCGCCTATACCGATCTGCGCATTGGCTTCGAAGTCACCATGTACTTCGCCAACCGCTGATCGCCGCGTGCCCCGGCTCGCCGGGGTTTCCCGCGTTTCGCCGCTTCCCGCGGCGTTTTTTCGACGTTCGACAGGGCCTGGTCATGCATATCCAGATTCTCGGCTCGGCCGCCGGCGGCGGTTTTCCCCAGTGGAACTGCAACTGTCGCAATTGCCGTGGCGTTCGTGACGGCAGCCTGCGGGCGCAGCCGCGCACCCAATCCTCCATCGCCCTGAGCGACAACGGCGTCGACTGGATCCTGTGCAACGCTTCGCCGGACATCCGCGCCCAGATCGAAGCCTTTCCGGCCCTGCAGCCGGCGCGCAAGGTGCGCGACACGGCGATCGGCGGCATCGTCCTGCTGGACAGCCAGATCGACCATTGCACCGGCCTGCTGACCCTGCGCGAAGGCTGTCCGCATCAGGTCTGGTGTACCGAGATGGTCCACCAGGACCTGACCACGGGTTTCCCGCTGTTCAACATGCTCAAGCACTGGAACGGCGGGCTGGTCTGGAACCCCATCGGCCTCGACGGCGAACCCTTCGTCATCCCGGCCTGCCCGGACCTGCGTATCACCGCCGTGCCGCTGCGCAGCAGCGCGCCGCCGTACTCGCCGCACCGCAACGATCCGCACCCGGGCGATAACATCGGGCTGTTCGTCGAGGACGCGAAGACCGGCGGCAAGCTGTTCTACGCACCGGGCCTCGGTCAGGTGGACGAGGCGTTGCTCGAGCTGATGGCCAAGGCCGACTGCCTGCTGGTGGACGGCACCCTCTGGCGCGACGACGAGATGCGCGTCTGCGAGGTGGGCGACAAGCTCGGTAGCGAGATGGGCCACCTGCCGCAGAGCGGCCCCGGCGGCATGATCTCGGTGCTCGACGGGCTGCCGGCGCCGCGCAAGATTCTGATTCACGTGAACAACACCAACCCGATCCTGGACGTCGATTCCCCCGAGCGCGAAAGCCTTGCGGAGCATGGCATCGAAGTCGCCTGGGACGGCATGAACATCCGGCTCTGACCCGCATTTCGAGAAGGATCCAGGCAATGACCGCACCCGCCATGTCCCCCGCCGAGTTCGAACAGGCCCTGCGCGCCAAGGGCGCCTACTACCATATCCACCACCCGTTTCACGTGGCCATGTATGAAGGCCGCGCGACCCGCGAGCAGATTCAGGGCTGGGTGGCCAACCGCTTCTACTACCAGGTGTGCATCCCGGTGAAGGACGCGGCGATCATGGCCAACTGCCCGGATCGCGAAACCCGCCGCGAGTGGATTCAGCGCATCATCGACCACGATGGCGCGCCGGGCGAGGAGGGCGGCATCGAGGCCTGGCTGCGGCTGGCCGAGGCGGTGGGCCTGGATCGCGAGCAGGTGCTGTCGCAGGAGCTGGTGCTGCCGGGCGTGCGCTTCGCGGTGGACGCCTACGTCAACTTCGCCCGCCGCGCCAGTTGGCAGGAGGCGGCCAGCAGCTCGCTGACCGAACTGTTCGCGCCGACCATCCACCAGTCGCGGCTGGACGCCTGGCCGCAGCATTACCCCTGGATCGACCCGACCGGCTACGACTACTTCCGCAAGCGCCTGAAAGAAGCGCGCCGCGACGTCGAGCACGGCCTGCGCATCACCCTGGAGCACTACCGCACCCGCGAGGCTCAGGAGCGCATGCTGAATATCCTGCAATTCAAGCTGGACGTGCTCTGGAGCATGCTCGACGCCATGAGCATGGCCTACGAACTGGAGCGCCCGCCGTATCACACCGTGACCCGCGAGCGCATCTGGCACCGGGGGATCGAGCTGTGAGCGGCGATATCCTCGACAAGATTCCGGCCCTGCGTCGCGGCTTCCGCTTCCAGTGGGAGCCGGTGCAGGAGTGCCATGTGCTGCTCTATCCCGAGGGCATGATCAAGCTCAACGAGAGCGCCGGGGCGATCCTCGGCGAGGTGGACGGGCAGCGTAGCGTCGGCGCCATCATCGAGGTGCTGGCGGCGCGCTTCCCGGACGTCCAGGGCATCGACGAAGACATCCGCGCGTTCCTGGAGGTGGCCCATGCCCAGTTCTGGATCGAGTTGCGCTGAACGGCCCGGCCCGCCGCTCTGGCTGCTGGCCGAGCTGACCTACCGCTGCCCGTTGCAGTGCCCGTACTGTTCCAACCCGCTGGACTTCGCCCGCCAGGGCGAGGAGCTGAGCACCGCCGAGTGGATCGAGGTGTTCCGCCAGGCGCGCGAACTGGGCGCCGCGCAACTGGGCTTCTCCGGCGGCGAGCCGCTGGTGCGCCAGGACCTGGCCGAACTGATCAAGGCCGCCCGCGACCTGGGCTACTACACCAACCTGATCACCTCCGGTATCGGTCTCACCGAGGCCAAGATCGCCGCCTTCGCCGACGCCGGGCTGGACCACATCCAGATCAGCTTCCAGGCCGCCGACGAGGAGGTGAACAACCTGCTGGCCGGCTCGCACAAGGCATTCGCCCAGAAGCTGGCCATGGCCCGCGCGGTCAAGGCCCACGGTTACCCGATGGTGCTCAACTTCGTTACTCACCGGCACAACATCGACCACATCGACCGCATTATCGAGCTGTGCATCGCCCTCGAGGCGGATTTCGTCGAACTCGCCACCTGCCAGTTCTACGGCTGGGCCGAGCTGAACCGCGCCGGCCTGCTGCCGAGCAAGGCACAACTGGAGCGCGCCGAGCGCATCACCAACGAATACCGGGCGAAGCTGGCGGCTGAAAAGCATCCCTGCAAGCTGATCTTCGTCACCCCCGATTACTACGAGGAGCGGCCGAAAGCCTGCATGAGCGGCTGGGGCAAGCTGTTCCTCGACATCACCCCGGACGGCACCGCGTTGCCCTGCCACAGCGCCCGCCAGTTGCCGGTGCAATTTCCCAACGTGCGTGAACACAGCATCCGCCATATCTGGGAAGAGTCCTTCGGCTTCAACCGCTTCCGGGGCTACGACTGGATGCCCGAACCCTGCCGTTCCTGCGACGAGAAGGAGCGGGACTACGGTGGTTGCCGCTGCCAGGCCTACATGCTCACCGGCGACATGACCGCCGCCGACCCGGTGTGCGCCAAGTCGGACCGGCACGGCATCATCCTCGACGCCCGCCGCCAGGCCGAGGAATCGCCCCAGGGGCTGGAGAGCCTGCAATACCGCAACGAGAAGGCGTCGAGGGTTATTTGTAAGGGGTGAGGGGAAAGAGCGGTGCGGTGTGGTCATGCTGTTCATTTAAGGTCATGCACACCTGCTCCCCTCTCCCTAACCCTCTCCCCAGAGGGGACTGATCGTGTCTGCCCAACGCTAAAGTGAGCAGCATGAGTCCGGTGTAGGGCTTTGAGCTCACCCCTCCCATCCCCAGTAAGCAAGATCGTCCAAGACAGCCATGCCCGGAAGCGGATAGGGTGGCGGGTCCAAGGAGGTCTTGCATGTCCCGTTCCCATGAGTTTCTCAACGGTGTCCGCGACATGGTGCCCATGCTCATGGGCGCCGTGCCGTTCGGTATCATCTTCGGCACCCTGGCCGGCGCGGCCGGGTTGTCCGCCTGGCAGGCCATCGGTATGTCGCTGCTGGTGTTCGCCGGTTCTGCCCAGTTCATCGCCCTGAGCCTGATCGGCGGTGGCGCCGGAATGGCGGTGGTGCTGCTCACCACCTTCGTGGTCAATCTGCGCCACGCGCTCTACAGCGCCACCCTGCAACCCTTCGTCCGCCACCTGCCGACCCGCTGGCGGGTGCCGCTGGCGTTCTGGCTGACCGACGAAGCTTTCGCCGTGGTCCAGCACCGCTATGCCGAAGCGGACGCCTCGCCGTTCAAGCATTGGTATTACCTGGGCGCAGCCCTGGCCATGTACCTCAACTGGCAGCTTTCCACGCTGGTCGGCGTCGCCTTCGGCCAGGCGGTGCCGAACCTGGCCGGCTGGGGCCTGGACTTCGCCATGATCGCCACCTTCGTTGGCATCGTCGTGCCGATGCTGCGCAACCGCCCGCAGGTGGCGGCGGCCCTGGTAGCCGCGGCGGTGGCGCTGCTGGCCCACGCCTGGCCGTACAAGCTCGGCCTGATGGCGGCGGCGCTGGCGGGGATCGTGGTGGGTGTCTGGCTGGAGCGCAGTGCCGATACCGAACTGGATGAGGAGACCGCCTGATGGATACCTGGCTGCTGATCCTCGGCATGCTGGCGATCACCTTCGCCACCCGCTACAGCCTGTTCGCCTGGCCGGACTTGCGCTTCCCGCCGCTGGTGCGCCAGGGCCTGCACTATGTCCCTGGCGCGGTGCTCACCGCCATCGTGGTGCCGGCCATGCTGATGCCCGAAGGAGAACTGGCGCTGCGTCTGGACAACGCCTACCTGCTTGCCGGCCTGTTCACCATCGCCCTGGCGGCCGTCACCCGGAATCTCCTGGCGACCATCGTCGGTGGGTTGGCGGTGTTTTTCCTGCTGCGCTGGGCGTTGGGGCAGTTGCCGATCTGAGCGGGGTTCGGTCCCGGACTGCGCCTGGGCTTATCTGGGCTACGGACGGGGCGGGGCGGTGCCATGTGGGCGAATGAATTCGCCCAATCAGCACGCCGTTGGCTCTGCCTGCGTTAAGTGTCGCTAGAAGGTTCTGAGCCAAACCGATTACTGCGTTCTCAGATACTTCTTGTTTCGCCCCCCGGCGAGTTACTTCTGGCAGTCGCCCCAGAAGGTAACCAAGAGGGCTTGCCCCGACATCCGGGTCTCGCTTCGCGAGACTCCCCTCGCTCCATCGCCGTTCCGGGGGGCGGCGCGAAGGGCCATCCCTGGCCAATCGCGCCTCTCGCGGCATCCATGCCGCTCGTCCCCCTACACGACGATTCCACTCGGCCTCCTGACGGGGCTCCGATGTTGGCCTCACCTTTTTCGCAAGCCTTCAGGCAATGACAAAGCGTCCGGATCACTTCGTTGCGCCGGGCAGCACGAATCTCCCCTCTCCCGTTTACGGGAGAGGGGCCGGGGGAGAGGGGATGGCCTCGTACAGAGGAAAGGCGGTGATAGCGGTTCATCCGAACCAACAACAGCTAACGCACAGCCAATACATTCGCCCGCTGCCCATTCCCTCTCAATGCGACGTCCCCTCGGCAAATTCGATCTTGTTGCCGACGTTGTATTTGCCGGACGGCTTGTTCATCGGCAGGCGCTTGATCTCTTCCAGGGTGCGGGCGTCGTAGACGATCAGCGCGCCTTCGCTGTCCCATACGCTGAGTAGGGCGTAGCGACCGTCCTGGGTGAATTCCACGTGGGCGGCGTTCTTGCCCGGCATCGGCCGCAGGGTGTGGGCGATTTCCAGGGTCTGCTTGTCAATCAGATGCACCCGGTCGTTGTTCGGGCCGAAGAACACGTCGGTCCAGGCGTAGGGCGAGTCCTTGTGGCTGCGCATGAAGAAGCCGGGGCCGTCGGTGGGGATTTCCTTGATCAATTTCCAGGTCTTGATGTCCAGCACCGAGATCAGTCCCTGGCTGATATTCGGCGTGGCGAATACCCACTCGCCCTGGCGTTTCCAGTAGATGCCCGAGCCCAGGTGCGGCATGCCCGGCAGCGGGATGTCGGCCACCGCCCGGCCGGCGTCGAGGTCGATCACCTGGCCGCCCTTGGCCGCACGCGAGGTGGCCAGCAGGTAGCGGTAGTCCGGGGTGAAGGAGAAATCGTCGAGGCGGTCGCGGGCGGCGATGCGCCGGGGCTGGAAGTCTGGCGTGCCGGCGTAGGACAGCTCCCAGGCTTCGTTCACGTCCTTCAACGCGACCACGAAGCTGTCGCGCGGCGGCGCGGTGTAGACCGCGCTGACCCGCGAGGCGCTGCCGTCCGCACCGAGCGCAGGGATCACCTTCACCGGGGTCAGATCGCGGGCGTCCAGCACTACCAGGTTGCCCGGCAGGTAGTTGCCCACCAGCACCCAGCGGCCGTCGTTGCTCACCGCCAGGTTGCGGGTGTTCAGCCCGGCGCGGATTTCCGCCACGGTGCTCAGGCTGTGCAGGTCGTAGAGGGTGATCCAGCCGTCGCGGGCGGCGAAGTAGACGAAGCGACCGTCCGGCGAGAACTTCGGCCCGCCGTGCAGGGCAAAGTGCGAGGGGAAGCGGGCGAGCACGTCGAAGCGGTCGCCGTCGAGGATGTTCACCTGATGGTTGCCGGCCTCCACCACCACGAACAGGTTGAGCGGATCGGCACCGTGCTGCGGCTTCGCCGGCAGGCTATCCGGTGCGCGCAGGATGCGGTGTCTGGCGCGGATGTCGGCCTCGCTCCAGGTCGGCGGCATGGCGGAGGGTTGGTAGAGGTAGGCGACCAGCGCGTCGAGCTGGGCGTCGTCCAGGCGGTCGCCGAAGGCGGCCATCTGGCTGGCCGGACGACCGTCACGGATGGTGCGACGCGCCTCGGCCGGCTTCAGCCGCTCCAGGCTTTCCGGCAGCAGGGCCGGGCCGGCGCCGCCGAAGCGGTTCTCGCCGTGGCAGCTCTGGCAGTGTTCGCGATACAGCGCGGCGGCGTCCGGGGTGGCGGCGGACAGGCTCTGGAGGGGCAGGGCGAGGCCCAGCAGCAAGGGGATCAGCCGCATAGCGCCTCCATGCGTGGCATGTGTTCGGTGCGCAGGCGAGCGGGGTACTCCAGGACACGGTCGGCGAACAGGTCCACCACCGCGCCGATCACCGTGAGTGTCGGCGGGGCGAGGCAATGTTCCTCGGCGAGGGCAGCGAGGCCATCCAAGCGCCCGCGGACCACCTGCTGGTCCGGCCGGGTGCCGTTGCCGAGCAGGGCCGCCGGGGTGTGCGGCGGCAGGCCGGCGGCGATCAGTTCGCGGCTGATTTCCTCGAGGCTGGCCAGGCCCATGTAGAACACCAGGGTCTGGCCGCCGCTGGCCAGGCTCTGCCAGGGCAGATGCAGGGCGCCGTCCGCCTGCAGGTGGCCGGTGATGAACTGGCAGGACTGCGCCAGGCCGCGATGGGTCAAGGGAATGCCGGCGTAACTGCAGCAGCCTGAGGCGGCGGTGACGCCGGGCACCACTTGGCAGTCGATGCCACGCTTGAGCAGGTAGTCCAGCTCCTCGCCTCCACGGCCGAAGATGAACGGGTCGCCGCCTTTCAGCCGTACCACGCGCAAGCCTTGCAGGGCCAGCCCGGCGAGCAGCAGGTTGATGTCGTCCTGCGGCAGGCTGTGGTGGCCGGCCGCCTTGCCGACGTAATGGGTTTCGCAGCGGGGTGGCAGCAGGTCCAGCAGCGCCGGGTTGACCAAGCGGTCGTAGACCACCGCGTCGGCCTGCTGCAACAGACTCCAGGCGCGCAGGGTGAGCAGGCCGGGGTCGCCCGGTCCGGCACCCACCAGGGCCACTTCGCCGGGTTCGAGCCGCGCCGCGAGGGCAGCGGGGAGTTGCGACATCGGGTCCATGGAAGCTCCTTGCTCAGAGGGAAACGCTGTGGATGCGCCGTGGTTCGGGCAGGCCGATTTCCGCGTCGCTCAGGTAGCAGCCGGGGTCTTCGGCCCAGAGATCGCCCTCGGCCCAGGCGCGGGTGCGGGTGTTGCCGTTGCAGATCGCCAGCCAGCGGCACTCGGCGCAACGCCCGCCCACCGCACGCGGGTGTTGGCGCAGGCGTTGCAGCAGCGGGTCCGGCCGCTCCAGCCAGAGTTCGCGGAAGGATTGCCGGCGCACGTTGCCGACGCGGTGCTGCCACCAGTAGGTGTCCGGGTGCACATCGCCGATATTGTCGATATTGGCGATGCCGGCTCCCGAGGCGTTGCCGCCCCAGGCACGCAGCAGGCGTTCCAGTTCGTCGCGCCGCTCCGGCAGGCGCCGTTCGGCCCAGTGCAGGAGCAGCACGGCGTCGGCGTCGTTGTTGCCGCTGACGAAATCGCTGTCGCGCCCGGCCTGGATGTCTTCCCAGGCGCGGTCGAAGATCAGCCACATGGCCTCGCGGGTCATCCGGGCATGGGCGTCGGCGCCGCGACTGCGCTTGCCGCGGCCGCTGTAGTTGAGGTGCGAGAGGTAGAACTTCTGCACGTCGTGCTCGCGCATCAAGTCGAGCAGCGCGGGCAGTTGCGGGTGATTGTGGCGGGTCAGGGTGGTGCGCAGGCCGACGCGGATGTCGTGGGCGCGGCACAGGTCCACGCCGCGCAGCGAGGCGGCGAAGCTGCCCTTGAGCTGGCGCCAGTCGTCGTGCACCGCTTCCAGGCCGTCGAGGCTGATGCCGACGTAGTCGAAGCGGGCCGCGGCGATGCGCTCGATGTTGCCCTCGTCGATCAGCGTGCCGTTGCTGGAGAGGGCGACGAAGAAGCCGCGTGCCCGCGCGTGGTCGGCGAGCTGGAACAGGTCGGGGCGCAAGAGCGGCTCGCCGCCGGACAGGATCAGCACGCGCACTCCGGCGTCATGCAGGTCGTCGATCACCCGCAGGGCTTCGGCGGTGTCCAGCTCGTCGCGGAAGGTGCTGTCGGCGGAGGTGGCGTAGCAATGCCGGCAGGTCAGGTTGCAGCGCCGCAGCAGGTTCCAGATCACCACCGGCGGGCGCGTGCTGCCGGGTGGCGCGCTGCGCGGGGCCGGGCTCTGGCCGGCCAGGGTGCGCAGGTAGTGGCTGATCCTCAACACGGGCAGATCCTCCTGGATTCGAGTGCCGTCCTGTGTCCGCAGGATCGGCGAGGGCCGGGAGGCGCTCCTTGATTTCGCGCAAGAAAGGGGAGGGCCCCGGTGCGGCAGGGCGTCGCGCTTTCAGCGCGTGCGCGAGCGGGGTTCACCCAGCCGCAGGCCGGTCTTCTTCAGGATGCGGCTGCTGACCAGCATATCGTCGGCGCGGCAGGCGTCGCCGAGCAGGGCGCGGATTTCGGCGCGGTAGCCGTCGATCTCCGCCGCGCTGCGGCCGTGGACCATGGCGAACAGGTTGTAGCGCCAGCCGTCCTTGCGCGGACGGCGGTAGCAGTGGCTGACGCAGGGCAGGGCGCCGACGGCCGGGCCGAGGCGATCGATCGCGTCGTCGGCGATGTCCCATACGGTCATGCCGTTGTGCCGGTAGCCCAGGCGGTAATGGTTGGGCACGGCGGCGATGCGGCGGATGGCGCCGTCCGCCTGCAGGCGGGCGAGCAATGCCAGGGTGGCATCCGGACTCAGCCCGAGGCGTTCGGCGAGCCAGCCCCAGGGGTCTTCCACCAGCGGCAGACCGGCTTCGGTGAGGGCGACCAGCCGCCGTGCCAGATCGGCGTCAGAGGGGGAAATGCAGGCCGACATGGTAGGTCGCCTCCTTGGGCAGATCGAGCACGGCGAGGCCGGTTCTCGCCTCGATCCGCGCCAGGCTGGCGGCGACGTCGGCGGGTGTCGCGCAGGCCAGGACGAACCACATGTTGTAGGCGTGCTCGCGGCGGTAGTTGTGGGCCACTTCGGGCATGCCGTGGAGCAGTGCGGCCACCTCCTCGAAGCGTGTTTCGGGCACGGCCAGCGCCGCCAGGGTGAAGGCGCCGCCGAGGCGTTCGATGTCGAATATGGGGCCGAAGCGGGTGAGGGTGCCGTCGTCCAGTAATGCCTGGACCCGTGTGCGCAGCTCGGCGGGGGGCGCGGCCAGCTCGTCGGCCAGCGCCTCCCAGGGGTGGCGCACCAGCGGCAGGCCGCGTTGCAGGCGGTCGATCAGGCGGCGGTCGAGGTCATCCATGGTGGCGCTCCGCAGCGGGGGCGTAGCGGCCGCCGCATTGCTTGTAGGCGCGGGTGCTGAACAGCAGGGCATGGGGATGGTGCGCCAGGCCCTGCTCGCCGAGCAGCGCGGCGATGCGCTGGCGCACCTGCTCGCGCTCGCGGCCGTGGATCATGCAGAACAGGTTGTAACGCCACTGCGGCGGGCGGCGCGGGCGGCGGTAGCAAAGATTGACGCCGGGCGCCTGGCCGAGCCGGCGGCCGACGTCGTCCACCTCGGCATCGGGGATGTCCAGCACCAGCATGGCGTTGGCGCGATAGCCCAGGGCGTGGTGACGCAGCACCAGGCCGACGCGGCGGAACAGTCCCTCCGCCTGCCATTCTCCGACCTGGGCCAGCACCTCGTTTTCGCCGCAACCGAGCTGCCCGGCCAACAGCCGGTACGGGCGCGGCACCAGCGGCAGGCCCTGTTCCAGCAGGCGGCGCAGTTCGAGGCGTTGCTCGGTGTTCATCGCAGGGTCTCCAGGGGGAAGCCGAGGTCGATGCGGTAGGCGGTGTGCATCGGCAGGTCCAGCGGCATCAGGCCGGTTTCCGCTTCGATCTCGTCGAGCACCCGGGACAAGTGGGTGCGGTCCGGGCCGGTCAGGACGAACCAGAGGTTGTAGCGGTGCTCGCGGCGGTAGTTGTGGTTTACCTCGGGGAACTGGCTGATGCGCGCCGCCACCTGCTCCAGGCGCGCCTCGGGCACGCTCAGGGCGACCAGGGTGCTGGCGCCGGCGCGGCGGTGTTCGAACACCGGGCCGACCCGCGATAGCGCGCCTTCGGCCTGGAGCCGGGTCAGCCGGTCGAGCACTTCGGCCTCGGTGCAGCCCAGCGCCTCGGCCATCGCCCGGTAAGGCTCGGGACAGAGCGGCATGCCGTGCTGGAAGCGCTCGATCAGGCGGCGACTGAGACTGTCCAGTTCCATGCTCAGAGCCCCGTCTCGTGGGCCCGGCTGCTGAAGAAGATACCGCTCGGGCTTTGCGCGGGCAGGCATTGGAGCAGTTCCAGGCGGTACGGGTCCCAGACTTGCACTTCGCCGCCGTCGCGCACGGAGAGCCAGAGCTGGTCGCCGCGCGCGGTGAATTCCATATGTAGCACCGCCGGGCCCGGTTCCAGGGTGCTGATGATGCGATGGGTCTCGCTGTCGATCACCTGCACCTTGCCGTTGTCCGGGTAGGCGAAGTTGACCCAGATCTGCCGGTGGTCCGGCCGTGCCATGACGAACACCGGCTGGCCGAGCACGTCGATGCGGTCGGTCTGGTGCCAGTCGCGGCTGTCCAGCACCAGCACCTGGTGATGGCCGACGGCGGGGACGAAGGCCTGCTCGCCGGCCACGGTCCAGCCTTCCAGGTGAGGCATCTTGTATACCGGTAGCTTCTGCGCGCCGCGGCCGTAGTCTTCCAGCACCCGCTGCACGCCGCGCTCCGGGTGCCAGAGGTCGAGGCGGGCCATACCGTCCTCGCCGAACAACCCGGCCATGTAATAGCGGCCGTCCGGGGTGATGAGGGCGTCGTAGGGCTGCTTGCCGATGCCGGTGTAGCGGGTGACGACCGGGGTGTGGCCCTGGCTGAAATCAGCAGTCCAGATTTCGCCGGTGTCGAACAGGCTGAAGACGAAGCGCTGGCCGGGGGCGTCCACCAGACCCACCACGCGGGAGCGCTTGCCGCCCTCGGCCAGCGGGGTGGCGACGATTTCGGCGATCGGCGCCAGGGTGGCGGCATCGAACACCCGCACGCCGCCCGGTTCGTAATTGGAAACGGCAATCAGCGAGCCGTCCTGGCTGATGGCGCCGCCGATGCTGTTGCCGCCCTGGACGATGCGCCGGTCGATGCGTTGGCGCAGCAGGTCGACCTTGGTCAGCCCGCCATCGCGGCCGAACACGTAGGCGTAGCGCTGGTCGCGGGAGAACACCACCGAGGCGTGGGACAGATCGCCCAGGCCCTCGACGCGGGCGAGGCTGCGGCGGTGGCTGCTCTCGATAATCTGCAGGCTGCCGCTAGCGCGTTCCACCACCACGCCGAGGTCGCCGCTGCCACGCGGCTCGGTCTGGTGGGCGCAGGCGGTCAATAACAGGCTGGCGAGCGCCAGCAGGGTCGCTCGGATCATTGCGGGTTTCCTTCTGTCAGGCGATCGATCAGCCAGGCGATGTCCGCTTCGTCGAGCAGGCCCTCCCAGCCGGGCATGGCGGTGCCGGGCCGGCCGTGGCGGACGGTGGCGATCAGGCTCTCGCGCGGCTTGCCGGCCAGGGCTTCGCGGGTCAGCGCCGGGCCCAGGCCGCCGGTCAGGCGCAGGCCGTGGCAGGAGCCGCAGTCCTGGCGCAGCAGGTTGCCCAGTTCGGCCTGCCGCGCCGAATCAAGTTCCTCGGCCTGGGCGACGGGGCCGGACAGGCAGGCGGCGAGCAGGGCGAGGCGGAGGAGAGACATGCGCAGTTCCTTTGGCTGAGGGGCTGGGGCGGGCCGCGAAGCCCGCCCCAGACGGCTCAGTACACGTCGTGCTGGGTGTTGTAGACGTTGAATTTACCGGTCGGGGTGACCAGCCTCTTGTCCCGGATCACTGTTTTCAGCTTCAGCGTCTTGTCGTCCACCACCACCAGCGCCGACTCCTGGTCCTGGCCACTCCACACCGAGAACCAGACCTCATCGCCGGATTTGTTGTATTCCGGCTGCACCACGCGCTTGGCGCCGTCCTTCAGGCCGGACCACTCGCCGATGGGCAGGACGCGGTAGCCGGCATCCAGCTTGTCGAGGTCGAACACGGCCACCGACTGGCTGATCTTGGCGTCGGGGTTGAAGGTGGTGTCCACGTACAGGTGGCGCGATTGCGGGTGGGTCTTGATGAACAGCGAGCCGCCGCCCTGGCCCTTGAGGGTGTCGACGTGCTTCCAGGCGTATTGCGGGTGCTTCTCCGGGTCGGTGCCGATCAGCGAGATGCTTTCGTCGCCCAGGTGGCTGGTGGCCCAGACCGGCCCGTATTTCGGGTGGTCGAAGTTGGCGCCGCGGCCCGGGTGCGGAATCTTGCCCACGTCCACCAGAGCGGTGAGCTTGCGGTCGCGGGAGTCGATCACGGCGATCTTGTTGGAGTTGTTGGCAGCGGTCATGAAGTAGCGGTGGGTGCTGTCCCAACCCCCGTCATGCAGGAAGGGCGCGGCGTTGATGCTGGTCACGGTGAGGTTGTCGATGTCCTCGTAGTTGACCAGCAACACCTTGCCGGTTTCCTTGACGTTGACGATGAACTCCGGCCGTTCGTGGGAGGCGATGATCGCTGCCACGCGTGGCTCGGGGTGGTATTCCTGCTTGTCCACGGTCATGCCGCGGGTGGAGACGATCTGCTTCGGCTCCAGGGTTTCGCCGTCCATCAGGGTGAACTGTGGCGGCCAATAGGAACCGGCGATGGCGTAGGTATCCTCGTAGCCCTTGTACTTGGAGGTCTCCACCGAGCGCGCCTCGATGCCCACCTTGATCTCGGCGACCTTGGTCGGCTCCTTCGGCCACAGGTCGATCATGTCGATCTTGGCGTCGCGGCCGATCACCAGCAGGTAGCGGCCGGAGGCGGACAGGCGCGAGATGTGTACCGCATAGCCGGTCTCGATGGTCTTGACGATCTTCTTGCTGTCGCCGTCGATCAGGGCGATCTTGCCGTCGTCGCGCAGGGTGACGGAGAACAGGTTGCCCAGGTTGAGGTTGTTGAGCTGCTTCTTCGGCCGGTCTTCCGGCTTGACCAGCAGCTTCCAGGATTCGCGCATCTCGGCCATGCCCCACTCCGGCGGGGTCGGCGGGGTGTGCTGGATGAACTTGGCCATCAGGGTGATCTGGTCCTTGGTCAGCGCGTTCGACGTGCCCCAGTTCGGCATGCCGGCCGGCGAGCCATAGGTGATCAGCGCCTCGAGGTAGGCCTGGCCGCGCTCCTGGGTGATGTCCGGGGTCAGCGGCTTGCCGGTGGCGCCCTTGCGCAGCACGCCGTGGCAGCCGGCGCAGCGCTGGAAGTAGATTTCCTTGGCCTGGGTGAACTCCGCCTCGCTCAGGTCGGGGGCCCCCGGTGTGTGGACGACCTGGGCGCTGGCCGGGTCGATGGCTGAGGCCTGGCCGCGTTGGGCGGCATCGGCGTTTTCAAGGTTGGTCGCGGCCTGGGCGACGGCCAGGCCGAGCAGGGACAGGGTAGCGACCAGGGTCGCGGCGAACGGCTTGCCAACGGTTGTCATGTATTCCTCCTGAGAGCGCCGGCGGGGCGGCGTTCCATGTGCTTGTTCACGGCGTTGAAGCGTTTTTCCAAGGGCCTGTTCATTGCCTGGACGTTGAACAGGTCTGAAGGCGCTGAAAGCCCGTGACAGACCCTATGCCGGGTGTCCCGACGAGGCGCTTGACCGGAATCAAGTTTGCCCGGCGTGCGACTTGTCACGTTGTCGCAGGGGCCGGTAGCGTGCGGGGCAGTTTCCGTTGCCGTCCGAGGTGATTCCCGTGTCCGCCGTCCTTTCTTCCCTTGGCCATGACCTGCCGTTCTACGCGCCGCTCGGCAACGAGGTGGCGCTGTTCGAGCGGGCCTGGCGGCACGGCATGCCGGTGCTGATCAAGGGTCCCACCGGGTGCGGCAAGACCCGCTTCGTCCAGCACATGGCCCGGCGCCTGGAGCTGCCGCTGTATACCGTGGCTTGCCACGACGACCTCTCCGCCGCCGACCTGGTCGGCCGCCACCTGATCGGCGCCGACGGCACCTGGTGGCAGGACGGCCCGCTGACCCGCGCGGTGCGCGAGGGTGGCATCTGCTATCTGGACGAGGTGGTGGAGGCGCGGCAGGACACCGCCGTGGTGCTGCACCCGCTGGCCGACGACCGTCGCGAGCTGTACATCGAGCGCACCGGCGAGGCGTTGCGCGCACCGCCCGGCTTCATGCTGGTGGTGTCCTACAACCCCGGCTACCAGAACCTGCTCAAAGGCATGAAGCCCAGCACCCGCCAGCGCTTCGTCGCCCTGCGCTTCGACTACCCCGAGGCTGCGGAGGAGGTACGCATCGTCGCCCACGAGGCGCAGGTGGATATCGAGCTGGCCGAGCGGGTCGTCGCCCTGGGGCAGGCGTTGCGCCGCCTGGAGCAGCACGACCTGGAGGAAGTCGCCTCGACCCGCCTGCTGATCTTCGCCGCGCGCCTGATCGGTGCCGGCGTGGCGCCGCGCGAAGCTTGCCTGGCCTGCCTCGCCGAGCCGCTGTCGGACGATCCGCAGACTGTCGCTGCGCTGATGGACGTGGTGGATGTCCACTTCGCCTGAGATCGCCGTCCGCCCTTTGCCGGGCGACTTGGCGATGTGGTTCTTCATCCTCGCCGAGCTGGCGGTGTTCGGTCTGCTGATCCTGGCCTTCGCCGTCACCCGGCTGCTGCATCCCGCGCTGTTCGCCGAGGGGCAGGCAGCGCTGGACGGTTCCACCGGGCTGGCGCTGACACTGAGCCTGCTCACCGGCGGCTGGCTGGCGGCGCTGGCGGTGCAGCGGGTGCGCGACGACCGGCCGCGCCGGGCCGCCGTGCTGCTGCTCGCCGCGCTGGCCTCGGCGGTGGTCTACGTGGTGCTCAAGCTGGGCGAGTACACGCATCTGGCGCGGCTCGGCCTGGACATCGAGCACGACACCTTCTTCACCCTCTACTGGATTCTCACCGGCTTCCATTTCCTCCACGTGCTGCTGGGCATGGCGATTCTCGCCTTCCTGGCCCTGCGTTGCGGACAGCGGGCCTACGGGCCGGGGCGTTGCAGCGGGCTGGAGTCCGGTGTGCTTTATTGGCACATGGTCGATCTGGTCTGGGTGCTGTTGTTCCCGCTGGTCTACGTGCTGCGATGAAGACGCTGTCCTTGTGCTGGATCGGCCTGGCGCTGCTGTCGCTGGTCACCGTCGGTTTCGGTTCGGCCGGCAGCGGTGCGCTCATGGCCGGCGGCGTGCTGGTCGCCGCGCTGGGCAAGGCCTGGCTGATCGTCGACCGCTTCATGGAGCTGCATCGCGCGCCGCGTTTCTGGCGCGGCCTGCTGCTGGCCTGGCCGCTGGCGATGGCGGCGGCCATCGGGCTGACCCTGGCCCTGCGCTGAATCCTGACTGTTCCAATCGGTTTTCTTGATTCTCATCAAGCGGGTTTCGCCGTGGCGCTTCCTAGAATGGCCGCGCACAGCCATGAGGAGGCGTCCATGTCAGAGACCTTCACCAAGGGCATGGCCAGGAACATTTATTTCGGGGGGAGCGTGTTCTTCTTCCTGGTGTTCCTGGCCCTGACCTACCACAGCGAGCAGACCTTTCCCGAGCGATCCAACGAGGCGGCGATGACCGAGTCGGTGGTGCGCGGCAAGCTGGTCTGGGAACAGAACAACTGCATCGGTTGCCACACCCTGCTGGGCGAGGGCGCGTACTTCGCGCCGGAGCTGGGCAACGTGTACGTGCGCCGGGGCGGCGAGGCGGGCTTCAAGCCCTACCTGCACGCCTGGCTCAAGGCCCAGCCGCTGGGCGTGCCGGGGCGCCGCGCGATGCCGCAGTTCAACCTCAGCGAGGATGAGGTGAACGATCTGGCCGACTTCCTCAAGTGGACCTCGCAGATCAACACCAACGACTGGCCGCCGAACAAGGAGGGCTGATTCATGAGCCTGACCAATCCCCATCTGAAATTCGCCTCGCAGGCCGTCGCCAAGCCGTACTTCGTGTTCGCCCTGATGCTCTTTGTCGGGCAGATCCTGTTCGGCCTGATCATGGGCCTGCAGTACGTGGTCGGCGACTTCCTGTTCCCGCTGATCCCGTTCAACGTCGCCCGCATGGTGCACACCAACTTGCTGATCGTCTGGTTGCTGTTCGGCTTCATGGGCGCGGCCTACTACCTGATCCCCGAGGAGGCCGATCGCGAGCTGCACAGCCCGAAACTGGCGCTGCTGCTGTTCTGGGTATTCGCCATCGCCGGCGTGCTGACCATCCTCGGCTACCTGCTGGTGCCCTATGCCGGGCTGGCGAAGTTGACCGGCAACGAACTGCTGCCGACCATGGGCCGCGAGTTCCTCGAACAGCCGACGATCACCAAGGCCGGTATCGTGGTGGTGGCCCTGGGCTTCCTCTACAACATCGGCATGACCCTGCTGAAAGGCCGCAAGACCGCCATCAGCATGGTGATGATGACCGGCCTGATCGGCCTGGCGGTGTTCTTCCTGTTCTCCTTCTACAACCCGGAAAACCTGGCCCGCGACAAGTACTACTGGTGGTGGGTGGTGCACCTGTGGGTGGAAGGCGTGTGGGAGCTGATCATGGGCTCGATGCTGGCCTTCGTGCTGATCAAGATCACTGGCGTAGACCGCGAGGTGATCGAGAAGTGGCTCTACGTGATCATCGCCATGGCCCTGATCACCGGCATCATCGGCACCGGCCACCACTTCTTCTGGATCGGCGCGCCGGGTGTCTGGCTGTGGCTGGGCTCGATCTTCTCGGCCATGGAACCGCTGCCGTTCTTCGCCATGGTGCTGTTCGCCTTCAACATGGTGAACCGCCGCCGTCGCGAGCACCCGAACCGCGCCGCCGCGCTCTGGGCCATCGGCACCACCGTCACCGCCTTCCTCGGTGCCGGCGTATGGGGCTTCCTGCACACCCTGGCACCGGTGAACTACTACACCCACGGCTCGCAGATCACCGCGGCCCACGGTCACCTGGCCTTCTACGGCGCCTACGCGATGATCGTGATGACCATGATCAGCTACGCCATGCCGCGCCTGCGGGGCATCGGCGAGGCGCCGGACGCGCGGGCGCAGACCGTCGAGGTCTGGGGCTTCTGGCTGATGACCCTGTCGATGATGGCCATCACCCTGTTCCTCACCGCCGCCGGCGTGGTGCAGGTGTGGCTGCAGCGGCTGCCGGCGGACGGCGCGGCCATGTCGTTCATGAACACCATGGACCAGCTTGCCGTGTTCTTCTGGCTGCGGCTGGTGGCCGGGGTGCTGTTCTTCATCGGCCTCGGTTGCTACCTGTTCAGCTTCCGCCAGCGCGGCCGGCTGCCGGTGGCGGCCGCCGTCACGGCCTGAAGCGGTTGGTTCTGATGCACGCAACGGCCCGGCTGGCGACAGACCGGGCCGTTTTTTCCTCGGCAGCGGAGTGAGTCATGGCCTTTACCGTCGAACTGGAAGAGTGGGTCGGCAGCGCCTGGCACCGCTTCATCACCCGCCACGCCAGCCCGGACTTCCCGGAGGCGCGGGTCGAGCTGGAGAGCGAACAGCGTGCCATTGGCGTGCTGTTTCGCGCCCTCGGCGGCGCCAGCGGCGTCGGCGTGGCGGCGGCCAACCCGCGTGACCTGTTGCTGCGGCGCAGCCTGCTGCAACAGGTGGCCGGCACCTGCAAGCAACTGCCGGTGGCCTGGTGCGACGCGAGCCACCTGCGCCTGCCGCAAAGTCTGGCGGTGTATCCCGATGCCGCACTGAACCGCGAGCTGTACCGCTGGCTGGCGCTGCTCGCCGCCCAGGCCGGCGACATGCGCCACTGGGCGCGGGACAACCAGGCCTGGACCTGTGCGCTGCTGGAACGCTATCCGGCATTGCGTCCGCGCTACCGCGCGCTGGTGGAGGCACACCTGCCGCTGCGCCCGGATCCGGCGCGCCTGCCGTCCGGCGAGGCCGCCCTCGAACGCGCCTTGCAGCAGGCCCTGCGCGCGCCCGGCAGCGTTTCGGCGTTTCCGTCCAGCGAACGCGCGCCCTGGCCATTGCCGCTCTGGCTGTACCCCGCCGAACGCCTCGACCAGCCCCAGGCTGGTAATCTCGATGAGGACGATGAGAGCGCCCTGCAATCGTCGGCCGGCCAGCGCAACGACCTGCGCAAGCGGGCCCGGCGGGTAGAGGAGAACACCAGCAAGGGCGGCCTGCTGCTGTTTCGCCTGGAGAACCTGTTCAGTTGGTCCGAGCATGTCGATCTGGATCGCTGCGGCGACGACAGCGAAGACCTGGACGCCGCCCGCGTGGCGGAGGACCTCGACGAGATGGCGCTGTCGCGCCAGCGCTTGCGTAAGGGCGGCGGGCTCAAGCTGCACTTGGACCTGCCGCCGGCGGAGGCCGACGACCTGCCGCTGGGCGAAGGTCTGCTGCTGCCGGAATGGGATTACCGCCAGCAGCGCCTGAAAGCCGACTTCGTGCAGGTGCAGCGCATGCTGCCGCGCGGCGCCGAGCCGAAGCCCCTGCCGGACCGCCTCGCCCCCTTGGCGCGGCGGCTGCGGCGCCAGTTCGAACACCTGCGCAACGACCGCCAGTGGCTGCGTCAGCAGCCCCAGGGCGATGAACTGGACTTGCAGGCCTGGCTGGATTTCCACGTCGAGCGCCGCCACGGCCAGTGCGTCGAGAAGGGCCTGTTCCTCGAACAGCGGCAGACCCGCCGCGACCTGACCTGCCTGCTGCTGGCGGACCTGTCGATGTCTACCGAGGCACATCTGGACAACGAGCACCGGGTCATCGACGTGATCGGCGACAGCCTGTTGCTGTTCGGCGAAACCCTATCCGCTCTTGGCGATCCTTTCGCCCTCTACGGCTTTTCCTCGCTGCGCCGCCAACAGGTGCGCCTGTCGGAACTGAAAGCCTTCGAACAACGCTACGACGACCACACCCGTGGGCGTATCCAGGCGCTCAAGCCTGGCTACTACACCCGCATGGGCGCGGCGATCCGCCAGGCCAGCCGTCTGCTCGCCGAGCGCGGCCAGCGGCGCAAGCTGTTGCTGCTGGTCACCGATGGCAAGCCCAACGATCTGGATCTCTACGAGGGGCGCTACGGGGTGGAGGACACCCGCGAGGCGGTGATGGAGGCACGCCGCCAGGGCATCCTGCCGTTCTGCATCACCATCGATCAGGAGGCCGGCGACTACCTGCCGTACATGTTCGGCGCCAACGGCTACACGCTGATCCGCCAACCCCGGCAGTTGCCGCTGCGGCTGCCGCAGTTGTACCGGCAGTTGACCCAGCGCTGATGGCGAGGGGACGGGTCAGGACAGGCTGCGCGGCAGCCAGACGATCATCGCTGCGCAGAACAGCGCCAGACCGATGCAGAACCAGAGGAAACGCCTCTGCCGGCGCGCCGCCGCGCCGTCCGCTCGCACCGGCAGCGGCATGCCGCAACGCCGGCACGCGACGGTGCCGGCCGGGTGCTCTTCTCCGCAGTACAGACAGTTCGCCATGGGTCACCTCCGGGGGCGAAGACTGGCATGCCATGCGCGCGTTCACGCTTGATGGCGATCAAGCCTCACTCGAATTGCTCCAGGCGCTGGCGGTCGAGGATACGGATTTGCCGGCCGTCGAGGTCGATGATGCCCTCGTCGCTCAGGCGGCGGATGATTCGCGAGAAAGTCTCCGGCTGGATACCCAGGTGCCCGGCCACCAGTTGCTTGGCCACCGGCAGCTCGATGCGGTTCTCGTCCTCGGGGAGCTGCGCCATCTGGCTGAGGAAGTAGCGGATCACCCGGTGGGTGGCGTTCTTCAGCGAGAGGGTCTCGATCTCGTTCAGACGCTGATGCAGACGTACGCAGAGCTTGCCGAGCAGGGCGAAGGTCAGTTGCTGGTTGACCTGCAGCAGGCGCATGTAGGCGGCGTTGGAAAAACGGTAGAGCTGGGTCGGCCCCACGGCCTGGGCGGAGGCCACATAGTTGGGCGTGTCCATGAGCATCATGGCTTCGGCGAAGGTCTGGCGGTCGCCGATGATCTCGAAGATTTTCTCCTGGCCGTCCGGCGTCAGGCGAAAGATTTTCACGCAGCCCGAGATGACGAAGTAGAACGCGGTCGCCTTGTCGCCCTGGTTGAAGAGGGTGTCTCCTTTCTCGAGGTTGAGCAGTTGGCTGGCGGCGAGCAGTTCCTTGAGCTGGTCGTCGCTCAGCGGCTCGAAAAGGTGATGGCTGCGCAGGATCTGATGGTGAACGCGATGTGGCCCCATGGGTGTGTTCCTGGAAATGGCTGGGCCGCGGGCAAGCCGCGGCCGGAAAAACGATGATGGACCGGATACGGGGTTAGCGGACGGCGCTCGTCTGATCTGCGGCCGGGGTAGCGTTCGGGGCGGTGGTCAGCGACAGCGCAACGCCACTGGCCAGCGACAGCACGGAAGCTAGCACGCAACCCCAGATCAGCGGGTAGAACAGCTTCATGGGTAGGTTCTCCAGCAGGCATGGATGAGTTGAGACATCTGGGTGTCTCTTTTTCAGGCTTGCAGTTTGACGATCGAGGCCAGGGCGAATGCTGTCCTGGATCAATAAGCCGGTGGGAAACGGAGGCCGGTCGTCGTTTGGAAACCCAAGGCGATTTTTGTCAAGAAATTGTAAGCATTCTTATTAACAGTCGATACGAATTCACATATAGTCCCGCCCCAACCTTTGGGTCTTGTCCGCTCGGACAGGTCCGCTTCTGTTCTTTTTCTCTGGGGGAGACAAGTGATGTCGTCTGTCTGCATGCCTTCGCGCCTGGCCCTGGGCGTTGCCCTGGCTTTTTCTTCTTTGCCTCTGATCGCGGCCGAGACCCATGATCTCGGCGAGACTACGGTAGTCGGCGACTGGCTCGGCGAGGCGTCCGAGCAGGACGTGAAGAACCATCCCGGCGCGCGGACCGTGGTGCGCCGCCAGCAGATCGAGGAGAGCGGCGCCAGCAACGTGCGCGACGTGCTGCGCCGGGTCCCCGGTCTGCAGGTGCAGGACAGCAACGGCACGGGCGGTAGCGACATCTCGCTGAACGTCGGCAGCCGCGGCCTGACTTCCCGCCTGTCGCCGCGCGCCACCATCCTGCAGGACGGCATTCCCCTGGCCATCGCGCCCTACGGTCAGCCGCAACTGTCCCTGGCGCCCACCAGCCTGGGCAACATCGAGTCCATCGACGTGGTGCGCGGCGGCGGCGCGGTGCGCTACGGCCCGCAGAACGTCGGCGGCATCATCAACTTCGTCACCCGTGGAATTCCCGAGGAACTGGTGCGGGAAATCAGCTACCAGACCGAATCGGCACCGGCCCAGGGCGGCTTTCTCAACCGTACCAATGCCTTCCTCGGCGGTACCGCCGACAACGGCCTGGGCGCGGCGCTGCTGTACTCCGGCGTGCGTGGCGATACCTACCGCGACCACAGCGGTACCCGCATCGACGACGTGATGCTCAAGTACAAGTACGCGCTGAGCGATATCGACGAGCTGTCCGGCAGCCTGCAGTTCTACCAGGCCGACGCCGACATGCCGGGCGGCCTGAGTGCCGCCGATTTCGATGCCGACCCGTACCAGAGCACCCGCCCGTACGACAGCTTCGAAGGCGACCGCAAGCAGGCGGTGGTCAAGTACACCCGCACCCCGGACGCCGAGCGCCAGTTCGAGGTGACCGCCTTCTACAACACCAGCTACCGCAGCGGCATGCTCGCCAACAACACGCCGCAGCGCATGACCTGGCTGCGTGAACTGCCGCGCGACTACGAGGTGTTCGGCATCGAGCCGCGCTACTCGCAAATCTTCTACGCCGGCGACAGTAGCCACGAAGTGGGCATCGGCTACCGCTACATGGAAGAGGACTCCACCGAGAAGCGCTACGACCGCAGGGGCTTCGGCACCGGCGGCGATCCGTACAGCGTGCCCAAGCGCCTGGCCATCTATAACGTGGCCGACACCGAGGCGCATTCCTTCTACATCGACGACCGCATCGATATCGGCAACTGGACCGTCACTCCCGGCGTGCGCTACGAGCGGGTGCGGGTCAACTCGACCAACCGCCTGGACGGCGAAAAGAGCCAGCAGCGCTCCCGCGAGCCGCTGCCGTCGCTGAACGTCATGTACCACCTGTCCGATGCCTGGAAGCTGTACGCCAACGCCAACACCTCGTTCGGCAGCATCCAGCACTACCAGCTTTCCCGCGACGCCAGCCTGAAGGCGGAAAAGGCGCGTACCTACGAGGTTGGCACCCGTTACGACGACGGTCTGTGGAATGCCGAACTGACGGTGTTCCAGATCGACTTCGACGACCAGCTCGAATACCAGTCGGCGGGGGATATCTGGGTCAACTCCGGCAAGACGCTGCACCGCGGCGTGGAAATGGCCGGTGGCTACGAACTGGCGGGCCTCGACCCGCGCCTGCAGGGGCTGTCGATCTACGCCTCGCTGGCGCTGACCAAGGCGACCCGCGAGGAGGGCGAGAACGAGGGCAACGACCTGCCGTTCTACTCCCGCGAAGTGGCGACCCTCGGCCTGCGCTACGAGACCGGCCCCTGGACCTGGAACCTGGACGGCTATGCGCAATCCCGCCAGTTCGCCGATGCGGCCAACACCGATGAAGAGAGCGCCGACGGCTCCCTTGGCGAGATTCCCGGCTTCGGCTACTGGAACGCCCGCGGCGAGTACGCCTTCGGCCCGCAACTGGCCAACCTCAAGCTGGCCGCCGGGGTGAAGAACCTGTTCGGCCGCGAGTACTACACGCGCTCCACCGACACCAACCGGGGTAAATATCTCGGCCAGCCGCGTACGGTGTATCTGCAGACCAGCGTTTCTTTCTGACGCCTTCCGAGCCCCGCGCCAGACGCGGGGCTCGGGCCTCTTGCCTCGATCCGCGCAAAAAACGCGTAAAAACCTGTGGCTTCCGGCTGGCTTCCTGCCATCCAATAGGGCAGGCCATCACGGGCTATCAGGTAAGGGACTATGAGCGCACCCTCTCAATTCGCTTTGCTCGGCAAACGGCGTTTCCTGCCGTTCTTCCTCACCCAGTCGTTGGGGGCTTTCAACGACAACATCTTCAAGCAGTCGCTGATCCTCGCCATTCTCTACAAGCTCGGTTCCAGTGCGGACAAAAGCCTGTTGGTGAACCTCTGCGCGCTGCTGTTCATCCTGCCGTTCTTTCTGTTCTCCGCCCTCGGCGGGCAGTTCGGCGAGAAGTACGCCAAGGACTCGCTGATCCGCGCGATCAAGTTCGCCGAGATCGTCATCATGGCCGCCGGTGCGACCGGATTGCTGCTGGGCAACCTGCCGCTGATGCTCGCCGTATTGTTCTGCATGGGCACCCAGTCGGCGCTGTTCGGGCCGGTGAAGTATTCGATCCTGCCGCAGCACCTCAAGGAAGAAGAGCTGGTCGGCGGCAACGCTCTGGTTGAGATGGGTACCTTCCTGGCCATCCTCGCCGGCACCATCGGCGCCGGGATCATGATGTCCTTCGAGGGCTACGCCGGCATCGTGGCCACCTCGGTGATCCTGGTGGCGGCGCTGGGCTACCTGGCCAGCCGCGGCATCCCCCGTGCCCACGCAGCGCTGCCGGAGCTGGCGCTGGATTGGAACATCTTCCGGCAATCCTGGGCCATCCTCCGCCTGGGGCTGGTCAAGCAATTGCCCTCGGTGTCGCGCTCGATGCTGGGCAACTCCTGGTTCTGGTTCCTCGGTGCGGTCTACCTGACGCAGATCCCGGCCTATTCCAAGGACCTGCTGCACGGCGATGAAAGCGTGGTGACGCTGATCCTCACCGTGTTCTCCGTGGGCATCGCGCTGGGCTCGGTGCTCTGCGAGCGGTTGTCCGGGCACAAGGTGGAAATCGGCCTGGTGCCCTTCGGCTCCGCCGGCCTGACCCTGTTCGGCATCCTCCTCTGGTGGCTGTCCGGCGGCTTCCCCCTGGCCGCGCAGCCGCACGACTGGCTGGGTGTGCTCGCCCACGGCCAGGCTTGGGCCGTCCTCGGTTGCGTGCTGGGCATCGGCATGTTCGGCGGCTTCTACATCGTCCCGCTGTACGCGCTGATCCAGGCCCGTACCGCCGAGCACGAGCGCTCCCGGGTGATCGCCGCGAACAACATCCTCAACGCGCTGCTGATGGTGATCTCGGCCATCGTCGCGATCCTCTTCCTGACTGTCGCCGGGCTGTCGATCCCCGAGTTGTTCCTCGCTGTATCGCTGATGAACGTCGCGGTGAACGCCTACATCTTCAAGATCGTCCCCGAGTTCAGCATGCGCTTCATGGTCTGGCTGCTCGGCCACTCGATGTACCGGGTCGAACACAAGGGGTTGGACGCCATCCCGGATGAGGGGCCGGCGCTGCTGGTGTGCAACCACGTTTCCTTCGTCGACGCCCTGTTGATCGGCGGCGCGGTGCGCCGGCCGGTGCGCTTCGTCATGTACTACAAGATCTACAACCTGCCGGTGCTCAACTTCATCTTCCGCACTGCGGGTACCGTGCCTATCGCCGGGCGCAACGAAGACCTGCTGATCTACGACGCGGCGTTCCAGAAGATCGGCGAATACCTGAAGAACGGCGAAGTGGTATGCATCTTCCCCGAGGGCAAGTTGACCGGCGACGGCGAGATCAACGAGTTCAAGGCCGGCGTCGAGCGCATCCTCGCGGAAAACCCGGTGCCGGTGATCCCCATGGCACTGCAGGGGCTGTGGGGTAGCTTCTTCAGCCGCGACCCGAACAAGGGCTTTTTCAAACGCTTCTGGTCGCGCATCACCCTGGTCGCCGGCCCGGCCCTGGCGCCGGAGAACGCCGACCGGCAGACGCTCCAGGCCCAGGTGAGCGAATTGCGCGGGGCGGTGCGGTAAGGTCGTTCGATGTCGCGCGGGCGGATAAATCCGCCCCTACAAGGATGACGGCATCGGCCTTTTGCGATGGGGATGGATTGTCAGATGTGGGAGCGAATTCATTCGCGATGGGGTGACGGCGGAGCTTCGCCAATCGCGAATGAATTCGCTCCTACGATTGCGTGCTTTTCGTAGGGGCCTGCTCTGCGGGCGAAGCGCTTGTGTTGCCTGTTTCGCGAGCAGAGCTCGCTCCTACAGGGTTACGTGCCGCCGATGGCATTCCACTCAATGGCTCAGCTTGAGCCCCACAAGGCCGCAGGCGATCAGCGCCACGCTGGCCAATCGGAGTGGGGCCAGCGACTCGCCGAACAGGATCACACCGGCAATCACGGTGCCTACCGCGCCGATGCCGGTCCAGATCGCATAGGCGGTACCCAGGGGCAGTTCCTTCATGGCCAGGCCGAGCAGGCCCAGGCTTGCCAGGATGGCGCCGACGGTGAGCAGGGTGGGAAGGGGACGGCTGAAACCGTCGGTGTATTTCAGGCCGACGGCCCAGCCGACCTCGAACAGACCGGCGAAAAACAGAATGAACCAGGACATGGATGACCTCCTCGGGTAACGGTCATGGAGGAGGGGCCGTCCCCGGGTGGTCACGTCAGGCGTGGTGAGGTCGTCCTCACATGCCGTCATTCTGCACGGGATCGACACCGGGGCAAGCAACCCCGGATCGACGGAACTACCTGAATCATTTCGAGATTTTTTCGGAATCCTGACCTGTCCGACGATAGACGGTCGCCAGCAGGGCGCCGGAGAGGTTGTGCCAGACGCTGAACAGCGCGCTGGGCACCGCCGCCAGTGGCGAGAAGTGCGCACTGGCGAGGGCGGCGCCCAGGCCGGAGTTCTGCATGCCGACCTCGATGGACAGCGTCTTGCGCTGCGCCAGCGGCAGGCCGAAGACGCGACCGATCAGGTAGCCCAGGGCAAGCCCAAGGCCGTTGTGCAGCACCACCACGGCCATGATCAGTAGCCCGGATTCGGCGATCTTCGCCTGGCTGGCCGCCACCACGGCGGCGACGATGATCACGATGCTGACCACCGAAACCAGCGGCAGCACGTCCACCACGTGATGCACCCGTTTCCCGAGCAGGCGTTGGGCGATCAGGCCGAGGACGATGGGCAGCAGCACGATCTGCAGGATGGACATGAACAGGGCGCCGAACTTCACCGGCAACCAGGCTGAGGCCAGCAGCCAGATCAGCGCCGGGGTCGCCAGCGGCGCGAGCAGGGTCGTGACGGCGGTGATCGATACCGACAACGCCACGTCGCCGCGGGAGAACCAGGTGATGACGTTGGATGCGGTGCCGCCTGGGCAGCAACCGACCAGGATCACGCCGACGGCGATTTCCGGCGGCAACCCGAGCACCTGGCAGAGCAGCCAGGCGAGCCCCGGCATGATCAGGAACTGCGCGGCGACTCCGAGCAGCACCCACAGCGGACGGCGCACCACCTCGCGGAAGTCCTCGGTCTTCAGGGTCAGACCCATGCCGAACATGATCAGCCCCAGCAGCGGCACGATCCAGGCGGTGGCCGGCAGGAACCAGTTTGGCTGGAAAAACGCCAGCACGGCGAACAACAGCACCCAGAGGGCGAAGGTATTGCCGACGAAGCGGCTGAAAGCAGTGAGCGCACGCATGGGCCGATCCTTGTCGTCAGGCGATCAGGCTGGTGGTACGCGGGGTGGCTGGCGACCGCGTACCGCCAGATTCCATCAGATACCTTGAGGAATTTCCTCGCCACCCAGGGCTTCGAACAGCGCCGGGAGGAATTCGGAGAAGGTCAGCATCATCAAGGTGAAGCTGGCGTCCAGTTGGCCGAGGGCATCGTCGCCACCGTCCTGCTCGGCCTGGTCCTGCAGCAGGTCTTCGAAGCGCAGGCGCTTGATCGCCAGCTTGTCGTCCAGCACGAAGGACAGCTTGTCCTGCCAGGCCAGGGACAGCTGGGTGACCAGCTTGCCGGTGCTCAGGTGCAGCTGGATTTCCTCGCTGGTCAGGTCCTGGCGCTTGCAGCGCACCACACCGCCGTCTTCATGAGTGTCGCGCAGCTCGCATTCGTCGAGAACGAAGAAGCCTTCCGCGGCCTGTTGCGACTTCACCCAGTCGGTGAGCGTGGCGGTGGGGGCGACCTTGACGCTGAGCGGACGCACCGGCAGCGAGCCGATGGCTTCGCGCAGGGTGGAGAGCAGGTCTTCGGCGCGCTTCGGGCTGGCGGAGTCGACCAGGATCAGGCCCAGCTTGGGGGCGATCGCGGCGAAGGTCGCCGAGCGGCGGATGAAGGCGCGCGGCAGGAAGGTCTGGATAATCTCATCCTTGAGCTGGTCGCGCTCCTTCTTATAGACCTTGCGCATCTGCTCGGCTTCGATCTCGTCGACCTTCTCCTTCAGGGCATCGCGCACCACGCTGCCGGGCAGGATGCGTTCTTCCTTGCGCGCGGCGATCAGCAGGAAGTCCTGGCTGACGTGCACCAGCGGTGCGTCTTCGCCCTTGCCGAACGGCGCCATGAAACCATAGGTGGTCAGTTCCTGGCTGGCGCAGGGGCGGGCTGGCTTGGCGGCCAGTTGCGCTTCCAGCGCTTCGGCATCGAAGGGGATGTCCTGGGTGAGACGGTAGACGAGCAGGTTGCGGAACCACATGAGGGGGGAACTCTCCATTACGCAAAGCGAAAGCGCGCATTATTCTCCCCCCGACGCTCCAGGCCAACCCTGGGCGAAGCGGCGAGCGCAATTAATCGAGTGCCGCCCGGCAAATGGAAGGGTCTCTCTAACTCTTTGGAAGTTTTGAAAATTTTTTTCATCGGGGGCTTGCCAAGGCCGGAATGCCTCTCTAGAATGCGCACCACTTCGAGAGCGAAGGGTGGTTAGCTCAGCTGGGAGAGCATCTGCCTTACAAGCAGAGGGTCGGCGGTTCGATCCCGTCACCACCCACCAATCTCGGGGTTACGCGCAGCGGTAGTTCAGTCGGTTAGAATACCGGCCTGTCACGCCGGGGGTCGCGGGTTCGAGTCCCGTCCGCTGCGCCACTTTTTCCCTCCTCGCTTTCCCCTCCTGTGACACCTCGCTTCATTTCGTAAAATTCCTTTTGAACACCTGAACTTATCGTGGTTTTCCCGTTCGTATCCCCGTAGCCAGTCATGATGGCGGCCTGCTAAGCTCGCCCTTTCACTCGACTGCCTCTGGCGCACGAACAAGGAAACAGCATGAGACAACATCGGTTGGCCGCAGCGATGGCCCTGGTAGGCCTGGTTCTCGCGGGCTGCGATTCGCAGACCAGCGTTGAACTGAAGACTCCGGCCCAGAAAGCCTCCTACGGCATCGGCCTGAACATGGGCAAGAGCCTGGCCCAGGAAGGCATGGACGACCTCGATTCGAAAGCGGTCGCCCAAGGCATCGAAGATGCCATCGGCAAGAAAGAGCAGCGCCTGAAGGACGAAGAGCTGATGGAAGCCTTCGCCTTCCTGCAGAAGCGTGCCGAAGAGCGCATGGCGGCGATCAGCGACGAGAACGCCAAGAAGGGCAAGCAGTTCCTGGAAGAGAACGGTAAGCGCGAAGGCGTGACCACCACCGCTTCCGGCCTTCAGTACGAAGTGCTGAAGAAGACCGACGGCGCCCAGCCCAAGCCCACTGACGTGGTCACCGTGCACTACCAGGGCAGCTTGGTGGACGGCAGCGTCTTCGACAGCTCCATCGAGCGTGGCAGCCCCATCGACCTGCCGGTCAACGGCGTGATCCCCGGTTGGGTGGAAGGCCTGCAGCTGATGCATGTCGGCGAGAAGTACAAGCTGTTCATCCCCAGCGAACTGGCCTACGGTGCGCAGAGCCCGTCGCCGATGATCCCGGCGAATTCGGTGCTGGTATTCGAACTGGAGCTCCTTGGCATCAAGGGCCAGGGCCAGGGCGAGGCACCTGAGCAGACCGAGCCGGCCGAGCAGCCTCAGCAGTAAGGTTTACCCCGTTTCACACAGCGCCCCGTTTTGACGGGGCGTTGTCGTTTCCGGGCCTTGCTAAAGACGAACCCGGCGGCTGACCGGCGAGTCTCTATTTATATGTCGCTGCGTTCCGATGTTACGGTTATTCACATTGACGGCGGTTTTTATTTCTGATCTTCAAGGTGGCCGAACGTAAGTTTGGGATGATTTTTAAGTTGCTGTTTTTATTAGATTTTTCTGGCTGGATAAATTTTATCCGATCCGTGGCCAAGCCCCGTGAACCGGGCCTTTGGTAAGCTGCTCACAGATATGTTCACAAGGTTATCCACAGCTTTGGTGGATAACCGGGACGAGCCCGCCAAGCTCGCGGGCTGTGGAGGAGGAAGGGTGAAAGCACCGTGGAATTTTGCGCGTTACCTGCCCGTGGCCGAGCGTTTGTTGGTGCGGGGGCGCTTGCCGAAGTTGTTGCTCGCGGTGGCAAAAAAGGGTGGCCGCGAAGGGCGCCGCCTGGGCGGCGTCAAGGATGATCTGCGTCTGTTGCAGGCACTGTGCCTCGCCTGGTGGCGCGGCGAGTACCGGGCCATTGGCTCCCAGGCACTGGTGGCTTCGGTGGCGGCGCTGGCGTATTTCCTCTCGCCGATGGATGCGATTCCGGACTGGCTCCTGGCAATCGGCCTGATTGACGACCTGGCGGTCCTGGCCTGGGTCTTGCGTACCTGGCGGAGCGAACTGGATGCGTTCCGGGCCTGGCATTTCGCCCAGCCGGCGGAACGGGTCGCACCGCCCTTGCTGCCGGCACCGGGCCCTCAGGAGTAACGAGCGAAGCGCATTCCATCGTATCCACGGGGCCGTCGGGAAAATGCGTGCCGCTCCGGGCGCCCTTCGTCCGGCATGGCCTGTTAAGATGACGCCCTGCACGGAAAGTGCCGAGGTTGCGAGCACTTCTTTTTCCATGGAGAGCGTGATGAGTGTGCAAGTGATCATGCGTGACGGCGA
The DNA here is from genome assembly GCF_002286785.1 of Pseudomonas sp. PIC25. Taxonomy (GTDB): domain Bacteria; phylum Pseudomonadota; class Gammaproteobacteria; order Pseudomonadales; family Pseudomonadaceae; genus Pseudomonas_M. The sequence goes on along the minus strand of NZ_MUJY01000040.1, from coordinate 45,263 downwards.
GGCGGAGTACGCCGTCCTGCCCTGGTCCGAGTATCAGGCTTTGTTGAAGGCCGCCGGACGAAACGGGCAGGTCTCTCCGGATGAGTCAGCGGAACCTACCGGCCTGGAGCGTCTCGCGGCGTTGCGCGAAGCCCGGGGGATGACCGTCCAACAGCTGGCTCAGGCGGTCGGCGTCAGCCCCCACTATCTGGATCTGATCGAGAAAGGCGAGCGCCAGCCCGACATGGCCATCCGCCGTGCCTTGGCGCGGGCGCTGGGTATAGCAGGCTGGGAGTCCCCGTCTTGAGTGTGCGTATCAGTCGCCTGCATTGGCAGGCGCTTCTCAACGAACTGGACGATGCGCGCCGCCAGCGCCATCTGCTCACCTACCGCGCCCTGATCGAGCGCCTGCAGTTGCCGCCGCCGGCCATGCAGACACTCACTGCCGCGCTGGAACATCTGGCCGTACTGGATGCGCGTGCCGAGCGGCCGTTGCGCAGCTCGCTGGTGATCAGCCAGGGGGCGAGCCGCCTGCCGCGTACCGGCTTCTTCGATTGTGTGGCGCGCATCGGGCGCTTCTCCGGCCCGTCGGATGGCGTGGCGGCGGCGTCCTGGCATGCGGCCGAAGTGGCACGTGTATTTGAATTCGACTACCCCGAGGAACCCTGAATGCTCTGGTGGCGCTTGCGCGCACGCTTGGGCTACATGATGGCCCGTCGCCTGTTTCACTGGCGGAAGCTGATGGAGCAGCCGCGCGTCTGGCGTTGGATGGAAGGCCAGTTCGCGCGCATGGCCAACCTGGGGCATGTCCCGGCCCAGAGTTTCTACGGGCACCTGCTGCTGTTCCGTGGTCAGGGGCTAGGCGCAAGGGACGAGGGGCTGCGCCTGCTGCGACTGGCGGCCCAGGCAGGAGACGCCAAGTCGGCCTACCAGCTCGGCGTCGCAAGCCTCAACGGCGATGCACGCAAAGCCCCGGATGGCGTGGAAGCTGCACGCTGGTGGACCCTCGCCGCCGAGGCCGGACATCCGCTGGCGGCACGCAAGCTCGCCGATCTCTACCGCGTCGGTGGCCACGGTTTGGCAGCCGATCCGCTCAAAGCCGAGCAGTTGAGCCAGCGCGCCAGCCGGCTCGGGCTCTGATGCCGTAGCCGTTCACCCCGCCCACTGTTGCGTATCGATGATGTGCAGGCTGTAGCCGGGCACCGTCTTGGCTTGGCGCTTGGCTTCCGAGGCCAGGCTGGCCAGTTGGCTGGCGTCGAGGTTGGCGGAGGCTGCGGAACGAAGCTGCACCACGCCCAGGGATAGCGACAGCAGCGGAAACTCCTCGCGTACGCCCAGGCGGTTATGGCTGACGAAACAGCCCGCCTGCAAGTGATCGGCACGATAGAAGCGCCGGCACTGTCCCTGGAAATCCTCCAAGAGCTGATTGAGGCGCGGACGCCAGTCCTCCGAGCCGAGTACCAGCATGAAGTCGTCGCCGCCGATATGACCGACGAAATCCCGCGTCGGATCGACCCGCTCGCTCAGGCATTGCGCCAGGCAGAGCAGCACTTCGTCGCCCTTGGCATAACCGTAGAGATCGTTGAAAGGCTTGAAGCTGTCGATATCCACATAGCAGACCACCGCTTCGCGGCCTTGCTGGAGCAAGCGTTGCAGGCATTGCTGAATGGGTACGTTGCCCGGCAGCAGGGTCAACGGGTTGGCGTGCCGGGCCTGTTGGATCTTCAGTTCGGTGATCAGCTTGAGCACGTCGATGACCCGGCCCAGGCCCTGGTAGCGGCCATCGAGGGTGATGATGAAGTCTTCCTCGATGCGCTGGCGGGCGCGGCTGGTGAGTAGGCGGCTGACCTGCTGGAGCGACTGGCCCATTTCCACGGCAAGAAAGTCCTCGCTCATCAGCCGGCTGATCGGCTTGCGCGCGTACAGCTCGGTGGCGAAGGGCTTGAGTAGCGCATCCGACAGCGAATGGCGATGCACGATGCCGACCGGCTGGCGGTGGGCGTCGAGGATCGCCAGGGAGTTCAGGTTCGGCTGGCTGCGGAAGGCATCCAGCACGTCGCCCACTAGGGCGTTGTCGGCCATGGCCGGCTGATCGATGAGCAGCGCGGAGAGATCGGTACCTTCTTCGGCCAGCGAAGCTACCGAGGCATCCAGGCGTGGCAGCAGGCCGCGGGCATCCCGTGGCGGTTGGTCCTGGGGACGGCCGAGCAGGTAGCCCTGCACCAGGTCGACCCCCATCTCGGCGAGCACGGCCAGTTCTTCCGGCAGTTCGATGCCCTCGGCGATGACCTGGGCGCGGGAGGCCTTGGCCATCTGCAGGATGGAACCGACGAGTTCGCGCTTCACCGCGTCCTGGTGGATACCGTCGATGAAGTGGCGGTCGATCTTCACGTAGTCGGGGCGCAGTTCGGACCACAGGCGCAGGCTGGAGTAGCCGGCGCCCAGGTCGTCGAGGGCGATGGAAAAGCCCATGGCGCGGTAGTGATGCAGGGCGGTGTCGAGCAGGCCGAAATCTTCGGTGGGGGTTTGTTCGGTCAGCTCGATCACCACCTGGCTCGGTGGGATGCCGAAGGCTTCCAGCAGTTGCAGGGTGCGGCCGGGCTGGTGGGAAGGATCGAGCAGCGATTCCGGGGATACGTTGAGGAACAGGCTGCCGTTCAGCTTGAGTTCGTGGAAGCGTGTGCAGGCGCGACGCCGGCATGCGATTTCCAGTTCGTTGAGACGGCCGGCATGACGGGCCACGGCGAACAGGGTGACGGGGGAGTGCAACGAACTGTTGGACGGGCCGCGGGTGAGGGCCTCATAGCCCAGGATGCGTCGCTCGGATAGCGACACGATGGGTTGGAACAGGCTGTTCAGGTCGCCGTGAGCGAGGATCTGGGCCAGTGCGCTCAACTGCTCGGTGACGGTCATGGCAGGTCTCGTAGGCCGGATGGCAAAAGGCCGGCATTGGTGCCGGCCTCTGCATTTCACGACAAACTCGTGACCCTTTTATGACGGTTGCTCACCGTGTGCCCGCTGTCCGGGCGCCGGTTTTCAGTGCTTGGCCACCGCGGCGCTGAGGCCCAGGTAGTCCAGCAGGATGCGACCGCTCTCGGAGAGATAAGCGTCGTCTTCCGGCTTGGTCTTCTCATCGTCCAGCGGCAGCGCTTCCTCGTCTTCCTGTTTCAGCTCCTTCAGCGGTTCTTCGCCCTTGGCCTTGCGCCGGGCATTCTCGATGGCCAGTTGCTTGGCCTCGATGTCCGTTTGCTGGGTGCGGCGCTTGCTTTCGTTGAGGCTGACGGTGGTTTCCTGCATCAGCTGCTGGGCCAGGGCCAGGCGCTTGCGAGTGAAGACGAAGTCGGGATCGTTCGCCGTGCGGGCGTCGTGGCGGGCCTTGAGCTCGGTCAGGAATGGCTTGAACGGGTCCATTTCCGGGCGGATCGCCGGGCGGATGCTGTCCCAGGGCATGGCCTCGGGGAGGGCGCTTTCGCCGATTTCCTTGGTGTCCACCACGTCCGGGTAGGTGATGTCGGGAATCACGCCCTGGTGCTGGGTGCTCTGCCCGGATACGCGGTAGAACTTGGCCAGGGTCAGCTTCAACTCGCCGTGGTTGAGCGGCTGGATGGTTTGCACCGTGCCCTTGCCGAAAGTCTGTCCACCGAGGATCAGGGCGCGATGGTAGTCCTGCATGGCACCGGCGAAGATTTCCGAGGCGGAGGCCGACAGGCGGTTGACCAGCACGGCCAGCGGCCCGGTGTAGAAGGCACCAGTGTTTTCGTCGGCGAGCACGTCGACGCGGCCGTCGCTGTTGCGCACCAGCACGGTCGGGCCCTGCTCGATGAACAGGCTGGTCAGCTCGGTGGCTTCCTGCAGGGAGCCGCCGCCGTTGTTGCGCAGGTCGATGACGATACCGTCGACCTTTTCCTTCTGCAGTTCGGTGATCAGGCGTTTGACGTCGCGGGTGGTGCTCTTGTAGTCCGGGTTGCCGGCGCGGAAGGCCTTGAAGTCCAGGTAGAAGGCCGGCACGTCGATGACGCCCAGCTTGTACTCGCGACCGTCATGCTCCAGCTTGAGCACGGACTTCTTCGCTGCCTGCTCCTCCAGCTTCACCGCTTCGCGGGTGATGGACACCACCTTGCTGGTTGGGTCGTTCGGCGCGTTGCTCGCCGGGATCACCTCCAGGCGTACCACCGAGCCTTTCGGGCCGCGGATCAGCTTGACTACTTCGTCCAGGCGCCAGCCGATCACGTCGACCATTTCGCCGTTGCCCTGGGCAACGCCGATGATCTTGTCGGCAGGGGCGATCTGCTTGCTCTTCTCGGCCGGGCCGGCCGGCACCAGGCGGACCACCTTGACGTGCTCGTTGTCGCTTTGCAGCACCGCGCCGATGCCTTCCAGCGACAGGCTCATGTTGATGTCGAAGTTTTCCGCGTTGTCCGGCGACAGGTAGTTGGTGTGCGGGTCGTAGGACTGGGCGAAGGCGTTGATGTAGCTCTGGAAGATGTCTTCGCCGCGGGTTTGATCCAGACGCGCGCGCTGGTTCTTGTAGCGCTTGGTCAGCACTTCCTGGATGTTCTTCGAGTCCTTGCCGGCAATCTTCATGCGCAGCACTTCGTCTTTCACGCGCTTGCGCCAGAGATCGTCCAGCTCGGCCTTGTCCTTCGCCCAGGGGGCGTCCTTGCGGTCGACCAGGAGCGTTTCGTCGACGCTGAAGTCGAAGCTGTCGACGCCCTTGTCGAGCAGGGCGAGCGCATAGTCGAGGCGCTCCTTGAGGCGATCGAGGTGGCGCTTGTAGATGGTGAAGCCCGGTTCGAGGTTGCCGCTCTTGAGGAAGTCGTCGAACTGGGTCCGCCATTTGTCGAACTCGGCGATGTCGGCGGCGGTGAAGTAGCTGCGCGACGGATCAAGCATCTTCAGGTAGCCCTGGTAGATCTTTTCCGAACGCTCGTCGTTCAGCGGCGGCTTGTTGTAGTGATGGCGCTTGAGCAGCTCCACCACGTTGAGACTGGCGATCACCTGCTCGCGGTCGGGCTGCAACGCATCCCAGCCATCGGGGCCGGCGGTGGTCTTGGCGAACAGCGGCATGGCGCTGAAGCCAAGGATGAAGGCAAGGGCGGTGCTGGGCAGGAGGCGTTTCATACTGATTCGACGTGCGGGCAAGTGATGACGCATATTAGGCCGTCTATAAGGGCGCCCGGTTCCGTCTGGAACGAGGCGGCATAACGCGAAAGCCCGACTTGGCGGGCTGTGCGAAGGCGTGCGGGGCAAGGGTGGGACGAAGCTGAGAACCGGCGGGAAAGCGGAGTTTGCGAGCCTGGTTCGACGCCGCGTCACGCGTGCAGTCCGTCATGGTTCACACAGTCTGTTAGCGCTGGGCTGGTCAGAACTCACTATGGAGGCAGCGTGAAGGCATTGCAAGGTGTGGAAGGACGCTTGGAGTGGATGGATCGACCGGTTCCGCTCTGCGATGTGGGCCAGGTCCGCATCAAGGTAGCCGCCGCCGGGCTGAATCGGGCCGATCTGTTGCAGAAGGCGGGGCTCTACCCGCCGCCGCCGGGGGTGAGCGACACCCTTGGCCTGGAGTGTGCCGGAGTGATCGCCGAAGTGGGGCCGGGCAGCGCCTGGCAAGTCGGCGACCGGGTCTGTGCGCTGCTCGCCGGCGGCGGCATGGCCGAGGACGTGGTGGTCGATGCACGTCATGTGCTGCCGGTACCGGAGCGTCTGTCGCTGGCCGAAGCGGCGGCGCTGCCGGAGGTCTATGCCACGGCCTGGCTCAACCTGTTCCGCCTCGGCACGCTGCAACCGGGCGAAAAGGTCCTGCTGCATGCCGGTGCCAGCGGTGTGGGGTCGGCGGCCATCCAGTTGTGCAAGGCGTTCGGCAATCCCTGCTGGGTCAGCGTCGGGTCGGCCGAGCGGCTGGCCTACTGCGAGTCCCTGGGTGCCCAGGGGGGCGCATTACGCGGCGAGAACCTCGACGATCTGCGCGATTTCGGCCCGTTCGACATGATCCTCGACCCGGTCGGCGGCAACTACGCGGCCCTTAACCTGGACCTGCTGGCCCGCGACGGCCGCTGGGTGAACATCGGCCTGATGGGTGGGCGCAAGGCGGAGCTGGACCTGGCCTTGTTGCTCGGCAAGCGCGTCCAGTTGATCGGTTCGACCCTGCGCAACCGCGACGATCAATACAAGGCCGAGCTGATCGGCGAGCTGCGCCGCAACGTCTGGCCGTTGTTCGATGAGGGCCGCCTGCAGCCGCGGTTGGAGAAGCGCTTCCCGGCGAAGGACGCGGATGCCGCCTTCGAAGCCCTGGCGAGCAACCGTATCGCCGGTAAAGTGGTGCTGGTGCTGGACGAAACCCTCGCCTGACTTGCGGCTTCCCCTCTCCCACAGGCGAGAGAGGGGCTTCGCCTAAACGCTGCTCGTCTCCCGCCGCCGTTTGCCGAACACGGATTTCGGCGCCTTGCCGAAGAAAGCGGAAAACGCCGCGCTGAAGTTGTTCGGGTAGCGATAGCCCACCTGATAGGCCGCCTGGGCCACTTGGCAGCCGCTTTCCAGCAGGGCATAGGCCTTGCGCATGCGCAGCTCGTGAAGCATGCGGTGCGGCGTGGTGTTGAAACGGTAGTGGAAGCCCTCCTTGAGCTTGAATTCGTTCAGCCCCACCGCCGCGCACAAGTAGGGGATGGTCAGCGGCTGGTCCATCTTCTCGATCATCAGGTCGCGGGCACGCTCCAGTTTCTCCACGTCGCGGGGGCTGAACTGCAGCGCCTCCGGTGCCGGCGGGCTGAGCAGGTGGAGCTGCTCGGCGAGCAGGCTGAGGGCATGGATGTGCATATCCAGCGGGGCCGCGCTCTGCGGGTCGCTGAGGTAGCGGGTCAGCGCGCCGGCATGGGCGTTGCTGGCGCCGGACGACTTGCGGAACGCCAACTGGCGTATGTTGCCGCTGCCCAGCAGGCCGTCGGACCGCTCCGTACCCACGTACTTGCGCAAGGTGTTTTCGCCCACCAGCAGGCGCAGTTGGGAGACCGTCGCACCGGCATCGTAACAGCGCTCGCCGTGGCTGCTCTGGAAGGTGGTGACGGTGGTGTAGCCCGCGCGGAAGCACAGCGCATCGCCGTTGCAGCCCTTGTAGCCGGAATGCCCTTGCAGACCGAAGGTGATGACCAGCATGGGGCGGCCATGGGGGTTGATGGTTTCTTCGATCAGGTCGTGGGTGGGGTGATAGCGCGAGCGCACCACCATCAGGTCGTTATCCAGGGCGAAACGTTCCGAATAGCACTCGCCCAACTCTTCCGGAAGCTGGTGACGCTCCCAGCCGGAGGTTTCCCGGCGGGTAACGCGCGCCTGGGTCATCGCTAACCGGTATGGCTGGGAAATCCTTTGAAAAGCAGCCATGAGGTGTCCTTCTCCAGTTTCGATACGGGAAAATCCTGAAATCATACAAATCTAGATGATACGCATTCTTATTTATCTCTAAGATTCCGGTGACGTCAATAGCACGAACTTTGTGACAGATGCCGTGTTTGTGAGTGCTTCTGTGACTCCGTTTGCTTTTGTTTTGCTCGGGGGAGAGATGAGTAAAAGTGTCCGCATGGGGCTCGGCCTGCTGGGGGGCTTGCTGATGCCGGCGGTGGGGATGGCCGAAACGCAGCAGGAGCTGCCGGCCATGACCGTGACCGCCAACAAGATCGAACAGCGCCAGGAGGAAGTGCCGGCCAGCCTCTCGGTGTTGCAGGGCGAGGATCTGCGCGATGCCGGGGTGGAAGACTTGGAAGCCCTGGCCCGGCGCACGCCGAGTTTCGGTTTCCAGCCGTTCGGCCAGTCCGGCACCAACGTGCCGGTGGTGCGCGGACTGACCTCCAGCGCTACGGCTTTTTCATCGTCGATGCTGATGCTGGTGGATGGCGTGCCGACCCTGATGGGGCAGGGCTTCGACAACGACCTGCTGGGCGTGGAGCGGGTGGAAATCCTTCGCGGCCCGCAATCCACGCTGTACGGACGCAACGCCGAGGCCGGGGTGATGAGCATCCACACCCGCCAGCCCGGCGACGAACCTTACGCTCTGGTCGATGCCACCCTGGGCAGCCGCGACAAGCGCTCGCTGCGTTTCGACCTGAGCCAGGCGCTGGTGGCGGATACCCTATACGCCGGCATCGCCGGGGAGTGGCGCGAGCAGGACGGCTTCATCGACAACGCCTACCGGGGCGGTGACGAGGACGATCGCAAACGCCATAACGGCCGTGCCGTGCTGCGCTGGACGCCGGCTGCGACTACCAGTGCCACGCTGCGCTACAGCCGCCAGGACTACCGCGACGGCGGCTCGCAGTGGGGAGCGGCGGGGGCGGCGCGCCGCGAGCTCCGATCTGGAACCGCGAGCTGGAACCATTCGAGCGGTCGTAGCCTGTCGCTGGACGTGGTCCACGAACTGGATTCCGGCCTGCGCCTGCGCTCGATTACCGCGCGCAACGACTTCTACGACCGCGTCCGCCAGGACACCGACTTCCTCCCCGCCGATGTGCTGCACGTGGAGCGCGACCACCACCTGAGCACGCTGTCGCAGGAATTCCGCCTGGAAGGCGAGTGGGAGCAGAGTCAGTGGCTGCTCGGGTTCTATGCGGATCGCGACGACCATGACCTGGATTTCCGCCAGAAGCTGCCCCTGGGCCTGACCCGCACCCGGGTAGACCTGGGCGGCAATTCCACTGCCCTGTTCGGCCAGTGGACCCTGCCCCTGGCGTCGCGCTGGTCGCTGACCCTGGGCGCCCGTGTCGAGCAGGACAAGGTCAGGCTGTCGCCCCACGACGGCGGCAGCCGCAGCGACGAGTGGCAACGCTTCACACCCAAGCTGGCGGTGCAATACGCCTGGGCCGCCGATGCCCAGCTCTACGCCAGCTACTCCGAAGGTTTTCGCGCCGGTGGCTTCAACGCTTTCGCCGCGTCGGCCGGCTATCCGGGCTACGACCCGGAGCAGGTCGATGCCTATGAGATCGGCCTCAAGGGCTGGGCGGCGGACCGCCGTCTGCGTTACTCGGCCGCGCTCTACTGGATGGACGTCAGCGACATGCAGGTGCAGCAGGTCGTCCAGCCCGGGGTGGTCTACATCACCAACGCCGCCGAGGCGCGTTCCACCGGCCTGGAGCTGGAGGCCGACTACCTGCTCGGCGCCCACTGGCGCGTGCAGGCGTCCCTCGGCCTCAACCGCACGCGCTTCGAACGCTTCCGGGATGGCAGCGCCGACTACCAAGGCAACCGCAATCCCTTCGCCCCCGACCTCACCGGTTACCTGGGCCTGCGCTACGACGCGGCCGAAGGCTGGTACGCCCAGGCCGGGCTGAGCGGGGTGGGGCGCACCTACCTCGATCCGGCCAATCGGTACAGCCGCGGCGGCTACGGCCTGCTCGACCTGAGTGCCGGCTACCGCTTCGACCACTACGGCCTCGCCGTCTACGTGGAAAACGCCACCGACAAGCGCTACGACGCGGTCGGTTACCTCAACGGCATGGCGCGGGTGTACAGCGAACCGCGCGAAATCGGCCTGCGCCTGAGCTACCAGCTATGAACCATCACTCGTCCATGAATGCCCGCCACCCCCTGCAACCCTACTGGGAGATCGCCCTGGCTTCGGTACAGGCCGACGCCCTGCGCGTGGCCCTGGAGTTCCGCTTGTTCAACCTGCTTGCCGAGCCTTTGCCGGCCACGGTGGTGGCCGAGCGCCTGCGCCTGCACCCGGTCAACACGGCGCACCTGCTGGAAATGCTCTGGAGCATGCGCCTGCTGGAGCGCCAGGGAGCCGACGCGGCGCCCGGCGACTGGCGCTACCGTGCCGCCCCGGTGGCCCGACGCTACCTGGACCAGGATTCGGAGCACTACTGCGGCGATGCCTGGAGCTTCCGCCTGCAGGCGCTGCGCCACTTCGGCAGCCAGTTGGGCGAACAGGTCCGCACCGGCGAGGCGAGCACCGCGCCGCGATTGGCCGGGACGGCGGCCAATTGGCAGGCGGCGGCACGCCTGCAGATCGCCCAGGAGCAGCGCGCGGCCACGGCCGAGGCGGCGCTGGCGGTGGTCTCGCGGCTGCCCGAGTTTCCCCGTGCCGAGCGGCTGCTCGACTTGGGCGGGGGGCCCGGCCTGGTCGCCATCGCCCTGACAGAGGCCAATCCGGCGCTGCACGGCGAGGTATTCGATTTCCCGGAAACCATCGGCGTGGCCGAGGAGAACATCGCCCGCGCCGGCCTCGGCGAGCGTCTGCGCGGGCGCGGCGGCGATCTGACCCGTGATGCCCTCGGCGAGGGCTACGACCTGATCTGGTGTTCCTCCGTCCTGCACTTCGTGCCCGATCTCGACCGCGCCCTGGAGAAGATCCACGCCGCACTGCGGCCGGGTGGGGTGTTGGTCTGCGCCCAGGCGGAAATCCCCGACAGCCCGGACGCGGCGCGGGAGGTACTGCCCTACTACCTGTCCATGCGCATGCTCGGCCGCCAGGTGACCCGCGCCGGTGGCCTGTGCCGCGCCCTGGAACGGGCCGGTTTCGGCGGCTTGGAAACCCTGCGCGAGGTGCCGTTCCCGATGACGCCGGTCACCGTCGTGATCGGTCGCCGGAGCCGGCGATGAGTGCGCCCGTCCTGCGCCTGTTCGGGCGCCAGGCAGTGTTCGGCTGGCTGAACTTCGCCCTGGCGGTGCCGAGCATCTATCTGTTGCTTGGGCTGCCGCTGGTGATGCGCCAGCACGGCTGGTCGGGCACCGACATCGGCCTGTTCCAACTGGCCGGGCTGCCGGCCGTGTTCAAGTTCCTCCTGGCCATGCCGGTGGAGCGCTGGCGCTTCGCCGGCGGCCACTACAGGAGCTGGGCATTGCTGTTGTGCCTGCTGCTGGCGGCGATCCTGGCATTGACCGGCCGTCAGGAACTGCTCGGCAACCGCGGCCTGTTCTTCGCCCTGGCGTTGTTAGCCGGGGTGCTGGCGACCTGGGCGGACATCCCGGTCAACGCCCTGGCGATCAAATTGCTGCCGGAAAGCGAACGCATGCGCGCCGGGGCGATCCGCTCGGCGGCGCTGTTCCTGGCCGCCATCGCCGGGGGTGGCCTGATGCTGCTGGTGCACAACCGCTGGGGCTGGCAGGCACCGTTCCTGCTGATGGCGGCTGCCTTGCTGATCGGCGCGGCATTGCTCCCGTTGCTCGGCGAGGCTCCAACTGAGATACGCCCGGTCGTGGCGGAGACGCCCCACGGCGACGGCTGGCGCGGCTATTTCGAGCAGCCCGGCGCGGCGCTCTGGACCTGCCTGCTGCTGTCCTGCTTCCCGTTCATCGGTGCCAGTTGGCTGTACCTCAAGCCCCTGCTGCTCGACCAGGGCATGCCGCCCGACCGCGTCGCCTGGGTGGCCGGGGTTGGCGGCGGGGTGATCGGCGCCCTGGCCAGCGTGGCGAGCGGGAGGCTGATCCGCCTGCTCGGTGTAGCCCGGGCCATGCCGCTGTTCACCGGCTTTGCCCTGGTCGCCTTGGCCAGCCTGACCGGCGTGGTCTGGGCCGGCGCCGGCACGCTCGGGCTGGTGCTCGGCGCGGCTTTGGTGGCGGCGGCCATGGGGGCGATTTCCGCCCTGGTCTTCGGCCTGATGATGTTTTTCACCCGCCAGCAACGCCAGGCCGCCGACTACGGCCTGCAGGCCAGCCTGTTCGTGGTCTCCCGGCTGGCGGTACCGGTGGCCGCCGGGATGCTGCTCGACCGCCTGGGCTACACCGGCATGCTGCTGGGCCTGACCCTGGCGATGCTCGGGGTCTCCGCCCTGGCCCTGGGCGCAGGGCGGACCCTGGCACGGGTGACGGAACGAAACGGGGGCGCGGCGCGGCTGACCGCCATGGAGCAGGGAGGGCGCCGCCCCTGAAGGAGTAATGCGCGTGAGCTGTACAGGCGCGCAGAGGCAGCCGCGGAAGATACCGCGGCAACAGAGCCTGTTCACGATCTCGCGAGCTAGAGCCCTACAAGGCGAAAACAGGCGAGGACGCGGAGTTTACAACTGTAAATGAGCATTCCGAGCCTGTTTTCAACGCAGTAGGGCCGACGCGCAGCCGATCGTGGACTGGATCGAAGAAGCTGTGCAGAGGGAAGGACCTATGAGGGGAATGTTGGGAGTATGTCTGGTCACCCAGACGCAAACGCTGTTCGAAGATGTTGCGTTCGTCGTCGAGCAGTTGAGGAGGGGCCTGGTCCCTGTGTCGACCGAGCCGTGGAACGCGACCGCCTGTATCGAGGAAATGTGCCGGGCGATGGGCGGACGGCCGCGTAGCGAGGAGGTGTTGGAAACCCTGATGGTCCAGGCCGAGAGCTATCTGCAGGAGAACACGGTGGCCAACCGTCAGCCGCTGGAGGTGGAGCTGCTGCACTTCTCCACGCTGGAGGCCGCGCGGGCGCAGTTGACCCGGCATGGCGAGCGCTCGCGGGTGGAGCTGTTCATCGTCGATGCCTGCCGGCAGGAGGAGGCGGACGAAGACCCGTTCGACGATCTGTTCGCCGCTTGCCGGCATGAGGACGAGGGCCCGCGCCTGTCGCCGCATTCGGCGGTGCTGTATTGCTCCCGTCCGGCGCTGTCGGGCTGGATGGCGCGGGCCGGCGGCAACCGCCACCTGCGCGTGCCGCTGGAAGACCGGGCGGCCAGCCGCGCCGATCTGCTGCGGATCGCCGTGGACCACCTCGAACACGTGCACTTCAACCGCATGCTGGCCCGTTCGGTGAGCCATGCGCTGCCGCCGGTGAGCATGGCGACCGAGGTGACGCGCTTCATGGCCGACCGCTGGCAGGACGGCTGGGATTTTCATTCCTATACCGGGTCGATGGTGGCCGGGCTGATCCAGTCCATGCAGCAGACTACCGCAGGCAGCGGCGTGCGTTGCCTGCACGGCTGCAACGAGCACAGTCTGGCGGTCGCGGCGCTGGCTGGCTGGCAGCTTTACGGGCGCGCCTACGTGATCGCGGTGACCTCCGGGATGATCGACGAATTCCGCGGCACCCTGGCCAACCTGAAAAGGGCCGGCGCGCCAGGGCTGATCATCTGCGCGGACAGCCCGGACAACGCCTGGTTCGCCTTCCAGGGCACCCTGGATGCGGACCACGACGGCCGCCAGGTGATCGCTGCCCGGGGCCTGCGCTACGTGTTCATTCGCAAGGTGGATGAGGTGGCGGCCAGGCTGGCGGAAGCCTTCGCCCTGCTCGCCGAACGCGGCGAACCGGTGTTCGTGCTGGCCACCCAGGCGGTGCTGGAATCGCGCCCGCTACAGGCGCTGGACGTTCCGCTGCCACCCACTGGCGAGCGTCCGGGATCGGCGTTGAGCGAGGCGCAGCGCGCCGCTCTGGACGAAGCGCTGCGGCTGATCAATCAGGCGCCGCTGCAGATGCTCTGGCAGTGCGGCAAGCTTTCCGATGCGCAACGCGAACGGGTCTATGCCATTGCCGAGGCGGCCGGCATCGCCCTGACCGACACCATCACCCAGCCGGGCAGCGTCGGGCCGTACCACCAGGGCCGGCCGGTGCCGAACTACCTGGGACCGCTGTCGCTTTACGGCTTCAGCCGGCGCGTCTACCGCTTCCTGCACAGGGACCATGAGGTTGTCGGGCCGGACGAGCAGTGCCTGTTCTTCCTCAAGAGCAAGGTGGATCAGGCCGCTACGCCGTTCTCCGAAGGCAAGCTGAAGCGGCAGGTCCGTGTGGTGCAGGTCAACCACGAGCCACGGCATCTGTCGCCGTTCACCGATCTGGCGCTGGATATTCCGCTGGACCTGTTTCTCGGCCACGTCCAGGCCAACCTGGCGGTGGACCCGGAGGTGCTGGCCTTGCGCCGGGCCCGGCTGGCCAGTGTGCGGGCGATCCCCGAAGCGGTGCCGGTGGACCACATCGCGACGCTGCCGATGACCGCCAACTACTTCTTCCTGCGCCTGGGCGATCTGGTGCGCGAGCTGATCGAGCGCCACGACTACCGCTACACCGGCATCTATGACGTCGGCCGCTGCGGCATTTCCGCGCTGCGCAACGTGCCGCGCACCGGGCCGGGGTTCTCCGGCTGGTACGGCCGGGCACTGATGGGCGACGGGCTGATGGCGCTGCCCTACATCGCCATCACCACCGAGGGCAACGTACTGGCCTTCATCGGTGACGGCGCGCGGGCGCTGGTACCGGATATCGAGACCCGTCTGGCCGCTGGCCTGGCCCAGGATCCGCGCGGGGCGACGAAGAACGTCACGCTGTTTTACCTGACCAACGGCGTCCTCTCGATGATCCAGACCTACCTGGACAAGCGCTACGCGCACAACGGCGCGCGCCAGGTGGCGGTGACCGTGCCGGCACCGGCGCCGGCCGTGGAGCGGGTCGGGCCGATCAATGTGAAGCGCAGCCGGGTGGTGCAGTTCGACCCGGACTTCCTGCGCAGTGCCCTGACCGCTCCCGGCCAGCTCAACATCATCGATGTGACCCTCGCCCACAACTCCGACGGAGATGGCCTCAGCCTAGTCTCCGAAACCGCCTGGAACCGCCAGTGACACTGGCCACAAGGACTTTCGAACCATGAAATTCGGATTCATCGCGCACCCCACGTCGGTTGCGCTCAAGCGTCACGTGAAACTCCTCGACCTGCTCGACCGCAACATCGCCGAGCAGGACCGCGGCTACAGCCATGACCTCTGGCAATGGCGCAACCTGGTGCCCTTCGCCGACTTTGGTCGCATCGTCAGCGCGCGCGGTGCGGTCTGCGAGGGCATCGTCCACTACATGCCGCTGACCGCCGAGGAAATGCTCGCCCAGCCGCGCGCCATCGCCCGGCGGGTGATCGAAGGGGTGGACAGCCTGAAGGAGCAGGGTGCCCAACTGGTCGGCCTCGGCGGCTTCACCGCCATCGTCGGCAACCGTGGCCTGCAAACCCTGGAACGCACCGGCGTGCCGGTCACCACCGGCAACTCGCTGACTGCCTATGCGGCCTACCGCAACGTGCTGGAAGCCATGGAGCGCCTGGAGGTGAACCCGGTGGACACCGAGGTGGCGGTGGTCGGCTACCCCGGTTCCATCGCCCTGGCCATCGCCAAGTTGCTCGGCCATGACGGTTGCCGTCTGTGCCTGATCCACCGCGGCGGCGAGGAGCAGGCGCGCCAGGGACTGGAGTACCTGCCGGAAGACCTGCGTGGCCGCGTGCGGCTAAGCAACGACATGCAGAGCTGCTACGACAGCGTGCGCTTCTACGTCGCCGCCACCTCCAGCGGCGGCGTCATCGATCCGTACCGCCTGGCGCCGGGCTCTGTGGTGGTGGACGCGGCGTTGCCGCGCGACGTGATGCCCTACCGGCAGGACCGCAGCGACATCCTGATCGTCGACGGCGGGCTGGTCTCGGCCGGTTCTTCGCTGCGCTTCGGTGGCGAGAGCATGGGTCTGTCGCCGAAGAAGTTCCTCAACGGCTGCCTGGCGGAAACCCTGGTGCTGGGCCTGGAAGGGCGCGCCGAACCGTTCTCCATCGGTCGTGAGCTGCCGGAAGACAAGGTGCTGGAGATCGGTCGCCTGGCCGAAGGCCACGGGCTGCTGCCGACGCCGATGGCCTCCTACGGCGAACGTCTGACCCAGTCGGACTTCGACGGGCTGCGGCGTTTCCATCACCCGCGCAGCCAGCCGTTGACCCTGGAGGAGAAGCCGCAACTGCGCAGCGAGGCGCTGCGTTGCTTTGGCGAGCACATCAACCCGATCCTTCGCGAGTTCTACGCCTTCAACCATATCGAACGGGTGTTCAGCCATGGTCGCGGCTGCTGGCTGACCGACCTGGACGGCAGCCGCTACCTCGATTTCGTCGCCGGCTACGGCTGCTTAAACACCGGTCACAACCACCCGCAGGTCAATGCCGCCCTGCAGCGTTACCTGCAACAGGAGCACCCGACCTTCGTCCAGTACGTCTCGGTGCCGCTGCAGACCAGCCTGCTGGCGCAGCGCCTGAGCGAGCTGGCACCGGGCAACCTGGGCCGGGTGTTCTTCAGCAACTCGGGCACCGAGGCGGTGGAGGCGGCGCTGAAGCTGGCCATCGCCGCCATGGACCGCTCGCGTGTTTCGCGGGTGCTGTATTGCGACAACGGCTACCACGGCAAGACCCTCGGCGCGCTCTCCGTCACCGGGCGCGACAAGCACCGGCAGCCGTTCAAGCCGCTGCTGCCGCGCTGCGACTCGATCCCCTTCGGCGACGTGGACGCACTGGAAAAAGCGCTGCTGGAAGGCGACGTCGGCGCCTTCATCCTGGAGCCCATCCAGGGCGAGGGTGGGGTGGTGGTGCCGCCGGCGGGCTACCTGAAGCGCGTCCGCGAGCTGTGCAGCGACCACGACTGCATCCTCATCCTCGACGAGATCCAGACCGGCCTGGGCCGCACCGGCAAGCTGTTCGCCTGTGAGTGGGAGGGCGTCGATCCGGACATCCTGGTGCTGTCCAAGTCCCTCTCCGGCGGTGCCGTGCCCATCGGTGCGACGCTATCGCGGGCGGACCTCTGGGACCGTGCCTACGGCAATATCGACAGCTTCGCCCTGCACACCTCCACCTTCGGCGGCGGCAACCTGGCGGCGGCCTCGGCCCTGGCGACCCTGGACGTGATCGCCGCCGAGGACCTGCCAGGCAATGCGTCGCGGGTCGGCGGCATGCTCAAGGAGGCACTCAGCGAGGCGGTGGCCGGCTACCCGTTCATTCGTGAGGTACGCGGGCGCGGGCTGATGATCGCCATCGAGTTCCAGAACAGCTTCGGCGGCGGGGTGGAGGCTTTCGTCCGCGAGTTCGCCAGCCGCATGCCGGGCAACGCGGCGGGCACCTACCGGATGATGTCGGGCAAGGCCAAGCGGCTGATCCGCGAAGCCATCGAGGAGCTGGAAAAGAACTTCGAGGAGATGTTCGTGCTGCGCTTCGTGACCAAGCTGTCGAAGGAGCACGGCATCCTCACCTTCGTCACCGCCAACAACAACCGGGTCATGCGCATCCAGCCGCCGCTGGTACTCAGCGAGCAGGAGGCGCAGCGCTTCGTCGATGCCTTCGCGGCGGTGTGCAAGGACATGTCGACGTTCCTGGAGTAAGCGTGAGGGGCGGGTTCGTTCATCCGGCGATGCGCTGCCGGGCGAACGAATTCGCCCCCTGCCAGGAGCCGTAGCCCGGATAAGCCTTGGCGCAATCCGGGGATCATGCCCCCGATTGCACGGCGTTTATCCGGGCTACGTTGGACAGCGTTCGTACATCCGTAAGGACGAATTCACTCGCCCGCAATTGCCCACTCACGCAGGCTTGCTCGCCACCACGGTGGGGAACAGGCGGGCGCGGTCGTCGAGGAAGCGGATGTCGGTGAAGCCGGCCTCTTCGAGTTGGACGCGAGTCTGGGTGTGGGTGCGGAAGGCGCTCCACTTGGCTTCGATGATCCGCATGAACACCAATTGCTGGAAGGCCAGCGCCTCCGGGTCGATTTCCGCCATGTTCCAGGGGGACTCCGGGGACAGCACCGGTGGCGGCGTGAGGAAGCTGGTCACCAGGGTGCCGCCTGGCTTCAGGGCATCGAAGAAGGTGCGGTAAAGCGCGACGATCCGCGTGTCGTCCGGCTCGTAGACGTTCAGGCCGTTGCTCGCCAGCACGTCGACTTCTTCTTTCAGCGTCAGGGCCCAGGCGTCTTCGCGATGCAGCGTCAGGCGGTCGGCCAGGCCGCGCTCTTCCGCCAGTTGCCGAGCGCCGTCCAGGGCCTGCTGGTCCAGGTCGATGCCGATCAGGCGCACATCGGGGCCGTGCTCCAGCAACAGCAATTCGCCCATCAGCCCGCAGGGAACCGATGCCATGACCGCACCCGGGTGGAGCAGGGCCTGTAACTGGCTGCGGAAAATACCGAAGCGCTCGCGCGTCGCCAGGGCGGACGGTGCCTGCTCGAACAGCCAGCGCTCCATAGGCGAGGCGGCCCGGCTGCCGGGGCTGTAGGTCACCACACGGTGTGTCCAGTAGGCGTTGAGACCGCGATGTTCGAGGAGGAAGCGGCCCAGCTCGATCCCGGCCAGTTCGTCCAGTATCTGCAGTTGGCGTTCGACCGTCGCGCTGGGGTGGTCGCCGGCAGCGCGCAGGCGCATGCCGATCGCCTGTAGCCGTTCGTCGAAGGCGGCGGATGCGCCTGTTCCGTGGGAGATCAGCTTGTCGTGCGTCGGGGACGTGTTCGGAGCGTTCATCGGAGGCCATCCATACCGTTGAAGGGGAAATGTCTGGCGGCAGTGTGACTGGGTGGGCAAATCCAAGGCGTGAAGTCGGCCGAAATATTCGCCCTCGGCGGACCATCGATTGCCGGACGGTCGCAGGCCAAAGGCCAGCTTTTTCACGGTATTCCGCCCCGTGGAGGAGGGCTCTCCGCTCTGCATATGAATCGGTCCCGACGGCATACGAATTACGCCGGGCCATCAATTGATCGGGCCGGGGCGTTATTCGAGACTCTTTCGCATTCAGACAGTCAGGGACCCGATGATGAAACTTCCACCTTTGGTTGAACCCACCGCGACGTTGAGCAAGGAAGAGGTTGTCCGCTACAGCCGGCACCTGCTGATTCCGGATGTGGGCGTGGATGGCCAGCGCCGCCTCAAGAGCGCCAGGGTGCTGGTGATCGGCGCCGGCGGCCTGGGCTCGCCGGCATTGCTCTACCTGGCCGCCGCCGGGGTCGGCACGCTGGGGATCATCGACTTCGACGTGGTCGATGAATCCAACCTGCAGCGCCAGGTGATCCACAAGGTCTCCACCGTCGGCCATCTAAAGGTCGAGAGCGCCGCCGCCGCGATCCGCGAGCTGAACCCCCATGTGAACCTGGAACTGCACACCGACCGCCTCGAGCCGGAAATGGCTGTGCAACTGTTCGCGCAGTACGACCTGATTCTCGACGGTACCGACAACTTCGCCACCCGCTACCTGGTCAACGATGCCTGCGTGCTGGCCGGCAAACCCTATGTGTGGGGCTCGATCTTCCGTTTCGAGGGGCAGGCTTCGGTGTTCTGGGAGGACGCGCCCGGTGGCGTTGGTCTCAACTACCGCGATCTCTATCCCGAGCCGCCGCCGCCGGAACTGGCGCCGTCCTGCTCCGAGGGCGGGGTGCTGGGGATTCTCTGCGCCTCCATCGGTTCGATCATGGCCACCGAGGCGGTGAAGCTGATCACCGGTATCGGTGAACCGCTGCTCGGCCGGCTGATGGTCTACGACGCCCTGGACATGACTTACCGGCAGATCGCCCTGCGCCGCGCCCCGGATCGCAAGCCGATCACCGAGCTGAGCGACTACCAGGTCTTCTGCGGCCTGAATCGGCCTCTCGGTGTGCAAGATTCGGACATCCCCTCGATCAGCGCCGTCGAGCTGAAGGCGCTGCGCGAGCGGGGCGCGCACCACGAGGTGATCGACGTCCGCGAACGCACCGAGTGGGACATCGTGCATATCGATGGCGCCCGGCACATGCCGAAGAGCCCGTCGCTCGCCCGCGAGATCGAGGCGCGCTTCGGCAAGGACACCCCGCTGATCCTGCATTGCAAGAGCGGGCTGCGCTCCAAGGCGGTGCTGCTGGAGCTGCAACGCCTGGGCTTCAGCGACGTGCGCAATCTGGAAGGCGGGATTCTCGCATGGGTCCGCGACGTGGATACGACGCTGCCCAGCTATTGACTCGATCAGGACCACCCGACCACGGGAGTAAGGACGCCATGCTGATCATTCTTTCCGAACTGCTCGACGCCATGCTCGCCCAGGCGCGCGAAGACCACCCGATCGAAACCTGCGGCGTGATCGCCGGGCCGGTCGGCTCCAGGCGGCCGACCCGGATGATTCCGATGCGCAACGTCGCGCAGTCGGAGACCTTCTTCCAGTTCGACCCGCAGGAACAACTGCGGGTCTGGCGGGAAATGGAGGCGCTCGGCGAAGAGCCGTGCGTGATCTACCACTCGCATACCCATTCGGCCGGCTACCCCAGCCGCGACGACATCCGACTGGCCGGCGAACCCCAAGCGCACTACGTGATTCTCTGCACCGCCGAGAACGCCGGTGCGCCGGTGCGCAGCTTCCGCATCGTCGACGGCAAGGCCACCGAGGAAACCATCCAGGCCGTGGCGCAGTACCCCACCGCCCTGGCCGGCTGATCCGGCCCTTTTTCTTCATCCCATCGTTTTTCGCCAACAGGCCCAAGGAGTCAGGCATGCCCGTTTCCGTTTCCATTCCCACCCTGCTGCGTCCGCTGACCCAGGACCAGAAGCGCATCGAGATCGAAGGCTCCACCGTGCGCGAGCTCATCGAGCGCATGGACAGCCAGTATCCCGGCATCAAGGAGCGTCTGCTGGACGGCGGCGAGATGCACCGTTTCGTCAACGTCTACGTGAATGACAACGACATCCGCTTCGCCGACAACCTGGGCACGGCGCTGAAGGATGGCGACAACGTGACCATCCTGCCCGCCGTCGCCGGTGGTTGATCGGCGTCCCGCGCATTCCCTTCCCGTGGCGCCGGTCCTCCCCGGTTTCGCCGGCACGCGGGTTTTTTTCATGGATCGATTCGGCGTGAACCCTATGACCTTTCCCCTGGCCGGATGCACGCTGTCCGGCGCTTTCGCTCATGTCCCAACGGCCTTCGTCCCCGCGGCATCGGCCGTGTTCAACCAGGCAGGTGCCCTGGGTATCGGCGTGGTATTCCAGCCCGGCACCTGTGCCGACGGGCTGGATTTCCGCTTCGAGGTGCCGGGGCTTGCGCCCATCGCTGGGCGCCTGCTCGGTTGGGCCGACGGCCGTCCGGACGGTGCCAGCGAACTGACCGTACAGGCCGCCTCCGGGCTGATGGCCGTGCATGGCCGCGCCAGCGGCGGAGCGCGGCCGTTGGGGGTGGACTATGTGTCCACCCTGGCCGCCAGCCTGGCCCTGCAAGGCACCTTCGCCGCCGCCGTCGGCCAATTGCGTGGCAGCGGCCACAGCCGGGTGGACGTCTCCCTGGCCGGCGCCGCAACCCTCGCTATCGGCCAGTACCTGGCTGGTGCCACCGCGCCGGAAGGGGCCGAGCGGCTGCTGCCTGGCTGCACCTCTCCGGATGAGCGTCCGCCGTTCACCTCCGCCGATGGCGTGGTGTTCGAGCTGGAGACCCTGGACGCCGAACCCTGGCGGCGCTTCTGGAACGGTCTCGGCATTCCCGGCGAGTTGGCCGGCAAGGGCTGGAGCGCCTTCCTGTTGCGCTATGCCAAGGCGGTTTCGCCGATGCCGGTGGCGTTGATGGAGGCGCTGGCGCGGCTGCCCTATGCAGTGATTGCCGAGCGCTGCGCCGAGGCCGGGTTGTCCATCTGCCCGCTGCGCAGCCTGATCGAGCGGCTGGAAGACGACGATCTGCCGCTGCTGCTGGAGCACGGCCCCTGGCACTTCACCCCCGGCGCCAGCGGCCTGCCGCCGACCACCCTGGGCGGGCGCGGCGACCTGCCGCTGAGCGGCCTGCGGGTGATCGAGTCCTGCCGGCGCATCCAGGGACCGCTGGCCGGTCACCTGCTGGCGCTGCTCGGCGCCGAGGTAATCCGCATCGAGCTGCCTGGCGGCGACCCGCTGCGCGGCATGCCGCCCTTGGTGGATGGCTGCTCGGTGCGCTTCGACGCATTGAACCGCCACAAGCAGGTGTGTGAGTTGGACATCAAGTCGGCCCGTGGCCGCGCCGAGCTGCTGGAGCTGGCCAGCCAGGCCGATGTCTTCCTGCACAACTGGGCGCCGGGCAAGGCCGCCGAACTGAACCTGGATCACGCCGACCTGGCGCGGGTCAATCCCGCGCTGATCTACGCCTATGCCGGCGGCTGGGGCGAGGACTGCCGCCTGCACGCCATGCCCGGCACCGACTTCATGGTGCAGGCGTATTCCGGTGTTGCCCGTCAGATCGCCCGCCGTTCGGCCAGTGCTGGCGGCTCGCTGTTCACCGTGCTGGACGTGCTGGGCGGCGTGGTCGCCGCCCAGGGCATCAGCGTGGCCTTGCTCAAGCGCGGGCTGCGCGGCGAGGCGGGGCGGGTCGACAGCTCGCTGCTCGGCGCCGCGACCCTGCTGTGCACCGCCGAATTGCTGGCCCTGCGCGACGGCAAGGCGCCGGTCGAGCCGCCCGTCGCCGGGGTCTACCCCACCGCGGCCGGGCTGCTGGCCATCGAATGCCGCGATGCGGCCGAAGTGGAGCGCCTGCGCTATGCCCTGGATTTCCCGCTGGATGCAGAGCCGGCGCTGCGCGACGAGCAGATCGTCCGCTGCCTGGCGTCGCGCGATGCGCAGGCCTGGCAAAACCTCTTGCGGGAGTTCGGCCTGGCCGCTTCCGCCGTTCGAGAAGACCTGTCGGCAGTTCACGAAGACGGGCGGATAGCGCCGTGTTTGCGTACGGAAGCCTACACCCTGGTCAAGTCTCCCTGGAGTTTCACATGAACAACACAGGCATCATCGATCTGGTTCCCATGGACGTTCGCCGCGAGTGGGTGCGCAATGGAACCTATCCGAACAAATCGGTTTTCCAACTGTTCCGCCAGCATGCGGAGCGTCATCCCGAGAAACTCGCCGTGCTGTCGCCGGAGGAAAGCATCAGCTACGGCGAACTGCTCGACCGCTCCCTGCGCCTGGCCGCCGGCCTGCGCGCCCAGGGCATCGTGCCGGGCGACGTGGTCGCCTACCAGCTCACCAACAGTTGGCGCTGCTGTGCCATCGACCTGGCCGCCGCCGCCCTCGGCGCGGTGGTCGCGCCGTTCCCGCCGGGGCGCGGGCGGCTGGACATCGAATCCCTGCTGCGCCGCTGCGA
Organism: Pseudomonas sp. PIC25; assembly: GCF_002286785.1. Classification (GTDB taxonomy): domain Bacteria; phylum Pseudomonadota; class Gammaproteobacteria; order Pseudomonadales; family Pseudomonadaceae; genus Pseudomonas_M. Next base: position 22,536 of record NZ_MUJY01000040.1, on the reverse strand, counting down.
CGCCCGCGCAGTGGTGGTGCCGGCCGAGTTCGGCGGCATCGACCTGTGCGAGCTGATCGAATCCCTGCGTCCGACTCTGCTGTCGCTGCGCATCCTCATCGTCGAGGGCGAGGCACGGCGCGGCTGGTCGTCGCTGGACCGGCTAATGGACGCGGAGCCGCTGGGCACCGAGACGCTGCCCAAGGTTTGCCCGAACTCGCCGGTGCGCCTGCTGGTGTCTTCCGGTACCGAATCGGAGCCGAAGCTGGTGGCCTACTCGCACAACGCCCTGGTCGGCGGCCGTGGCCGCTTCCTCCAGCGCCTGCATGAGGACGGCGAGAGCTTCCGGGGGATGTACCTGGTGCCGCTGGGCTCCTCGTTCGGTTCCACCGCCACCTTCGGCAGTCTGTCCTGGTTGGGCGGCTCCATCGTCGTCCTGCCGAAGTTCGACGTGCCGGCGGCGATCCGCGCCATCGAGACCCTGCGTCCCACCCATATCCTCGGTGTCCCCACCATGCTCCAGCGCATCGCCGCCGATCCGCTGCTGGCCGAGGTGGACAAATCCAGCCTGGTCGGCCTGATCAGCGGCGGTTCGCTGATCGACGAGGCCAGCGTGCGTCGCTGCGTCGAGGCATTCGGCTGCGGCTTCATCAGCCTGTACGGCTCGGCCGACGGGGTGAACTGCCACAACACCCTGGACGATCCGCTGGAAGTGGTGCTGCGCAGCGTCGGCCGGCCCAACCCGAGCGTCTGCGAAATCCGTATCGTCGACGATCAGGGCGTCGAACTGCCCCAGGGCGAGGTCGGCGAGATCAAGGCGCGCGGGCCGTTGAGCCCGATGCAGTACGTCAACGCGCCGGAACTGGACGCCCGCTACCGCGACGCCGAAGGCTGGGTATGCACCGGCGACCTCGGCTACATCGACCGCGACGGCTATCTGGTCCTGGCCGGTCGCAAGAAGGACATCATCATCCGTGGCGGGCAGAACATCAGCCCGGTGCAGATCGAGATGCTCGCCACCGGCCATCCCGACGTGGTCAGCGCCGCCTGCGTACCGGTGCCGGACCCGGACCTCGGCCAGCGCGTGTGCATCTGCGTGACCCTGCGCGAGGGCGCGCCGCGCTTCTCCCTCGCCGAACTGACCGACTACCTGCGGCAGCAGGGGCTGGAAGTGAACAAGCTGCCCGAGTACCTGCGCTTCTACCGGCACCTGCCGCTGAGTCCGGCCGGCAAGGTGGACAAGAAGGCGCTGGCCGCCGAAGTCGCCTTCCTCGAAAGCGGTGTGGGCATCGCCTGCTGAGAGGGTGTGAAAAAACTCTTGCCGACTGAGGTCTTCGATTTTTTACATCCTCTGAGGAACCGAACATGAACCAGCCTTTGCAATCGCGTCCTGCCGAGGGCGCACTGGAACTGGCAAAGCGGGTCCGGACGTTCGTGGACGAGCGCATCCTGCCCCGCGAAGCCGAGCTGGCCGGCCCGCGCGAAAGCGCCAGGGCCTGCCAGGACGAACTGACCGCCGCTGCCCGCGAGCAAGGTCTCTGGGGCCTGTTCTACCCGGGGCGGATGAGCAGCCTGGAGGCGTACCTGGCGGTGGCCGAGCAGGAGGGGCGCTCCGAATATGGCGGGGCAATCTTCGGCACGGAACTCGCCCTCGACACGCACATGCTGACGCGCCACGGCGGTGCGGAAGTCCGCGCCGCCTTCCTTTCGCCGTTGCTCACCGGGGAAGGGGTGTCCGCCTACGGCATGTCCGAGCCGGACAGCATCGGCTCGATCCCGGCGACCATCGCCACCACCGCCACGGCGGAGGGCGACCACTGGCGCCTGGACGGACGCAAGTGGTTCATCTGCCGCGCCGACCGCGCCACCTTCGTCACCGTGGTGGCGCGTACCGAAGGCGCTGGCGTGGACGGGGCGCTGTCGATGATCCTGGTACCTACCGATGCGCCCGGCTTCTCCATCGCCCGCGAGGTGGACATCCTCGGCCGCTTCCAGGGGCAGTGCGAGATCGTCTTCGACGGCGTGCGCGTACCCCGGCACAACCTGCTCGGCCAGCCCGGTGCCGGCCTGGCGCTGATGCAGGAGCGCCTCGGCCTCGGCCGACTGCTGCGTGCCGTGCACTGGCTGGGCCTGGCGCAACGCAGCTTCGACCTGATGTGCACGCGCATCCGTTCGGCACGCGGCGAGCAGGCGCGGCTGGGCGGCAAGCAACTGGTGCGTCTGCGCGTGTTCGAGGCCTACCAGGCTATCGCCAGCGCCCGTGGCCTGCTGCGCGACGCGGCGCGCAAGTTCGATGCCGGGGTGGCCAACGCCATCGAGGTCAACGTGGCCAAGGTCGCTGCTTCCCAGGCGCTCAGCCGAACGGTGGACTCGGCGATCCAGGTCTACGGCGCCGAGGGGCTGAGCAGTCTGACGCCGCTGTCCGGCATCTACCGGGCGGCACGCGCCACGCACATCCTCGACGGCACCGACGACGCCCTGGTCAGCGCGGTCGGCCGCCGTCTGCTGGATGCTTACCAGGACGCGGACAGCCTGGATTTCGACTGGCCGTCGCTGACCGGAACCCCGGCAGCGCAGTAACGAGGTAATGCCATGACCCCCGACACTTCCCCGCCGGCCGCCGACAGCGCGCTGGATGCCTTCCTGCTGCGTACCGTGCTGACCGGCGCGATGGCGCTGCCGATGCTGATCTTCTATGCCATCGGCACCCTCGGTCCGTTCCTGGTGACGGACCTGAGCGTGGCGCCCGGCTGGCTCGGCTACCTGACCATGAGTGCCTTCGGTTTCGCCGCGCTGCTGTCGCTGTGGGCCGGGCCGCTGGTCAATCGCCTGGGCTCCCGGCGTGCGCTGGCGCTGCTGTTTCTGGTGGCGACCCTGGCCTACGGCCTGATCGGTGTGGCGCCCGGCTTCGGCGGGGTGGTGCTGGCGGTGGCGGTGTGCGGCATCGCTCAGGCCCTGTCCAACCCGGCGACCAACCTGCTGATCGCCGAACGGGTGCTGCCGCAGAAAAAGGCGGCGGTGGTGGGCCTGAAGCAGGCGGGGGTGCAGGTCGCGGCGCTGTTCGCCGGGCTGGTGCTGCCCGGCATCGCTCAGCAGTTCGGTTGGCGCGCGGCCTTGTTGCTGCTGGTACCGCTGGGCATGCTGCTGGCCCTGGGCGCCCCGCGCATCGCACCGAAGGCGGCAGCGGGCAAGCCGGCCAGCTTTGGCCTGGCTCGGCCGAGCCGGGTGCTGGCGCTGCTGATGGCGATCCAGCTTTGTGCGGGCGTCGCGTTATCCGCCTACATCACCTTCCTCGGCGTGTTCGCTACCCGCCAAGGTATGTCCTCGGTGGTGGCCGGCAGCCTGGTGGCGGTATTCGGCGTAATGGGCATCCTCGCCCGCGTGGTGCTCACGCCCATCGGCGGGCGGATGCGTGACGAATCCTGGCTGCTGCTGATCCTCCTGGCCCTGGCCGCCTGCGCCATCGGCGTGACCGCGCAGGCGACCCCGGAGCGACATTGGATGCTCTGGGCCGGGACCATCGGCATCGGCCTGACGGCGGTGGCCACTAACGCTATTGCCATGAGCATGCTGCTGCGCGACCGCGCCTTCGGTACTCCGGCCACCTCGGCGGGCATGCTTTCGGTGGGCTTCTTCGGCGGCTTCGCCTTCGGTCCGCCGAGCTTCGGTGCGCTGTCCGCCGGTCCCTGGGGCTTCGATGGCGCCTGGGCTGCGTTGATCGGCGTGCTGGCGCTGGGTTGCCTGCTGGCGCTGTTGCTGGTGCGGGCGCGGCGTTCGGTCGACGCTGGCGCCGAGGTGCTGTCCAATCCTGCGGGTGCGAAATGAACGGCATGTTGCATGAGGTTGCTTCGACCACGCTGAGCCGGGCGGAGCGTACCCGGGCCATCGACTCGCTGCTGCTGCGCCTGGAAGGGATCGAACGGGCATGCGGCAAGGATTTCCCGCTGTACTCGCCGGGGCTGGAGGATCGCTGGTCGGTATCGTCCGGTGGGTCCTGGCTGGGTGGCTTCTGGGCCGGGCTCTGGTGGTTGCGGGCACGGGTCACCGGCGCCTCTTCGGACCGCGACAAGGCGATCCGAATCGGCCAACGGCTGGTGTCCAAGCTGGAGGCGCCGACCCTCAACCGCAGCATGATCTTCTGGTACGGCCTGGCGCCGGGGGAGCTCTGGTTCGAGCACCTCGAGTCCCGTCAACTGCTGGACCAAGCCGGTGCGGCCTTGGCGGCGGCTTTCAGTCGCGCGCTGGGCTGCATTCCCCTGGGCACCGACATGGGCGGCGGGCCGGACGGCGACCGGCGCATCGCCATCGACACCCTGGCCCCGACCCTGCGCCTGCTGGCGCGGCACCCGCAGTGCGCTGTGCGCGACCTCGCCGGCCAGCACCTGCAAGGCACCCTGGCCGCCTGCGGCACTTGGCGCGGCGCCTACTGCGGCAGCGTGCACTGCCGGGAGGAGCGGGTAGTGCCGGAGGAGCAGGCTGGGTTGTGGTCGCGTGGCCAGGCCTGGGCGATGCTCGGGTTGGTCCAGGCCGCCGGGCTCTATGGCGAACCCTTTCTGAGCGAGGCCCGCAGGGCCTGCGAATACTGGCTGGAAACGCGCCCCGAACCCTTGCCGGCGAACCGCCTGGACCACCCCGACGCAGGCGACGATCCCTCCGCCGCGGTAATCGCCGCCCTGGCCATGCTCGGCCTCGACGGCCAGCCCGGCCAGCTCGAGCCCTGGCACGAACACGCCGAGCGCCTGCTGGCGGCGGTGGTGCGCAGTCGGTACGTCACGGTCGGCGGCGCGACACCGGGCCTCTTCGGCGGCATGCGCTACCGCACCCGCGAGGGCGAGGTGTTGGTGGAGTCGGCCTGCTCCAGCTTCTTCCTCCTCGCCGCGTTGCTGGTGCTGGATGGGCGCATGGCAGCATTGGATTTCTGAGTCGGGCGGGACGTTGCGGGCGAATGAATTCGCCCCTGCACGGGCAACCTGGCGAGTGAGTGGGGGCGGCCTTATCCAGGGCTCTGCAATACGCAGTCGATGAGCAGGGTGTCCGCGTACTCGGTCATCTCGACGATCCGTCCCTCGGACATGCGGCAGACCCAGCAGTAGCTGTTGTGGTATGGCGTGCCGGCCTGTGTCGTATTCCTACCTTGGGCTTCGACCACGACCAGATCGTTCTCGGCGATGAAACGCAGCGGGACGATGACATTGCGGTTGCCCAGTTGGGCACTCAGAGGCTTGAGCAGATTCCCGATGACGTCCGCTTTCCCTTCGTAGGTTCTGGACCAGGCCGTCGAGCCGATGATGGTCCAGCGCACATCATCCGACAGGCAGTCGATGAAGGGCCGGCCGTTGCCGTTGGCCGTTTCCGCGAAGACATGCTGCAGGCGTCGCTTGTTGTCGGCTGCGTTCATGTGGTGCTCCAAGACTATCGGCGACCGGGTCAGTTTAGGTGCTCAAGCGGAATCGGCGAGCGTTTTTGACCCGCTTTTTGTAGGAGCCAGCTCTGCTGGCGAAGCTTTTGTGTAGTCCCGTTCGCGAGCAGAGCTCGCTCCTGCACTTGGACAATCTGCACCCGTAGAGGCGGATTTATCCGCCCGCGGTGCTTCGTTGAGCGAATGAATTCGCCCCTACGCTGGCCATTTCTGTGGGAGCGAATTTATTCGCGATTGGCGAGGCATTGCCGTCTCTCCATCGCGAATGAATTCGCTCCCACTCCGGGTAGCCTATAGCCATCGCAAAAGGCCGAGTCGTCAAACTGTGGGAGGAAGCCCTGGCGAAATCCGGGAAAGCGTGGTCCCGGATGGCGTGTGTTCATCCCCACCTCAACTCCAATCGAGTATCGGCCAGCCGGCTCGCTCCGCATGTTCGCGCAGTACCGGGTCGGGGTTGACCACATGGGGGAAGTCCACCCGCGTCAGCAGCGGCAGGTCGTTGCGCGAGTCGGAGTAGAAGTGCGCACCATCCAGGCTCTCGCCTTGTTCGGCGAGCCAGGCTTCCAACCGTTGCACCTTGCCGTCGCGGTAGGTGAGCACGCCCTGGGTGCGGCCGGTGAGGAAATCGTGCTGTTCCTCCACGTCGATGGCCAGCACCTCATCGACGCCCAGCCGCTCGGCGATGGCACCGACCAAGAATTCGGCGGAGGCGGAGACGATCAGGATGCGGTCGCCAGCGGCGCGGTGGGCGGCTACACAGCGCATGGCATCGCTGAAGATCAGCGGTTCGATGACCTCTTCGACGAAGGGCGCCACCACGTAGTCCACTTCTTCGCGGCTACGGCCGACCAGCGGGGCCAGGCTGAAGGCCATGTAGTCCTCCATGGCCAGCTTGCCGAAGGCGTACTCGGCCATGAGTTCGGCATCCTTGCGCAGGAAGGATTCCTCGTCCACCCAGCCGAGCCGGGCCATTTCCCGGCTCCAGAGGCTGGCGCAGTCGCCGTCGATCAGGGTTTCATCGAGGTCGAAAATGGCGAGCGGCATTCAGGCCACCTCGCGGATGGCGGTACTGTCGATGGTCAGGCCGATGCGCTGGCCGCTGGCGTGCAGGTCGGCGGCCGAGCGGTTGAGCACGTCTACCACCAGTTCCACGCCACGGGCTTCCACCCGGTAGCGGATGACGTTGCCTAGCAGGCTGTGGCCACGCACTTCGGCATCGATGACGCCGGCCTCGCCTAGTTGGATGGCTTCCGGGCGGATCGCCACGCGGCTGTGCACCGGGCGGGCCAGCAGACGGCTGGCGCTGTCGGCGTCGAGCAGGTTGTAGTTGCCGATGAAGCCGGCGGCGAAGGCATCCACCGGCGCGGTGTAGAGGGTCTCCGCGTCGCCGCTCTGGACGATCCGTCCGGCGTTCATCAGGAAGATGCGGTCGGACAGGGTCAGGGCTTCTTCCTGGTCGTGGGTGACGAAAATGGTGGTCAGGCCCAGCTCCTGCTGGATGCTGCGGATCTGCTCGCGCAGGTGCTTGCGGATGCGCGCGTCGAGGGCGGAGAGCGGTTCGTCGAGCAGCAGCAGGCGCGGACGGGTGACCAGCGAGCGGGCCAGGGCGACGCGCTGGCACTGGCCGCCGGAGAGCTGGCTCGGGTAGCGCTCGGCGAAGTCGCTCAGTTCCACCAGGGCCAATACCTCGGCCACGCGCTTTTGCATCTCGTTGCCGGCGACCTTCTGCATGCGCAGGCCGAAGGCGACGTTCTGCTGCACGGTCATGTTGGGGAACAGTGCATAGCTCTGGAACACCATGCCGATGCCGCGTTTCTGCGGCGATAGCGGCACCAGGTCCTGGCCATCGAGGAGAATCTGGCCGCCGTTCACCTCGGTCAGACCGGCGATGCAACGCAGCAGGGTGGACTTGCCGCAGCCGGACGGGCCGAGCAGGGTGACGAACTCGCCCTTGCCGATCTCGCAGTCGATGTCGCGGAAGATGGACGTGGTGCCGTAGCTTTTGTGCAGGCCCCGGATGGAAAGGAAGCTCATATCTTGTCCTTGTTCAGACGGTTGGCGGCCCAGGTGAAGACCAGGACGAAGAAGAAGTAGGAGATCACCAGCGCGCTGTTGAAATGGCCGCTGCTGTTTTTCATGTTGTTCAGGTAGACCTGCAGGGTCTCGTAGCGGGTGCCCACCAGCAGGTTGGCGAAGACGAACTCGCCGAACAGGAAGGAGAACGACAGGAACAGCGACACCATCAGGCCCTTGCGCAGGTTCGGCAGCACCACCAGGAACGCGGCCTTCCAAGTGCTGGCGCCGAGCAGGTGGGCGGCGTCCATCAGGTCGCGCAGGTTGATTGCCTGGAGGTTATTGGTGATCGCCCGGTACATGAAGGGCAGGGCGATGGTGAAGTAACTGCCGATCAGGATCCAGGGTGTGCCGATCATGGGCAGCGGGCCTGAGCCGTAGAGTTGCAGCAGGCCCACCGAGGACACCACCGGCGGCACCGCGAAGGGCAGCAGGATGAGGATGTTCATCAGGGCGTCGAGCCGCGGGAAGTGGTAGTGCACCACGAACAGCAGCGGCAGGATCAGCACCACCGCCAGGGCCAGGGCGCCGAAGCACACCAGCAGCGACTGGCCGAAGGCACGCAGGAAGCGCTCGTCGCTCCACAGTTGCAGGTACCACTTGAAGGTCAGCCCGTCCGGCAGGATGGTCGCCGACCAACTGGTGGACAGCGAGTAGAGCAGGGTACCGGCCAGCGGCAGGAGCAGGATCAGGAACAGCACGTAGACCACCGCGCGGTGGTAGAGCGCCGCCGGTTTGGCCTCAGCGCGCGACATGGTAGCTCCTCTTCAGCAATAGCTGGTGGACCACGGTGATCAGCGCCATCAGGCCCACCAGCACCATGGCCAGGGCGCTGGCCAGGTTCGGGTCGAGGGAGATGTCGCCGGCCACCAGCCCGGCGATGCGGATCGGCAGCACGTTGAAGTTGCCGGTGGTGAGGTAATAGACCGTGGCGTAGGCGCCGAGGGCATTGGCCAGCAGGATGACGAAGGTGCCGAGCAGCGCCGGGGTCAGCACCGGCAGGCCGATATGGCGCCAGAACTGCCAGGTGCCGGCACCGAGCAGCGCGGCGGATTCGCGCCAGTCTTCGCGCAGGGCGTCGAAAGCCGGGTAGAGCAGCAGCACGCCCAGGGGAATCTGGAAATAGGTGTAGAGGACGATCAGGCCGGTCTTCGAGTAGAGGTTGAAGTCCTCGATCACCCCCAGCTTCTTCAGCAGCAGGGTCAACGCGCCGTTGAAGCCGAGCAGGATGATGAAGGCGAAGGCCAGCGGCACGCCGGCGAAGTTGCTGGTCATGTTGGAAAAGGCCATGACGAAGTCACGCAACTTCGAGTCCACCTGCCTCAGCGAATAGCTGCCGAGGATGGCGATGAGGATGCCGAACAGGCTCGACCAGAAGGAAATCTGCAGACTGTGCTTGATCGCCTGGAGGTAGAACTTCGAGGCGAAGATTTTCTGGAAATTGCCCAGTCCCCAGCCGTCGGCGGTGTTCAGACTATGGATCGCCACCCACAGCAGGGGTGCAACCTGGAAAACGAAGAAGAACACGGCGAACGGCAGCAGGCACAGCGCCGCCAGCCATTTGCCGCGCAGACGCGGGGCGGTGCGAGGGCGGACAGCGGCGGGCTCGGCTTCGCCGGGAATCTTCGGGCTCTGTTCGAGGGCGGCACTCATTTCAGCAGCTCCCGGCAGGAGGGTTTGTCGTGGGGCACGCCGAGCAGCTCGCAGACGGTGCCGCACAGCTCGGTCTGCTTCGGCTGCGCGCCGGGATCCAGGCTGAAGGCATCGCCGATCACGAACAACGGCACATCGCGTTCTTCGGCGAGCAGGCCATTGTGGGAGCGGTCGTTGTTCATCCCGTGGTCGGCGGTCACCAGCACCTGGTAGCCGGCGTCGAGCCAGGTCTGCAGGTATTCGGCCAGCAGGATGTCGGCGCGCCGCGCGCTGTTGCGGTATTGCGGCGAGTCGAGGCCGTGGTGGTGGCCGGCGTCGTCGACATTCATTGGGTGGACCAGAAGGAAATCGGGCGCATGGCGCAGCCGCAGGCTTTCCGCGTCGGCGAACAGGTGCGAATCCGGGTAGTGGTCGGCGTAGTAGAAGTGGCCGTGTTGGATCGGCAGGCCCGGCGCCTCGGTGTGGCGGTCGCGGGCGGCCTGGAAGGGCGCGCGGTTGTACAGCTCGCTGATCCAGTGATAGGCCGCGGCGGCGGTGCTCAGGCCGGCGTCATGGGCGTAGTGGAAGATGCTGCGCTGATTGGACAGCCGCACCACGTCGTTGTGGATAACGCCGCTGTCGATCGGCCGCACACCGGTGAGGATGCATTCGTAGAGTGGGCGGGACAGCGAAGGCAGCTCGCAGACGAGCCCGTACAGCGCTGCGCGGCCGGCTTCGCACCAGGCCAGGAGGTGACCCATGGCGTGGCGGGCCACGTCGTGGTTCAGACCATCCAGCAGCACCAGGATGACTTTGCGTTTCATCGGCTTCCCGTGGGGCAGGGCGGAGGCGGCATGCGCCGCGCCCGCCCGTGTCCGCTTACTGCATGTTGATGATCACGTTTTCCTGCCAGAGCTGCGGCAGGGCCTTGGAGGTCGCTTCCCAGGCGGCGGCGTCCTTGATCGGCTGGACCTTGGCGTACTGCTCGTTGGGCAGCAGCTTGGCCTTCACGTCTTCCGGCAGGGTCAGGTGCTCGGCGCGGATCGGCCGGGCATTGCCCTTGGCCAGGTTGATCTGGCCGGCGTCGGAGAGGATGTACTCGCGGGCCAGCTTGGCGGCGTTCGGGTGCTTGGCGTACTTGTTGATGATGGTGCTATAGCCGGAGATCACCGAGCCATCGGACGGAATAAGCACTTCGAAGCGGCTGGGGTCGATCTGGTCGCGGTAGGACAGGCCGTTGAAGTCCCAGACCACGCCGACTTCCACTTCGCCCTTCTCCAGGGTCTGGATGGTCGGGTTGGACAGCGACAGGCGGCCCTGCTCGGCGATCTCGGCGAAGAAGTCCAGGCCCGGCTGGATGTTCTTCTCGTCACCGCCGTTGGCGATGGCCGCGGCCAGCACGCCGTTCACTGCCTGGGCGGCGGCGCTGACGTCGCCGATGGCGACCTTGTACTTGCCTTTTTTCAACTCGGCCCAGGAGGTGGGAATGTCCTTGACCAGTTGCTTGTTGACGATGAAGGCGATGGAGCCGGTGTAGGCCAGCATCCAGTGGCCATCCTTGTCCTTGGCCCAGTCGGGAATCTGCTCCCAGGTGGTCGGCTTGTAGGGTTGGGTCACGCCCTGCTGCACGGCGATGGGCCCGAAGGCGGCACCGACGTCGCCGATGTCGGCGGTGGCGTTGTCCTTCTCGGCGGCGAACTTGGCGATTTCCTGCGCCGAGCTCATGTCCGTATCCATGTGCTTGAGACCGTATTGCTTCGCCAGGTCGGCCCAGGTGTCCTTCCAGTTGGCCCAGCTGTCGGGCATGCCGACGCTGTTCACTTCGCCTTCGGCACGGGCCGCTTTTTCCAGGGCCTGTACATCTCCTTCCGCTGCCATCGCCGAGGTACCCATGGCAATGGCCGATCCCAACAGTGAAGCCAGCAGCAGGCGTTTCATTCGAAGCTCCTTTCGCGCAGTTGTGTTGTGTGGTCTAGATCAGCAAGACCCAGGCCAATCTAGGCCCGTTGGATGACAGTTTGATGTCGCGCCTCGGGTCGGTTCCTTCTCGTCCGGGGACCGTACCGGTGCGCCCATGAAGCGTAGACCATGGCTGGAACGGCCGATTCGCAAGGGTTTTCGCCGCAGAATGGGCCTGGCATATGACGTGCTAGAAACCCTGCTGTCATCTATCGGTCATCTAGGCTTCCTAGCATGTCGGCGGGCTTCGGAGCTTTTACGGACCCGTTGGAACGCTCCTTTCTGGAGCTGGACTAGTCCAAAAGAGGAACATCGATGCGCGAGGAAGCGCCGCGTACTGTTACCGCCATCTGCCGGGCGCTGGAGGAGCAGATCGGCCATGGCCTGCTGGCGCCGGGCAGCAAGCTGCCGGCCGAGCGCAAGCTCAGCGAGTTGTTCGATACCACGCGGATTACCCTGCGCGAAGCCCTGGGCCAATTGGAAGCACAGGGGTTGATCTACCGCGAGGAGCGCCGCGGCTGGTTCGTCTCGCCGCCGCGGGTGGCCTACAATCCCCTGGTGCGCAGCCACTTCCACGCCATGGTTGGCGAGCAGGGGCGGGTGCCGGCCACCGAGGTGCTGTCCGCTCGCTTGCAGCCGGCCAGCGTGGACATCTGCGATGTGCTGGAATTGCCGGCGCTGTCCCGGGTGATCCAGATCCGCCGCGCCCGGCGCATCGACGGACGGCTGGTGCTCTACGTCGAGCATTACCTGAACCCGGCCTACTTTCCTGGCATCCTCGACTTCGACCTGACCCGCTCGCTCACCGAGCTGTACGCCGGCGAATACGGCATCCGTTACGGCCGGGTGCGGTTCGACATGGTGCCGACCGCGCTCCAGCCGGAAGCGGCCGCGGCCCTGCGGGTGGCCGCCGGCAGCCCGGCCTTGCGCATCACCCGGATCAACCGCGACCAGCACGGGCGCATCATCGATTGCGATCTGGAGTTCTGGCGGCACGACGCCATTCATGTGCAGGTGGAGGTGCCGGAAAACTAAGTACCTGAAGGTTTATCATGCCAATCTCAATCCAGGTATCAGGATACTGGCACTATGACTCAATCTCTCTTTCCCGCTACGTCCCTTTCATACGCTGAGGCTCGTGAGCGGCTGATCCAGTTGCTGTCGGAGTGTGCGAGCAAGTTAAGCGATGCCGATTGGCGAGCGGGTTATGAACGCATCGACGCGCTGGAGGAGGACGATGTTCTCGACTTGGTGACCGATGCCGCGCTCTTTTCCTTCCGTGGCAAGCGCCGGGCGATCGACCGTATCCTGCCGAAGCTGAAAGCGGGCGACGAGCTGTCCGCGCGCTTGATGGAAGGGCTGGCCGGCGCACTGTTCTCGGTGTTCGAGATAGCGCGAATCGACAATGACCAGATCATCCTGCGGGATGTGTTGGATAACGGTCGGGAGCGGGTCATGACCGATCTGTCCCTGGCCAGGAGCGGCAGGCCTGGCCTGGTGTTCGCTGCCCGACTGATCGACGTCGGCCCCTGGTACATGGGGTTGGGTATCGTGCTGCCGTTGGACAAGAGCGAGGCCCTCGCCATTGCGATGTTTCTGGAAACGGGAGCGCGAGATGATCTGCACGAGTTGGTCTATCACTGCACCGTGCACGATATCAGCCTGGTGCATGCGATCGTCATGCCGATGGTGGATGCCTTCTGCGAAGAATTGGACGAGGACGACAAACCGGTTTGCGAGCTGATGGAGGAGCTGGGTAGCAGGAGCGGTCTGCTGAGTCGCATCGAGCGCTGACGGCCCGTTTCGAAGGCTACAGTCTCTCAGGCTCGTCTCGCAGGGCGCGCTCCAGCCAGCCGAAACGGATGCGTTCCTGTTCCATGCGCACGCGCGGGCCGTAACGGTTGGCTTGCAGGTCCTGGTACAGCGCTTGTTCCTCTGCGGTCAGGCGCGGCAGCTCGGCGGTGCAGCGTTCGTTTTCCTGTTCTTTGCCCCATAGTTCCTCGTGCGCCAGCAGGGTCGCGCGGTCCATCAGCAGCGAGCGGGCATCGGGCAGGTACGCGCGCAGGCGATTGAGAATGGCGAAGCCATGGGTATCGATATCGCCCCAGTAGTAAAGGGGCTGGTCGCGTAGCCAGGGCAGCGCCTTGAGATTGTCCAGTGCATAGCCCTGGCCGAGGACCACCAGCGCTTGTGGCGTACCTGGGAAGGCGAGGAAGTTGGTCTCGTTCTCGGTGACGAAGACTCGCTTTACATTGGGACGCAGGTAGGCCAGCTCTTCCAGCGGAGCGCCAATGTCCAGCAGCCCGCCGATCGCCAACTCCGGGTCGAGGATGCGCAGTCGCACCAGCAGGGGTTTGTCGCGCAGTCCATAACGCTGGTTGAAGGCGCGCGTGCCCCGCGCGGTGTCGTCGATCTGTTCGGCAGGCAGCACCAGGTCGAGCAGCTCGGCGACCAGGCCACGGCGCTGTTCGATGAACTTGGTATCCACACCGGGGATGTCCAGTTGGCGCAGGTACAGTCCGCAGCGCGGATGGGCACGGAACCAGTGCAGCACCGCCAGCAGTCGTGGCCAATGCTCCGCTTCTTCCAGGGCCCGCAACGGATAACGAATGAGCCAGTCGCGCAGCGCCGGAAATGCCTCCAGACAGTCGTTCGCCAAATGCCGAAAACGCTCGGCTTCGCCCTTCTTGCCGAGCATTGCCTGAGCGGCTTCAGCGCTATCGATAAAGGCCCCGCACGGCACTTGGTTGCGGCCGAGCTGACGATGGTTGATCTCCATCCAATCCAGTCGGTAATGGCCTTCGCCCTCCTGCAGCAGACGAATCCACTGGCGCACCTCGCCGAAGCGTTCGGCCAGCGCCTTGCTGTCCGGGCGCTTGAAGCGCAGGGGCAGGGGAAATGCTTGTTCGCTGGTTAACTGAGTACGCAGCAATACGCCTTGGTCCCACAGGCGTTGTACTTGGGTGCGGAGGTCGGTGGGGGTGGTCCAGGTCATGGTGTCTCGCGTTGCGCCTTCTGCTCGCGATACTCCTCGATACTCAAACAGCGCAACAGCGACTCACGACCTTGGTCGTTGTGCACGAAGCCGACGCTGGCGACATAGGGTTCGATGATGTGGATCTTCTGCAGCGGAGTGACGATCAGCAATTGCAGGTTGAGTTTCTTGAACAGCTCCAGGCCGTAGCGGGCAGATTCGTCGGAGCCGCGGCCGAAGGCTTCGTCGATCACCACGAAGCGGAACGAGCGGGAGCGGGTGGCGCCCCATTCCAGGCCGAAGCGGTAGGCCAGGCTGGCGGCCAGCACGGTGTAGGCGAGCTTTTCCTTCTGACCGCCGGATTTGCCGCCGGAATCGCTGTAGTGTTCGTGCTCGCTGTTGTCTTCGCGCCAGCGCTCGGAGGCGGAGAAGGCGAACCAGTTGCGCACGTCGCAGACCTTGCGGGTCCAGCGCCGGTCCAGTTCGGTGGTGCCTTCGCGGCCGCGGAAGCGTTCGATGATCCGCCGTACTTCGAGGAACTTGCTTTCGGCGTACTGCTCGTCTTCGCTGCCGGTCAGGCTGCCCTCGGTACAGGCCTTGAGGCTGGCGCGGAATTCACTGATCTCGCCATCGCCGCTGGACTGGGCTTCGAGCTGGATCAGGCGGCCGGGGTTGTAGTCGATCTCGCGCAGCGACTGGTTGATCTGGGCGATGCGCTCGCGGATTTCCAGCTCTTCCTTGTTCAACTGGAACTGGAAGCCGGCCACTTCGTTGATGATGTTCTCGTTGAGCATGGCCTTGAAGCGTTGCTCGAAGCGCGGCAGGTCGTCGCGTTGCAGGGCTTCGAGCATGGCCCGGTAGTCGGCGGCGGCTTCCACGCTGGCGTCCACGTCGCGGGTTTCCAGTGGATAGTCGTTGCGGTAGTCGCTCATCGCCTGGACGATCCGATCACGCAGGCGTTTGAGCTTGTTATTTTCGGCTTCGTAGCGTGCCTGTAGCCATGCGCGCATATCCCTCTCGCGGTTATCGCAGGACTCCACGGTCAGGCTGTGTTCGCCCAGGGCTTCGTTGCGCAGGGCCGCCAGTTCGACGAAGCGGGCCTGTTGTACGGGCGTGGCGGCGGCGTGGCTGGCCTGGGCCTGGTCGGCCAGGGCCTGGATGTCCTCGCGTTGCTGGCGACGGCGTGACAGCTCGTCGCTCTTCGCGTCGAGGGTACGACGCAACTCGCCCAGTTCGTCTTCCAGGGTATGCAGTTGCTGTTGCAGGGCGCGCAGGGTGTCGGATTCAGCCTCCAGTTGCCGGCGTTCGTTCTCCAGACGCTGGATGTCGCCGAGCAACGGGCGCCAGTCCAGTTCCTGGAAGTCCTGGAACACCGAGAGCTGGTTGAGCAAGGCGATGCGCTGGTCCAATGCCTTTTGCCGCTGTTGGTGGTCGGCGATGGCAATGGCGAACTCCTGAATGCGGATTTCCAGGTCGGCGGCCTGTTTTTCCAGGGCGGCGATCTTGTCGGCATTGCTCCAGCCGAGCACGTACTGGGTGCGGTCGCCCAGGCGACGACGGTCGTCCTTCTCGTGGCGCTCCTGGCTGGACTTGACCTGTCCGGCGCGGGTGACCGCCTTGTCCTCGCGGCGGAACTGTTCCAACGAGGCGCAGCAGGCGTAGTCGAAGCGCCGTGCCAGTTCGCCTTCCAGCCAGTCGTAATGGGGGCTTTCCGGGTGGATCTGCAGCTTGCGTACCAGCGAGTCGGGATGCGTCTCGGCTGGCGCCTGGGAGCGTTTGGCGCGGACGCGGAAATACACCAGGCGCTCACCCAGGTGGGTCTGCTCCACCCACTGGGCAACCTGGGCGTAGTGTGCGTCGGGTACCAGCAGGGAGAGGCCGAAGTTGTGCAGCAGGCGCTCGGCCACGCCCTCCCAGTCGCGCTGGTCCTCGCGAATCTGCAGCAGTTCGCCGGCGAAGGGCAGCTCGTCTTCGTCCAACGCCAGCGCTTCGCACAGGCGGGCGCGGATATCCAGCATGCGCTTGGGGATGTTGGAGCGGCGCTCGCGCAGCGACGCCAGTTCCGCGTGCAGTTGGGCGTGTTGTTCGCGTAGGCCGCGCAGTTCGAAGCTGAGTTCGTTCTCTGCATTCTGCGCCGCGGCGCGTTGTTCGCGGGCGTTCTCGTCGAGTTCGGGCAGCGCCTGGCGGTTGGCGAGGAACGCTTCGGCGGCGCTGGCCTGCGGCAACTCCAAGGCACCTGCCAGTTGGTCATAGCGCTCGCTGGCGCTCTGGCGGCGCCGTAATTCGCCTTCCAGTTGGGCGATCTCCTGCTCGATCTTGGCCAGGCGATCGCCGCCATTCTGGACGATGGCACGGTTCAGGTCGTCGCGCCGCGATTGCCCCTGCTGCTGGCGTTGCTCCAGGGCGCGGCGCTGTTCGTCCAGGCGGGCGATCTCCTGATCGAGATTGCCCAGGCGTTTGGCCAGCAGCTCGCCCTTGAGCCCGGCGAACCAGGGGGCCAGGGCATCGCGGCATCCGGCCAGCGCTTCGGCACCGTCGGAGAGTTCGGCGTGGCGGGCGCAGTCCGCTACCAGCGGCTGCAGCAGTTCGACCTGGCGCTTGGCCTTGAGTACCGCTTCGTGGGCGCGGTTGAGGTCGTCGAAGTGATGAATCAGCGCCTGGATGCGTTCTTCCGCCGGAAACTCTTCCAGCATGTGCTCGCGGACGAAATCGGTGAGATTGCCCACCGACTTCATCGACACGGTCTGGCTGAACAGTTCCAGGGCCTGCTCGTCGGCGATGCCGAAGCGTCGGCGGAAGGCGGCGCCATAGGCGGGAAAGCTGGTTTCCAGGGCGACGTTGGGTAGCTCGCGCAAACGCTTGCGCAAGGCGTTGAGGTCGCTGCCGAAGTTGGCGAAGTGCTCGGTGATCGACAGCGGCCGGTCGGCGATCACATAGAAACGATCGGGCTGGCTGCGGTTGTCGGTGATGTAGAAGACCTGGGCCAGGGTTACGTGCTGGTCGTAGCCTTCGTTGTAGAAGTGGCCGAGGATCACCGAGTAGCTGTTGTGGTCGCGTAGCGCCACCGGGCGGGCGTTGATGCCACTGTCGCCGCGCTCGGACTTGTAGTGGCCGAGCACGTAGGAGCGCAGGGTGCGCTCCTTGGCCTCGGCGCCGGCCGCCTTGTTGTAGGCGATCTTCTGCGCCGGCACCAGCAGGGTGGTGATGGCGTCCACCAGGGTCGACTTGCCGGAGCCGATGTCGCCGGTCAGCAGGGCATTGTCGCCGTGGGTGGGGAAGCGCCAGACCCGCTGGTGGAAGGTGCCCCAGTTGTATACCTCGAAGCTGTGCAGGCGAAAGCCGGCGCGCTCGTCGCTGCTGGCGAAGTCAAGTAACTGCAGGGTTTCGGGGGCACTCATGGGGTCACCTCGTCGGCTGCCGGAGGCGTGGCAGCGTTTCCGGCTTGCGCCCGATAGTCACGCAAGCGCTGGTCGAATTCGTTCAGCCATTGAGCATCCACATAGGCTTTGAGGATGCGCCGCACTTCGTAGAGATCGTCGCTGCCGCGCAATTTGCGCAGGAAGCCCAGCTCGGCGACCTTGGCGATGTGCGTGTCGATACGATCGGCCAGACGGGCCTCGTTGCTGCCTTCGGGCAGGAACAGGCGCAGCAGGTCGGCGATCTGTTCGCGGGAAAGGATCAGCCGGGCATCCGCGGCGCTGGCGTCGAACTCGGCCAGACGCTTGCGCAGCAGGGCCAGCAGCAGGCTGACCGGATAGCTCAGTTGGCGTCGAGGGATCAGCCGCGGCAGGTCGGCGTCCTCGTTCGGGCGCTGTTGCAGATAGGCGTATCCTTCCGCCTCGTCTAGGGTCAGTTCGAGGCCGAGCACGGCAACGTAATCGCGCACGGCGGTTTGCCGGTCGAGCAGCACCTGCCATTGGGCACCGTCGTCCTCGCGATAGAGCACGCCCTTGAACAGGGCGATCAGCAGCAGGGAGAAGAGACTGTCGGTTTCGGTCATGGGCACATTCACTGGCTGAAAACGATCAGAGGCACGCTGGCGCGGCGTAGCCTGCCTTCGGCGTCATGCCACTGGATCAGTTGCGGCTGGCTGTCGTCGAAGGCACTGCGCTTGTCATTGGCCGCCAGGTCCAGATAGGCGACCAGCTCGGCCAGGCCTTGTCGCAGTGGGTACTGCTGCAGCAATTCGCCGAGACTGATACGCGGGTGTTGGCGCAGTGCCTGGCGAATCTGCGCGAGCAATTGAGCCTTGTCGATGTAGATCTGTTCGAACAGGGCGGCGGTGTCGCTCTCGGTCTTGCCTTCGAGAAGAATCTGTGCGTCGATACGTGGCTTCAGCGGCGGGCTGTAGAGCGGCCGATCGAGCGCCAGGTTGAGACTGGGGGCCGACTCGTCGAGGCTGAACGGCTCGCCTTCCGGTGGATGCTCGCGTAAGGCCAGGGCCTGGGTCTCGATATCGCGCAACAGGTGCATGATACGACGGTTCTCCAGCCAGGCCTGGTCGTCCAGGTAGCGGCGCAACTGCTCCGAGAGCCGTGCCACGGTGCGTTGCGCCGACTCCCCGGCATCCAGCCAGTCGTAGTGCACGCGCAGCAGCCGGCGGTCGGGCTCCAAGCTCTGCACCGGCGCCAGTTCGAAGGCGCGGCTGAGCAGTGCGGTCAGCTCCTCCTGGCGGGCGGGCGACATGAGAAACTCCCAGAAAGCACGGAAGCTGCGGCCCTGGTCGGAGTCGCGAATCATATCGCGCTCGCCGAAGATATCGCCGAGCAGCGCGCCCTTGCCGCCGTCCCAGGTGGCGATGCGCTCGCGCACCGCGCGGTCAAGGTCGCGGAAGTTCTGCTCCACTTCGCGGAAATCGGCCAGCAGGCTACGGGCGGTGGCGCTGACTTCGAGAAAACGCTCCTTGACCCGCGTGTCGTCCATCAATTGCAGATCGCCGCTACGGATGCGGGCGATCTCCTCGTCCAGCGCGGCCTTGCGTTTCTCCAGTTCGGCGATGCGTTGCTGCGGATCGGTCTCGCTGCCTTCGACCATCTGCTTGAGCAGCTCGAAGATGGCCAGCAGGCGCGACTCGGTGCCGATGAACTGGCGCTTGCCCAAACTGGCCAGCCATGCGACGGCCTGTTCGGTGGCTGGAGTCAGTTCAAAGTGGGCTTCGTCGCTGCCGGGCGGGTAGTACTTGCGCAGCCAGCCGTTGGCGTTGTCAGCCCAGGTGTCCAGATATTCGATGGCCGGTCTGGGGTAACCGTTGTCGCCGAGTTCCTGGTTGAGGCCATAGAGCAGATCGTCCAGGCGCGCGGCCAAGCTGTGTTGATCGAGACTGCGGAGGTTGGGTGAGACGAAGGTCTGCTCGAGAAAGCTGACGATCAGTGGCGCATGGGGCGAGCAGAGCAGGCGCCAGGCCGGATGGCGCTGGCGCAGGCCGACGAGCTGGTGGTAGTCCATCAGGGAAGGTCGGGGCAGGAATAAAACGCCGTGAGTACCTTCACCAGATGCGCCAGATCGTGGCTGCCGGCCAGTTCGCGAATGGAGTGCATGGCGAAGGTCGGCAGGCCGATGTCGACGGTGCGCACGCCGAGTTGGCTGGCGGTGATCGGGCCGATGGTGGAGCCGCAGGCCATGTCGCTGCGCACCACGAAGCTCTGCACCGGCACTTCGTTTTCCAGGCACAGGTGGCGGAAGAAACCGGCGGTTTCGCTGCTGGTGGCGTAGCGCTGGTTGCTGTTCACCTTGATCACCGGGCCAGCGTTGAGCTTCGGGCCGTGGTTGCCGTCGTGCTTGTCGGCATAGTTGGGGTGCACGCCGTGGGCGTTGTCGGCGGAGACCAGCAGGGATTTCTGGATGATGCGGGTGAAGGCATCGCCTTCCGGCAGCAGGCGGCGCAACACCTGTTCCAGCATCGGGCCGTCGGCGCCGCAGGCGGAGCAGGAGCCCACTTCCTCGTGGTCGGTGCACACCAGCATGCAGGTCTCGTCGCCTTCGGCGGCCAGCAGCGCCTGCAGGCCGGCATAGCAGGAGAGCAGATTGTCCAGCCGCGCGCCGGCGATGAAGTCGCCGTTGAGGCCGATCACCGCGGCGCCCTGGGTGTCGTAGAAGCTCAGTTCGTAATCCAGCACCGTATCGGCGCTGAGGCCGTGTTCCAGGGTCAACTGGTCGGCGAGCAGGTCGCGGAAATCGGCGCCCTCGTCACCCACCACCTGGGCGAGGATCGGTGGCAATTCGGTTTGCGCGTTGATCGCCCAACCCTGATTGGCCTCGCGGTTGAGGTGGATGGCCAGGTTGGGAATGATCGCGATGGGGTTCTTGAAGTCGATGAGCTGGCTTTCCACCTTGCCGGCATGGCGGAAGGTCACCCGGCCGGCGAGGGACAGGTCGCGGTCGAACCAGGGCGCCAGCAAGGCACCGCCATATACCTCCACACCAAGCTGCCAGAAGCCCTGGCGCTGCAGCTCAGGCTGCGGCTTGACGCGCAGACAGGGGCTGTCGGTGTGGGCGCCGATCAGGCGCATGCCACCTTCGACGGGCGGGCGGCGGCCGAGCTTCACGGCGACGATGGATGAGTCATTGCGGGTAACGTAATAGCGGCCGCCGGGCTCTGCGACCCACGGCTCGCGCTCGTCCAGATGTTTGTAACCGGCCGCCTCGAGGCGCATGGCCAGGCTGTCGGTGGCATGGAAGGGCGTGGGCGAGGCCTTGAGGAAATCGATCAGGCCTTGGTTCAGCTTTTCGCGCATAACGGGCTCCAGGCAGCAATGCCGGCGAGTTTATCGGATTGCGCCGGGGGTTGCAGGAGCGGGTGCTCGCAATCAAATCTTTGGTTCTCACGCTTGCAGGCGCTGCTCTAACCGGAACAGTGTGCCGGCCTAACCTGACAACCTGAACCGAAAAAGACTAAACAGCCTGCTGGGCACTTTGATACGTTTTGAATGTATGTAGCAAGCCCAGCACGAGCCTAGATCTCTGCCTATAGATTCAGTAGGAATGGAGCCAAATTATTGTTCGGGCATATTTCTGAGATCGCTGATTTCACCGACTGCATATTCCAGGCTGGAGATTACGGATGCTTGGGTTTCGTTTGAGAGACTATCTTTCAAAAACTCTAGAACTTCTAAAGCCAAGCTCTCGTCGGCGCTCCATTTAAAATAAATCGCATCGACTAAATTATTGGCTATAGCGCAGCGCACTCTGTAGCCTGAGCCTCTGTATAGCTCTTTAATTTCCTTTAGATATTTTTTGTCTATCAAGAAGAGCGCAAAACAGTACCGCGTCTTTTCTTCGGAGTCATGGCAGCTTTTAAATCTGATTTTTGCTATTTCGTAAGCATCCGTAGCTCCTAGCTTTGAGAGCGCTATAGCGGCCTGTCCACGAACCATCCAGTCCCCGTCATCTAGGCATTTCTTTATTTTTGAAATGCTGTTGGTATCCAAGTGGTCTTCAATTGCCTCAATACATGCAAGTCTCACTAATTCATCAGTATCGCGCAAGTGCTCTTGTAGGGTGGATAGTATTTCCACATCGCTAGGAAGAAGACTGATCTTTTCTATTGATCGCAGTCTTGCCTCAGGATCTTCACTCTTGACTGTTTCAAGAAGGAGCTTCTTTGCGTCAGGCGAGGAAATATCTATAGCGTCAATTTCATCTAGTAAATCCATGGTGCCTCTGGCTTGCTAAGTAAGTAATGTGCATTCGGGCGCGTCAATTCTGTATTGAATAGGTTGCGCCCTTCTGAGCTAATTATTGCTGCCCCAGGTCAATAATATTGGGGCGTGCAGGTGAGCTCCAACCCGGGAAGGGGGACGGTGGCGGAGTGGGCGATGCAGGAGTATTGCCCCCGGCTTCACACCATAAATCTACAGGGCAGTTGGGGTTTGGATAGTCTAAGGCTTCGCAAAGCTCGCAGGGTGCGGCCCCCACAGAGCAAGCGAGCTCAATGTGTATTTGCGGCCCAGTTATCGAACGCAGCTTTCCACTGTTGTTCCGCCTTTTATTGCGATTACGCTCGCCGCGAGCCTTCTCTTCTTTTTGATATCTGCGTCGTTCCTCACCACTTAGACTTTTATCACGAGCTCGCTGCGAAATCTCTTCGTCAGAGAGGTTGGCGAGCCCTGAATCACTTTGGTTCTGCCGGCCCCCTTTCGCCAACCCAAAGAAGTCAGAATAGTTAACCGGATTTCCTTCCACATACCCATAAGTATTCAGCCCTCCCGCCAACCCAATCGGATCACTCTCCACATAGCGCCCGGTCTCCGGGTCGTAATCCCGGAAGTAGTTGTAGTGCAGCGCACTGTGCGCGTCGTAGAGCTGGCCGGGGAAGCGTAGGGGGATGTCGGTAATGATGCCGTCGCCGTCCACGTCGGGGTTGGCGGGGCCGACGCCGAAGGCGTCGCTGTTCCAGCTCCATAGCAGCCGTTGGTTGGCGTCGGTGGCCAGGCGCGGGGTGTTGAGGTGGTCGGCGTGCAGGTAGTACAGGCGGTTGCTCGCCAGGGTGCTGCCGTCGCTG
>NZ_MUJY01000039.1 GCF_002286785.1 Pseudomonas sp. PIC25 | reverse complement strand
CAACTGGCCCTGCCCGAGGAACTGAAGCCCATCGCCGCCAAGCTGATGGCCTATGCCCTGGGGCAGAGCCCGAGCCCGGGGTTGACCGAGCGCGAAGAGTCCCTGCTGTACACGCGCTACATTCATCAGTCCGCCCACTGGAATGCAGCCGTGGGCCGGAACGGCAGCGGCCTGGATACGGTCTTCGTCAACCGTCCGGCCGACAACCATCAGCGAGTGATCTCCCCCAATGAATAACACCCGCTTCCTGCTCAATGCCTGTTTGCTGTCGCTGCTGAGTGTGCTCGCCGGTTGCGCCAACGGCCGTGGTCACTCGCTACCCTATGACGCTTGGTTTTTGGGCCTCTTTTCACCTGACTACATGGAAGTCTGGGTCGAAACCGTCGAAGTCGTAGACATTAAAAACCGTGGTTTTCTGGGCGTGATGGGAGGCACGGTCTCGATGGGCTATCCAACGGCGTTCAGCCAAGGCATCCCAACGCGATTCAAGGGCAACCCCA
Source organism: Pseudomonas sp. PIC25 (assembly GCF_002286785.1). Classification (GTDB taxonomy): domain Bacteria; phylum Pseudomonadota; class Gammaproteobacteria; order Pseudomonadales; family Pseudomonadaceae; genus Pseudomonas_M. The sequence goes on along the minus strand of NZ_MUJY01000039.1, from coordinate 69,252 downwards.
AGGGCTGGCCGAAGAGCCCCAGCGGGGGCGCGGGTAAACATGTCCGCGGTGCTGACCTGCCCCGTGTGATCTATGTGAACTGGCAATCCCTGGTGGAGCCGCAAACTTACGAGGCGTACATCGAGATACCCGAGGAAGCGCGACAACTCATGCTCAAGCGAGAGCAATCCGACTGCAACATGGGCGGTAAGTGGAATACCGATTACCGCGAAACCCTGACGATAGGCTTGGCACCGGGCGGTATCGCCAAGGTCTGGGTGCAGGGCCCCTGCCTCGGCCCCATCGAAGTCACCCGTGTCGTGGGCAAGGTCGATCCGCGTGGGCCGTATCTGGGGCGTTCGGGAGGACGGTACCGCCCGCTCAGCGATATCTCCAAGGCCTATATTGAAAAGTTCGGCGTGCCTTATGGTTCGTGGTAGGGAGAACACCGACGTTCTCCCCGACGCCCAGCCAGTAAGGCAGGCGCATCACACCCGATGCGGCGTACTGCGGGCCACCAGCGCTTCCACATCGATGCCCCGCGGCAGGGTGCCGTAGACCCGGCCGCCCTGGCCCAGACGGCTGGCGAGGAAGGCATCGGATACGGTGGCGTTGCCGGCCTCCAGCAGCAGCTTGGCCTGTAGCGCGATGGCGACGTCCTCGGTGAGCTGGCGGGCGCGGTACTGGATGTCGCCGGTGTCGCGGAACGCCGTCTGCAATTGAGCAATGTGCGCCTTCAGTCGGGCATCGCCGTGACCATCGCCGAGCTCGGCGAACAGGGCATCGAGCACGCCCGGCTCCTTCGACAGCGCACGCAGCACATCCAGGCACTGGACGTTGCCCGAACCCTCCCAGATCGAGTTGACCGGTGCTTCGCGGTACAGCCGCGGCAGGACGGTTTCCTCCACGTAGCCGGCACCGCCCAGGCATTCCGAGGCCTCGTTGATCATCGCCGGAGCACGCTTGCAGATCCAATACTTGCCGATGGCGGTGACCAGACGGGCGAACTTCTCTTCCTGCTCGTCATGGGCATGGTCGAGTGCCCGGCCCATTCGCATCGTCAGCGCCAGGGCGGCTTCGCTCTCCAGTGCGAGGTCGGCGAGCACGTTCTGCATCAGCGGCTGCTCGGCCAGCACCCGGCCACCGACCTGACGGTAGGCACAATGATGGGCGGCCTGGGTCAGGGCCTGACGCATCAGCGCACTGGAGCCGATCATGCAGTCGAAACGGGTCAGCGCCACCATCTCGATGATGGTCGGCACGCCGCGCCCTTCCTCGCCGATCATCCAGGCCAGCGCGCCGCGGTATTCCACTTCGCTGGAGGCGTTGGACCAGTTGCCCAGCTTGTTCTTCAGGCGCTGCACGTAAAACTGGTTGCGCGCGCCATCCGGGCGATGACGCGGCAGCAGGAAGCAGCTCAGGCCTTTCTCGCTGTAGGCCAGAGTCAGGAAGGCATCGCACATAGGCGCCGAACAGAACCACTTGTGCCCGACCAGCTCGTAGGCCTGGCCCGGCCCCGGTATGCCGACCGGATAGGCCTTGGTGGTATTGGCCCGCACATCGGTGCCGCCCTGCTTCTCGGTCATGGCCATGCCAATGGTGACGCCAGCCTTCTGCGCCATCGGCACGTTACGCGGGTCGTACTGGGTTGCGACGATCTTCGGCACCCACTGCTCGGCGATGTCCGGCTGCAACTTGAGCGCCGGCACACTGGCGAAGGTCATGGTCAGCGGGCAGCCCGTGCCGGCCTCGGCCTGGGTGTGCAGGTAGGACAACCCGGCACGCGCCACGTGGGCTCCGGCGCGCGGGTCGGTCCAGGGCAGCGAGGGAATACCGTGTTCGATAGCCGTGCGCATCAGCTCGTGATAGGCCGGGTGGAATTCCACCAGGTCCTGGCGATGGCCGTAGCGGTCGTGGCTCTTGAATTCCGGCTTGTGCTCGTTGGCCAGGAAGCCGGCGGCCATCAGCGGCCCGCCGGCCAGCGCACCGTAAGTATCGAGCCGCTCCTCCGCCCATCCGCCATGGAAGCGTCTCACCCACTCCTGCAGAGGCAGATCCACGCGGTACAGGTTGGCCCCGTCCAGCGGCGGGACCTGATTGAACACATCATGGGTTTCGGCGTACTGGTGCAGGTTCATGGCGTCGGGTCCTCAGGCAGACGCGCGCCCAGGGCGCGCAGGCAGAAAGTGACCAGGGCCTGGCTGACAGCGGCCAGGTCGGGTTGGGAGTGGCCCGCCTCACGGGCCGCACGGGCCGGGGGCGAAAGCGGACCGACCAGGGCTTCGGCGATGGCGCCGACCAGGCAGGCCGAACTCACGCCGAGCAGCGGAGCCTGGAATGCACCGCTGCGCACGCCCTCGTCCAGCAAGTCGCCGAACAGCTCGGCATAGGCCTCTCGGTAGAGCAGACGCTGCTCGTCGACCTCCGGATCGACCGGCTCGGCGATCAGGGCAAAGGCCAGGCGACGACTGTGCCAGGCACGCGCGGCGAACTGCCGGAGCCCCGCGGCAAGGCGCTCCTCCGGGGTTCCCGGACCGCGCAGCACGGCACTCAGCGTATCCACCTCGCGCTGGCTGGCACGGGCGAAGACTTCCGCGGCAAGTTCGCCCTTGTTGCGGAAATGCCGATACAGACTGCCGGTGGCGATACCGACGTCTTCAGCCAGCGCCTGCATGGTGAGGGTAGCGAATCCCCCTTCGGCGACCCGTGCCAATGCGCACTCGAGGATGCGCTCGCGCAGGGCCTGGTCGCGATCGAGTCGGGCGGCGGTGATGCGATAGACCATGTCTGAATCCGAATTCACTGAATAACCTCAGTGAATCACGCTTCAGAGCTTGGAAAAAGTGGGATTTCGGCCAAAAAAGCCGTGCATGCGGCAAAAGCCGCCGCTGTTATCCAGAAAGTCGCCTGAGCCGAGACTCAGAGCTGTTTACGATCTCGCGCGCTAGAGCCATGCAAGACCTCGGCGGCCCCACGAAAACAGGCCGGGCCTCGTAGGTGAGGACGCGCTGGGGCTGCATTCGACTTTACGAGTTGTAAATGCTGGCGATCCAGCAGTTTTACGCAGCAGGGTCGACACGCAGCAGATCGTAAACAGGCTCTCAGGCGAAGCGACCAGCGCTTAGTAGCGTGCTGGCGTACACAGCACCCAATCATGCAGCAGCATCTGCAGGGCCTCGAACTTCACCGGCTTGGCCAGGTAGTCGCTCATCCCGGCGGCCAGGCAGCGCTCCCGGTCGCCGCTGTGGCTATGGGCGGTGATCGCCAGTACCGGCAGGTCCTGGCACTCGGGCAGGAGGCGCAGCGCGCGGCAGGTCGCGAAACCGTCCATGATCGGCATCTGGCAGTCCAGCAGCACCGCATCCACCGGCTCGAAGCGCAACAACTCCAAAGCCTCGGCGCCGTTGTCGGCGGTGCGTACGCGGTAGCCGAGCTTGAGCAGCATGCCGCGGGTCACCAGTTGGTTGATCGCGTTGTCCTCCACCACCAACACGGTGCATTGCTCGGGCCGGCGCAGCGCCTGGCCGCCGGCGCGACGGGGAGGCGGCGGTAACTGCGGGCCGTTCAGCGGCGGCAGACCGAGCACCAGGCTCAGGCGGAAGCGGCTGCCCTGCCCGGCCCGGGATGAATGGCTGAGGCTGCCGCCGAGCAGCTCCACCAGTTGCCGGCACAGCGCCAGACCGATGCCGAGCCCGCCGTATTCGCGGGTCAAGGAGGCATCCAACTGGCGGAACTGTTGGTACAGCGAGCCATCCGTCGGGGTATTGAAGCCGATGCCGCTGTCGATCACTTCGATCTGCAGCGCCAGCGTCTCGCTCGTCGAGGCTTCGCCACGCCCTACCCTCAGGGTCACGCCGCCGTGGCTGGTGAACTTGAGGGCGTTGTCGAGCAGATAACCGAGGCTCTGCGCCAGCTTGCCGGCATCGCCCTGGACGATGTCGGGCAGCGTCTCGTCCAGGTCCAGGGTGAAGCTCAGCCCCTTCTCTCCGGCCCGCGGCGCGAACTGGGCGCGCAGACCGTCGAACAGCGAACGCAGGCTGAACGGTTCGCGGCGCGGATAGAGCTTGCCGGCCTGCAGTTCGGTCAGCGCCAGGATGTCGTTGACCATGCGCATCATGTCACGTGCCGAGCTGGCGGCAGTGCGCTGGTATTGCGCCAGCTCGATATCCATGTTCACGGTCTGCATCAGCTCGAGCGAACCGATCACGCCATTCATAGGCGTGCGCAATTCGTGAGTGACGGTGGCGAGGAACTCGTCCTTCAAGCGGTTGCTGTCGGCCAGCTCCCGGTTCAACGCTTCCAGCTTGCGGCCGGACTCTTCGAGGATACGCGCACGTTCCTCCTTCATGGCGTTGATCCGGTCGGCCAACGCGAGGGACAGCAACCCCACCTCCAGCGCCGAGCCGATCTGGCTGGCGTACATGGTGAGGAACATATTCGGCAGGTAACCCAGCACCATCAGCGTGTTGACCACGCCGCCCAGCAGGAAGGCGGTCCAGGCGAAGATGAAGTAGCGCGCCACCCGCAGGCCGCGCAGCCAGGCGATGATCCCGGCGCTGAAAATCACCACGGTGAACAGCAGCGCCAGGTAGGTGGCGAGCCGCAGGGCTACGGCGTAACTGACGGTGAGCGCCAGCGCCATCACCGCGGCACCGAACGCCATCATCAACAACAGGACGCGGTCGACCCAAGGGCTGTGCTCGCCGGTATGCAGGAAACTGCGGGCGAACTGGCAACCGAACAGCGCCGCCGAGCCAATCAGGAAGGGCGTGGCGGCGTTGGCCCACCAGGGGTTGTCCGGCCAGAAATACTGGATACCGGCACCGTTAACCGAGACTTGGTAGAGGCCGAACGAGGCGATATAGAGGATGTAGTAGAGGTAGCTGGTATCGCGGACACTGAGGAAGATGAACAGGTTATAGACCAGCATCACCAGCAGCACGCCATAGATGATACCGAGCACGTAGATGCGCCCGGGCTGGTCTTCCAGATAGGCGTCCGGGGCCCACAGGGTCAGCGGCGCCTGGATAGAGCCCTGACTTTCCACTCGCAGGTAGAGGCGCTGCGGCTGGTTCGGCTGCAAGTTGAGCTCGAACAGGTAATTGTTCTGCTTGATCTGCCGGCTGGAGAAGGGCAAGGCATCGCCGGTGCGCTGAGCCAGGCGGTATCCGCCCTGGCCGTCCGGCAGGTAGAGGTCGAGGTGGTCCAGCGGCGGGTAGGCCAGTTCCAGCAGCCAGGTGCGCTGGCCGCCGAGGCTCAGCGGACGGTAGTCGAGATCGATGCGCAGCCAGAAGACCGAACGTGAATAGCCGGCATTGAGCACCGGCTGGTCATGGCGACGGAAACTGGATTCCAGCGCCGGCGACGCGATCTCGTCGATGTCGGCACCGCCGCGCACGTCCTCGAATACTTCCATGACCTGCCCCAACGGCAGGCTACGGGTGTTTTCATCGAATTCGACGGCGCCGGCCAGCAGTGGCAGCAGGCCGAATAGAAGGAAAAGGAAATGCCGCATGGAGCCCCACAGGAGGACTGTCGCGCCTCGTCGGAGAGCCCCACTCCCTCCTGCTGACGAGCCACGCAGAGCCTGGTTGTACGAATGCCGCTCACTCTAGCACAGCGGCAAAACAGCTGGGATCGGTGACACAACGGAAGCGAGCGCTACTTCGACTTTCATCTGCGCTTTCGCTCACCGCATGAGGGTGCCGCGCCCATCCGCCACGGTCCCGCATCGGCTGTTTAGTGGTAAGCTCGCCCCCCATGACTACCTCGCCCTCCCGTCCCGTCGTCCTCTGCCTCTCCGGCCACGACCCCAGTGGTGGCGCCGGTCTGCAGGCGGACATCGAAGCCCTGCTCGCGCAAGGCTGCCACGCCGCCCCGGCGGTCACCGCGCTGACCGTGCAGGACACCGTCAACGTTTCCGACTTCCGCGTCCTCGACCGCGACTGGGTACTGGCCCAGGCCCGCGCCGTGATCGCCGACCTGCCGGTCGCCGCGGTCAAGCTGGGCATGCTCGGCTCGGTGGAAATGGTCGATACCGTGGTGGAGATCATGCAGGCCCTGGCCGGCGTACCGCTGGTCTGCGACCCGGTACTGCGTGCCGGCGGCGGCGGCGCACTGGGCAAGGATGACGTCGGCTACGCCATGCGCGAACGGCTGCTGCCCATCGCCCGGATCGCCACGCCGAACCTGCCGGAAGCCCGCATTCTCGCCGAACTCCCGGAGGGTACGGCAGACCAGTGCGCGGAAAAGCTGCTGCCATTCGCCGAGTACCTGCTGATCACCGGTGGCCATGGCGACGAACAGGAAGTTCACAACCGCCTGTACGGGCGCGATGGCCTGCGCGAAACCTTCACTTGTCAGCGCCTGCCCGGCAGCTACCACGGCTCCGGCTGCACCCTGGCCAGTGCCCTGTCCGGCCGCCTGGCCCTGGGTGAGGAGCTGGTCAGCGCGGTACGCTCGGCCCTCGACTACACCTGGCGCTGCCTGCGCGACGCCGAAGCGCCGGGTCACGGTCAATACGTGCCCCGTCGCCTGCCCCTGGATTTCTGCTCATGAAATTGCGCGGTCTCTACGCCATCACCGATAGCCAGTTGCTGACCGACGGCAAGCTGCTGCCCTACGTGGAAGCGGCGCTGGAGGGCGGCGCGCGTCTGCTGCAATACCGCGACAAATCCGATGATGACGCCCGTCGCCTGCGCGAAGCCGAAGCACTGCGCGGCCTCTGCGAGCGTTATGGTGCCTCACTGATCATCAACGACGATGCCGAACTGGCGGCCCGCCTCGGCGTCGGCGTGCACCTCGGCCAGACCGACGGATCGCTGTCCGCCGCCCGCGCACTGCTCGGCCGCCAAGCGATCGTCGGCGCCACCTGCCACGCGCAATTGGAGCTGGCGGAACAGGCAGCCCGGGAAGGCGCCAGCTACATCGCTTTCGGCCGTTTTTTCCAGTCCAACACCAAGCCGGGTGCGCCTGCTGCGACACTCGACCTGCTGGAGCAGGCCCACGCACGCTTCAGCCAGCCCATCGTCGCCATCGGCGGCGTGACCCTGGAGAACGCGCCCGAGTTGATCGCCCGCGGCGCCAGCCTGATCGCGGTGATTCACGCGCTGTTTTCCGCTCCCTCCGCTACCGAGGTGGCCAAGCGCGCCCGCGCCTTCAGCGAACTCTTCCAGACCCCCTGATTCCTGCCACGGTGGAGCCGCGCCACACGCCTTCACCCCTTCTTTCGAGAGGCCCGCATGTCCCGTTCCGAAATCCTTTTCGCCGATGCCCAGAAGCACATCCCCGGCGGCGTCAACTCGCCGGTTCGCGCGTTCAAGAGCGTGGGCGGTACACCGCTGTTCTTCAAGCATGCCGCCGGCGCCTACGTCACCGACGAGGATGACAAGCGCTACGTCGACTACGTCGGTTCCTGGGGCCCGATGATCCTCGGCCACAGCCATCCCGAGGTACTCGACGCGGTACGCCGCCAGCTCGAGCACGGCCTGTCCTACGGGGCGCCCACCGCGCTGGAGACCGAAATGGCCGAGCTGGTCTGCTCGCTGGTGCCGTCGATGGCGATGGTGCGCATGGTCAGTTCCGGCACCGAAGCCACCATGAGCGCCATCCGCCTGGCCCGTGGCTATACCGGTCGCGACAGCATCATCAAATTCGAAGGCTGCTACCACGGTCACTCCGACAGCCTACTGGTGAAGGCCGGCTCCGGCGCTCTGACCCTGGGCGTGCCCAGCTCCCCCGGCGTGCCGGCCGCCTTCGCCCAGCATACCCTGACCCTGCCGTTCAACGACCTGGACGCGGTTGCCGAGACTCTGGCCAAGGTCGGCGGTGAAGTCGCGTGCATCATCGTCGAGCCGGTGGCGGGCAACATGAACTGCGTCCCGCCGGCCGCCGGATTCCTCGAAGGGCTGCGCAGCTTGTGCGACCAGCACGGCGTGGTGCTGATCTTCGACGAAGTGATGACCGGCTTCCGCGTCGCCCTCGGCGGTGCCCAGGCCCACTATGGCGTCACTCCGGACCTCAGCACCTTCGGCAAAATCATCGGCGGCGGGATGCCGGTGGGCTGCTTCGGCGGCAAGCGCGAGATCATGTCGTTCATCGCCCCCCTCGGCCCGGTCTACCAGGCCGGAACCCTGTCGGGCAACCCGCTGGCCATGGCCGCCGGCCTGGCCACCCTGCGCCTGATCAGCCGTCCCGGCTTCCATGCCGAGCTGACCGCCTACACCAGCCGCATGCTCCAAGGCCTGCAGGACCGCGCCGATGCGGCCGGCATCCCCTTCGTTACCACCCAGGCCGGCGGCATGTTCGGTCTGTATTTCAGCGGCGCGGACGACATCATCACCTTCGCCGACGTGATGGGCAGCGACGTGGAGCGCTTCAAGCGTTTCTTCCATCTGATGCTGGAAGGTGGCGTGTACCTGGCGCCAAGCGCCTTCGAGGCCGGCTTCACCTCGATCACCCACGGCGACACCGAGTTGAAGATCACCCTGGATGCAGCCGAACGTGCCTTCGCCGAACTGAAGAAAGCACCGCCGGCCAGCGCCATTCGCTGACGGCATGCCCATGCAATACAGCACGGCCTTGTCCGATGCCTTGCTCGCCCTAGCCTGCCTGGGCGCGGCAGTCTGGCTCGGCAAGGCCCGCTCGCGCTTCGCCGAGACCAACCAGCCGGCGCTGTTCTGTGCCCTGCTCGGTCTTCTGCTGCCCGCGGCGGCGGCTCTCAGCGGAGCGGTCCGTTATGGACTGACTGCGGAATGGCGCGAAGCGCACGTCCTGCTCAGCCAGGCCAGCGCCTTCCTCGGCCTGCCGCTGCTGGGGGCCGCCGCGCTGAGCCTCGGCCGTGGCTGGGCATGGAGCCGTCCGGCCTGGGGTCGGCTGGTTCTCGGCCTGTGCGTGTTCTTCGAACTGGCGCGGCGAATGAATCTGCTGGAGGACTATCGTCTCCTGCTCGATCTGGCCAGCCTGCTGTTGATCCTCTATGCCGGCGCGATCCAGTGGCCGCGCCGTGCCCCGGCCCTCGCCGGAGCCCTGGTCAGCGGCCTGTTCCTCCTGGCCGGGCTGGCAGTCGGCACATCAGGCTTCCTCGGCCCGTTGCGCCGCGTCGACCTGTTCCACCTGCTGCTTGCGCTCGCCTATCCGCTGCTGGCCTGGTTGCTGTCGTCGCTTCCCGGTGCCGAGGCGGCAAAAAGGCCGGTAAAGGCTTTGTAAGGAAGCATCGCCTTATTTCATAATGTGACGGCTGGCGCGTTTCGCCGGCCGGGCCCATCGCCCGCCCTGACCCTGAGGCGCTTCGATCTCCATGAACCGCACCGGCCGCACCCTGACACTGGGCTGCCTGTTGCTTCTTTTGTCACCGCTCGCATCGGCGGGCGGCAACTCCCTGCTGATCCCGGCAAGCGGTCGCTGCGCCCTGAACACGCTGCCCGAAGACCTGCCGGAAGCCCTCGCCGCCTGCCAGGACCTGGCCAGGAGCGGCGATAGCCAGGCGCAGTACGAGCTCGGCCTGTTTTTCTACGAAGGCAAGCAGACGCCACGGGACCTCGACCAGGCTCTGAACTGGTTCGAACAGGCCTCTCTTAAGGGGCATGCCGACGCACAGTTGCGTCTCGGCAGCATGTTCTTCCGCGGCGAAGGCGTGCCGGCCAACAATGTACAGGCGTACATCGTGCTGAAGATGGCTGCGGTGAACGGCTCCGATGAAGCCATGGACGTGGCCGACCGGGTAGCCGCGCAGATGCGCCGGAATGAACTGGATATCGCCAGCCAGGTACTTGGCCAGATTTTCCGCAACTACCTGATCGAACTGCAGACCGTCGACGGCGGCTCGCCTTTCGCCCCGCTGCCCTGAGCGCAAGTGGCACTGCGGTGATCCTCCGTCACGGCAGGCGGCCTGTATGGGCGCCGTTCCCCTGTTAGACTGCACGCCCCTTTTTCCGAGGCGAAGCGCATGCCCTCCTTGAATCAGGCGCTTCGCGCCGCCCTCGCCGCCCGCCGCGACCTGCTGACCGACCTGCACGCCCAAGGCACCGACTGCTACCGCCTGTTCCACGGCAGCCAGGAGGGCGAGCCCGGCCTCACCCTCGACCGCTACGGCCAGCAGTTGCTGGTGCAGAGTTTCCATCAACCGGTCGATCATGCCCGGCTGCCCGAACTGAGCGCCATCGTCGATGAATTCCTCGGCGAAAAGCTGCTGCTGGTCTACAACGACCGCTCCGGCGGCAACTCCCGGATCGACCGCAGTGCCACCAGCCATCAAGCGGAAGCCGAGGCCTTGGATGACCTCGTCGGCCATGAGTGGGGCCTGAATTACCGGGTACGCGGGCGGCACGCCGGGCAGGATCCATTGCTCTTTCTCGACCTGCGCAACGCACGCGGCTGGGTCAAGGCGAACAGCACAGGCCGCTCGGTGCTCAACCTGTTCGCCTACACCTGCGGCGTCGGTCTCTGCGCCGCGGCAGGCGGCGCACGCGAAGTCTGGAACCTGGACTTCGCCGAGGGCAATCTGGCGGTCGGCCGGGAAAACGCCGCCCTCAACCCGGACCTGGCGCCGATGCGCTTCATCCAGTCCGACTACTTCCCGGCGATCCGCCAGTTGGCCGGGCTGCCGATCTCCCGCCGCCACGGTCAGCGCCTTCCCAGCTACCCGCGCCTGGATGAACGCCGCTTCGATCTGGTCTTCCTCGATCCACCGGCCTGGGCGAAAAGTGCCTTCGGCACCGTCGATCTGCTGCGCGACTACCAGAGCCTGCTGAAACCGGCGCTGCTCGCGACCGCCGACGACGGCGTGCTGGTCTGCTGCAACAACCTGGCGAAAGTCCCGCTGGATGAGTGGCGCGAACAGGTGCTGCGCTGTGCCGCCAAGCAAGGCCGCACGGTTCGGGAATGGGAGGTGTTGGCGCCCGCCGCCGACTTCCCCTCGCAAGATGGCAAGCCGCCGTTGAAGACGTTGGTTCTGCGCTTCTGAGCGCGACGCGAAAGGGAGGTCGTCACACAAAGGAACCTGACGTCCGTGCCATACTCCAAGCACTTTTTCGGCGGATGGTTGACGTCGCTTATGACCAAAGGATTGAAACGTACCCTCGGCGGACTGGTGATCGCCGTCCTGCTGTACAGCCTGATCGGCTTCCTGATCCTGCCCGGGGTGGCGTTGCACCTGATCAATCAGCAATTGGCCCAGTACGCCAGCGTACCCAGCCGGCTGGAGCGTCTGGAGTTCAATCCATTCAGCCTGGAGTTGACCCTCTGGGGCCTACGCATCGGCGAAGCCGGCAGCGAACCCCTGGCATTCCAGCGCCTGTACCTGAACCTGCAGGCAGATAGCCTCTGGAGCGGCGCCCTGCACCTGGCGGATATCGAGCTGGACAGCCTGCGGGCCGATGTCCTGTTCGCCAAGGACGGCCGCCTGAACCTGACACAACTGTTCATCTTGCCCGCCAGCACCGAGCCCAAGGCCGACGAGCCGGCATCCGAACCCTTCCCGCTGCGGGTCGGCCGCATCCAACTGGCACGCGGGCGCCTGCACTTCCAAGACCTGCGCCCAAGCGAGCCCATCGAATTCCTCTACGACTCACTGGATTTCGAACTGCAAAACCTCAGCACGCTGCCCGACGACAACGCCGACATGACCCTGGTCGCCACTGGTCCACGCGGTGGGCGGATCGACTGGAAGGGCCAGATCAGCCTCGTTCCGCTGGCCTCCAACGGCGCGCTCAAGGTGACCGATCTCGACATGAAGGGTTTCTGGCCCTACGTGGAGGATGCCGTTCCCCTCGCGCTGGAAAAGGGCAGGCTCAGCCTGAGCATGGACTACCGGGTGAATCTCGCCAAAACCACCCAGGTGCAGTTGGATAACCTCCAGCTCGTCCTGGCACCCTTCGCCATCAAGACGGCGGACGGCCGCCCGCTGCTGCGTCTGGATCGCCTGGATGTGGCCCAGACCTCGGTGGATCTGGCGAAGCAGCAAGTGGTGATCGGCCAGGTCCGCAGCCAGGGCCTGGAAACCTGGGCCGCCCGCGAAGCCGATGGACAACTGGACTGGCAAAAGCTGCTCGCTGAGCGCCGCGGAAAGACCGTTCCCACCGAAGCCAATGGCACGCCAGCCAAGGAACCCGGCAAGCCCTGGCAGGTCTTGCTGCGCGATGCCCAATTGCGCAACTACCGGGCCCACCTCGCCGACCGCGTTCCCACAGATGAGGTCAAGCTGGACCTCGGCCCGCTCAACGTCGATGTGCGCGATTTCGATAGCCTCGGGCAATCGCCGTTCACCCTAAGGCTGGATACCGGCCTCGGCCGCCAGGGCCAGCTCCAGGCGGAAGGCAACGTCCGATTGAGCCCGGTGAGCGCCCAGCTCAAGGTTTCCACCCGTGATATCGATCTGCGTATCGCCCAGGCCTACCTGGCGCCATTCGTTCGCCTGGAACTGCGCAGCGGCCTGTTCGGCAGCGACCTGAGCGTCGATCTGAAAAGCGCCGAACCGCTGGCCTTCAGCGTCACCGGACGAGCCGAAGTTCACCAGCTACACACCCTGGACACGGTGAAAGAACGCGACTTCCTCAAATGGCGCCAACTTTCCCTCGAAGGGCTGGACTACCGTCACGGGGACCAGCTCACCATCGCCAAGGTGGACCTGGCTCAGCCCTATGCGCGCTTCATCATCAACGAAGACCTCAGCACCAATGTCAAGGAGCTGCTGATTCCGCAGCCGGGCAGCCCGGCCCCGACGAACGCGACGCAGCCATCGCCGGCAAAGCCCCTGGGCATTCGCATCGGTGAGATCGTCATTGCCGACGGTTCGGCCAACTTCGCCGACTTCAGCCTGACCCCGAATTTCGCGACGGCGATCCAGCAACTCAACGGCCGCATCGGCACCCTCGACAACCGCCAGTCGCTGCCCGCGAGGGTCGAGGTGAAGGGCCGGGTGGACCGTTACGCCCCGGTGAGCATCCAGGGCAGCCTGACGCCGTTCGATCCGCTGGAGAAACTCGACATCCAGACCAGCTTCAAGCGGGTCGAACTGACCACCTTGACGCCCTATTCCGGCAAGTTCGCCGGCTACCGCATCCGCAAGGGCCGCCTCAACCTGGATCTGCATTACCGCATCGAGAAGGGCCAACTGAACGCCGAGAACCGCGTAGTGCTGGAGCAACTGCAGCTCGGCGAGCGGGTCGACAGCCCCGACGCAGTGGACCTGCCGGTGCGCCTCGCCGTTGCACTGCTGAAAGACACCGAAGGCAAGATCGACATTGCCCTCCCGGTCCAAGGCGACCTCAACAACCCCCAGTTCCGTGTCATGCCGATCGTCTGGCAGACGTTGCGCAATCTGGTGCTGCGAGCGGCCCAGGCACCGTTCAAGTTCGTCGCCGGACTGGCCGGCGGCAGCGACGCGGATCTCAGCCAGGTCAGCTTCGCCGCCGGCAGCCCGGCACTGGACGACGAAGCCCGCAAGACCCTGGATACCCTGGCGGACGCCTTGAAGAAGCGGCCGGCGTTGCGCCTGGAAGTCGAAGGCTTGAGCGCAACAACCAGCGATGGGCCACACTTGGCCGAACAGCGCCTGGAACGGGAATACCGCAGCACCTACTACAAGGTCCTCCAGCGCCGCGGCGACAAGGTGCCCGCCGATGCCGACCAGTTGGTCGTCCCGGAAGATGAGAAAGGCCCGTTGCTGGAAGGCATCTACCGTGCCCGCCTGAAACAGCAGCCCCCAGCCGAATGGGCTGAGCTGAACAGCGAAGAACGTGCGCACCGGTTGCGAGATGGCGTTCTCGCCTCCTGGAGCCAGAGCCAGTTGCTGTTGCGGCAGTTGGCTCAGGCCCGGGCCTCTCGCATCAAGGAATACCTGGTGGACCAGGGTGGGTTGGAGGACGAACGTATCTACCTGCTCGACGTGAGCACTGGCGAAGCGGAAACTGACGGACGGGTTTCCACCCCTCTACACCTGGACAGTGAATGACATGATGCAACGCGCTTTTTTCCTCTGCCTGCTGGCGCTGGCCGCCGCCCCCGCCCAAGCCGAAACCATGCGCTGCGGCAGCAAACTGGTCAGCCTCGGCGATCGGGCTTTCGAAGTGCAGCAAAAGTGTGGCGAGCCGGCACATCGAGACTTGGTCGGCTATACCCTGGGCGAATACGATCGCCGCGAGTTCAAGATGGAAGAATGGGCCTATGGCCCGAACAACGGCATGCTGTACATCCTGACCTTCGAAGGAAACCGCCTGATCCGCATCGAAACCCGGCGCAGCCGCTGACAGTACGACGCCGCCGGTGTAGGCTGGCGCCCGTCATGTACCGCCAGGGACGCTTTCGTGAACATCCGTTTTTGTCTTCTCGCCCTGCTCCTGTTGGCAGGCAACGCACATGCCTCCTCCACGCTGCGCTGCGAAAGCAACCTGATCAGCCTCGACGACACCACCAGCGAAGTCCGCAGCAAATGTGGCGAGCCAGCCAGCACAGCCTTTCTTGGCTATCGCGAAAAACTCGACGACTACGGCTACCGGCAGGAAGTCCCGGTTGAAGAATGGGTCTATGGCCCACGCAATGGCATGTACCACTACCTGCGCTTCGAGGCCAACCGACTGGTGAAAATCGACAGCAAGCGCGGCAACTGATCGACCGCACAAGGACGTCCCGTGCTCATTCTCCCCGCAGAACACCCGCTCGACTGGAAGAAGCCGCCAGTCATGACCCTGCTGCTGATCCTGCTCAACGTGCTGATCTATTTCGGCTACCAGGGCGGTGACGAGCAGCGCTGGGAAACAGCCATCGAGGCGTACCTCGACGCCGGTTTGCTCAATCGCGAGCGAACCCTTTTTCTCGAAGACTTCGGTCCCCGTCGCAAACTGAATGCGGACGAACAACGCGCCCTCGCCGCCATGCGCCGGTCCGACCTCGCCGGCCTGATCCTCAGTGACCTGCAGTTCGAAAGCCGTCTGCATCATGAGCCGGCCTACCAGACCGATCCCGACTGGCAGGCCGCACGCCGGAAGGTCGAAGCCGAACGCGACAAGGTGAGCAGCATGCGCTTCGGCTTCATCCCGGCGAAGTTCAGCGTTCAGGGCCTGTTCGGCGCCATGTTCCTGCACGGCAGCTTCGACCACCTGCTGGGCAACATGATCTTCCTGTTCATCTTCGGCTTCGCGCTGGAAATCGCCCTGGGCCGCTGGCTCTACCTCGGTCTTTACCTGCTCAGCGGCATCGCCTCGCACCTGCTCTGGTGGATCATGGACCCGGTATGGGTTACCGGCGTCGGTGCTTCGGGCGCTATCTCCGGATTGATGGGCATGTACCTCGGCGTATATGGCCTGCGCCGGATCAACTTCTTCTACTGGCTCGGGCCGATGTTCGGCTACTTCCGCGCACCAGCGCTATGGATTCTGCCGGTCTGGATGGGCAAGGAGCTGTATGGCCTGCTGCTGGCCGACGACAACGTCAACTACTACGCCCACCTCGGCGGCCTGGGGGCGGGTTTCTTGTCGGTCTGGCTGCCGCGCCTGATCGGCCGGTTGAAGGTCGACGAAGCCTATCTGCGCAAGGAAGACCCCGACGCGCCCTTCAAGCGGGAACTCGCCGCACTGGATCAGGCGATCGGCCGTTTCGCCCTGGAGCAGGCCGCTTCTCGTGGTCTCGATCTGCTGCCCCGCTATCCGGGTCGGGAAGAGCTGTTGGAGAGACTCTATCCGGTTGCCAAGAGCCGGCAGGATGCGGCCCTCATGAGCGCCTTGCTCAAGCAGGTTTTCGCCTTGCCGCCCGGCACTGGCCTTCTCTTGTTGCAGCGTCTGGGCGACGACAGCCAGGCACCGGAACAGCGCCTGCTACGACATCCTGGCGTGCAGCTTCATCTTCTTCAGGGATTGCTACGGGGCGCCGATGGCCCCCGCGCTCTCGCCGCCTGGCGCCGGTTGTGCCAGCACTCTCGCCATCCGAGCCAGCTTCCACAGCTGACGCTGCAATTGGCCAAGCTGCTGGGTCAGCGCAAAGACCTGCGAGGCATCGCCGAGCTGGCCCAATTTCTCCGAAACGCCTATCCCGAGGCCGAACAGACCCGTCAGCTCACTCTCTACCAGCAGCATCTAGCCCGTTGAACGACGAAGCCCCGACCTTCGGGGCCGGGGCTTCGCCTGCTTTCGTAGCGGAAGACGTAGAACGGACCGATTGTGGACACCGGCCATGAAACAGCGACCACAATCCGGTCCGCCCTACTGGAAAGCACCTACAGGCGGCTACTGAAGTCGCGCAACTCATCCTGAGCACGCTCCTTGCTCCAGCCGTAGCGCTCCTGAAGTTTGCCAACCAGATAATCGCTGTGTCCTTCAGCGACATCCAGATCATCGTCGGTAAGATTGCCCCATCGCTCCTTGATACGGCCTGTCAATTGTTTCCATTTGCCTTGAATGACATCGGCGTTCATGGTTCCTCCTCGTCCTTCGGCAGTTGGCCCTGCCGGGACTCCGGTCAGTCGGCGGTCTTCAGACCATCGGCGGCGACATCGACGACGCCCTTGATGCTCTTGGCCTTCTCGATGGCAAGATCGCGTTCGGCATCGCTGCCGACTACGCCGGACAGGGAAACGATGCCCTGCTTGGTTTCAACCTTGATATCCATACCGCTCAAGCTGCTGTCGGCGATGAACGCGGACTTCACTTTGCTGGTAATCCAGGTATCGGAGACCGCATCTTCGGCCTTTTCGATGGTCTCGTTGGCGGCCAACACGGCCGGCTGAGCGCGGGTCGACTCGTCCGATTGCGCAAACGCGACATGGCTCAGCGACAGGCTCAGGGCAGTAGCAGCAACAGTGGCGAAAGCCAATTTGTTGAAAGGCTGTTTCATAACGATCTACTCCTGTTCTCTTTTGGGAATCTGCAGCCGTCCTCCGCTGCAGTCTCAAGGAGTGAAATCGCAAGGCACATGCCAACTATGCGCTCTAATTTAGCTCATACAAATCAATAAGTTACGATAACCAAGCGAAAGCACCCCCATGCAGATTGCATGTTGCGCCCCTGGCACACGTGCAAATTGCAAGAAATGAAGATTACGCCTTGGCGGCGAGACGCGACAAAGTCGCCTCGAGGGCGGCGATATCCGCCCCCAACGGAGAGTCCGGGTAACGCATGCGGACGAACGCGAGCAACTTCTGCGCCGGCTCGACTTGCCCAAGCCCTTCGGCAAAGCCACGGGCAGCCAGGAGATAGGCTCTGGGAATGTGCGGGTAGTCAGGGAAGCGCTGGTGCAGATTGCGCAACAGGCTCAGGCCTTCGCGTGTCTTGTGCCGCTCCAGAAGCGCACCGGCCACCTTCTCGCAGACCAACGCATCGTCCGGCAAATAATCCGGCTTCAACTGGCGCGCGTTGAGCAACGCGGTTGCGGCCAGCGCCGGGCTCATCCGTGCGGCCAGCGGCAGGTAATGCGCCAAGTGATGCAGACAGCGCTCCCGTGCATTGAGGCCGAACAGCAGCTGGTGGTAGCGCTCGTTCAACTTGAGATCGTCCGGGGTCCGCTGCAAGGCTTGGGCGAGGGTTTCCAATGCCTGCGGACTCTGTCCTTCCTTGACCCGGATCTCGGCTTCGGCCAGGGCACGGCGGCGTTGGTACTCCGGGGCCGGAAAGGCCGCCTGTCCATCTTCGTCCGCGATCACGTAACCCAACGGTCCCTGATACTGAAAGACCGTATAGCCCATCATCGCGCACATCACCACGCCGAAATAACCGAACAGAAAAGCGGCTACAGGTACCAACACAACCTTGGGCAAGCCATGGGAGAGCATGTAGGTCACCCAAGTCGGCGATTGCCAGAGAATGAACAAGAAAGCGCAGAGGATAAGGTAGCGCCAGCCCATGGCCTTGATCACCTGCCCCACCTCGTCCGGGCTGAGTGCCGCGCTCAGCGTCTTGTCCAGCGCCAGACGAATGATGCTGGCCGGCATGACCAACAGAATGCCGATGTTCACCACCCAGAACAGCGCTTCGCTGTTGAAATCGGCGGCCAGCCAGAGCGCCGCCATGGCGATGAAGAACACCGCCAGTTGCTTGAAGAACAATGAAAAACCTTCGCCGCTGAACGCCGACAGCAGGTGCGGAGCGGTCTTCTCCGCCTGGCTGCTGGCCTCGATCACACTGTGGAAGTATTTGGTCGCGACACTGAACAAAGCGACCCAGAGCAGAATGATGCTCGGCATGAACAGGCTCGCCAGAGCCAGAATTGCGCTGAAAGCCAGCGGGCTGGGCTGACAGCCATACGCGAAGAAACTCGGGATACGCTCCCAGAACGGCTGGGCGGTGTTGGCCGCGCCGAGAAAACTCAGCGGGTCACGGCACAGCGGGCAGGCCGGCGTTTCTTCCGGTGCGTCTTCGTTCAGCGGAATGCAACAGTCGCCGTAATGACGCTGGCAAGGCACACAATGCCAGGTCGCGGGTTGTGCCGAATGGTAATGGCAGTGGGTCTTTTCCATGGCCGTGCTCTTTCCTTTCAAGCCTTCGAATCTTATTGGCCGGTCTGGACCGACGTACCACGCATGCCCCGAGAGCTGCGACCGCCTATTCTCCAGGCAAAAAAAGAGGGCCCGCAAGGGCCCTCTTTTCTTCGCTGTGAACTCGGACGCGTTAGACGCCCGACGCTTCAGCCGCTGCGACGTCCTTCATCGACAACTTGATGCGACCGCGGTTGTCCACGTCCAGTACCAGGACCTTGACCTCCTGGCCTTCCTGCAGCACGTCGGTGACCTTATCGATGCGCTGATCGCTGATCTGCGAAATGTGCACCAGGCCGTCCTTGCCGGGAAGGATGTTGACGAAGGCGCCGAAGTCGACGATGCGCTCGACCTTGCCGACGTAGATTTTGCCGATCTCGGCTTCGGCAGTGATGCTGAGCACGCGCTGCTTCGCAGCTTCGGCCGCTTCCTTGGTTTCGCCGAAGATCTTGATCGAGCCGTCGTCTTCGATGTCGATCGAAGCCTTGGTCTCTTCGCAGATGGCGCGGATGGTTGCACCGCCCTTGCCAATCACGTCGCGGATCTTGTCTTGGTCGATCTTCATCGCCAGCATGGTCGGTGCATTGGCCGACAGCTCGCTGCGCGACTGGGCAATGACCTGGTTCATCTGGCCGAGGATGTTCAGGCGTGCTTCCAGAGCTTGGCCCAGAGCGACTTCCATGATCTCTTCGGTGATGCCCTGGATCTTGATGTCCATCTGCAGCGCGGTCACGCCATTCGCGGTACCGGCCACCTTGAAGTCCATGTCGCCCAGGTGATCCTCATCGCCAAGGATATCGGTCAGCACGGCGAACTTGTCGCCTTCCTTGACCAGGCCCATGGCGATACCGGCCACCGGCGCCTTCATCGGCACACCGGCATCCATCAGGGCCAGGGAAGCACCGCAGACCGAAGCCATGGAACTGGAGCCGTTGGATTCGGTGATTTCCGATACCACGCGGATGGTGTAGGGGAACTCGTCGTCCTTCGGCAGCATGGCCTGTACGCCACGACGGGCCAGGCGACCGTGGCCGATCTCACGACGGCCGGCGCTGCCCATGCGACCGCACTCACCCACCGAGAACGGCGGGAAGTTGTAGTGCAGCATGAAGGCGTCCTTGCGCTCGCCTTCCAGGGTGTCGAGCAGTTGCGCGTCACGAGCGGTGCCGAGGGTGGCCACAACCAGGGCCTGGGTTTCGCCACGGGTGAACAGCGCCGAACCATGGGTCTTCGGCAGCACGCCGACTTCGATCTTCAGCGGGCGCACGGTACGGTTGTCGCGACCGTCGATACGCGGCTTGCCGTTGACGATGTTTTCGCGAACGGTACGGTATTCCAGCAGGCCGAAAGCCTCCTTCACCTCACCGACCGACGGCTGGCCTTCTGCCTCGCCAGCGAAGCGGGCAATGACCTGCTCGCGCAATTCGTCCAGGCGACCGTAACGCTGCTGCTTCAGGGTAATGGTGTAGGCCTCGGAAATGGCCTCGCCGAACTCGGCACGGATGGCATTGAGCAGCGCGGTGTTTTCCACCGGCGGCTGCCAGTCCCAGGCCGGCTTACCGGCTTCGGCAGCGAATTCCTTGACAGCCTGGATCACGGCCTGGAATTCCTGGTGGGCGAACAGCACGGCGCCGAGCATCTGGTCTTCAGTCAGTTCCTGAGCTTCGGACTCGACCATCAGCACGGCTTCTTCGGTACCGGCCACGACCATGTCCAGGCGGGACGCCTTCAGTTGCTCATAGGTCGGGTTCAGCAGGTAGCCGGTGCTTTCATGGAAAGCAACGCGGGCAGCGCCAACCGGACCGTTGAACGGGATACCGGAGATGGCCAGGGCCGCAGAGGTACCGATCATCGAAGCGATGTCCGGATCGGTCTTCTTGCTGGTGGAAACCACGGTGCAGATGACCTGCACTTCGTTCATGAAGCCTTCCGGGAAAAGCGGACGGATCGGACGGTCGATCAGGCGGGAAGTAAGGGTTTCCTTCTCGGAGGGACGGCCTTCACGCTTGAAGAAGCCGCCGGGGATCTTGCCGGCCGCGTAGGTTTTTTCCTGGTAGTGGACGGACAGCGGGAAGAAGCCCTTGCCCGGGTCCGCGGCCTTGGCGGCCACGACAGTCACCAGCACGGTGATGTCGTCATCGATGGTGACCAGTACGGCGCCGCTGGCCTGACGGGCAATGCGCCCCGTCTCGAGGGTGACGGTCGACTGACCGAACTGGAATTTCTTGATTACCGGGTTCACGGTGTTTTCCTTCTCTGTTGCCTTTGGGGGAAATCTGTTCTTCACGAATTCGGAGACAGTCCCGGGAGTCGGACCCGCAGCCTGCCCAAAACGCAAGAGCCGGATAGCAAAAGCTGGAAGCGGGCACTAATCCCGCTTCCAGCTTTGCATTCAGCTTCGAGCAAGCATCGCTTAGCGACGCAGACCCAGGCGACCGATCAGGGCGCTGTAACGAGTGGTGTCCTTACCCTTCAGGTAGTCCAGCAGCTTGCGGCGCTGGTTAACCATGCGGATCAGACCACGGCGGGAATGGTGATCCTTGCCGTTGGCCTTGAAGTGATCCTGCAGCTTGTTGATGTTGGCGGTCAGCAGAGCAACCTGCACTTCCGGGGAACCGGTGTCGCCTTCAGCTTGCTTGTACTCGTTAACGATCTGGGCTTTTTCTTCAACGCTCAGTGCCATGATAGGGCTCCTTGAGTGAACAGGCCGGGACGAATCCCGTGTTTAAAAAAGAGGCATGACCGTGCCTGTTGACAGCCACCCTCTTACCGAAGCGCCGATGCCAAGGCGATCGACGCTCCGTCCCGGTCATTCCGACCGAATCAGTCGACGCGGCGCGATACGCCCGTCATCGCTCACTTCACCGATACCAATGAAGCGGCCTGTGTGATCCTGAACCCGGACCATGCCGAACTTCGGCGCTTCCGGGGCTCGTACCGGCTGCCCATGCAGCCAGTAGTAGGCACTGTGCTCGGAAAGCTGCAGCAGCGGCCAGTGTTGCAAACCGCTGTCCGCTGGCAAGAGGAAACGATCCAGCGCCTCGGCGCCGCCTTCGGCGTGGGCCTGTTCCAGAGCCTCCAGGCTTACCGCCTGGGCCAGATCGAAAGGTCCGGCCTGGGTGCGCCGCAGTTCGGCAACATGGGCACCACAACCGAGCAACTGGCCGAGGTCTTCGACCAGCGTGCGGATGTAGGTTCCCTTACTACAGGCTACCGACAACCGCGCCTGTGAATTTTCACAGGCCAGCAACTCCAAGCGCGTAATAGTAACAGAACGCGCCTCACGCTCCACTACCTCGCCGGCACGAGCCAACTTGTACAGCGGCTGGCCATCGCGCTTGAGGGCGGAGTACATCGGCGGTATCTGCTTGATTTCACCACGGAATCGAGGCAACAACGCCTCCAGCTCGGGGCGACCGACGGTCACCTCGCGACGCTCGAGCACCTCGCCCTCCGCATCGCCCGTGGAGGTAATTACGCCAAGCTGCATCAGGGTTTCATAACCCTTGTCGGCATCCAGCAGGTACTGGGAGAACTTGGTCGCCTCGCCGAAGCAGAGCGGCAATACCCCAGTGGCCAGGGGATCGAGACTGCCGGTATGACCAGCCTTCTCCGCGTTCAGCAACCAGCGCACCTTCTGCAGCGCCGCATTGGAAGTCAGACCGCGCGGCTTGTCCAGGACCAGGATACCGCTGACGTTGCGGCGAATACGTTTTACCTGAGCCACGCCTTACTCCTCGTCGCCACCCTGGTGCTTACGGTCTTCGGCCACAGCCCGCTCGATCAGCGCCGACAACTCGGCCCCACGGCGAATGCTGGCGTCGTAATGGAAGTGCAACTGCGGAATGCTGCGCACCTTCATGGCCTTGCCCAACTGCATGCGCAAAAAACCGGATGCCTCGCTGAGAATCTCGAGGTTCTGGGCAATCTGCTCGGGACTGTCCTTGCCCATCACCGTGATGAACACCTTGGCATGGGACAGGTCGCGACTGACATCAACGGCGGTGATGGTCACTAGGCCGAGACGCGGATCCTTGATTTCACGCTGGACCAGAAGCGCCAGTTCGCGCTGCATCTGGTCGCCGATGCGCTGGGTACGGCTGAATTCTTTTGCCATATCGAAACTCGCTTCAGGCTGCGGCTATCGAGCCGCAGGCTGATCACTGAAACACAAAAAGCGAACGGCAGGTCAGGACATGCGCTTGCACGCCTCCTGACCTGCCGCCTGTGGCTGGTGCGCCGTTAGAGGCTGCGCGCCACCTGGACCTTCTCGAACACTTCGATCTTGTCGCCAACCTTGACGTCGTTGTAGCTCTTCACGCCGATACCGCATTCCATGCCGGCCCGCACTTCGGACACGTCGTCCTTGAAGCGGCGCAGGGATTCCAGTTCGCCTTCGAAGATCACCACGTCGTCGCGCAGTACGCGAATCGGACGATTCCGGTGAACGATGCCCTCGACCACCATACAGCCGGCAATGGCGCCGAACTTCGGCGAGCGGAATACATCCCGCACCTCTGCGATACCGAGAATATTCTCGCGAACGTCGCTGCCGAGCATACCGGAGAGCGCTTTCTTCACGTCTTCGATGATGTCGTAGATGACGTTGTAGTAGCGCAGGTCCAGGCCTTCCTGCTCGACGATCTTGCGCGCACCGGCATCGGCACGCACGTTGAAGCCGAACAGAACCGCGTTGGAGGCCAGCGCCAGGTTGGCATCGCTCTCGGTGATACCACCGACACCGCCGCCGACCACACGCACCTGAACTTCTTCGTTGCCCAGATCGGACAGGGCACCTTGCAGCGCCTCCAGCGAACCGCGCACGTCGGCCTTGAGGACGATGTTGAGGGTCTTCTTCTCGTCCTGGCCCATGGTTTCGAAGATGTTCTCCAGCTTCGCCGAATGCTGGCGAGCCAGCTTGACCTCGCGGAACTTGCCCTGACGGAACAGCGCCACTTCACGCGCCTTCTTCTCGTCAGCGACCACGGTCATTTCGTCACCGGCATCCGGGGTACCATCGAGGCCGAGAATCTCGACCGGAATCGACGGACCGGCTTCCTTCACCGGCTTGCCATTCTCGTCGAGCATGGCACGGACACGGCCGTAGTTGACGCCGACCAACACCATGTCGCCCTGACGCAGGGTGCCGTCCTGAACCAGCACGGTAGCCACCGGGCCACGGCCCTTGTCCAGACGGGATTCGACCACGACACCTCGACCCGGAGCGGTCGGAGTGGCTTTCAGCTCGAGTACCTCGGCCTGCAACAAAACGGCTTCGAGCAGCTCGTCGACACCGGTACCGACCTTGGCCGAAACGGGTACGAACTGGGTATCACCACCCCACTCTTCCGGGATCACGTCACGGGAGGCGAGATCGTTCTTGATCCGGTCCAGATCCGCTTCCGGCTTGTCGATCTTGTTTACTGCCACAACGATCGGAACACCGGCCGCCTTGGCGTGCTGAACGGCTTCTTCGGTCTGCGGCATCACACCGTCATCGGCAGCCACCACCAGGATCACGATATCGGTCGCCTTCGCACCGCGAGCACGCATGGCAGTGAACGCCGCGTGGCCGGGAGTATCGAGGAAAGTGATCATGCCGCGATCGGTTTCCACGTGGTAGGCACCGATGTGCTGGGTAATACCACCCGCTTCGCCCGCGGCGACCTTGGCACGACGGATATAGTCGAGCAGCGAGGTCTTACCGTGGTCGACGTGGCCCATGACAGTCACCACAGGAGCACGGGACTGGGCTTCACCCTCGAATTTAAGCGATTCGGCCAACTGTTCTTCGAGCGCGTTATCGCTGACCAGCTTGACCTTGTGGCCCAGCTCTTCAGCCACCAGTTGAGCAGTCTCCTGGTCCAGTACCTGGTTGATGGTGACCGGCGAACCCATCTTGAACATGAACTTGATGACTTCAGCCGCTTTCACCGCCATTTGCTGAGCCAGCTCTGCAACGGTAATGGTCTCGCCAATGGAAACTTCGCGCACGATGGGTCCTGTCGGGCTCTGGAACCCATGTTGGTTACGCTTCTTCAGCTTGGCCTTGCCGCGACCGCCGCCACGACGACCGAAACCTTCGGATTCGTCGTCGGCGCTACGCGGCGCCACGCGCGGAGCCGGCGCCTTGTCCTTGAGGGACGGGCGATGCTGGGCATGCTTGCGGTCGCGGCGTTCGTCTTCGTCGCTGCGAGCTGGCTTTTCGGCACGGCGCGGCTCTTCCTTCTTGCGCTCTTCGACGACTGGAGCCGGCGCAACGACCGGCGCAACCGGCTCGGCTTCCACCACCGCACTCACCGGTGCCTTTGAGGTTTCTTCTTCGCGGGCCTTCTGAGCCTCCGCCTGGCGCCGAGCCTCTTCTTCAGCTTGGCGCTTGGCCTCTTCCTCAGCCTTCAGACGTGCCGCTTCTTCGGCGGCACGCTGCTCTTCCAGCTCACGCTGCTTCTCGGCCTCGATCTCGGCCGGGCTGCGCTTCACATAGGTTTTCTTCTTGCGTACTTCGACACTGATGGTCTTACTGCCCGCCACTTTCAGAGTCGTGGTGGTCTTACGCTGCAAAGTGATCTTGCGCGGCTCTTCGAGTCGCTCCCCATGGCTGCTTTTCAGATGAGCCAACAGGGCTTGTTTCTCGTTATCGGTCACTACTTGCTCGGCGCTGGTGTGCGACAGTCCTGCCTCACGCATCTGCTGCAGCAGGCGCTCGACCGGTGTGTCGACCACTTGGGCCAGTTCTTTCACCGTGACTTGCGTCATGCATCTCTCTCCTCAGGCCGTAACTGCTTACTCGAACCAATGGGCTCGAGCGGCCATGATCAGCTTGCCGGCACGTTCTTCATCCATGCCGTCGATCTCGAGCAGGTCGTCGATCGACTGCTCAGCCAGGTCTTCTCGGGTGGCTACGCCACGCATCGCCAACTCCACCGCCAGCTCCTTGTCCATCCCTTCGAGGGCCAGAAGATCCTCGGCCGGCTGTACGTCCGCCAGCTTTTCTTCGGTGGCGATGGCTTTGGTCAGCAGACGGTCCTTGGCTCGGGCTCGCAGCTCATTGACGATGTCCTCGTCGAAGCCATCGATATTGAGCATCTCTTCCATCGGAACGTAGGCGATCTCTTCCAGACTGGTGAAGCCCTCTTCCACCAGCACTTGGGCCAACTCCTCGTCGACATCCAGCTCGTCGATGAAACGCTGCAGGATATCGCCGGTCTCGGCTTGCTGCTTGGCCTGGATATCCGCCTCAGTCATCACGTTCAGCGTCCAGCCAGTCAGTTGGCTGGCGAGGCGAACATTCTGACCGCCGCGACCAATGGCCTGGGCCAGGTTGTCTTCGGCGACCGCAATGTCCATAGCATGGGCATCTTCATCGACGATGATCGCCGCCACTTCGGCCGGAGCCATGGCGTTGATCACGAACTGAGCCGGGTTTTCATCCCACAGCACGATGTCGACGCGCTCACCACCCAGCTCACCCGAAACGGCTTGGACACGCGAGCCGCGCATGCCGATACAGGCACCCTGCGGGTCGATACGCTTGTCCTTGGAGCGGACGGCGATCTTGGCGCGCGAGCCCGGATCGCGGGAAGCAGCCATCACTTCGATCAATTCTTCGGCGATTTCCGGTACTTCGATGCGGAACAGCTCGATCAGCATCTGCGGCGCGGTGCGCGACAGAATCAACTGCGGACCGCGATTCTCGGTACGGATTTCCTTCAGCAGCGCACGCACCCGCGCCCCAACCCGGAAAGTCTCACGCGGAATGATGTCTTCGCGCGCCAGCAGAGCTTCCGCATTGTTGCCCAGATCGACGATGACATTGTCCCGGGTGACCTTCTTCACGGTACCGGAAATGATATCGCCGAGACGCTCGCGATAAGCCTCGACCACCTGGGCACGCTCTGCTTCGCGAACCTTCTGCACGATAACCTGCTTGGCAGTTTGCGCAGCGATACGGCCGAACTCGATGGACTCGATCTTTTCTTCGATCACATCGCCCAGCTTCGCGCCCGGCTGTTGCTCTTGAGCCTGCTCGACGGTGAGTTCGGCGGCAGGGTTTTCCAACGCCTCCTCGTCGACCACAGTCCAGCGCCGGAACGTCTCGTAGCTGCCAGTGTGGCGATTGATCGACACACGCAAGTCAACTTCTTCCTCGAAACGCTTCTTGGTCGCCGTGGCCAACGCCAGCTCCAAGGCTTCGAAAATCACACCAGCCGGCACGCCCTTTTCATTGGACACCGACTCAACAACCAGCAGTACTTCTTTGCTCATCGTACGCCTCGCCTTTCGCAATCCATTGGATCCGCGGGATCCGCGTCTCAGTCAAAACGGGGAATGATGTTGGCCTTGTCGATCATGTCGATCGGCAACAGGTATTCGTGGTCATCCACCAGCACCACCACGTCCTGCTCCTCCACACCGCGGAGGAGGCCCTGAAAGTTGCGGCGTCCCTCGAACGGCGAGCGCAACTTGATCTTCACCTGTTCACCAGCATGGGCAGCGTACTGCTCCAGGGTAAACAGCGGCCGGTCCATGCCCGGCGAAGAAACCTCGAGGGTGTATTCGCTACTGATCGGATCCTCGACATCCAGAACACTGCTTACCTGGCGGCTGACCTTCTCGCAGTCATCCACCAGAATGCCATTGGCATGATCGATGTAGACCCGCAAAAGCGAATGTCGCCCTTGGGATAGGAATTCGATACCCCAGCATTGGTAACCGAGAGCCTCGACCACCGGGGCCAACAAGGCCTGCAACTGTTCTAGCTTGCTCGACACCTGAACCCCTCGCGCATGCTGTGCAAATAAAAAATGGGCGAAACGCCCATCCGTACAAACCGCCCCCAGAAGGCGGGCGGTAATTGTCCCAGCTAACAAAAAGCCCCTTAAAAGGGGCTCTGCTACAACTGGTTGCGGGGGCTGGATTTGAACCAACGACCTTCGGGTTATGAGCCCGACGAGCTACCAGACTGCTCCACCCCGCGTCAAAGCTGGGGCGAAAGTATACGGCCACCCCCATTGCGGGTCAACCGAACCTCCGCCAACAAGAAGGCCCGCGATGCAGCGGGCCTCTTGTTTTTGGTACCGAGGAGGGGACTCGAACCCCTACAGCCTATGGCCACTACCACCTCAAGGTAGCGTGTCTACCAATTCCACCACCTCGGCAAAAACCTTTACTTCTGCTCCGGAGCCTGCGGCACATCTGCGGAATTATCCGCCGGCTTTTGCTCTTGGAGCACCGGGACGTCATCCGCCGCCGGCTTCTTCTCTTGAACTTCCATGACTGCCGGATCCGGCAGCCCCGCACCGCTCAGTGCATTAGCCTTTTCTTTAGCAAAAAACGCCAAACCCAGGCTAGTCAAGAAAAAAACGGTGGCAAGTATAGCAGTAAAACGACTCAAAAAGGTAGCGGAACCTTGGCTACCAAAAACGGTAGCGGAAGCACCCGAACCAAAAGAGGCGCCTGCATCAGCCCCCTTCCCCTGCTGCAGCAGAACCAGGGCAACAACACCCAGCGCACCTAGCAGATGAATAACGATAACGACTGTTTCCAGCATCTCTTCAGCTTCCCGCGGCGCAACAGATAGCGCCGAACTCATCCGCATTCAGGGAAGCCCCACCAATGAGCCCCCCATCGATGTCCGGCATGCCGAACAATTCAGCCGCATTGGCCGCTTTTACGCTGCCGCCGTAGAGAATTCTTACAGCCCGCGCCACCCCGGCATCTTCTGCCGCCAGTTGCGCACGTATTGCCGCATGTACTTCCTGAGCCTGCTGCGGCGTTGCGGTCAGCCCGGTCCCGATAGCCCAGACAGGCTCATAAGCCACAACTGCCCGCTCGAACACAGCAACACCCAGCGATTCAACCACACAGGCCAACTGCTGGCCGACAACCTCAAGAGTCTTGCCGGCCTCCCGCTGCTCCAAGGTCTCCCCTACACAGAGCACCGGCTGAAGCCCAACAGACTGAATCGCCGAAAACTTACGAATAACCTGCTCGTCCCGCTCACCTATGATCAGGCGACGCTCGGAGTGACCAACCAAAACCCATGCACAACCGGCATCCGCCAGTTGACTCGCTGCGATTTCACCCGTCAGCGCACCCTGCTGAGCCTCTTCCGCACAGTTCTGAGCACCGATAGCAATTGAGCTACCTGCCAACGCGTTAAGCGCTTGACCGATGAACAGAAACGGCGGAAGCACTGCAACCTCGACACCATTTGGCACGGCCACCTGGCGTAGACCATCGAGAAGCTCTGCGACGCTGGCGCGGGTACCGTGCATTTTCCAGTTACCAGCTACCAGGGGGCGACGCATGCTGTACCTCGTCGATCAAAGTGGGCGCAGATGTTACCCAAGAGCAAAACAACTAGCAAGCCAAATCAAGCACATACCGAAGAAACGAGCTTCGCCAATTCATCGGCATATCCCCTAACCTGCGCCTCGTCGTCACCCTCGACCATGACCCGCACCAACGGCTCCGTCCCGGACTTGCGCAACAGCACCCGCCCCCGACCGGCCATTCGCTCGGTCACTCGCGCACAGGCCTCCTGAACAGCCGGATGCTCGACCGGGTCCTCTCCGCCACCAAAGCGCACATTGACCAGCACTTGCGGGCACTTACGCAACCCCTGGCGCGACTCGGCGAGCGTCTGCCCCCGGCGTCTGAGTGCCAGGAGCACCTGCAACGCCGCAATGATGGCGTCTCCCGTAGTCGTGTGCTGACAGCAGACCAGGTGCCCCGAATTCTCCCCTCCCAGTTGCCAGTTGCGAGCAAGCAACTCAGCCATCACGTAGCGATCGCCCACCTTGGCGCGGACGAAGGGGATATTCAGTTCCTCGAGCGCCAACTCGAGCCCCAGATTGCTCATCAGGGTTCCTACCACACCGCCCTGAAGCTTGCCTCGCTCCATCAGGTCGCGCGCGATCAGGTATAGAAGCTCGTCACCATCCACTACGCTGCCGGTATGATCGACCATCAGAACGCGATCCCCATCGCCATCGAAAGCGATGCCGAGATCGGCCTGCTGAGCCACCACTTCAGCCTGCAATGCTTCCATATGGGTGGAGCCGCACTGATCGTTGATGTTGAGCCCATTGGGTTGTGCTGAAAGCACGGAAACATGGGCCCCAAGCTCGCGGAACACGCTGGGGGCGACTTTATAGGTGGCGCCATGGGCGCAATCGATGACCAGTTTCAGTCCAGCGAAATCGGTGCTGCTTGGCACACTGCTCTTGCAGAACTCGATATAACGACCTGCAGCGTCGTTGATGCGCGACACCTTACCGAGCTGAGCCGACTCGACGACAGTCATCGGCTGATCCAGCAATTCCTCGATCATCGACTCGACTTCATCCGGTAGCTTGGTGCCCTGACCGGAAAAGAACTTGATGCCATTGTCGTGGTGCGGATTATGCGAGGCACTGATGACGATGCCCGCTTCGGCATGGAAGGTCCGGGTCAGGTAAGCGATAGCTGGTGTCGGCATGGGCCCCAGCAGCATCACATCCGCCCCGGCAGCGGACAGACCAGCCTCGAGCGCCGACTCGAACATATACCCGGAAATTCGCGTGTCCTTGCCGATCAGAATTCGGCAGCGGCCTTGCTTGCGGAAAGCCATGCCCGCCGCCCAGCCCAGCTTCAGCATGAAATCCGGTGTGATCGGGAACTGGCCGACATGGCCACGAATACCATCGGTGCCAAAATATTTTCTGCCCATACGAGGGTCCCTCTTTGTTATTCCGCCGCTTCCACCGCAGCGATCATGGCCACCACATCAACCGTTTCGGCCACATCATGGACGCGCAGGATACGAGCCCCTTTCGCCACCGCCAGGGCAGCGAGGGCCAGACTGCCATAAAGACGCTCGCCCACGTCCTTACCAAGAACCTGTCCGATCATGCTCTTGCGGGACACCCCCACCAGCAGTGGACGCCCCAACTCATGCAAAACCTGTATGTGCTTGAACAGGCTGAGATTGTGGGAAAGATTCTTGGCGAACCCAAACCCCGGGTCCAAGATCACTCTCTCGCTGGAAATCCCCGCCGCAGCGCAGGCTTCGGTTCTCTCGCGCAAGAAGGCCGCAACCTCTTTGGCGACATCCTCGTATTGAGGGTTTTCCTGCATGGTGCCCGGCTCGCCCCGCATATGCATCAGACAGACCGGTAGCCCGGTAGCAGCCGCAGCGTCCAAAGCACCCTCGCGACGCAGAGAGCGCACGTCATTGATCAAACCAGCACCCAATCGCGCGCACTCACGCATCACAGCGGGAGTCGAGGTGTCGACGGAGATAATGACATCCAGCTCGGCTGCGATGGCTTCGACGACCGGAGCGACACGCTCCAATTCCTCGACAGGCGACACCGGACGCGCCCCGGGACGCGTGG
Source organism: Pseudomonas sp. PIC25 (assembly GCF_002286785.1). Classification (GTDB taxonomy): domain Bacteria; phylum Pseudomonadota; class Gammaproteobacteria; order Pseudomonadales; family Pseudomonadaceae; genus Pseudomonas_M. The sequence continues at coordinate 38,433 of NZ_MUJY01000039.1, read as the reverse complement.
ACTCCCCGCCGACATCCACCAGCGCCGCGCCAGCCTTGACCATCGCCTCGGCATGACGCAATGCCGCGTCGCGTCGATCGAAACGACCGCCATCGGAAAAAGAATCGGGGGTGACGTTGAGAATCCCCATCACTTGTGGACGGGATAAATCAAGAACCCGGTTGCCACAAGGCAACCGGGTCGGGTACAGCGCAGATGTCATCGCGAAACCTTAATGTTCGCCGGCAGGTCCGCCAATGGGGGCTTCCGGGCGGTCAGCTTCTTCACGGGGAGTCGGTGTACCGGACGTGCCTGAACCACCCTGCCAGTCACGCGGCTCGCGCGGAGGACGACCAGCCATGATGTCGTCGATCTGCTCGGAGTCGATGGTTTCGTATTTCATCAACGCCTCGGCCATCATGTCCAGCTTGTCGCGATTCTCCACCAGCAACTGCTTGGCGGTGCCATAACACTGATCGATGATGCTGCGCACTTCCTGATCGATCAGCTTGGCCGTTTCCGCGGAAACATTGGTGTGCTGGCTACCGGCACTACGTCCCAGGAACACTTCGCCCTCTTCTTCCGCATACATCAGCGGACCGAGCTTTTCCGACAAGCCCCACTTGGTCACCATGTTCCGCGCCAGTTGGGTCGCCCGCATGATGTCGTTGGAAGCCCCCGTGGTCACGCCCTCGAAGCCCAACGTCATTTCTTCGGCGATACGACCACCGAACAGCGAACAGATCTGGCTAATCAATGCACGCTTCGACAGGCTGTAACGATCCTCCTCCGGAAGGAACATGGTCACACCCAGTGCACGTCCCCGAGGAATAATCGAAACCTTGTAGACAGGATCGTGCTCGGGAACCAGGCGACCCACGATGGCATGGCCGGCCTCGTGGTAAGCCGTGTTCAGCTTCTCTTTTTCGGACATCACCATGGATTTGCGCTCGGCGCCCATCATGATCTTGTCCTTGGCCAACTCGAACTCACGCATATCGACGATGCGCTTGTTGGCACGAGCGGCGAACAGCGACGCTTCGTTGACCAGATTGGCCAGGTCGGCACCGGAGAAACCGGGGGTGCCACGTGCGATGACAGCCGGGTTGACGTTCTCGCCCACCGGCACCTTGCGCATGTGCACTTTCAAAATCTGCTCGCGACCACGGATATCCGGCAGCCCAACCACGACCTGACGGTCGAAGCGGCCGGGACGAAGAAGCGCCGGATCGAGCACATCAGGGCGGTTGGTGGCGGCGATGACGATGATGCCGTCATTCATCTCGAAGCCGTCCATTTCCACCAGCAACTGGTTGAGGGTCTGCTCACGCTCATCATGACCACCACCTAGGCCGGCGCCACGATGACGGCCAACGGCGTCGATCTCGTCGATGAAAATGATGCAGGGCGCGTGCTTCTTCGCCTGCTCGAACATATCGCGAACACGAGAGGCACCAACACCGACGAACATCTCGACGAAGTCAGAACCGGAAATCGTGAAGAACGGCACCTTGGCCTCACCTGCGATAGCCTTGGCCAGCAGGGTCTTACCGGTACCGGGCGGGCCGACCATCAGCACGCCGCGAGGAATCCGGCCTCCCAGGCGCTGAAATTTGCCGGGATCGCGAAGAAACTCCACCAGCTCGCTGACTTCTTCCTTGGCCTCGTCGCACCCAGCGACGTCCGCAAAAGTCGTCTTGACCTGATCTTCGGACAGCAAGCGCGCCTTGCTCTTGCCGAAGCTCATCGGACCGCCCTTGCCGCCTGCTCCGCCTTGCATTTGCCGCATGAAGAACATGAACACGGCGATGATCACGAGAATTGGGAAGCTCGCGACCAGCAACTGCGTCCAGATGCTCTGTTGCTCGGGCTGCTTGCCTTCGATGATCACGTTGTTATCGATCAGATCGCCGATCAGACCGCCATCCTGAATCGCGGGCCGGATGGTCTTGAAGCTATCGCCATCGGTGCGCTTGCCGGTGATGACGTAGCCATCGACCGTCACGCGCTCCACCTTGCCTTCTTTGACCTGCTCGATGAATTCCGAGTAATTCAGCGTCTGCGGTTCGCTCGGGCTGGAGAAGTTGTTCATCACCGTCACCAGGACTGCCGCAATGATCAGCCACAGGATCAGGTTCTTTGCCATATCGTTCAATTAGCTACCCTCTGAAGCAGGCCGGCCCGTAACCGCCCCCGCATGACGACTGGTTCATCCACCAGCCTAACTTACTACACATCCTGCATCGTCGGCAGGCATCGTCTGTAACCCTTTATGAACCCTTCGATATAACGGCTCTATCATTCAGACCGAAGGTAGCCACTATCCGTTGCACTCACGCGCCACGATAACCTCGAGCCAGAAGATACTGCTCCCTGGAACGGTCACGGGACGAAAGTGGTTTACGCATCTGCACTTTCTCGAACATCTCGCGAACCTGCTTGTGATAAAGGTCGAAACCCTCTCCCTGGAAAATCTTGATCAGAAAATCACCGCCAGGGCGCAAGACCCGGCCAGCCAGATCCAACGCGAGTTCGCATAGGTACATGGCTCTCGGCTGGTCCGCAGCCCTTACACCACTCATATTGGGGGCCATGTCGGAAATCACAAGGTCTACCGGACTATCCCCGATGGCCTCCAGGATACGCGCAAAGACTTCATCCTCGGTGAAGTCGCCCTGGATGAAGGTGACATCCGGAATACTGTCCATCTCCAGGATGTCCGAAGCGATCAACCGCCCGCGATCCCCGATCACCCGGCTGGTCACTTGGGACCAGCCGCCCGGAGCGGCCCCCAGATCGACAACGGTCATGCCGGGGCGCAGAATCCGGTCCTTCTCCTGGATTTCCAGCAGCTTGTAACTGGCACGCGAACGGTACCCGTCCTTTTGCGCCATTTTGACGTAGGGGTCGTCGAAGTGTTCTTTCAGCCAGCGCTGGCTAGTCTTGGAACGGGCCACGGTTACCTCGTGTTTGACTGGGCGCTCCCGGATCGCTCGGGTAAACTACGCCGCTTTTTCATACGATCAGACGCAGGGGTCAGATTATGGCGCTCACTCAAGAGCAGAAGAAACAATTCAAATCTATCGGCCACCACCTGAAACCGGTATTGATCGTGGCTGAAAACGGTTTGACCGAAGGCGTACTGGCCGAACTCGACCGGGCGCTGAACGATCACGAACTGATCAAGGTGCAGTTCCGGCTGACCGAGCGCGAGGATCGCCGGGCACTCATCGACGAACTGTGCGAAGCCGGCGGCTGCGAGCTGGTCCAAGTCATCGGCAAGATGGCGCTGGTCTATCGCAAGAACCCCAAGCCGAATCGCAACCTCTCCAACATCCACCGCTACGCCGGCATCTGATTCGCTTTACCGCCAGCCCGGCCTGCCGGGCTGGCTTAGCGACCGCCGTCCTGCCCGGGAACCGGCTGCAGAACCAACATCAGTCCGCAGAACGCGAGCACCAGATAATTGAAGGTCAGCCAGAAAGTCGCAGTCGATTGCCCTGCGCGCACGACGAAATAGACGATCGCCATCAGCATGACGGTCAACAACAGTTGACCGCGCATGTCCCGCCAGAGCGACGAGAATCGCTCCACCTGAACCAGCACCAGCGCCTGGAGCATTGCGCAGAACGCCGCGAATCCCACCATCAGCGGGCTGAGTGCCGAGGCGACATCCTCGATCAACAGCGGCGCCAGGCCAACCTTGCCCAACGCAGGCAACATCACGAAATGCAGCAGCCAGAGGCCACCGACCCAGAACGTCTGGGCCAGTTGCCAGCTGATGCTGCCTGCTCGCGAGGGGCGCTTAAAGATGGCGGACTTCGACAATCTCGTACTCGACCACACCGCTCGGCGTCTTCACTGTGACCACGTCACCCTCTTCCTTGCCGACCAAGGCGCGGGCGATGGGTGAACTGACCGACAGCTTGCCGGCTTTGATGTCCGCCTCGTCGTCACCGACGATCTGGTAGGTCACAGTCTCGTCGGTTTCGCAGTTGGCGATATCGACGGTAGTGCCGAAGATAACCTTGCCAGTGTGCGGAATGCTGGTCACATCAATGATGTGGGCATTCGACAGCTTGGCCTCGATATCGCGAATACGTGCCTCGGCCAAGCCCTGCTGCTCTCGGGCAGCATGGTATTCGGCATTTTCCTTGAGATCGCCCAGCTCTCGCGCTTCGGCGATGGCCTGGCTGATCTTCGGCCGCTCGGCCTTCAGGATTTTCAGCTCTTCTTCCAGGGCACGAGCGCCCTGGACGGTCATGGGGAATTTACTCATGCCTCGATTCCTGCATGGAGATCCTGCAGCCGGCGCACGGTCCGCTCGGGGCCGAACTTGAGCGCCTCACAGATCGCCTGACCAGCGGCAATGGTGGTGGTGCAGTAGATCTTGTGCTGCAGGGCGTTACGACGAATGGAATAGGAGTCGGCGATCGATTGCCGGCCTTCGGTGGTGTTGATGATCAGGGTGACTTCGTCGTTCTTGATCATGTCAACCACGTGCGGACGGCCTTCGGTGACCTTGTTCACCCGGCGCACGGGCAGACCAGCGGCTTCGATCACCTTGGCGGTGCCGGCAGTAGCGACCACTTCGAACCCCAGGTTGATCAGCTCCTGCGCCACACCGACGACGAACGGCTTGTCATCCTCGCGCACGCTGATGAATGCAGTCCCGGAGTTCGGCAGGATCTCGCTGGCGCCCAGCTGGGCCTTGGCGAAGGCTTCACCGAAGCTGTCGCCCACTCCCATCACCTCACCGGTAGATTTCATCTCTGGGCCGAGAATGGGGTCAACGCCAGGAAACTTCGCGAAGGGGAACACCGCTTCCTTGACACTGAAGAACGGCGGGATGATCTCCTTGGTGAAACCGACTTCCTTGAGCGTCTTGCCAGCCATGACGCGGGCGGCGACCTTGGCCAGCGATTCGCCAATGCACTTGGAGACGAACGGCACGGTACGCGAGGCGCGCGGGTTCACCTCGATCACGTAGATGTCCTCGCCCTGCACGGCCATCTGCACGTTCATCAGGCCAACCACGCCGAGCTCCAGGGCCATCTTCTTGACCTGCTCGCGGATTTCGTCCTGGATGTGCTTGGGCAGCGAGTACGGCGGCAGCGAGCAGGCGGAGTCACCGGAGTGTACGCCGGCCTGTTCGATGTGCTGCATGATCGCGCCGATCACCACGGTCTCGCCGTCGCATACCGCGTCCACGTCCACTTCGATGGCGCAGTTGAGGAAGTGGTCGAGTAGCACCGGGCTGTCGTTCGATACCTTCACCGCCTCACGCATGTAGCGCTTGAGCTCTTCTTCCTGGTAAACGATTTCCATCGCCCGACCGCCCAGCACGTAGGAGGGACGCACCACCAGCGGATAACCGATCTGCTTGGAATGAGCCAGGGCCTCGTCCTCGCTGCGCGCGGTGGCGTTGGCCGGCTGGCGCAGGTTAAGTCGCTGAACCATCTGCTGGAAGCGCTCGCGGTCTTCGGCACGGTCAATGGCATCCGGACTGGTACCGATGATCGGCACACCAGCCTCTTCCAGCGCACGGCACAGCTTCAGCGGAGTCTGCCCGCCATACTGCACGATCACCCCCTTGGGCTGCTCGACGCGAACGATCTCCAACACGTCCTCCAGGGTCACCGGCTCGAAGTACAGACGGTCGGAGGTGTCATAGTCGGTGGAGACGGTTTCCGGGTTGCAGTTGACCATGATGGTCTCGTAACCGTCTTCGCGCATGGCCAGCGCGGCGTGCACGCAGCAGTAGTCGAACTCGATGCCTTGGCCGATACGGTTCGGGCCGCCACCGAGGATCATGATCTTGTCGCGGCCGGACGGATTGGCCTCGCACTCTTCCTCGTAGGTCGAGTACATGTAGGCGGTGTCGGTGGCAAACTCGGCGGCGCAGGTATCCACGCGCTTGTACACCGGCAGCACCTTCAGCTTGTGGCGATGGTTGCGCAGGTTCTTCTCGGTGACACCGAGCAGCTTGGCCAGACGTGCGTCGGAGAAACCCTTGCGCTTGAGCTTGCGCATCAGCTCGGCATCGATGCCAGACAAGCCGAGGGTCTGGACCTTCTCCTCGTCCTTGACCAGGTCCTCGATCTGCACCAGGAACCAGGGGTCGATCTTGGTCAGGGCGAACACGTCTTCGATGCTCTTGCCAGCACGGAAAGCATCGGCCACGTACCAGATGCGCTCGGCGCCCGGCACGGTCAGTTCGCGACGCAGGGTACTCTCGGCTTCAGGATCGTTCAGGTCGAGTTTCGGGTCGAAACCGGCAACGCCGACTTCCAAACCACGCAGGGCTTTCTGCACGGACTCCTGGAAGGTGCGACCGATGGCCATGACCTCGCCCACGGACTTCATCTGGGTGGTCAGGCGGGCATCGGCCTTGGGGAATTTCTCGAAAGCGAAACGCGGAACCTTGGTCACCACGTAATCGATGGCCGGCTCGAAGGACGCCGGGGTACGACCACCGGTAATGTCGTTCTGCAGCTCGTCCAGGGTGTAACCGACCGCCAGCTTGGCGGCGATCTTGGCGATCGGGAAGCCAGTCGCCTTGGAGGCCAGGGCCGAGGAGCGCGACACGCGCGGGTTCATCTCGATCACGACCATACGGCCGGTGTCCGGACAGATACCGAACTGCACGTTCGAGCCACCGGTTTCCACGCCGATCTCGCGCAGCACCGCCAGAGAGGCGTTGCGCATGATCTGGTATTCCTTGTCGGTCAGGGTCTGCGCCGGGGCCACGGTGATGGAGTCACCGGTGTGCACGCCCATCGGATCGAAGTTCTCGATGGAGCAGACGATGATGCAGTTGTCCTTCTTGTCGCGGACAACCTCCATCTCGTATTCCTTCCACCCGATCAGCGACTCGTCGATCAGCAGCTCGTTGGTCGGCGACAGGTCCAGACCGCGAGCGCAGATTTCCTCGAACTCTTCGCGGTTGTAGGCGATACCGCCCCCGGTACCCCCCATGGTGAACGAGGGACGAATGATACAGGGGAAGCCAACCTTCTCGAGGACGCCGTAAGCCTCCTCCATGCTGTGAGCAATACCCGAACGCGGACATTCAAGGCCGATGGATTTCATGGCCTTGTCGAAGCGCGAGCGGTCTTCCGCCTTGTCGATGGTGTCGGCGTTGGCGCCAATCATTTCCACCCCGAACTTTTCCAGCACTCCATGGCGCTCGAGGTCCAGAGCACAGTTGAGCGCGGTCTGGCCACCCATGGTCGGCAGCAGCGCGTCGGGACGCTCCTTCTCGATGATCTTGGCCACGGTGGCCCACTTGATCGGCTCGATGTAGGTGGCGTCGGCCATGGCCGGGTCGGTCATGATGGTGGCCGGATTGGAGTTCACCAAGATGACGCGGAAACCTTCCTCCTTCAGCGCCTTGCAGGCCTGGGCGCCGGAGTAGTCGAACTCGCAGGCCTGACCGATGACGATGGGACCGGCACCGAGGATCAGGATGCTTTTGATATCTGTACGTTTTGGCATGTGTCTTACTCGAATCCTTGGGTCAGTCGGCAGGCTTAGCGGCGCTTGGCCATGGCTTCGATGAAGCGATCGAACAGCGGGGCCACGTCATGCGGGCCGGGGCTGGCTTCGGGGTGGCCCTGGAAGCTGAAAGCCACCTTGTCGGTACGCTCGATACCTTGCAGAGTGCCATCGAACAGCGACTTGTGGATGGCGCGAACGTTGCCCGGCAGGGTCGACTCGTCCACGGCGAAACCGTGGTTCTGGCTGGTGATCATCACCACACCGGTATCGAGGTCCTGCACCGGATGGTTGGCACCATGGTGACCATGACCCATCTTCACCGTCCTGGCGCCGGAAGCCAGGGCGAGCAACTGGTGGCCCAGGCAAATACCGAATACGGGAATATCGGTTTCCAGGATGTCTTGGATGGCCTTGATCGCATAATCGCAAGGCTCGGGATCACCCGGTCCGTTGGACAGGAAAACGCCGTCAGGATTCAGGGCCAGCACCTCGCTGGCCGGGGTCTGCGCGGGAACCACGGTCAGGCGGCAACCGCGGGCGACCAGCATGCGCAGGATGTTCAGCTTGACGCCATAGTCGTAAGCAACGACATGGTAGGGAAGCTGCTCGGCCGGGATTTCGGGATGGCTGTCGGTGGCCAGGCTCCAGACGCTGGAGCGCCACTCATAGCGCTCACGGCAGCTCACTTCCTTGGCGAGGTCCATGCCCTTCAAGCCGGGGAAGCTGCGGGCCAGCTCCAGGGCCTTTTCCTCGGTGGCGTCTTCGCCGGCGAGAATGCAGCCATTCTGCGAGCCCTTCTCGCGCAAGATGCGGGTCAGGCGACGAGTATCGATACCGGCGATGGCGACGGTACCGTTCTCTTTCAGGTACTCGGGGAGAGACTGCTTATTGCGCCAGTTGCTGGCCAGCAGCGGCAGGTCACGAATGACCAGGCCGGCAGCCCAGACGCGGTTGGCCTCGGCATCTTCCGGAGTAGTGCCGGTGTTGCCGATGTGCGGGTAAGTCAGGGTAACGATCTGCTGGGCATAGGAAGGATCGGTGAGGATTTCCTGATAGCCGGTCATGGCGGTGTTGAACACCACCTCACCGACGGTCTGACCGTCGGCGCCGATGGATTCGCCGCGAAAGATGCTGCCATCGGCAAGGGCGAGTATGGCTGGCTTAGTCAAGAAGACCTCCCGTAAATCAAGCCGTTTCACGCAAACGCAGGTTGTAAAAAAGCGGAATGACGTGTGAACACATCATCCCGCTTGTTTTCAAATTGTCTGCGTGCTTTTAGTGGACACACTAAAGCTGTAGGTTACAGCAAAAGACAGTCCCGGTCTAGGCAAAAAGCCTAGCGAATCCATGGGTTGCACTGGGCCTTTCGTCCGTTTTTCGACACGCGGGCATGCTTCCGGCTCGCCCGTCAGCCTTTCAGGCCCAGCACGTCCTGCATGTCGTACAACGCCGGCTCCCGCCCCTCCAGCCAGAGGGCCGCACGCACCGCTCCCTTGGCGAAGGTCATGCGGCTGGATGCTTTGTGGGTGATCTCGACTCGTTCACCTTCAGCAGCAAACAGCACGGTATGGTCGCCCACGACATCCCCGGCGCGCACCGTGGCGAAGCCGATGGTTTCGCGAGCACGGGCACCAGTCTGGCCTTCCCGCCCATAAACCGCGACTTTCTCAAGGTCACGCCCCAGCGCGTTGGCGACCACCTCACCCATGCGCAGAGCCGTCCCGGAAGGAGCATCCACCTTATGGCGGTGATGCGCCTCGATGATCTCGATGTCCACCTCGTCACCCAGCACGCGCGCCGCGGTATCCAGCAGCTTGAGGCACAGATTGACACCCACGCTGAAGTTAGCGGCGAACACGATGGGAATCTCCCGCGACGCATCCACCAACTGCTGTTTTTCCTCGGCAGTGAAACCCGTGGTGCCGATTACCATCGCCTTTCCGGCCTGGCGGCAAACCGCGAGGTTCTTCAGGGTCACGCTGGGATGGGTGAAATCGATGAGCACATCGAACTCATCCACCACCTTGCTCAGCTCGTCGGACAGGAGAACACCAATCCGGCCAATGCCGGCTAGCTCTCCGGCGTCCGCACCGATCAACGTGCTGCTCGGCCGATCGATGGCCGCGGTCAGGCCTGCATCGGGCGCTTGCTGCACCGCCTCTACCAGCGTCTTGCCCATGCGCCCGGCGGCGCCCATCACTGCAATACGTCGCATAACACCCGCTCCAAACCGTAGCCCCCCGAACGCCAACACATGGCTGGCGACGGAAGCTCATTTACAGATCGCCGAAAAAGCGCTTCATGCCTTCGAACCAGCCACTGGCCTTAGGCGAGTGAGAACTGTCGTTCTGTAGACTTTTGCGGAACTCTTCGAGCAGATCACGCTGGCGCTTGTCCAGGTTGACCGGCGTTTCCACCACGACCCGGCACATCAGGTCGCCGGCACCGCCACCGCGTACCGGCGCCACACCCTTGCCGCGCAAGCGGAACAGCTTGCCAGTCTGGGTGCCTTCCGGAATCTTCAACTTGACCCGGCCATCCAGTGTCGGGACCTCGAGTTCCCCGCCCAATGCCGCGTCAGCGAAGCTGATCGGTACTTCGCAGTAGAGATGCTTGCCGTCGCGCTGGAAAATCGGGTGCTCGCGAACGCTGACCACCACATAGAGATCGCCCGGCGGGCCACCCATGACACCCGCCTCGCCCTCTCCGGAGAGACGGATGCGGTCACCGGTATCGACGCCCGCAGGCACCTTGACCGACAGCGTCTTGTGCTCTTCCACGCGCCCCTGACCATGGCAGGTGCCACAGGGGTCGGAAATCATCTTGCCCGTACCATGGCAACGGGGGCAGGTCTGCTGCACCGAGAAGAATCCCTGCTGCATGCGCACCTGACCGATACCGCCACAAGTGGTACAAGTAACCGGGCTGGTCCCCTTCTTGGCACCGGAGCCATCGCAGGTCTTGCAGTTGACCAGGGTGGGCACACGGATGGTCACCGTGGTGCCGCGCACAGCTTCCTCCAGGTCCAGCTCGAGGGTGTAGCGCAAATCGCTGCCCCGCTGGGCACCGCCTCGCGCGCCACCACGGCCGCCGCCGAAGAAATCGCTGAAGACATCGCCGAAAATATCGGAGAAATTCGCCCCGCCGAACCCGGCACCCGCCGCGCCACCGCCCATGCTCGGATCTACGCCGGCGTGGCCGTACTGATCGTAGGCGGCACGCTTATTGGCATCGGACAGCACTTCGTAGGCCTCGTTGGCCTCCTTGAATTTCTCTTCGGATGCCTTGTCGCCCGGGTTGCGGTCAGGATGGTGCTTCATCGCCAGGCGGCGATAGGCCTTTTTCAGCTCCGCCTCGCTGGCTCCGCGCTCGACGCCCAGCACTTCGTAATAATCACGCTTGGCCATAGATTTCCTGCACCTTCAATTCATACCTCCAGACACGCCGACGCGGGAGCAAGCTCCCGCGCAGTACATGATGCCTGCCGCAGACACTCCACGGCAGGCTGGAGCGGAAGCAAGCCGACAGCTTACTTGTTGTCCTTGACCTCTTCGAACTCGGCATCGACCACGTCATCCGCAGTCTTGGCCTCGTCCGCGCCCTGGGCGGCCTCGCCTGCCTGGGCCTGCTCGGCGTACATCTTCTGCGCCAGCGGCGTGGAAGCCTGGGACAGCGCGTTCATCTTGGCCTCGATCTCGGCTTTGTCGTCGCCCTTCACAGCCAGCTCCAGATCGGACAGCGCCTTCTCGATTGCCGCCTTCTCTTCGGCGGTCGCCTTGTCGCCGGCCTCGGTGACCATCTTGCGGGTCGCATGCACCAGCGCATCGCCCTGGTTACGCGCAGCCGCCAGCTCTTCGAACTTGCGGTCCTCCTCGGCATTCGCCTCGGCATCGCGAACCATCTGCTGGATTTCCTCCTCGGACAGGCCCGAGTTGGCCTTGATCACGATGGACTGCTGCTTGCCGGTGGCCTTGTCCTTCGCACCGACATGCAGGATGCCGTTAGCGTCGATGTCGAAGGTCACTTCGATCTGCGGCACGCCACGCGGGGCCGGCGGAATATCAGCCAGGTCGAACTTGCCCAGCGACTTGTTCTGCGCGGCCTGCTTGCGCTCGCCCTGCAGCACGTGAATAGTCACGGCACTCTGGTTGTCGTCGGCAGTCGAGAACACCTGCGACTTCTTGGTCGGAATGGTGGTGTTCTTCTCGATCAGCGGCGTCATTACGCCACCCAGGGTTTCGATGCCGAGGGTTAGCGGGGTCACGTCCAACAGCAGAACGTCCTTCACGTCACCGGCCAGCACGGCGCCCTGGATGGCTGCACCGATGGCCACGGCTTCGTCCGGGTTGACGTCCTTGCGCGCTTCCTTGCCGAAGAATTCGGCCACGCGCTTCTGCACCAGCGGCATGCGGGTCTGGCCGCCGACCAGGATCACGTCGTGGATGTCGGATACGTCGATGCCGGCATCCTTCAGCGCAATGCGGCAAGGCTCGATGGTCCGCTCGACCAGATCCTCCACCAGCGCCTCCAGCTTGGCGCGAGAAATCTTCACGTTGAGGTGCTTCGGCCCGGTCTGGTCGGCCGTAATGTACGGCAGGTTGACGTCGGTCTGCTGACTGGAGGACAGCTCGATCTTGGCCTTCTCGGCAGCCTCTTTCAGACGCTGCATCGCCAGCGGGTCGCCCTTCAGGTTCATGCCGGTTTCTTTCTTGAATTCGTCGACGAGGTAGTCGATCAGACGAATGTCGAAGTCCTCGCCACCGAGGAAGGTGTCACCGTTGGTCGCCAGCACTTCGAACTGGTGCTCACCGTCCACCTCGGCGATCTCGATCACCGACACGTCGAAGGTACCGCCGCCCAGGTCATAGACGATCACGGTGTGGTCGCCCTTGGCCTTGTCCATGCCATAGGCGAGTGCCGCCGCAGTCGGCTCGTTGATGATGCGCTTGACGTCCAGGCCGGCGATACGACCGGCATCCTTGGTTGCCTGGCGCTGGCTGTCGTTGAAGTAGGCCGGAACGGTGATCACCGCTTCGGTCACCGGCTCGCCGAGGTAGTCTTCGGCGGTCTTCTTCATCTTCTTCAGCACTTCGGCGGAAATCTGCGGAGGCGCCATTTTCTGGCCCTTCACCTCCACCCAAGCGTCGCCGTTGTCGGCCTTGACGATGCTGTACGGCACCATCTTGATGTCTTTCTGCACGACATCTTCTTCGAAGCGACGACCGATCAGGCGCTTCACCGCGTACAGGGTGTTCTGCGGATTGGTCACCGCCTGGCGCTTGGCCGACTGGCCAACGAGGGTTTCGCCATCGTTGGTGTAAGCGATGATGGACGGCGTAGTGCGGCCGCCCTCGGCGTTCTCGATGACCTTGACGTTACCGTTCTCCAGGATCGCCACGCAGGAGTTGGTGGTTCCCAGGTCGATACCGATGATTTTGCCCATGTTCACTCTCCCGAAACTTGGATTTGCTGGCGTCCCGCTTCACCGGTTACGCCGAAATGACTTGCTTGGCACAACAGATGGGGGCCAAGCGACGGATTTCAAGCCTTCTCGTCGATCGAAGGCGGAGTCGCCGCCGGCGCCTTGCTGACTACCACCATGGCCGGACGCAACAGGCGGCCATTCAGCAGGTAGCCCTTCTGGAATACTTTCAGCACGCTACCCGGTTCGACATGGGTGCTTTCTTCCATGGCCATCGCCTGGTGATGCTCCGGATTGAAGGGGGCTCCGTGTGGGTCCACGGGCTCGACCTGGTAGCGCTTGAGCGTGTCGTGGAACATCTTCAAAGTCAGCTCCATGCCCTCGCGCATCGGCCGGATAGACTCGTCGTCCGGGCTGGACAGCTCCAAGCCGCGCTCCAGGCTATCCACGACCGGCAGCAGATCTCCGGCGAACCGCTCCAGAGCGAACTTGTGCGCCTTCTCGACATCCTGCTCGGCACGGCGACGGACGTTCTGTACCTCGGCCGCGACGCGCAGAGCCTGGTCCTGGGCGGCAGCCAATTGCTCCTCCAGGGACTGGACGCGTGCATTGAGATCGTTACCGGCCTCCGCCTCCGCAGCCAGGTTTTCCTCAGGGGTCTGGTTATCCAGGTTCTGTTCGTCAGCCATGCGTTCCTCCTCTCGAAAACGTTCACGGGTCCGGCCCGCGCTTCTGCCGCCCTATATGGGGATTCAATCCGGCGCTTCAAGGGGAAGGAGGATTGTCAGGGCGAAACAAAATACTGTACAAATACACAGCCATCACCTTTGCCGGGAGTCTAGCCATGCTGGTGCACCTGTCCGTCCATAACTACGCCATCGTCGAACACCTCGATCTAGAGCTGGACCGGGGCATGAGCGTCATCACCGGGGAAACCGGCGCGGGCAAATCCATCATGCTGGACGCCCTAGGCCTGACCCTTGGCGACCGCGCCGACAGCGGCGTAGTTCGACCCGGCGCGGATAAGGCCGACATCCTCGCCAGCTTCGATCTCGGCGACATCCCGGAAGCCCGTGCCTGGCTCGCCGAGCGCGATCTGGACAGCGAGAGCCCGTGCATCCTGCGTCGGGTCATCACGGCTGAAGGTCGCTCCCGCGCCTATATCAATGGAACGCCCTGCCCCCAGGGTGACCTTAAGACGCTGGGCGAACTGCTGATCGATATCCACAGCCAACACGAACACCAATCCCTGTTGAAAGCCGAAACCCATCGCCGCCTCTTGGACGAGTACGCCGGCAGCCAGGACTTGGCCCGCCAGGTGCAATTGGCAGCCCAGCGCTGGCGCCAGACCCGCCAGGAACTCGAGCGCATCTCCAACAGCAGCGACGAACAGCGCGCCCGCCAGCAACTGCTCAGCTATCAACTGGAAGAACTGGAAAACCTCGCCCTGGGCGACAATGAACTGGAACAACTGGAGCAGGAACACAAGGCACTGAGCAACTCCGAACAATTGCTCAGCGCCTGCCGCCAGGTACTCGAACTGTGCAGCGAAAGCGATGCGGGCAATGTGTTGTCGGCACTGACCGCCAGCCTGCATCGACTGAATGCCTTTCACAGCCAGCCGGGTGCCATCGGCGAGGCGGTGAATCTGCTGGCCAGCGCGCAAATCCAGGTCGAAGAGGCCGTCGGCGAGCTGAACCGTTTCCTCGACCATTTTGACGCGGACCCGGAGCGTCAGCGTTACCTGGAAGAACGCCTCGACAATATCTATACGCTGGCCCGCAAGCACCGAATCCAGCCAGGCGAGCTTGGAGCGCTGCAACAGCAACTGCTCGATGAACTGGAAAACCTCAACGCCGACGACGAGGCCGTCGAACGCCTCGCTGAAGAACTGACGGCTTACGCTCGCCATTATCAGGAAAAAGCGGCCGAACTCAGCGCCCTGCGGAACGAGGCCGCCGGCCGGCTGGCCAGTGCCGTGCAGCAGGAAATGCAGCGCCTGGGCATGCCCGGCGGCCAATTCAGCGTCGAGCTGCGCAGCAGCAGTGCCGAAGAACCGCAACCCTATGGCCTGGAGCAGGTGGAATTCCTGGTCAGCGCCAACCCCGGCCAGCCCTTGAAACCATTGGCCAAAGTGGCATCGGGTGGCGAACTGTCGCGCATCAGCCTGGCGATCCAGGTGATCACGGCGCAAACGTCCCGGGTTCCCACACTGGTTTTCGACGAAGTGGACGTCGGGATCGGCGGCCCGACCGCCGAGGTTGTCGGGCAACTGCTCCGCCGCCTGGGCGAACGCGGCCAGGTGCTGACGGTCACTCACCTGCCGCAAGTGGCTGCACAAGGGCACCACCACCTCTTCGTACACAAGCTGCGCGGCAGCGAGGAAACCCGGACCGCCGTCGCCAAACTGGACGGCACCCAGCGGGTCGAGGAAATCGCCCGGATGCTTGGCGGCGTCGACCTCACCGAGGAGTCCCTGGCGCACGCCCGCCAGATGGTGACTGCCGCCAAGGCTGCATGAGCGAACGCTTCGCTCTGAGTGAGCCTCAAGAAAAAGGCGACTCGAGGGTCGCCTTTTTCATATGTTACGCATCACTTTTTCTTGCGGACGTAGAGCACCAGGTTGTGGTCGACCAGCTCGAAGCCGTGCTCCCTGACAATTTCCTTCTGGCGCTTCTCGATCTCGGAATCCATGAACTCGATGACTTCACCGGTATCCACGCAAACCATGTGATCGTGGTGACCGCTGTCGGCCAGCTCGAATACCGCATGACCACCGTCGAAGTTATGGCGAACGACGAGGCCGGCGGCCTCGAACTGGGTCAGCACGCGATACACCGTGGCCAGACCGACATCCTCGCCAGCCTCCATCAGTGCCTTGTATACATCTTCGGCACTCATGTGACGCTGATCGGTGGAGTCAAGCATCTGTAGGATCTTGACCCTCGGCAATGTCACTTTCAGGCCAGCTTTGCGTAGTTCGCTATTTTCAACCATGGTCGGCTTTCTCGTGGATGCTGCTTCGCAGCTTCCTTCAATGCAGGTATGATCGGAATTTACGTTGCCCAGCCAAGATAGTGGAAGTCTCCCACCGATGCAAAACACCAAGCTCTTGCTGACCAGCCTTAGCCTGACGGGGCTGCTGGCTCTCGCCGGCTGTTCTTTCCCCGGGGTTTACAAAATCGACATCCAGCAGGGCAATGTCGTGACGCAGGACATGATAGACCAGTTGCGGCCTGGAATGACCCGTCGGCAAGTGCGGTTTATCATGGGCAATCCCTTGATTACCGACACCTTCCACGCCAACCGCTGGGACTACCTGTACAGCATCCAGCCCGGCGGCGGCCAGCGTCAGCAGGAGCGTGTCAGTCTGGTTTTCGACGGCAACGATCAACTGGTTGGCCTCGCCGGCGACTTCATGCCCGGCGTCAGCCGCGACGAAGCGATCCTGGGGCGGGATGGCAAGACCACCGTCACACCGAAAGCCGAGCGACCCAAGACCGAAGAACCGGCCAAGCCGGGCTCGCTACTGGAACAGATCCAACGCGAAGTGGACGACGTCGAGACCGTGCCTGTTCCGACCCCGGAGCCGCTGGACACCAATCCCCAGTGACCCACGCGCACTCATAAAAAAGCCCGGCATCTTCGCCGGGCTTTTTCTTGGGGCTCATTCGCCGCCTTCTTCCTGCTTCGCCTTAGCCGCCTTAGCCGCGCGCTGTTTGCGCACCTCCTTCGGGTCGGCAATCAGTGGACGATAGATCTCGACCCGCTCACCCTCCTCCAGGACGCGCTCCTCCGGCTTGGCCACGGCCTTGCCGAAAATGCCCAGCGGACTGGTGGCCAGGTCCAGGCCGGGGAAATGCGCATCCAGCCCCGAGCGTAGCGCCGCTTCGCGGACCGTGGTGCCGTAAGGCACGGTGAGACGCAACAGTTTCTGTTTGTCCGCCAGGGCGTAGACCACTTCGACGGCAATGCTCCGGTTATCCATAGAGTTGCTTCGCTCTCTGGCAGAAGGCATCCACAAGGGTATTGGCGGCCTGGTTGAACAGCGGCCCAAGGGTGGCCTTGACCAGAGGCCCGGCGTAATCGAAGGAGAGGTCCAGGCTAATCTTGCAGGCTTTCTCGGTCAGCGCCTTGAAGTGCCAGACACCGTGCAGATGGGAAAACGGACCGTTTTCCAGGTTCATCACGATGGATTGCCCCGGCTCCAGGATATTGCGAGTGACGAAGTACTGACTCAGGCCGCCCTTGGCCACCGTCAGGCTCGCACGCATTTCCGTCTCGCTGGATTCCAGCACCTCGCTGGCCGAGCACCAAGGCAGGAACGCCGGGTAGCTCGCCACGTCGTTGACCAGATCATAGAGCGCCCTGGCCGGGTACGGCAGAAGCGCGGAACGTTGGATATGCGTCGTCATAGCTCGGTTACTTCGTCAGTTCGGCGACAAACACCACCAGCACACCGATGGGCGCCACCACCCGCATCAACCAGTAGACCAGCGAGAACAGCACGGGACTCCGGAACGCCAACTCCTCGCGAACCGCATCGCGCCCAAGTACCCAGCCAGCGAAGAGCACGAAGGAGAGACCGCCCAGCGGTAGCAGGATACGACTGGTCAGGTAGTCGATGCTGTCAAAGAAATTCTTCCCGCCCTCGGCGCCCCATTGGAACAGATGGAAGCCGTCCGCGGCAAAAACGAAGAATTTGGCCTCGCTCCAGATGTTGAAAGAGAACACCGTCCCCATGCCCACCAGCCAGCACAACAGCGCCAGGATAGACGTAATCAGCGTCCGGCTCCGCCCGGTGCGTTCCACCAGGTAGGCTACCGCTGGCTCGAGCATGGAAATCGACGATGTCCAGGCCGCGACCATCACCAGGATGAAGAACACCGTCCCCATGACTTGGCCGAACGCGATGTTGCCGAAGGCCACCGGCAGGGTGATGAACATCAGCCCCGGCCCGGCACCCGGCTCCATGCCGCCGGCGAAGACGATCGGGAATAGCGCCAGCCCCGCGGTGAGCGCCACCAGCGTATCGAGGATACCGACCGTCAGCACGGTGGCGCCGATAGATGCCTTCTTCGGCATGTAGGAGCCGTACACCATGATCGAGCCCACCCCCACGCTGAGCGTGAAGAAGGCATGGCCCATGGCGGCGAGTACGCCGTCCAGCACTTTTTCCGGCTGGAAGCTGAACAGGAAGTGGAACCCTTCCATGAAATGGCCAGTGGTGAAGCTGTAGCCCAGGAGGATCAGCAACAGCACGAACAGCAATGGCATCATCACGCGCAGGCTGCGCTCCAGACCCGCCACCACTCCACGCGCGATGACGAAGCCCGTCAGCACCATGAACAGGGTGTGCCAGAGGGTCAGACGCCAGGGATCGCCAATCAGGCCGCCGAAACTGGCACCGGCGTTCTCGGCGCTGATGCCGTTGAACTGCCCGCGCCCCATGCCGACGATGTAATCCAGCGACCAACCGGCCACCACGCTATAGAAGGAAAGAATCAGCAGGGCGCCGACCATCCCCATCAGCGCGGCCCAGGACCAGCGCGGCGAGGCGCCGGAGTCGAGCGCCAGGCTCTTCAGCGAGTTCACCGGGCTCTGCCGCCCGCGCCGGCCGATCAGGGTTTCCGCCAGCATGATCGGCATGCCGACCAGCGCGATGCACACCAGGTACATCATGACGAAAGCTCCGCCGCCGTAGACGCCGGTCATGTAGGGGAACTTCCAGATATTGCCCAGGCCTACTGCCGATCCAGTGGCCGCCAGGATGAAGACCCAGCGGCTGGCCCATGAGCCATGGATGGAAACCTTGTCGTTCGCCATGTGCGCGCCCGTTTCACGTGCAAAAAAGATCGCGCATTGTCCGGGATTCGCCGAAGCCTCTCAAGCCATGAGGGTTTCGGCCCTGCCCTCGACTGGCATCAATCGCTTGAAAATCGCGACGCGGCGGCAGTCGCCAGCGCCGTGGCGACTGCCTATAATGCGCGCCCTATGGCTAAACAAAAGAAACATCCGCAGGGCACCATCGCGCTGAACAAAAAGGCGCTGCATGACTATTTCATCGAACAGAAGTTCGAGGCCGGTCTCGCCCTGGCCGGCTGGGAAGTCAAGAGCCTGCGCGCCGGCAAGGCGCAATTGGTGGACAGCTACGTGCTGCTCAAGGACGGCGAAGCCTGGCTGCTCGGCAGCCACATCACGCCGCTGAAGACCGCCAGCACCCACGTCATCGCCGACCCGACCCGCACGCGCAAGTTGCTGCTGCACAAGCGCGAGCTGGGCAAGCTGTTCGGTGCCGTGCAGCAAAAAGGCTATGCCTGCGTCGCATTGTCGCTGTACTGGAAAAAGCACCTGATCAAGTGCGAAATCGCCCTGGTCAAGGGCAAGAAAGAGTTCGACAAGCGCGCCACCGAGAAAGAGCGGGACTCCGACCGTGAAATCCAGCGCGCCATGCGGACCAAGGGAAAGGATGAATAGCGGTAAGCGGTAAGCGGTAAGCGGTAAGCGGTAAGCGGTAAGCAAAGCTGCGCAATTTGGCCGGAGCGGGCAAACCTCAGAACTTGCCTGCTCCCAATTCAGCCCTGCGCTGGGCCCGGGCCACCCGTTGGGCCTCCTCCCGTACTTCGGCCAGCACTTCCTGCACGTAGTGAATGTGCCGGTTGGACACCGCCCGGGCATCCTCCGCCCGCCCTTCGATGACCGCCTGGTACAGCTCGCGATGCTGGCTCATCAGCATGTCGCGGGTTTCGCTGCGCTGGGCATACATGCCACCGATGTTGGTCACCACGTTGCGCCGCAGCAGATCGAACAAGCCTCGGATGGTGTGCAACAGCACCGCGTTATGGCTGGCTTCGGCGATTGCCAGGTGGAAACGCGCATCGGCGGCACCTTCTTCGGCCCGGCTGACCTTGCCGTGACGGTCATAACAATCCTGCAACGCTTCGAACGCCTCGCGCAGCCGCTGGTGATCCAGCTCGGTAGCGCGCAACGCCGCATAGTAGGCGCAGGAACCTTCCAGCGTGTGGCGAAACTCGAGCAGATCGCGCTGGGCTTCCGGGTTGTTTTCCAGCAAGTGCAGCAACGGATCACTGAATGTCGAGCCGAGCGACTCGGCGACATAGGTCCCACCACCCTGCCGGCTGACCAGCAGCCCCTTGGCGGCGAGCTTCTGGATGGCCTCGCGCAGCGACGGCCGCGACACGCCAAACTGCTCGGCCAGCACCCGCTCCGCCGGCAGGCGTTCGCCGGCCTTGAGCGTGCCCTCGAGGATCATGGTTTCCAGCTGCGCGACGATGTCATCCGATAGACGGCGCTGGCGAACCTGTCCGACTTCCATATTCCCACCCTTACTGGTTTGACCACTGTCGGACGCTCTGCCGCGCCCTTTGCCGGCAAGCCTATCGGGCAGTACCGACGCGCACAAGCGGCGACACCGCGACCAAAGTCGTAGCCCCGGCAATTGACAGCGCAGGAGCCCTGCTTTTACCCTGGCCGAGCTGTTTTGTAAATTGGTCTTACCAATTTACATCTATACCGAGACCAACAATTCCAACAAGGCTGCCGAGGTATTCCAACATGCTGGTCATGCCCGCCGTTATCGCCGCTTCATCCCGTCCAATCTCCCTGCGCTCTCTGCGCGCCTGACCGGAGGCCTGCCATGCATTCCGGCCTGCTCGCCTTATTTGCCTTTTCGCCCATCCTGCTCGCCGCCGTCCTGCTGATTGGCCTGCGTTGGCCCGCCCGGCGCGCCATGCCGCTGGTCTACCTGCTCACCGCCGGCATCGCGCTGTACGTGTGGGACATGAGTTTCAACCGGGTTCTCGCCTCCACCGTACAGGGTCTGGTGATCACCCTCGGCGTTCTCTGGATCATCTTCGGCGCCATCCTGCTGCTGAATACCCTCAAGCACTCCGGCGGCATCACCGCGATCCGCGCCGGTTTCGCCACTATCAGCCCGGACCGCCGCGTCCAGGCGATCATCATCGCCTGGCTGTTCGGCTGCTTCATCGAGGGCGCATCCGGCTTCGGCACCCCGGCCGCAATCGCCGCGCCGCTGCTGGTCGCCATCGGCTTCCCGGCACTGGCCGCCGTGCTGCTCGGCATGCTGGTGCAGAGCACGCCGGTCTCCTTCGGCGCGGTCGGCACGCCGATCATCATTGGCATCAACAGTGGTCTGGATACTGCCACCCTCGGCTCGCAGCTCACTGCACAGGGCTCCAGCTGGGACATCTTCCTGCAGCAGATCACCAGCAACGTGGCGATCATCCATGCCATCGTCGGGACCGTGATGCCGCTGATCATGGTGCTGATGCTGACCCGCTTCTTCGGCAAGGAAAAAAGCTGGAAAGCCGGTTTCGAGATCCTGCCGTTCGCCCTGTTCGCCGGCCTGGCGTTCACCCTGCCCTACGTCGCCACCGGCGTATTCCTCGGCCCGGAATTCCCGTCCCTGCTGGGCGGTCTGGTGGGCCTGGCCATCGTCACCACTGCCGCGCACTTCGGCTTCCTGGTGCCGAAGAGCACCTGGGATTTCGCACCGGCCCAGGAGTGGCCGAGCGAGTGGCTGGGCAGCGTCGAGATGAAGCTGGACGAACTGACCGCCAAGCCCATCGGCACCCTGCGCGCCTGGCTGCCCTATGTGCTGGTCGGCGCCCTGCTGGTGGTCAGCCGCGTATTCCCGGAAGTG
Source organism: Pseudomonas sp. PIC25 (assembly GCF_002286785.1). Classification (GTDB taxonomy): domain Bacteria; phylum Pseudomonadota; class Gammaproteobacteria; order Pseudomonadales; family Pseudomonadaceae; genus Pseudomonas_M. The sequence goes on along the minus strand of NZ_MUJY01000039.1, from coordinate 16,849 downwards.
GGTGCTGCGCTGAAATCGGTGATCGTGGTGTTCCCGGACATCCTCGGCGAAACCGGCATCAAGGCCGATTTCATGCCGCTTTACCTGCCGGGCGGCATCCTCGTCGCGGTTGTCCTCGCCACCTTCTTCCTGCATGGCATGAAAGTCCGTGAGCTGGGTGCGGCGGTCGGCGAATCGACCAAGGTCCTGCTGGGCGCCGGATTCGTGCTGTTGTTCACCGTGCCGATGGTGCGCATCCTGATCAACTCCGGAGTTAACGCCGCCGACCTGCCGAGCATGCCCATCGCCATGGCTCGCTACGTAGCCGACAGCGTCGGCGCGGTGTACCCGCTGCTGGCGCCGAGCGTCGGTGCGCTGGGTGCCTTCATCGCCGGTTCGAACACCGTGAGCAACATGATGCTCAGCCAGTTCCAGTACGGCGTAGCGCATAGCCTGGGCATTTCCGGCGCATTGATCGTCGCCGTGCAGGCCATCGGTGCCGCCGCCGGCAACATGGTCGCCATCCACAACGTGGTGGCCGCTTCCGCGACGGTCGGCCTGCTCGGCCGCGAAGGGACTACCCTGCGTAAGACGGTATGGCCGACGCTGTACTACGTGTTTTTCACCGGCCTGGTCGCCCTGATCGCGATCTATGTGCTGGGCGTGACCGACCCGCTGGTCGGCCACTGACAACCGTGAACGCCACCCCGGCTTCGGCCGGGGTGACGTATTGAACCACCCGGATAACCGGGCCCACCCGGAGCCAAGCCGATGAGCGAGCTGTTCTACAACGCCGCGCCGAACGCCACCCGCGTCGCGCCGCCCCTGCCCGAGCCCCGTCGCTATCCGACGCAGAAACCCGCGCAGGTTTACCTGTTCGGGACCTGCGTGATCGACCTGTTCTTTCCCGATGCCGGCCTGGATGCGATTCGCCTGCTGCAGCGCGAAGGCATCCGCGTCAGCTTTCCCCAGGGACAGAGCTGCTGCGGCCAGCCGGCCTACACCTCCGGCTACACCGAGGAAGCGCGGGAAGTGGCGCGGGCGCAGTTGAAGCTGTTCGCCGAGGATTGGCCGCTGGTGGTGCCCTCCGGTTCCTGCGCCGGCATGATCCGTCACCATTACGCCGAGCTGTTCAAGGACGAGCCGGAAACCCTCGCCCAGGTTCAGGCACTGGCCGAACGTACCTACGAACTGGCCGAGTTCCTCCTGCATGTCTGCCGCGTCGAACTCCACGACCGCGGCCCGGCAGTCAAGGTGGCGCTGCACACGTCATGCAGTGCACGCCGGGAGATGAACACACACCTGCACGGCCGCGCCCTGCTCGCCCAATTGAGCCAGGTGGAGCGCGTCGAGCATGACCACGAAAGCGAATGCTGCGGCTTCGGCGGCACCTTCAGCGTGCGCATGCCTGACATTTCCGGCGCCATGGTGTTGGACAAGACCCGCGCCCTGAAAGGCTCCGGGGCCCATCAGGTGGTCAGCGCCGACTGCGGTTGCCTGATGAATATCAACGGTGCCCTGGAGAAGCAGAACGAAGCGCTGCGCGGCCAGCATCTGGCCAGTTTCCTCTGGCAACGCACCGGAGGTGTGTCGTGAACGACCTGTCGCGCATCCCAACCCTGCAGATTCAGGACGATTTCAAGACCAGGGCCCACAAAGCGCTGGGCGACGATCAACTGCGGCGGAATTTCCGCACGGCGATGGATTCGCTGATGACCAAGCGGGCCAACGCCTTCAGCGATGCCGACGAACGCGAACGGCTGCGTGCCCTGGGCAACCGGGTCCGCGCCCGGGCGCTGTCGAAGTTGCCCGAGCTGCTGGAACGACTGGAAACCAACCTGACCCGCAATGGTGTGACCGTGCACTGGGCGGAAACGGTGGACGAGGCGAACGCCATCGTCCTCTCGATCATCCGCGCTCACGAGGCGCGGCAAGTGATCAAGGGCAAATCGATGGTCAGCGAAGAGATGGAAATGAACCATGTCCTCGCGGCCCAGGGCATCGAATGCCTGGAGTCGGACATGGGCGAATACATCGTCCAGCTCGACCACGAGAAGCCTTCCCATATCATCATGCCGGCTATCCACAAGAACGCCGGTCAGGTCGCGTCCTTGTTCCACGACAAACTCGGCGTGGAGTACACCAAGGACGTCGACCAGCTTATCCAGATCGGCCGCCGCACCCTGCGGCAGAAATTCTTCGAAGCGGACATCGGCGTCTCCGGGGTCAACTTCGCGGTGGCGGAAACCGGCACCCTGCTGCTGGTGGAAAACGAAGGCAACGGCCGCATGTCCACCACGGTGCCGCCAGTGCACATCGCCGTCACCGGCATCGAGAAGGTGGTGGAAAACCTGCGCGACGTGGTCCCGCTGCTCTCCCTGCTGACCCGCTCGGCGCTGGGCCAGCCGATCACCACCTACGTCAACATGATCTCCGGGCCACGCAAGGCGCATGAGCTGGACGGCCCAGAGGAAGTCCACCTGGTACTGCTGGACAACGGCCGCAGCCAGGCCTTCGCCGATGGCGAGCTGCGCCAGACGCTGAACTGCATCCGCTGCGGCGCCTGCATGAACCACTGCCCGGTGTACACCCGCGTCGGCGGCCATACCTATGGCGAGGTCTACCCCGGCCCTATCGGCAAGATCATCACCCCGCACATGGTCGGCCTGGACAAGGTACCGGACCACCCCAGCGCCTCGTCGCTGTGCGGCGCCTGCGGGGAAGTCTGCCCGGTGAAGATTCCGATTCCATCGATCCTGAGGCGCCTGCGCGAGGAAAATATCAAGGCGCCGGACGATCCGCACCACGTCATGCGCGGCCAGGGCAGCAAGTATTCGCCCCGCGAACGCCTGTTGTGGAAAGGCTGGCGCCTGCTCAACACCTCGCCGGTGCTATATCGCACGTTCAGCTTCTTCGCCACCCGCTTGCGCGGCCTGACGCCCTCCAACATCGGGCCCTGGACACAGAATCACAGCGCACCGAAACCGGCCGCCCGCTCGCTGCACGAGCTGGCCCGCGAGCACTTGGGTGAAACACAGGGGGACCGCCCATGAGCGCCAAAGCCAACATCCTCGCCAAGCTGCGCAACAGCCTGGCCGGCACCACGCCAATCGCAGACGAATTCGACGAAAGCCTGCTGACCCAGCCGTGGACCTACGCGCCGGAGCAACGCATCGCCCGCCTGCGCCAGTTGATGGAAGCCGTGCACACGGAAATCCACCTGACCTCCGCCGCCGGCTGGCCGGCCCTGCTGGAGCAACTGCTGCACGACCGCCAGTTGCCCAGCCTGCTGATGGCGCCGAATACCCCCCACGGCCAGCAACTGCTCGCCCACTGGGCCGGACGCGAAAACCTGCCACGCCTGAAGGCCTATGACCGCCCCATCGAGGAATGGAAGGCCGAGCTGTTCGACGACACGCCCGCCAGCCTCACCGGCACCCTGGGCGCCATCGCCGCGACCGGCAGCCTGATCCTCTGGCCGACCCGTGAAGAGCCGCGCCTGATGAGCCTGGTGCCGCCGGTGCATTTCGCCCTGCTCAAGGCCAGCGAAATCCACGACAACTTCTACGAGGTGCAGCGCAAGCAGCGCTGGGCCGAAGGCATGCCGACCAACGCCCTGCTGGTCTCGGGGCCGTCGAAGACCGCCGACATCGAGCAGGTCCTGGCCTACGGCGCCCACGGCCCGAAAGACTTGACGGTGCTGATCCTGGAGGACGCATGACCGCTGCCGTGCCCCCTGCCCGCTCCCCGCTGCCGGCTGCCTTCCTCGCCGACGCCGAGCGTGTGATCCCCCGCGAGCGGCGCTTCGACGATCCACTCTCGACCCTGGCCTTCGGTACCGACGCCAGCTTCTACCGGCTGATCCCCAAGCTGGTGGTGCGTGTCGAGTCCGAGCAGGAAGTCGTGCAACTGCTGCAATCGGCCAGCCGGCACCGGGTACCGGTGACCTTCCGTGCCGCCGGCACCAGCCTTTCCGGCCAGGCGATCAGCGACTCAGTGCTGATCGTCCTCGGCGACAACTGGAACGGCCGCGAAATTCTCCAGCAGGGCGAGCGCATCCGCCTGCAACCGGGCGTCATCGGCGCCCAGGCCAACGCCGTGCTGGCGCCATTCAAGCGCAAGATCGGCCCCGACCCGGCCTCCATCGCCACCTGCAAGATCGGCGGCATCGTCGCCAACAACGCCAGCGGCATGTGCTGCGGCACCGCGCAGAACAGCTACCACACCCTGGCCGGCATGCGCCTGGTGCTGGCCGACGGCAGCGTGCTGGACACCGAGGACGCCGTCAGCGTCGCGGCCTTCCACGCCACCCATGCCGACCTGCTGGCGCAACTGGCCGAGTTGGGCCGGGAGACTCGCGACAACACCGACCTGGCCGCGCGCATCCGTCACAAATACCGGCTGAAGAACACCACCGGCCTGTCGCTCAACGCCCTGGTGGATTACGACCAGCCGCTGGACATCCTCTGCCACCTGATGGTCGGCTCCGAAGGCACCCTCGGCTTCATCAGCTCGGTGACCTACGACACGGTGCCGGACCACCCGTACAAGGCCACCGCCTTCATCGTCTTCCCCGACGTGGACAACTGCTGCCGCGCGGTCAGCATGCTCAAGCGCCAGCCGGTCTCCGCCGTCGAACTGCTCGACCGCCGCAGCCTGCGCTCGGTGCAAGGCAAGCCCGGCATGCCGGACTGGGTGATGGCGCTGTCGGGCAACGCCTGCGCCCTGCTCATCGAAACCCGCGCCGCCAGCGCATCGCTTCTGCAGGAACAGAAAGCGCGGATCATGGAGGCGCTGGCCAGCTTCCCGGTGGAAAAACAGGTCGATTTCACCGAAGACCCGGTGGAGTTCGGCCGCCTGTGGGCGATCCGCAAGGACACCTTCCCCGCCGTCGGCGCCGTGCGCCAGACCGGCACCACCGTCATCATCGAAGACGTGACCTTCCCCATCGAGCGACTGGCCGAGGGCGTCAACCGTCTCATCGGCCTGTTCGAGAAGCACCGTTACGACGAAGCCATCCTGTTCGGCCATGCCCTCGAGGGTAACCTGCACTTCGTCTTCACCCAGGGCTTCGATTCGCCTGAGCAGGTGGCCCGCTACGAAGCCTTCATGCAGGACGTGGCCCAACTGGTGGCAGTGGAGTTCGGTGGTTCGCTGAAGGCCGAGCATGGCACCGGGCGCAACATGGCGCCGTTCGTCGAGCTGGAATGGGGCAGCGAAGCGTACCGGCTGATGTGGCGGATCAAACGCCTGCTCGACCCGCTCGGCATTCTCAACCCGGACGTGGTGCTCAGCGAGGACAAGGACATCCACCTGAAGAACCTCAAGCCATTGCCGGCCGCCGATCCCATCATCGACAAGTGCATCGAATGCGGCTTCTGCGAGCCGGTCTGTCCGTCGCGGGGCCTGACCCTGACCCCACGCCAGCGCATCGTCATGTACCGCGATATCCAGGCGAAGAAGCGCCGGGGCGAAGACACCGAAGCGCTGGAGCGCGACTACCACTACCACGGCATCGACACCTGCGCCGCCACCGGCCTCTGCGCCCAGCGCTGCCCAGTGGGCATCAACACCGGCGACCTGGTGCGCAAGCTGCGTAGCCTGGACGCGGACAACACGCGCACCGCCGACTGGCTGGCCGGGCACTTCGCCACGGCCGTACAAGGCACGCGCTTCATGCTCCACGTGGCCAACGGCGCCCGGCTGCTGTTCGGCGCCCCGTTGCTGGCAAAGACCTCGGCGGCGCTGCGCAAGGCCTCCGGAGAACGCCTGCCCCAGTGGACGCCAGCGATGCCGCAGCCGCTGCAGACCCTGCGCCTGCCCAAACCGAGCGGCGGCCAGCGCCCCCGCGTCGTCTACCTGGCGGCCTGCGTGTCCCGTGCCATGGGGCCGGCGGCCACCGATGCGGAGCAAGTCCCGCTGATCGACAAGACCCGCGCCCTGCTGGAAAAGGCCGGCTACCAAGTGGTCTTCCCGGATGACCTCAACAACCTCTGCTGCGGCCAGCCCTTCGCCTCCAAGGGCTACGGCGAACAGGCCGAGCGCAAGCGCCGGGAAACCCTCGACGCGCTGCTCGAAGCCAGCCGTGGCGGGCTCGACCCGATCTACTGCGACACCAGCCCCTGCACCCTGCGGCTGGTCCAGGAGCTAGCGGACGAGCGGCTGAAGGTCTATGACCCGGTGCGTTTCATCCGCACCTTCCTGCTCGATCGCCTGGACTTCGAGCCCCAGGAGGCGCCCATAGCGGTCCACGTCACCTGCAGCACCCAACACCTCGGCGAAGGCCCGGCGCTGATCGACATCGCCCGGCGCTGCGCCAAGACCGTGGTGATCCCGGAAGGCATCCAGTGCTGCGGCTTCGCCGGCGACAAGGGCTTCATCACACCGGAGCTGAACGGCCACGCGCTGCGCAGCCTGAAAGACGCGGTGCAGCATTGCGAGGAAGGCATCTCCACCAGCCGAACCTGCGAGATCGGTCTGAGCCAACATGGCGGTATCGACTATCACGGCCTGGTCTATCTGGTCGACCGGGTGACGCGGCCCAGAGCCACCTGACACCCTCTTTTCAGCCCCGTTCGCGGGGCTTTTTTTCGCCTGCCCGCCTCTCCTGTCCCAATATTGGCGACAGAAAAATGAAACGCTTGCCGCCAGCCGCAGTCCATTTTTTTAAGCCCATCCGTTACGGGCCCAAGGAGGTTCCGCCCCACCGATGTGACCGGTGGAACGGAACGAGGAGGTGTCCATGCAACCTGCTGCCTTGCTCATCGCAGCCACGCTGCTGGCCAGCCCGGCGGCCTTCGCCATCAGCGACAGCGAAGTGTGCGAAAGCCGGCTGGAGCAACTCGAAGCGGCCATCGAGAGTCTCGATCCCGACGGCGCCCTCGAAGACGTCGTCGACGATCTCAAAGACCAGGCCGAAGAGGCTCAGGACGACGGTCGCTATGCCGAATGCATCGCCATAGCCGATCGCGCCCTGCAACAGCTGAATGCACCGATGATCAGCCAGTAAGCGTGACCTGTCGGCCTGCCATCCCCGCCACAGGTTTCAACCTTACCCAGGAGAGCACCATGAAACGCACAGTCTTATTGATCACTGCCACTCTGTTGACGGCTCCGGCTTTCGCCGAGGACCTCTGCGCAGTCAACCTGCAGAAACTCGACGACATGATGACCACCACCCCTACCATCGGCGAACCGCTCAAGCAGCAGGTCGACGAGCATCGCAAGGCTGCCGAGGACGCCCGCGCCGCTGGCGACCTGGAGGCCTGTGCAAGCCATGCCGAGAAAGCCCTGCAGGCGATGCGGCGTCCGGGTGAAGGCAACGAGACCGGCACGGGCACCAGCGGCACCAGCCAATAACCCCGTAGCCGACGACGCTTGCCGGCTTTCCTGCGTGCGCGGTGGGATTTCCTATACTGAATTCCCACCCCGCCACAGGAGAGCCCTCCATGCGCCGCCTGTTCGCTTTCTTCGCTGCCGCCTTGATCTCCACCCCGCTCTGGGCAATGCATTGCCCGGCCGACATGGCCAAGATCGACGAAATCCTGAAAACCAGCCCACCCAGCGACCCGGCCACCCTGGCCCAAGTCAAGAAACTCCGCGCCGAAGGCGAAGAACTGCACAAGGCAGGCAATCACGCCCAGTCCGTGCAGGTCCTCGGTGAAGCCCTGAACCTGCTGGGCACCAGCAACTGAGCCCGCTACCGAAGGCGCCGCGCGGCGTCTTCGGTGCCTCAGCGGGACAGGCTGTCGGCCGTCCGCCCATCCTCGCGCTGCAGCAGACTGACGGCGATCCGCCGCAACTGCTGTAGATCCACCGGTTTGCTGATACAGGCTTGCGCGCCGCGCCGACGCGCCTCGGCGAACAGCTCCTGATCCACCACCGCACTCACCACCAGCACCGGGACGGACGCCAGCCGCGGCTGCTGGGCCATGGCATCCAGCACCTCCAGGCCGCTGCCGTCAGGCAGATCGAGATCGAGCAGGAGCATGTCCGGCGTACGCTCGCGCAGCACCGCCAGGGCCCGCTGCACCGAGCCCACGCCTTCCAGCTCGGCCAGGGACCGCAAGGCCTCCTGCAACACCTTCAGGCTGGCCGGGTGATCCTCCACACAGAGCACCCACGGCAAGGGCTCCGGCTCCGCCGGCGCGCCATCGACCTCCGGCGCCAGGCTGGGCGCAGCGGCACCCGGCAGATCGATCCAGAAGCGGCTGCCCGCCCCCGGCGAGCTGCTGAAGCCCATCTCGCCCTCCATCAGGCTGGCCAGCTCGCGGCACAACACCAGACCGATGCCGGTTCCCGGAATATTCGAATTCTCCCGTCCCAGGCGCTGGAACGGCTGGAACAACTGCGCCTGCTGCTCCTCGCTGAGACCCGGCCCGCAATCCTCGACCCACAGCCGCACGCAGTCGGGCCGCACCTCGTAACCGAGGCTGACCAACCCTTGGGGCGCGTTGTACTTGATGGCATTGGACAGGAGATTGAGCATCACTTGGCGCAGCCGGCGGGCATCGGCCTGCACGTAGAGCGGCTGATCGGAGGCCATGAGCTGCACCTGCTGCTTGCGCAACTGCGCCTCCGGCTGCACCAGCTCCACGCAACCGGCCAGCAGCGAACCCACTTCCACCGGCTTCAGCTGCAACTGCTGGCGGCGGCTCTCGATGCTGGACAGATCGAGGATGTCGTCCACCAGAGAGGACAGGTGCCGGCTGGCGTTGACGATTTCCCGCGCGTAGACAATTTCCTGCTCGACATCCGGCTTGCTCTGCAACTCCAGTTCGATCAGTTGGCCGAAACCATGAATGGCGTTCAGCGGTGTGCGCAGCTCGTGGCTCATGCTGGACAGGAAGCGGCTCTTCGCCTGGCTCGCGGCCTGTGCCTCCAGGCTGGCATGACGCAAGTCCTCCTGGACCTGCTTGAGCCGGGTGATGTCCACATGGGTGCCGGCCACCCGCAAGGCACGTCCCTCGGCATCTCGCTCCAGCACCTTGCCCCGGCTGAGCAGCCAGGCGTAGTTGCCCTGGGCATCGGCATACCGGTACTCGGCGTCGAAATGGTCCTCGCCGCTCTCGGCGAAGCTGCGCCGCAGATGACGCAGACGCTCCAGATCGTCCGGGTGCACCCGCAGATTGAACTCGCTCAGCGGCATTTCGCTGCTGCGCAGCCCGAAGCGCTCGACGAAGCGCCCGCTGATCTTGATGCTTTCGCCTTGCCCGTCCACCTCCCAGATGCTCTCGGTGGTGCCCTCCAGCACCAGTTCGAGATTGCGCTGGGCAAGGAAGCGCTCCACCTCGCTTGCTTCCAGTTGGGCGCCGGTCTGCTGGACGGCCTCCGCCATGCTGGCCAGCTCGTCGATGCGGGTTTCCGGCGCGACGGGACGGTAATCGCCCTGCCCGAGACTGCGCATCATCCCGACGATACCGGCTATCGGCCGGGACAGTTCGCTGCTCAGACGCCGCGAACGCACCCACATCCAGGCGAAGAACGCCAGGTAGAAGAACACCAGCCCGGCGATCAACAGATAACCGATCTGCTGGTAGCGCTCGGCCAGCCGATTGGTCTCCCGGAAGATATTCGCCTCGTCCACCACCAAGAGCAGGCGCCAGCCGGTCTGCGGAATCTCGCTCCAGGCCACCATCTGCTTGCGCCCGCCGAGTATCACCTCCTGCACCCGCCGCTCATCGGCCGCCAGCGCCTGCAACAACGGCTGCATCTCGCGGCGGCGAGCCAGGCTGAAATCCTCTGGCTTGAGTACCTCGCGACGCACCGCCTCGTCGTAGGAATACTGGGTCAGCTCACGCAAGCCGAAATCCCGCTCGCCAGCCGCGGGCAGCGCCATGATGCTGTGGTCGCGGCTCACCAGCATGGCATAGCCCTGCCAGGGCACCTGCAGCGAACCGATCTCGGCGAGCATCTGCCCCACCGTGATATCCAGCCCCACCACGCCCTCGAGGAAATCGCCGCGGTACACCGGTGCGATGGCCGACATCATCCAGCCCTGGCCGGCCGGGTCCAGGTAGACATCCGTCCAGACCACCTTGCGCTCGGGATTGTGCCTGGCGTCGGCGAGGTAATAGAAGTTGTAGTCCGGTATCACCATGTCATGGGGATACTGCTCGGGCGTCATGAAAAACGGGTAGATGCGGTTGTAGTTATCCCAGGTGTTGAAATACACGGCCGCGACCAGCGGATTGGCGTCGTCGATCGAACGCATCAGCGGATCGACCTGGGACAGGCGCAGAGCCTTCTCGTGATCCTGCTTCTCCAGCGGAGTGCTGTTGGCGTAGAACGACGCCGCCCGGCCATCGTCGGAGCGGCTGTAGAACACCCCGGTGGACGTCACCGCATGCCGTGTCCGCTCCAGACCGTCAGGCTGGAAGCGTGTATCCAGGAGCGCATGGGTGGTGGCATCGCGATAGATTTTCACCTGCGCCTCGATGCCCTGCAGGCGGCTGTCGATGATCTGCCCCTCGCGCTGGGCGGCGCTTTCCAAGTCCTGCAACGCGCTCTGCTGTAAATGCCCCACCTGGGCATCGCGAATCGCCCCGTTGGTCAGTAGATAGACCGTGATCAACACCGACTCCACCAGCACCAGCGGAATCAACGCGCTCTGCACGAACGCCCGCCAGATCCAGCGCCTCAGCGAATTGCGCGGCAACGACCTCATGTCGACGACGCCCCAGCTACGGCGAACCCCAGCCACATCTGCTTCATGACATATCCTGATACGAGGAATCAGCTTCCAATACGTAGTGTAAGGCAGACGGACATCGACGCTGTCTCAGCTTTGCCGTAGAATGCCTCCTCATAAAGTAGCACCAAGGGTTTTGGGGCCGATTAGGATTCGACGCCGGTAACGAAACTTGAGGGGCATGCCGAGTTGGTAACAGAACTCGTAAATCAACTGTTGCAAACCTATAGTTGCCAACGACGACGACAACTACGAAGGGTACGCGCAAGTCGCCTAACCTTCATCTGGTCGCTTCGGCGCCAGCGATCACCAGGGGATGCCTGTAAACCCGAAGTGATCGTCAGACAGAACAGGATCGCCGCCAAGTTCGCTGTAGACGTAACGGCTAAAACTCATACAGCTCGCTCCAAGCACCCTGCCACTCGGGCGGCGCGGAGTTAACTCAGTAGAGCTGGCTAAGCATGTAGAACCGATAGCGGAGAGCTGGCGGACGGGGGTTCAAATCCCCCCGGCTCCACCAATTGAAGAAAGCATAAGCCCCTGATTTTCTCAGAGAATTTCAGGGTTTTTGTTATCCGGGGGATGCGAATACCCTGAAAGTGTCACAAGCGCAAAAACTACCAGTAGTCCGGTTTTACTATGGCCGGTTTCCTGGGAAGTGGCACCTTTGGCGGGAGCTGGAAAGCAGCGAGCTCAGACTCGGGAATATGGCGACGCATCCAGTGAGCGTGCTCTTTTAATGCCCCCGGTGGATCCCGCTGTTCCTGACGGTGCGGCAGAATCACACCAATGCGGATATGCGGGAAATCCGAGCGAATGGCAGCTAGAGCAGGCGCCAAGTCAGTGTCGCCCGATACCAGTACGATCTGATCCAGTTGCAGTTCCACAGCCCGACATGCTGCCCGATACATGCCTAGGGCCAGGTTGACGTCCGTCTCTTTCTCTTCAAGCTGCCAAATCGCCACCTGATCCTGCCTGGAAGGCTTCTGACCCTCGAAAAACCGGGGCGCGTACCCTTTGGTCAGACGGTGCGTACCGAGCGTGATCGAGACGCCCTTCGCCTGCAAAGCTCGGATATAGCGATTTTGCGCATCATTGGAGACTTGCCCGCGAGTCGCAAGCCTGGCGATGACAGGAGAGGTGAAGTAATCGACGGAGACCAGTTCGGCCGACGGCTCCTGAATCCGCAAGATCTCGGCAAGCAACGCAGGCAAATCCAGCCACTTATGGTCGGAGCCATGCAGGACGCCGTAATAGAGGTTGTAGCCGTCTACGAAGAAAGCTGTACGCACAATGTCCTATCCCTAGAAACGAAAAAACCGGCTTTAGGAGCCGGTTTCTTCACCCGAGGCTAAGGCTGAACTTAATCGGCCCGCCAAGGGTTGAGTCGTGTGAAAAGTATCCCCCAAAACCGAACACGGTTCAACACGATCTCACACCAAGCTGGTCAGTGAACCCAGCGATAGGTTCAGCTTCACGGACTAGGTCAGATGCTCCAGCCCAAGTGCGCATAGCGCATGGCACGGCCAAGCTCGAATGGCCCAGGATCTTTTGCAGCGTGACGATATTGCCGCCGTTCCGGCAACACGACACCCTCAAAGACTCGCCTCACGCAACAACACCGCAAAGGCATTGCGCAGGTATCGCCAGGCCGGCGCTTCCCAGCCGCCGTGGATGACGACGGTTCCCCGCCAAGAGCGGCCGGCCAGTCTCTCCGGGGGTGACGCTACCGCCAGCACGACTCGGTAGACGCCTCGCTCGGGGACCCGTTGGCCCCGGCGTTCCCGCACGAGGATATGGCCGCCGGCCTGTGCCGCGAGCAGGCCGTTGGCGAGTACCCGTGTTGCATCCGCGTCGATGTGGCGAACCACCAGATCGAGGCGCCCGCCCTCTCCGCCGTCGCTGACGAAGGCCGCCGTATCGCCCAGGGCGACGCGCTTGACCGCGTCTTCGTCGAGGAAGGTTTCCACCATATACCCCTCCCGGCCAACCAGGAGCGCGATGCGCTCTTTCGAACCGAGCCATTGCCCAGCCTGCAGATCGGGGTCGAGGTCATACAGGTATCCGGCAAACGGGGCCTTGGGCTGGTAGCGCGCCAGTTCCTGGTCCAAGCCGGCGAGCGTGGTTTCGGCGGTGGCGAGTTCTTCCTGGGCGCTTTGCAGGCGGGAACGAGATTCGCTACCGAAACCCGCGGACGCCGCCAGCCAGCGCAGGCGCTCCACCTGGGCCGCAACCGCATCGCGACGCACCTGGACGTCCGGCGCGGCCAAGCGGACAAGGACTTCGCCCGCTTCGATGGCATCGCCCTCGGCGTGAGGCAGCGCATCGAGGTAGGCAGGCCCCGGCGCATGCACCGGCCAGACCGCCATCGGCCGCAACAGGCCGCTGACAGTAACCCGGCCGGGCCAGGGCACCAACACCAGCGCCACCAGCAGCAGGGCCACGATCAGACTGATGCGACTGCGCCGCCGGCCGCGAATGGCGGGCCAGCGCGCCTTCCAGGCGCGCAGTTCGTGACGGATCGGCATCAGGATGAACCAACCGATTTCGACCATGAACAGCAGGATGCCGACAGCCTTGACCGCGAAGTGATAAACCAGCACCGCGATGCCGAGGAAGACCACCAGGCGATACGCCCAAGTCACCCAGGCGAAGGCGACCAGCGCCCGCTCCTTGGCCGGCGCGAAGTGCTCGGGGCGCTCTTCGCCCAGATCGAACAACCACTCCCGCAGCTTCCAGCGCGCCAGGGCGAAGCTGCGCTCATGCAGGTTGGGCATGTCCAGCCAGTCGGCGAGAATGAAATAGCCATCGAAGCGCATGAAGGGACTGGCGTTGATCGCCAGGGTGGCGACCCAACTGGTGGTGGCCAGCACGAAGGCCGCCGAGCGCAGCTCTCCGTCCGGCAGCACGCTCCAGGCCAGGGTTGCCCAGGCGGCCACGCCCAGCTCGGTGACGATGCCGGCGGCGGCCACCCGCAAGCGCTGCCAGCGGCTGGTCAGGCGCCAGGTGTCGTTGGTATCGGTGTAGGCCATCGGCCAGAGGACCAGGAAGGCCACGCCCATGGTCGGCACCCGGCAGCCCAGGCGCTTGGCGGTGAAGGCATGGCCGAGTTCGTGCAGCAGCTTGACCAGGAACACGGCCACCCCATAGGCGGCCAGTCCTTGCCAGGTGAAGGTGTCGACCAACGACGCGGTGAAGCTGTCCCACTGCCGTGCCACCTGACCCAGGCCCAGCAACAGCGCGCCCAGCGTCAACAGGGCAAAGCCACGACTGTAGAAATGCCCGGCCACCCCCTGCCAGCGCCCCAGCCAAGCATCGGGGCGCACCAAGGGTACGCGGAAGAACAGGTAATGGTGCAGCAGCCACTTGAAACGGCTGCCCTGCATCTGCGCCAAGCGCTCTGCCAGTTTCCGGGCATTGCCGGGACGCGCCTGGAGTAGCTGGTTCTCGCCAAGGAAGCGCGTCACCCGCTCGACGTCCTCAGGTTCGAGCGCGAGGGTCGACTCCTGGCGCACGCTCTCGATGATCGCCTGGGCATCGGCGAACGACCAACGGCGCAGGATCTCGAAGGTGGGCCAGTCGATGTTGAAGAAGCGGTTGCGGGCCGGGTCGTGCAGTGTCCAGCTCGGCTGGCCGTCGGCCAGGGCCGGGCCGGGCATCAGGGCCAACTCCTCGCGCAGCAAGGGCCAGTTCATACTCACCACCCGGTCGCCGCGCGCAGGCTGGCCAGTGGCCTGCGCAACGCCCAATAGCCAAGCGGTACCCAGCGCCCGCTGAATTTGGCGGTGCCCTTGAGCCCTACCCTGTGCTCGGTGGGAGAAGCCAGCCGGGCGCGGACGCGGTAGGCGTAGGTTCCGTCGGGCCGCTCCACCGCATCGTGGGCGAAATAACGCAACGTCGCCTCGACCGGCGCCAGCGGGCTGGCGTTGAGATGCAAGGCGACCCGGCTGCCGTCGGCCAGCGGAATGGCATCGGCCAGCGAGACCCAGGCTTCGACCTCCACGTCCTGCGGCGCGGCAATGCGCATGATGCGCTCGCCGACGGTGACTGGCCGACCGATCCACTCGGACGGGTCGTCGAACAAGGCGATGCCATCGCGGGGGGCGAGCACGCGGGCCCGCTGCAACTGCTCGGTCCCGTAGGCGACCTCGGCACGCTTCTCCTCGATCTTTCCAGTGAGCACCGCCAGTTGCGCCTTCGCACGTGGGTCGGAAAGCGCCTGCTGCGCCGCCTGGCGGTATTCGGCCTCGGCCGTGGCCAACGCCTGTTGCGCCACATCGAGACGGTTTTGGATCAGCGCCTCATCGAAGCCGAACAGCGGCTGGCCCTGGTGGACCGCCTCGTTGGGCTGCACGTGAAAGGTATCGATCACGCCTTCGAGCGGCGCCCGGATGACTGCCGGGTTGGCCGGCACCAGCTCACCGGGGGCCAGCACCGTCAGACGGACAGGAACGAGTGCGAGCACGCCGAGGGCGATTGCCCAGCGCCACGGGCGCCAGCCACGGGCGGTCTTCTGCGCGTCGCGCCGCCAGAAGGCCCAGCCCCGCCGGAACATCTGACGGGCTTGCCAGGCGTGGTGCCAGATACCGGCCCACTCGATGAGCAAAGCCAGCTCAGGGTCGCGCCAGGGCAGATCACGCGCCAGCAGCACGCCGGCGTCCTCGCCCAACGGCAGCCACAGCGCCTCGCACGGCAGCCATTCATCCCACTCGCGGGCCAGCGCATCCGGCAGCGCCGCCCGCTCGACAACGCGAGCCCCGGGCTCCTGGATCAACTGTCGACCGAGCGCGTCGAGCCAGAGGGCGTAAGGCACGTTGGCCTCGACCTGCACCACGCCGGACAAGGCCCGCACGCCCTTGTCAGCGGTCCAGAACGCCGCCTGCCGGTAAGGCGCCAGGGCGTGGCTGTCGTTGACCAGCAGGAACTGCAGCTCGCTCAGCGACTCGGCCTGGCGGGCCTGACGGCCCAATTCGAGCAGGGCAGCAAGCGGAGACCGCTCCATCGCTAGTCCGCCTTGGCCCCGGCCCGGGCATCGGAGGGCACCTGGCCTGCGGACAGCGTCCGCACCTTAGCCTCAGCCGAACGCAGGGCAGCGGCTTGGCGCAACTGATCCGAAAGCCCGCTGCGGCTGCTCGCTTCGGCCACCCGGCGATCGCCCACATTGAAGCGGAACAGAGCACTGGCCTCACGCCCCTGGCTATCGCGGGCCACCACTTTGATGTTCAGCTCGCCCCGGTAACCAGCCGGCGCGACCAGTTCGAACGTGCCGCTGCGTGGGTCGAAGCGCACCCAGGCGGGGAGCCGTTGACCATTGGCCAGCGTGGCCCTGAGCAGGATGCGCTCGTTCGGGTCGGTGTGGGCGAACGCATCGTAGGGCACCGAGAAGCTGGTCTGGATCTCCGTTTCGGCGTACTGGTCCGCAATGCCGTGGTACAGGCTCAGGCGCGGCTGGGGCGCCTCGATCACCAGCATCTGGAACCCGCCACGCTGGGTATAGAGCTCGTAATAGTCGCCACGTGCCTGCAGCAACAGGTCCAGCTCGCGGCTCTGCACGGCGGCGACCAGCGGCGACGCAGCGGGCGAAGGCGCGGACAGGCTGTTCGCCGGCAGCACCGTGGCGTTGAACGGGGTCGGCGGCGCTGGCGGCGCGACCGGATCGGGAATGGCCGGAGCCGGTATCGCGGCTGGCGCAGGCTGCGGCGGGGTCACCACCACCGGAGGCGGCTCCACCGGTGGCCGGGTAGCCGGGACCACGGGTTCATCCAACCCCTGCACCACGATCGTCACCGTGGTCGAACTCCCGTCAAGGGTCGTGACAGTGAAGGTCTCGGGCCGGGTATCGCCCGTGCCGAGCGCCTGCACGGCCGGATCGGCATTGTTCAGCTCGTAGCGCCAGAAGCCGGCGGCATCGATGCTGAACTGTCCATACAGGCCGCGCGTGGCAGTCTGCGCCACGATAACGGCCTCGCCCTGATCCCCGTCCACCACGCTGACCCGGCCCTCCGAACTGAAGTGAGTGTCCTCCTGAACATAGCCCTGCCTTCCGCCGGGTGCGAATACCGCAGCGTCGTTCACACCATGGATGGTCACACTGACCGTGTGCTGGGTACCTTCCAACGCAGTTACGGTGAAGGTCTCGACCTTGGTCTCGCCAGCCTTGAGGTACTGCACCAAGGCGTT
>NZ_MUJY01000038.1 GCF_002286785.1 Pseudomonas sp. PIC25 | reverse complement strand
GGATGGAGATCACGTCGCCGTCGCGCGCAGTGAGGGAGATGCCCTTGAGCACCTCGAGGTCGCCGTAGCGTTTGTGCAGGTTGCGGATTTCCAGCGCGGCGGTGGGGCCGTTCATGGTCATTCCTCTTTTTATTCTTATATGGATACAGCGGCTGACGCTTCGGCCGGTACGCCGCGAGGCGTATCGGTAACAGCTCAGGAGCGGGGCTTACACGTCAGTCCACCTGTTTTCCTGGGCACATAGCCGCCGGTGAAGCCGGCAGCCATGTTCACTGCATCGTTCAGGCAGCTTCTCGAGCTTCGTTGGTATGGGCTTCGTACGCCATGCCGAAACGGTTGGCCAGGAAAGCCTCGAGCGAAACCTGCTCCTGGCTGATGAAGCCGGACTGCGGCAGTTGGCCTTGGCGGAACAGATCGAGCGCTGCGCAGATGCCGGCCGCCGTGGTGATCTGGATAGCGCTGGTCAGGCGACCATTCTGTTCGGCGGCGAAGATTTTCCGACTGAACACTTCTTGAACCAGCTTACCGTCGCGCAAACCGTTGACGGTGACGAACACCAGGACAACGTCCTGCATGGTGCTTGGCACGGCGCCGCGGAGAATGTCCTTCAGCTTCTCCTGGTTGCCGGCGAGACGCAGATCTTCCAGAAGGAACTTCATCAGATCGCGATGGCCGGGATAGCGAACGGTCTTGTAGTCCAGCACTTCGACCTTCCCTTCCAGCGTTTCGCACAAAGTGCCCAGGCCGCCCGAAGTGTTGAAGGCTTCGTATTCCACGCCGTCCAGAGAGAAATGCTCGAGGCCTTCCAGCGGCTGTACCAATTGCAGACGGCCATTACGGATGGCTTCGCAAGGATGACAGTATTCATTGACCAAGCCGTCCACGCTCCAGGTCAGGTTGTACTTGAGGGCGTTGGTTGGAAACTCAGGCAACGCGCCGACACGCATCTTCACTTCGCGAACGCTGTCGAAACGGCTAGCCAGGGAGTGGGCGGCAATACCGATGAACCCAGGGGCAAGACCGCACTGGGGCATGAACGCTGTCTGCGAGCCTTCGGCCAGGGCACGGATGGTCTTGGTGGCGTGGACATCTTCAGTCAGGTCGAAGTAATGAGTGCCTGCCTTCTTGGCCGCCGTGGCCACGGTAATCGCCATGTGGTACGGCAGGGCATTGAGTACGGCATCGAATGCACGCAGGGTGGTTTCCAGCGCACTGCTATCGGAGGAGTCCAGTTGACGGGTGGCGATACCCAGACTGGCGATGCTCTTGAGCGATTCTTCGTCGCGGTCGGCGACAAGCACCTTGTAGTCGCCGGAGTTATGCAGGAGTTGGGCGATGGTGTAACCGATGTGGCCGGCGCCGAGCAGGAGGACGTTCATTGTTGTTTTCTCCAGGTGCGATTGAGTTGTCGACCAGTCTAGGTAGCACCTGCGACGACAATAAGACGCAAAATGCATCATTTAGCCATTTATAAACATCACTTAGTCGAGATCGACATACAGAATGGAGTGCGTTGAATAACTTCGGCGTAGCGCATGATCCTTTTCGAAGCGAATGGTCAAAAAAGTTCGTTGACGGCTGTTCGAATGGTTCTATAATGCGCGCCACTTCCGGCGCAGCCTGAATGAAAAACTCCTTGATAATCAAAGAGTTGAGTAAGTAAAAGGGGTTGTGTCGGTGGCGGATTCGAGTAGAATGCGCCGGGCTGGCGGGGCGGAGGTAAGG
>NZ_MUJY01000037.1 GCF_002286785.1 Pseudomonas sp. PIC25 | reverse complement strand
GGATGGAGATCACGTCGCCGTCGCGCGCAGTGAGGGAGATGCCCTTGAGCACCTCGAGGTCGCCGTAGCGTTTGTGCAGGTTGCGGATTTCCAGCGCGGGCGTGGCCTCGGCCATGTGGGCTCCTCTCTTTCTTATTCAATGCGCTCCGGCTATGGGCTGGCCTTCCTAGCGAGGCGCCAACCTAGCATAGCGCTCCGGCGAGCGCCAAGCCGCTTTCCGCTGGCAAAACAGTGGCGGCGACATGTTGTCGCATCACTGCAGTTGACTGTCGCGCGAGTGCAAGAGGAGCCGCGAGGGACGAGCGGCGCCGGAGCCGGATGGCGCCGGTTGCGGCGCGTTCGGAGAAAGCGCCCGGCAGAGGCATCTGCCCGGGCGCATGCCATGTGGCCGGGCGATCAGAACCGGTAGTTGGCGCTGACTTCCAGGGTGCGCGGTGCGCCGGGAGTAATCAGGTCCACCGAACCGTGGGCCGAGGCGTAGTACTCCTTGTCGAAGATATTGCGCAGGCGCATGGCCATGTCCCACCTCGGCTGCTCGTAGAACAGCGCCGCGTCGGCGGTGGTGTAGCTGGGCATGACGGTCACGTTGTCCAGCGCGGTGTAGCGTTCGTCCACGTAATTCACGCCAAGGCCGGCGCGCCATTCCGGCGCCAGCGAGCGCACCAGCCAGAGGTTGGCGCTATTGCGTGGGGTCAGGGTCGGCACCTGGCCTTCGTTGTCCACGCCGTTGGTGCGGCTGTTCGACTTGGCGATCTCGGCATCCAGGTAGGCGTAGCCGGCATAGATTTCCCACTTGTCGCTCAGGCGCCCGCTGATGGTGGTCTCGAAGCCATCGGTGCGCTGCTCGCCAGCCAGGACCAGGCGGGCCGGGTTGGCCGGATCGGTGGTTTTGATGTTGGTGCGCTCCAGGCGGAAGATTGCCGCGGTGATCGACAGACGATCGCCCAGCAGATCCCACTTGGTGCCGATCTCGTAGTTGGTGGTCTCTTCCGGCTCGAGGTCGGCGTTGGTGGCGGTCAGTGCGAACATTTCGGCAGACGGCTGGTGGGAGCGGCTCACCGAGAGGTAGTAGGACTGCACATCGTTCGGCTCATAGACCAGGCCGGCACGCGGGCTCCAGGTGTAATCGGTCCGCGACAGCTCGTTGCCGGTCATGTCGTCGGCGTATTCCTGGTCGAACCTGTCGTAGCGAACGCCCACCAAGGCTTTCCAGTGCGGGCTCAATTCGACCAGGTCCTGCACGTAGAAACCTGCCGTGTCCTGTGTGTTGACGCCATCGCTGGTCTTGCGCGAAGCCTGGAACGGCACGCGGATCAGACCATCGCTGAACACCGGTACCTGGGCCACGTTGTCCTGGCTGAACACCAGTTGGTTCTTTTCCTGGCGACCCAGTTCCACCCCGTATAGCAGGTTGTGTTGCATGCCGGCGAGCGTGGCCTGTTGCTTCAGCTCGGTCTGGTTGAACCAGCCGTCTTCCTTGCGTTGCACATTGCCGCGGCGCAGCTTGATCAGCAGCTCGCCGTTGCTGTCGGTGACGAAGCGGGAGGCGTCGGTATGGGCCAGCGTGTTGTTGCGGTCGAGGTCGTAGTGGTAGTAGCGGCTGGTGTTGGTCAGGGTCAGGGCATCGTTGATGCGGTAATCGACGCCAGCGGTGAAGGAGAAGACTTCGCTGCGGGTGTAGTCCTGGTCTGCGTCCGCCGAGCCAAAACGCTTGTCGCGGTCGACGTTCACCGGACGGCCGTTCAGCGCAGGGATGCCGAAGTCGATCAGGCGCTTGTCGTACAGGTAGGTCGCGCCCAGGTTCAGCTCCAGATCGTCGGACAGCTTGAAGTAGGCGGACGGGGCGATGGCCTTGCGCTCGAGGAAGGCGTCGTCGCGGAA
The DNA here is from genome assembly GCF_002286785.1 of Pseudomonas sp. PIC25. GTDB lineage: Bacteria > Pseudomonadota > Gammaproteobacteria > Pseudomonadales > Pseudomonadaceae > Pseudomonas_M. The sequence goes on along the minus strand of NZ_MUJY01000037.1, from coordinate 1,200 downwards.
GCCGTCGCTGTCTTCCAGCGCGCCGGTGACCCGGAACGCCTTGTCGCCACGCTGGGTATCCGCCCAGCCGGCATCGAACTGTGTGCGCTTCTTGCCTTCGGAATCGAAGGTCACGCCGACTTCCTGCACGGGGGCGAAATTGGGTTTCTTGCTCACGCTATTGATCAGGCCGCCCGATGAGCCGCGACCATACAGCACGCCCGCCGGCCCCTTGATCACTTCCACCCGCTCGATATTAGATAGATCGCGGTAATAGAGGGCATCGTCACGCACGCCGTCGATGTACATGTCGCCAATGGCGCTGAAGCCGCGGATGGTGACCTGATCGCGCTGGCCGTCGCCGTTGGACAGGCCGACTCCCGGCACATTCTTCAGCACATCCTCCATGGACTGGGCGTTCTGGTCCTTGATCACGCTTTGCGGAATCACGTTGACCGTCTGCGGGATGTCCCGGAGCGGGGCGTCGATCTTCAGCGCACTCTTGCTGGTGCTCTGCTTGTAACTGTCTTCCGTCCGGGCGCCGGTGACGGTGGACGCCGGCATTTCCAAGGCGGTCTTGGATTCTGCACCCTGGAGTGCCGGAGCAACGAGCAGGCCGAGCAGAGATAGACAGGCCGGATGAATGCGTGAATTAGCCAACTTCAACTCCCCATTTTTTATAAAAAATAATGGTAACAATTCTTATTAAAATTTGTTACGTGTTCTTATTAGGGGGGTTGTGCTACCCGCAACAGATGGGGTGGGTTGCAGTTCATCGGGATAGAAGGGACTGCGAGCAAGCGGGAAGGGCCTGACGTCTAAGAGAGCAGCGCGCTATGAACTTTTATGATGGCAAAATGATTGCGCGAAGACTTTCCCTCAACTAGGTTCGAAATGGGCAATGGAATTACAAGGAGACCGTAATGCTCATCAGAAACCTGCTGCCGGCAGTAATTGCCACGCTATTCGTCCTTTGTGCCCCAGTCGCATCGGCGCAAAACACTCTTCCCTTCGGCCCGACGGCCGGGACGGACCGGATCGAGCACGGCGGCGGATGCCGCAAGGACTCACCACCGGGACAGTGCTGCCATGCCGGGTCTCAGCCCTATCACTGCCACTAAGCGTAAGCGTCTGGCGAACACGCCTCCTCGATCCCTCCTGGCTTCGGCATGGTGTCCACCTGTTTTTGGTGGACACCATTTCAAGCCCCTTGCGGAGGAT